>NZ_JBITDT010000009.1:0-97286 GCF_044454415.1 Micromonospora sp. NPDC051543
GCGATCCGGCAAGGCGCGGTTTCGTCCGGATACCGGTGTTGTATCCGGACGAAACCGCAACGCCGCCGGTCGTCGTCCGGGCCCGCCGCAGGCCGACCAGTTCTTATGAAACAACCCCTAGCCCGTCGCGCGCCGCTTCACGGGCGGGCGGGCGGCTCGGCCCTGGTGGGCGGCCACCACGTTCGCGACCCGCGCCACGGTGTCCGCGGCCAACAGGTCGGCCACCTTGATGTCCGCGACCAGCTGACGATTCAGCCGGCTGACCACCTGCATGGCAGCCAGCGAGCTGCCTCCCAGCGCGACGAACGAGTCGTCGGTCGCCGGCAGGGCCGGGAGGCCCAGCACCTCGCGCCAGGCGTTGCCCACGACGGCGAGCAGCTCGTCATCCACCTGTGGGGCCGGCCCTTGCCGGGCCGCGGACTCCGCCAACTGCCGGCGGGCGACCTTGCCGTTCGCGTTGACCGGCAGCTCCGCTCGCACCTCCATGCGTGCGGGCACCATCGCCGCGGGCAGGCAGGAACTCAGGTGGCGACGGGCGTCCCGGATCAGCGCCTCGGGCTCGACGTCCGGCTCCACCGGCACCAGGAACGCCGCCAGCGACCGGGCACGGCCCACGTCGTCGCGCAACGGCACCACGACCGCCTCGCGTACGCCGGCGTGCTCGCGCAGCCGCGCCTCGATCTCACCCGGCTCGACCCGGAGTCCGCCGATCTTGACCTGCTGGTCGACCCGTCCGATGAGCTCCAGCTCGCCGTCGGCACGCAGCCGCGCGAGGTCGCCGGTGCGGTACATCCGCGCATCCGGTTCCGCCCGGAACGGGTCCGGGAGAAACTTGGCGGCCGTCAGCGACGGTCGGTCCTGATAGCCCCAACCCACCCCGATGCCGCCGAAATACAGCTCCCCCACCTGGTCGACGGCGGCCGGGCGGCCCGCGGAGTCGAGGACGTAGGCGGTCTGGTTGACCATGGGCCGGCCGTACGGGATGGATCGCCAGGCCGGGTCGACCGTTCCGACCTCGTAGGTCGTGCTGTAGACCGACACCTCCGTGGCGCCGCCCATGCTGATGAAGCGCGCCCCGGGAAACGCCCGCCGCGCCGCGTCCGGCTGGGTCAGCGGCAACCAGTCTCCGCCGACGAGGAAGATCCGCAACGCACCCTGGCGACCGGTTCCCCACGCGGTCAGGAACAGCGTCAGCGCGGTCGGGACGCACTGGAGCACCGTCGCGCGCTGCCGCTCGGCGAGATCCGCCCAGTGCCCGACATCGTTCTCCCGCCCGCGCTCGGGAAACACGATGGCGGCGCCGGTCATGAGCGTGCCGACGGTGTCCTGGATCGACATGTCGAAGCTCGGCGACGAGACCGCGAGCACGCGGTCGCCGGGGCCGAGGCCGATCCGCTGATTGAGGTCGTCGAGAGAGTTCACCCGGCCGGCGTGGTCGAGCAGCGCCGCGTTGGGTTCGCCCGTGGTGCCCGAGGTGAAGATCGCGTACGCCAGGTCGGCACCGTCCACCGGCACCGGCGCCGGCCGCGACGCGCTCGGCATGCGCTCGACCGGGTCCAGGGTCAGCACGGGCGCCGAACCGTCCGCCGTCACGTCCTGACCCGCCTCCGCGACGACGAGGGCCACGCGACCGAGGCGGCGCAGTGCCTGCTGGCGCGCCGGGGGCAACAGTGGGTCCAGCGGCACGAAGGCCGCGCCGGCCTTCAGCGCCGCGTAGATCCCCACCGCCAGCGTCGCACCGCGGGCCGCGGCCACGCCCACCCGGTCACCCGGGCCGACGCCGGCTGCGGTGATCCGCTCGGCCAACGCGTTGGCCCGGCCGTCGAGCTCGGCGTAGGTCAGCGTGAGGTCCCCCTGCACCAGGGCGAGTTCGTCCGGCATCGCGTCCACCACCTGCTCGATGCGGCGATGCAGCAGGAACGGCGCGACGACGGGTTGGGCCGTCCGGTTCACCGCCTCGACCAGGTCGCGCTCCGCATCGGTACGATGATCGATGTCGTTGACGAGCGCGGCGTCCGGTGCCGCCAGGAACGCGTTCACATGGCCGGCGATCCGGGCCGGCGCCTCCTCGTCGTCGGGTGCCTCGGCTGTTCGTACCGTCGTGGTCCAGGCGTCGTCGGCGGGCTCGAAGCGGAACGTCACGGCGTCGTCCGCGGCCACTTCCACGGCCGGGCCCCGTACGTCGTCGACCCGTACGTCGGACCTGCATCCGCCCATCGTCTCGGCGGTGCTGGCGACCGGCACCGATCGCCACGACGCGGCCCCCGCGTCCCGGACCCGAAGTTCCGTGGGCATCGTGCCGTAGCGGGCCAGCAGTGTCCCCACCGCGGCCACGAAGTCGCCCGGTGCCGTGCGCGCCGGCTCGACCGGAACGGTCGCCGACCTGCCCGGCCCGGCCGTCCAGATTGCGGGATAGACAGGATCAGCGCGGTCCACCATCGGTGGTGTCCCCTTCCGGTCGGTTCAGCAGCTCGATCAGGTCGTCGGCGAATTCGCTCGCCCAACAGTGGTCGAAGACCTCGGTGGGGTACTCGAGGCTGATCGCCAGTCCGGTCGTCGTGTCAAGGAACGTACAAATGAGGTCGAATGTGTGCTCGCCCTGGTAGACGTCGAGTTCCACCGGGCTGACACCGGGCAGGTCCAGCGTGGCGGGCGCACTACCGCCGGTCCGCAGCTGCATGGCGATCTGGACGATCGGGTTCCGGCCGCTGGTGCGGCGCGGGGCGAGCCGTTTCACCAGGGACGAGAACGGCACCTCGTGGTCGATCGCGGCGAGCATGGTGGGGCCGAGGGAACGGGCCACGGCCTCGACTTCGGCGTCGTCGCTCACGGCACAGCGCAACACGACGAGATTGACGAAGTATCCGATGAGCGGCTCGAACTCGGGTTCCACCCGACCGACGAGCATGGTTCCGAACGCGACGTCCGACTCACCCGTGCGCCGCCGCAGCACCATCGCGAAGGCAGCGGCGAACAGTGCGAACAGCGAGGTGCCCGCCGCCGCGGCCCGGAGCCGTGCGTCGTCGGCCACGGCGGCGGGGACCGGGACGATCAGCCGGTCCGCGGCGAAGGACGGGCGGGGCGAGCGCGGCCGCCCGTTCGCCAGGTCCAGAACCGGCGCGCCGGCGAGCGCACTCTCCCAGTACGCCAGCCGGGCGTCCAGCTCGGCCGGAGGCGGCCACTCACGCTGCCACCAGGCGTAGTCGGTGTACCGCACCGGCAGCGTCGGCAGGACCGCCAGCGGATCCGCGCCGCGCCACAGCGCCTGATAGGCCATGGACAGCTCGTCCAACAGGATGCGCAGGGACCACCCGTCGCTCACGATGTGGTGCATGACGAACACGACCACGTGGTCGTCGTCACCGAGACGAAACACCGCCACCCGCAGCGGCCTGTCCACCAGCAGATCGAACGGCTTTCGCGCGAGGTCGTCGACCGCCTTCCGCACCTCCTGGGCGTCGGCCCCCGTGAAGTCGTGGTGCGACAGAAACAACTCGTCGACCGGGAGCACCTGCTGGAAGGGCTCTTCTGACTCGTCCTCCGGGAAGACGGTCCGCAACGCATCCTGCCGGCCGACGATCACTTCGAGCGCGGTGCGCAGCAGGTCGATCCGAAGTGGTCCGGTGAGCCGGTACGCCACCGGCACGTTGTACGCGCTGCTGGACGGTCTGAGCTGCTGATGCAGCCACAGCGCCTCCTGACCGAAGGCGAGCGGAGCGCCGTCGTCGATCATCGCCAGCGGTCGCTTCGCGGTGTTGCCCCCGGCGCATTGATCACGATGAGCATCCTAGCGAGCGGCGTCTGCCGAGTCATCCGCTCCGGCACCCAAAAGATCAAGGGAACCCATCCGATTCGGATACGTGCTCTCGACCTCACGACCCCCGGCGCCTCGCCCGCCCGGCTCGCCATGCCGCCCTCAGCGCGCCCTCCGAGCAGGTCGTCCACCGGGCACAGTGGTCGTACGATCGGCTTGTGTCCGTTGTGGATGTCGTCCTGCTTCTGCTCATGCTGGTGTTCGTGCTGAGCGGATACCGCCAGGGCTTCGTCCTCGGCATCACGTCGCTGTCCGGCTTCCTTCTGGGTCTGCTTCTGGGGATCCCGCTCGGCTCGATGCTGGCCGGGCAACTCGAGGACGCCGGCACCCGTGTGCTGGTCTCACTCGTGGTGATCCTCGGACTGGCCCTGGTCGGGACGACGCTCGCGGGATGGCTCGGCTCGCGCCTGCGTAGGACGATCACCAGCGATCGGGGCAGACGGGTCGACGACGTCGGTGGGGCGATCGTCTCGCTGTTCGCCGTGCTCCTGCTGGCATGGCTGATCGCCGTGCCACTCAGGTCGTCCTCGGTGCCCTGGCTCGCCGCATCGGTGCGCGACAGCGCACTACTCACCGCGGTCGACCAGGTCGTGCCCGAACCGGCACACCAGTTGTCCACCGCGCTGCAGGACAACGGCAGCTTCCCGCGCCTCGGGGATGCTCCGTCCACCCGGGCCCGGCAGGTCGACCCACCCGACCCGGCACTGGCCGGGTCGCAGGTGGCGGTCAACAGCCGACAGTCGGTGGTCAAGGTCGTCGGCTCCGCGCCCGCCTGCGCACGCCAGACCAAGGGCTCCGGCTTCGTCTACACCGACGACCGGGTGATGACCAACGCGCACGTCGTGGCCGGCGCCCGCTCGGTCGCCGTGGAGCTGGGCGGCAAGCGGTACGACAGCAAGGTCGTGGTGTTCGACCCAGGACGCGATCTGGCCGTGCTGCTCGTACCGGGGCTACCCGGACCGTCGCTGCGGTTCGCCGCCGGCAACGCGAGCAGCGGCTCCGACGCGATCGTGCTCGGGTTTCCGCTCGACGGCCCGTACAACGCACAGCCGGCACGGATCCGCGACGTCGACCGGATCGCAAGCCACGACATCTACCAGTCCGGCAGGACCGTGAAGGAGACCTATACGGTCCGGGCGCTGGTCCGCGGCGGCAACTCCGGCGGACCGCTGCTCTCCGCCAATGGCCTGGTGCTCGGCGTCATCTTCGCGGCGGCTCCCAACGACCCGGACACCGGCTTCGCGGTGACGGCCGAAGAGGCCCACCCGGTCGCGTTGGCAGGTGCCGAGCGCAACCGACAGACGGCCACCGGCGAGTGCGCCTGACCGTCGCATCGGCTCCCGACCGTGATCGACCGTGACCCGCACCTTGTATCTCAAGCGTCATGGAGATGAGTGAGCTGTACACCATCGGGGATGTCGCCCGGCGGACCGGCCTGAGCGTCAGCGCCGTCCGGTACTACGCACGCCGGTCGCCAGCACCCCGGCCGGCCACCGCCGGTACGACCTGACGGCCATCGCCCGGCTGGAACTGGTCCGGACGCTAAGGGAGGTCTCCGGCTGCGCGCCTCCGCCGCACCGGCCCCTTGATGCCTAGGCGCGGGTCGGCGGTCAGGAGGTGCAGAACGATGCCGGCTCGGTCAGGCCGAGCTCCGTGCAGTCCCATCCGTTGCCCTGGTCCTGGAATCGCCAGCCCGTGCCCGGGGTGTAGTGGAACAGGTAGATGAGGCCGCCAGCGCCCGGACGCTCCACGTCCACCGCCGCCCACGTCTGCGCGCACTCCACCGGCCTGGACGAGAAAGTCCACCCCGCCGGCAGTTCGACCAGGTCGCCGAGGACCTGGGTCGACGGACAGTCGACAGTCTGGGCACCGTCACCGGTGCCGGAAGCTGCGGGTGGCAGCGGTGGATCGGCCCGGTCGCGGGTGGCGACGGCGACCGTTCCGCCGATGGCGACGACCACCGCCACGGCCGCGGCCCCGGTGGCGAGCGCCGCCCGTCGTTGCGACTGACGCGACCTGCGCAGGGCCCGCTCGTACATGTCGGCTTCGCCGCCGTACTCACTCAGATCGGACATGGCCTGACGCAGCGGCCCGAGATCGTCGGTCATCAGGCCTCCTCCATCACGGCCGAGAGCAACTCGGGTGCGATCTCCCGCATGCGGGCCAGCGCCTTGCTGGTCTGACTCTTGACCGTGCCGACCGAGCACTGCAGCAATTCTGCGGTCTCGGCTTCGCTGCGGTCCTCGAAGAATCGTGCCACCAGCACGGCCCGTTGCCGCTGGGTGAGCTGGGCGAGAGCCTGGTGCAGGGCAATTTTGAGATCGGTACGGCGAGCATGGTCACTGCCGGGCTGCACCACGTCGGCCAGTTCTCCGGGCAGGGACTCGGCGACCTTGCGGCGCCGCCACCAGCTCACATGCTGGTGGTACATGGCTGTGCGGGTGTATGCCTCGAAGTGTCCGGGATCATTGAGCCGCCGCCGACCTCGGTGAGTGCGGGCCAGGGCATCCTGCACCAGGTCCTCGGCGAGGTGCCGGTCACCGGTCAGCAGGAACGCCGTCCGTAGCAACGCCGGCGAGCGGGTCCGAACGAACTCACAGAAAAGGTCGTCGATGGACTCCGCCATGCCCCCGCTCGTTCCCGCGTACCCCTAGGTCCGTCGGCAGCGGCGGCGATGCGGCCGATTGCCCGTGGCGCACACCATAGCCGGTGTGCCCCACGGGCAAGCGATCGCGGTCAACCCGATCAGGAGATGCAGAACGGCGCCGGCTCCTTGAGGCCGAGATCCGCGCAGTCGTACCCGCTGCCCTCGCCGTAGTACTTCCAACCCGTGGCGGCCACGTAGTGGAACAGGTAGACCCCGTCACCAGCCTTCGACCCCTGCGGATCGGCTCCCGCCCAATCCTTGACGCACTGCACGCTGCCGAAGGACACGCCCTTGGGCAGCTCGACAAGAGTCTGAAGAGTCTTCGCCGAAGGGCACTTGGCACTCGGGGCCGTACCGCCCGCCGGCTTCGCCGTCGTCGCAGGGTCCGAGATGCAGAACGGCGCCGGCTCGCTGAGGCCGAGGTCCTTGCAGTCCCATCCACTGCCCTGGTCGTAGTACTTCCAGCCGGTGTCGGCCACGTAGTGGAACAGGTAGACCCCGTCACCGGCGGTGGGGCCCTGCGGATCTGCCGCCGCCCAGTCCTTGACGCACTTCACCGTCGCCAGAGACCAGCCCTTCGGCAGCTCGACCAGCTTCGCCAGGGCCGCCACCGACGGGCAGTCGGCAGGACCGGCCGCCGGGGTGGTCACCGGCGACGCGGTGGGGGCGCCCGTGACCGTGACCGTGGCCGCCGGCGTCGGAGCGGACGTGGTCGGGCCGGAACCCGCTGACCCACCGGAGTCACAGGCAGACAGTCCGATAAGGACGGTGACGACGGGCAGCAACAGGAGGTGACGTGCAGACATTCCGAGCCCCTAGAGGTCGTGGCGATCGTCGCTTACAACCGGGTACATGCGATCCGTGGCTCTCAGGTTGCCGCCGCCCCGGAATTTTCTTCAGAGATTTTCGGCGGCACTCGGGTGGCTCACCGTGATCGATGACGTTGGGGGTCGCCGCTATCTTGTGGGCCATGAGAGCGGACAGTCCTTCGACGTACGAGGTTCGACAGAGCCGGCTCCGAACCACGGGCATTGTGGTGCTGTGCAGCCTGTTGCCCGTCACGGCCATGACGATCGGCCTTCAGGATCTGTCGACTCGCTACATGTTCTTCATCATCGGCCTGGGGTTCGAGGCCACCATCCTCGCCCTGTTCCGTCGTCGCGTGGGCAGCGCGGTACGGCGGGAGCTGCTCATCGCCATCGACGAGCAGGGCGTCTACCTGGGCCCGGACAAGTACGGCCGGCCGGCGATGCGCGAGTCGTGGTCCAACATCGACTCCATCGTGCACTTCAAGGGCTGCGTCTGGACGACCAGCTCCAGACCGAATCCGGACCGTCACGTAGGCATCGTCCGGGGCAGCAGTATCGTCACCTCCCGGGCGATCGACGGCTGGTGGTTCAGCGTCCGGCGAGCCGCCGCAGCCGCCGACCACTTCGGCGGAGGATCGCCGGTGCTCAGAGCGCCGTACTTCGATCAGGTGCCGCGCGAGTGGTTCCACACCATCCGCCTGCCGCGTGAGTGGCTCGCCGCCAACTCCGGATCCCGCGCGGACTGATGATGCTCCGGCTGTGGCCGGTCCGACCGCAGGCCGGCCGAGTCGCGGCGTTCACGGTAACCAGAACCCACCGGTGCGCCGGCCCGCCGTCCGATCCCCGGCGGGCCAGCGTATTCCGGTGTCAGCTCACCACCGCTCGGAGCCTTCACGTTCGATGGGTGGGCGCTCCTTGGCCCGGTGCGCCCCGGGTTTGCACCCCGCGAAGGGACCCGAAGGGTTGCGGAGCGCGGTCATGGTCGGACCGAGGTGGTCCCGGTGCCATTCGGAGGGGCCGGTCAGACTGGCCTTCGGGCCGGTCTTGTCCTGCCAGGCCAGCCAGAGCCCGTGGAAATAGGCGATGGCCTCGGTGTGCTCGATCCAGCGCGGGCACCACGGCGCCCCGGACGTCACCTCCTCCCCGTACACCGGGATCAGGAGCCGCTCCACCCACATCGACAACCGGCGCAGCTCTTCCACGTATTCGGGGCCGCTGTGGTAGAGAATGAAGAACGGCTCGCTCTTCACCTCGGCAGCAGGCGCCTCCCGCTGCGGCTCTGCGCCGGCACCGTCATCCCGGGCCGACTCGGCCTGCTGATTCTCACCCGCCACGGATACCGCCCTCACATCCTGCGACAACAGCCGGGCCGACCATCAGGATCCGGGCGCGGCGGCCCTGACCTTGTCCTTGCCCTTGCCCTTGCGCCGGTGGTGACTCGGGGCATCTTCTTCCTGCCCCCGCTCGCGGCCCTCCGTCCCCCTGGATTGCAGGCCGGCGGCACCGTGATGCTGATTGGTACGAGCCTCTTTCTCCATCTGGGCCCGCGCCCGCTTGTCGAACACCAGGGCCGCGACGAACCCGGCCGCGCTGACACCCGCGGGAAGAGCCGCCATCCGCATCGCGTTCCGGTCGAACACCACCTGACCGGGGTCCCCAGCGTCCGGTTGGTATGAGCGGTACACCTGAGCGGGGATGCCGGCGATCGCCCCGTACGCGATGGTCTTCGAGATGCCGTTGAGCGCCTCGTCCCAGTTCGGTTTCTCTCCCCTCTGCAACTTCGCGAATTCACCTTTGACTTTCCACAGCCCGTTCACGACCTCCGAGGCGTTCGCGACGGCGACAGCGCCGACAACGCCCGCGGGGGCGACGAATGCCCTCGCCAGCGCCTCCCCGGTGGTTCCCACGGCAGCGCAGAAGATGGCCGCCTGCTCCCAGGTCGCCCAATGTCTCTTGCCCGCCGCGTCGATCCGCACGACACTGGTCTGATCCTGGCTGCGGCGGTCCGGGCTGGCCGTCAGCTCATAATGATCAGAGGGCGCCAACTCGAAGACGCTGGCATCGGAATCCGCGCCCCGCATCGAATGATCAGAGGGCGCCAACCCGTAGACGCTGGCATTGGAATTCGCGCCCCCCACCGAAGGATAATAGGACCCAGACGGCGAAGCGACGCCCACGTCCAGGCTCGACCCCGGCTCCGGGGCAACGACCACGCCCAATTTGCCATCGTCAGTCGACACGATACTGACCGGCTTTCCTTCGAGGGCGGCATGAAAGCCGGCGTCGAGCCCGCTGTAGTAGCTGCTGTGCTTTCGGTCGACATCGAGCCCCGGCCGCTCATCCACCGGCGAAGCTGGGGAGTTCCCGTCCCCCATGAGCCGATAGTCGTTGTCGATACGCGTATAGAAATCGTGGACCGTCCGCCCGTCCGTCGGCGAATACAGCAACTGGGTCCGGGGTTCTGGGTAGCGTTCGGGATGCGGCGGCGGCGCGGCGGCGTACTGCGCGTAGTACTGCGTGCCGCTGTAGGAATTATCGTTGTAGTTCTCTGCGGTCTGGTCGGCGTACCCGCCGTCACCCGGCCCGTAGGCCGACTGCGACTGGTCACGTCCGGCAGAACTGCTCGGCCCCGCGTACGGCTGCGAGTTCTGCCGGTCGTAGGCGCCGGGATAATTGCCATCCCGTTCGAGGTAGTCCCATTCGTTGTAACGATCCGCCATCTCTACTCCTCCTGCCAGGTCTGAAAATGGGTACCCGATCTACGCGGCGCACCCGGCCACGGTTCATGAGCATCTGAAGATTTTCTGACGCTGAAAAGTCACCGGTACGGTGCCGGGGCGGGCGGCACCTGGATCGGTTCGGGGGCCGGCGGACGACCACCGAACGCCTTCCGGGCGGCCCGCTCGGTGATGGCGGCGACCTCCCGCTTGGCGGCGGCGGAGATGCGGGCGGCGTCGGGCTCCTTGTACCAGGGACGCAGCCGGATGACCGCCGGGCGGATGCCGGTGGCCAGCAGCAACGCGGTCCCCTTCGGCAGCGCGCGGATCTTGTCCGCCGGAAGCACGTTCTCCTGCCGGTACGACGTGGAGCGCGAGGTGCCGTCGCGGCTGCGCGAGACGCTGACCGTACTCACGTCGTGCAGTCCCACCAACTTGGAGATCTTCTCCACGAAGTCGGCGTCGTCCAGGCCCGCACCGAGCAGCTTGATCGTGGCAGCGCCCCACAGGGCGTCCATTCCCGCGTCACCCCAGACCCGCGAGCCCTGCCGGTAACTCTGCAGCAGCGTCACCACGTTGATCCCCCGGGAGCCCAGGTGGGAGTAGAGGTCGGGCAGGTCGGAGATGCGGCAGACGTTCGCCGCCTCGTCGAGCACCGCCGTCATCGGCGGGTCCAGCCGCCCGCCCATCCGCTCGGCGGCGACCACCCCGGCCCGCAGCACGGCGTCGGCGATGCCGGCGATCACTCCGGCCGCCGAGCCGCCGCCGTCCTTCGAGAGCAGGTAGAGCGTGTCTCGACCGAGCACGTGCCGGTCCGGGAGGAACTGCGGCAGATCCGGGTCACGGGACACCCAGGCGAGGATCTCCGGATCGAGCAGGCAGGCCACACACTGGCGGGCCGTCTCGTAGATGCCGTCCCGGGTCTCCACCGCGCCGCGTACCGTTCCCTGCAACTGCTCGGCCATCGCGCTCATCCCGGCGTCGCGCAACAGGTCGATCGGCGTACGGTCGGCCGGGTCGGCCAGCCAGCCCAGCAGGTCCGAGATGGTGGCCCCGCCCCGGGCGGCGGCGAGGAACAACGCCGTGAGGGTGTTCTGCGCGGCCGAGATCCAGAAGTCCTTCTTGGTCGTGTCGTCGTTGACCGAGGCCACGAAGTGCCCGGCCAACCGCCGCGCGCCCTCGATCGTCACACAGTCGGCGAGCATGTCCCACCACATCTCGCGGGGCGCGTGCGCGATGCTCTGCGGATCGAAGGTCCAGACCGTGCCGATCTCTTCCCGCTCGGCCCGGGTCACCGCGTACACATCGGATTTGTTCGAGGTGAGCAGCACCGCGCCGCGGGCCCGGAGCACGCGGGGGATCGCGATCCCGGTCGACTTCCCGGCACGCGGCGCCATCAGGTCCAACTCGACATCCTCGTAGGAGGACCGCAGCTCGGGTCCGTGCGGCATCAGGTCGCCGAGGAGGTTCCCCCGCTCGTCCGGCGGCAGGTCCCGCAGTCCCGTCAGTGAGGGGCGCAGCTCGCGGGCGCGGGCCGCGAGCCCCGCCGGGGCCAACGACGCCAACTCGTGCGCGCCGGCGAGGCCCTTGCCACGCCCGCGCACCTCCACGACCTTGCGGGCGGCCAGCACGGCGAGCAGGACGACCAGCACGGCCAGCACCACCATGCCCCCGTAGACCGCGAACGGCGCGACCCCCGGCCAGAGCACCCCGGTCCGCCCGGACACCAACAGCACGTACGAGTCCAGCGTCAGCGGTGGCGGGTGCCAGCCGTGCAGGGTCACCACGGCGCCGAGAGTGCCGCCGAGCCAGGCCACCACGAAGATCACCACGTTCGCGAACACCACCGCGGTGAAGACCCAGAAGAACAGGTCGGCGCCCTGCGGACGGCCACCGCGCGAACCGCTCACGACGCCCACCGCCCGCCGTCGGACACCAGCTCGGGCCGGGTCGCCAGATTGCCCAGCTCGGCCTCCGCCTCGAAGGCCACCATCCGGGCGGCTGCCCGCTCGGCGGCCTGCTCCTGCGCGTACCCGTTCTGCACCCAGCGCAGGTTCGTGTCGTGCAGCCGCCGCTCGGTGTCGGTGATCGTGACCCGGATCGGGATGCCCGGTCGTCCGCCCACCTTGATCAGGAAACGGCCACGACCGGGCGGCTCCTCGTTCGTGCCGCTGCTCGCCCAGCCGGGCGGGGACGACCACGACGAGACCAGCTCGATTTCCCGCCGGGACATGCCCACCACCCGGCCCAGCTCCTGCATCTCGGCCATCGGCAGGCCGGCGCAGGCGACGATCCCGGCGCGTTCCACGAAGCCGCGTGCCTTCGCCCGGTCCGCGTCGGTGCCCAGCGCCTCGGCATCCTTCAGGGTGTGGGTGATCTTCGCGTCGCCCAGGCCCAGCGACCGGTTGAGCCTCGTCAGGGCATCGATCCGGTCGACGATCCCCGACGCCGCCCGCAGCGGACGCCACAGCTCGTCGAGGATGGTGAAGAACCAGCGGCGCGGCGCCAGACCCGCGTCGGCCAGGGCGTGCGAGGCGGCCACCGTACCCAGTCCGTCGGACCAGGCCGCGAGCATCGCCGCCGCGGTGAGCTGGGTGTCCGCCTCCCCGATCCGGGAGATGTCGATGCACACCGCCGGGGCGTCCGGGTCGATGCGGGTGGAGGTCTCCGCGCCGAAGGTGTCCCCCAGCGCGCCGTCGAGGATGCCCAGCAACGACCGGTGTAGCGGGTCCACCGCATCCCGGTACCGGGTCTCCTGACCCCGGTCAAGGGTCACCGCACGGACCCGGTCCGGCCCCTCCTCCAACACTCGCAGCAGGTCGGGCAGCAGGGCCGCCCGGTGACTCGGCGTCCGTTCCCGCAGGTGACGCAGGCAGGCGGAGAGCACCGCCTGCTCGTGGTCGTCCAACGCGCGCCCCCGCACGATGGTCAGCAGCGCCGCCACCATGTTCAGCACCCGCCCGTGGGTCTCGGCGGCGAGCGCCTTGCCCGCCTGACCGCCGATCCGCTCGGCGGCGATGCCCATCGCCCCCGGATCCAGCACGTTGATGCCGCCGACTCCGCGCCCGATGGGGATCACCTGGCCACCGAGCGCGCGAACCGTGTCGGCGTAGTCCGGCTTGAGGTCGCCGAGCACCAGCGGGACCACGCCGGTGGCGGCCAACCCGACGGCCATCCGGTTGATCAGCGTGGACTTACCCAAGCCCGGCATGCCCAGCATGAACAGCGACGGATTCGAGATGTAGCGGGCGCGGGTGAACCAGGAGAGCGGATCGCCGCAGACCGTGGCGCCGGTGAAGAGGTGCTGCCCGATCGGCACGCCGGACATCGGCGCACCGGAGCCGGCGGAGAACGGCCAGAGGCCGCACGCCTGCACGGTCGTCGCCCGCCACATGGTCGGCGAGTCGAGATAGCCGACCCGGCCACCGCCCCGGCCCGCCCAACCGCGCGTCGACTCCGGCACGGCCGGACGCTTCCTGGGCTTCTGACTCCGGGTCACCGGGACACTTGCGGTCGGGTCGCCGGTGACTCCGGTCAGTGCGGTCCGCCCGCCCGAGTTGCCGGCCGGCCAGCCGGCACCGAGATCACCCGCCCGCAGGACGCTCCCGCCGGAGCGGGCTCGGATGTCGGTCACATCGCCTCCTGGAGTTCGTGCGGCAGCAGGGTCTGCTCCCAGGGCAGGATCCCGACCGGGAGCGTGCAACTGAACGCGGCGGCCTGCATGCGGTTGGCGGGGCGCATCGCGATCCGGCTGGAGCCGGTCATGTTGCGCACGACCACCGAGGCGTCGTCGAGCTGGTCGGGGGTGTCGACGGTGATGGTGAGCATCAGCGAGAACTCCACCAGCCCCGCACCGGTCGCCTCCTCGGCGGCGGCCTGCTCGGCCGCGCGTACCTCGGCGCTGGCGCGGGCCTGCACCATGCCGCGCTTCGACGTCGCCATGAACTGCGCCGTACGCCGGTCCGACTCGACGATCCGCGCCGAGGTCGCCGGGTCGAGCGGTCGGTACAGCAGGGCGACACGTTTGCGCCGGGTCGCGTCGGAGGCGTCCAGCATCGTGCGCAGCACGCTGGCCCGCACCGTGCCCCGGGGAGCGAGCGTCAGCAGCCAGGTCCGCGAGACGCCAGAGTCATGGTGGTACGCGTCGACCGACTCCACCGCCGCGACCGGACCCGCGTCCTCCCACTCCAGACCGGTGTGGCCGTGCTCGGCCCGAACGTTGAGCACGTCGGCCGCGCAGGCCGGGTCGTACGCGACCCGGACCATCTCGGCGATCTGCTCGGCGCTCAACGGCTCGGCCACGCCACCGCCCGCGCTGACCAGCCCGGTCAGCAGACTCGGCACCCGGATGGCCAGGTCGGCGACGACGTCCTCGGGATCGCGGCGCGGCCCGCCGGGCGCACCGTAGGTGAGCGTGATGTAGGAGTTCATCTCCGACGAGGCGGACGGGTAGTCGTCGACCACCTCCTGCATGACCGCACGGGCGGCGGCCGGCGCGTCCGGGGCCAGGCGGGGCAGGATCTCGTTCGCCAACCGGGTGCCCGGATCGGGGGCGGTCTCGACGACGACCGAGGCGCCGCGCAGCGCCGGCTCGTGGGCGAGCCGAGCCAACCACTCGCCCCAGAGCGCCACCCAGGTGTCGACCTGGTCCGGGTCGACCAGGGAACCGCCGTCGGGCTCGCACCGCAGCACGATGGTGTAGAGGTTGCGTCCCTTGTGGTGCAGGACACCGAAGGCGCGGTCGTAGGCGTCGCGGCCCTCCAGCGCGCTCACCCGGGTGAGCAGGCCGGGCGGACGGAACCGACCGCCCGGCCGGGCGGACAGCGGGCCCGAGACGTAGAGGTGTTCGCCGCGAGACCTGCGCTGTGACCAACCGATGCGCAGGGACAGGAGTTGATAGACGTTGCGCCCGTCCTGGGTGCGGACCGCCAGGGGCGCCACCAGCGCCACGAACGGGATGCCGACCACCACCGCCGCGCCGAGCGAGATCATCGACGCGAACAGCACCACGACCAGGCCGCCGAAGACTCCGACGGTGCCCACCAGACCGAGCGGGCCGAGGCCGGCCCGGCGTGGTCGCCGCCAGTTGCCGTACGTGGGTTCTACCGCCGCTTCCACCGACGTCACCGTGATTCCTCTCGTTCACAGGGGGGTCCGTCCCCGGTCGGCCCGTGCCGGTACCGTGGCCGGAGACCTCAGTTGTTGTGTCCCGCGTTACCGTCGGCACCGTCCACGGCGCCCGTCACGATGGCCCTGCCGTGCCGGCCGGCGCGGACCGCCGCGTCGGTGGCCGCGCCGGTGACGACGCCCGCCGCCCGGACCGCGCTGGCACCCCGGCCCGAGCTCTGGTCACCCTTCGGCCCATGTGCTCCGCCGGCCCCCTGGCTACCGGAGGGACCTCGTCCACCGGCTCCGCCCTGGCCGGGCCCCGAGCCGCGTGCGCCGGACGGAGCGCCGCCCCCGTCGTAGGCCATCGCGGAGCCGGCGACCTTCTTCGCGCCGGACGCGATCCCGCCGACCACGGACGAGGCGGCGGCGCCGGACGGGTCGCTCGTGCCGAGCGCCGCCGTCGCCGGGACGATGAGCTTGAGCAGGGCGGGCATCGCGATCGCGGACAGCAGCAGCACACCGACACCGGCGATCCGCATGTGCACCAGGCTCGTCCGGTTACCCTCGGCGATCATCGCGGAGCCGGAGAACATGATCAGGCCGACGGCCGGTTTGTAGATGAGCCAGGCGATCAGCCAGCCGATGTGCTTACGCCACCACCCGGTACCCCAGTTCGTCATGGACGCGGCGGCCGCCATCGGCAACGTTCCGAGCAGCATGGTCACCACACCCAGCCGGATGTAGAGCATGAGGACGTGCACGATCGCCGAGAGCAGCAGCAGGAAGGCGAGAAACAGCAGGAGAAACGCCTCCATGGTGGTTCCCAGGTCGATGCACGGGACGCTCTTGACGAGATTCAGCGCCGCGCTCGAATAGAGGTGGTCGGCGTAGTCGTCGGAGAGCCTCACGACGTTGGCGGCGACGAACGTTCCGGCGCCCGCGACCAGGATGACCCGCAGGAAGCCCTGGATCGCGGTCCGGCCGGCCTCACCCCGCCGGTCGAGTGCCATCTTGGCCGCCGCGAAGAGCACCGAGCCGATCGCCAGGTAGGTGACGACCCACTCGATCTGGTCACTGATCTGCCCCGGGACGCCGGCACTGGTCTCGCTGAAGCCGGGACCGAGGGTCGGCACCGACTCGCTCAACTCGCCGAAGATCTTGATCGCGGCGGCCAGGATGATGTTCGCCACGATCCGCATGAGCGTCCCGATCGGATCGCCGAGGAAGTCGAAGAAGCCCGTACCGCCGCTGTCGAGCGCGTCTCCGGGAGCGCAGTCCATGTCGGCCCTCGCTCACTTCGTCCACATGATGAAGCCGGCGTTCGCCACGACGGTCTCCGACGCGGTACGCACCTCACCGACCCGGGTCGGCTGGACCTTCCAGTCGCCGTCGTCCCACCGCACGTCCACATCGGTCGCGACGTACTGTCCGGCCGTGGTCTTGACGAGCAGTCGCACCTGAGCGGCCTCCGGTGAGTACGTCACCACCCGGTAGCCGACGTAGCTGCCGTGCTCCTGGCCGGTGCCGGGTGTGGCGAAGCCGAGCCGTCCGGCCAGGACGTCCCGGCCGGCGCCCGCCATCACCTGGTGATCCACGGTGCCCCGCCAACCCTGCTCGCCGAGCTGGGTCGGCACCACGTGCGCGGCCAGCACCGCGCCCAGCGGAGAGTGCGCGAAACATCGCAGGAGCTGCCCGCCCGCGTCCCTCGGGCCGCTGCTCGCGGAGACCGGTATCCGCTTCCCGCTCTCCAACACCTGCCAGGTCAGATCGTCGGGAGGAAGGGTCGACGTCGGGGACGCCGTCGTCGTCGGGGCGCACGGGGCCGGTGGCGTGGTCGCCCCGCCCAGGGTGGTGGGGTCTGCCGGTCCCCCGCCCCGACCGGTCACGGCGATGGCCACGGCGAGCAGGGCGGAGCCCACGATGAACGCGGCCGAGAGGATCCAACCCTGCTGTCGCCAGAACGGCGGATCCTCGCCGGAGCGCTGTCTGTTGTTGCCGAACATGATGCGCCGCTCCCCTGCTGGCCGGTCGACTGTCAGAGGAAGAAGTCCGCGAGCGGGCCGGCGGCGGAGACCAGAATGCAGCCGCCGAGCACCATGCCGAGCCGGGACATGTGCTCCGAACTCTCGCCCCGCTTCATCGAGACGGCCATCATGACGCCGGTGATCAGCACGCCGGCGGTACCGGCGGCGGTCCCCGCCCAGGCGAGCAGACCGAGCAGCTTGTCCACGAGGTTCTTCAATGGATCCGGCGCCCCGGGCTTGGGGTCGAAGACCCCCCGGACCGGCCCGGGGAGTTCCGGCACGCGGACGGTGACCGAGGCGGCAAGGGCGTACGGAAGGTCCGTCAGGTTCATGGGGTGCATCTCCTTGAGGGGTGGGTCACCGAGGTGACCGCAGGGAAGATCCGAGCTGTTACGACAGAGGGGAGGCCTGCTCACAGCCCGAGGTCGCCGAACCAGTCCACCAGCGGCCCGGCGCTGGTGCCGAGGGCGCAGGCGGTGAGGACGATGGTCAGACCGCGGAAGTGTTCGCTTTCCTCGCCGGGTACACCCCGGTTGAACTGGATCGCCATCCTGATGCCGACGATGATGAATCCGGCCACGCTGGTGGCGGTGACGCTCCACGCGAGCAGGTTGAGCAAGGGCTCCAACCCTCCGCCTCCGCCGCCGAGTGGGTCGTACTGCGGCAGCGGCGCGAGCGACGGAAGGGGTTGCCGGTCCGACGCCGGCACACCCTGGAGCGCTCCGGCCACGGGGATCACCGCGTGCTCCCGGGCCGCTCGCGGCCCGCACCGACGGCGTCGGCCAGGCCGAGCAGTTCCTTCGGCACCTGCCGGGGATGGATCCCCAGCCGCAAGGTGGGCAACCACGGCACCTGGTGCACCGGGGCGATCGACCGCAGCACCCTGATCCGACGCGCGAGCGGAAGCGGGAGCCGGCCGGGCGCGTCCGCCACCAGCACCACCCCGACCAGCCGCATGCCGGCCGGATGACGGCCCTCACGCAACGCGTTGAGCGCCCGCCCGGCGGCGCCGAGGCCCCCCGCGTTGGTACGCGCCACCAGCAGCACCGCCGCCGGCTCCCCCAGCGCGGCGTCCGGCCAGCGGCAGCCCAGGTCGATCCCGCCCAACAGGCGCGTGAGCGTGGTGGTCCCGGCACCGCCGTGCGCGGCTATCCACCCGAGCCCCTCTTCGGAGAGAGCCCGCCGTGGGCTGCCCCCGACGCCTCCGCCGGCCGTCGGATGACCGGCCGGTCCCGGCCGCGCCCTGTCGACCGCTGCTGCGGCACCCATCCGAATCACCACCCTCCTGCTGTCCGCACCGTTCTTGAGGTCCAGGTCATCGGTTCGGCTTTCGGCCGCCGCCGTTGAACCACCCGCCGCTTCGTCCCGTTGGACCGGCGACCCCGACCTGATGACGGACGCCTCTACGGGGAGCCCCTGCCTCCGGTTCAAGGCCAATTCCACTTTTCCTGCAGACGATCGTGAGGGAGTCGACATGAGCGGTTCGAGCAAGAAGGACAGTGGTGAGCAGAAGAGTTACGCGGTCCTGGTCGGCGCGGCAATCACGACGGCCACCACCTGTCTGATGAGCCCGATCGCCACCGTCGTCGTCGCCGGGGCGGTGCTCATCATCGGCGGGCTCGGCGTCCTGCTCTTCCCGCTGATCGTGCTGATCCTCCTGTTCACCAACCCGGGCAGCAGCGACAGCAGCGACGCCTGGGACCGGGCCGACGAATCGATAGCCGCCTTCGAGGGCGACGGCAAGGGCACCCTGGATCGCACCCAGGTGCCGGTGCTCCTGGCGGACACGATCGAGGACGCGGGCGCCGTCTGCACCTCGATCAGCCCGATCGTGATCGCGGCGCAGATCGAGGTGGAGTCGGACTGGGACGGCGCCAAGGTCGGCCCGGACGGAGAGCGGGGTATCTCCCAACTACCACCCGCCGTCTTCACCCGCTACGGCACGGACACCGACAAGAACGACAAGACGTCCGCCCTCGACCCGAAAGACTCGATCATGGCGCAGGGCCGGTACCTCTGCGCCCTGGCCGACGAGGCGCAGGAGCTGATCGACAGCGGTGCCGCGATCGGCAGCGCGCTCGACCTGGCGCTCGTCGCGTACGACCAGGGCATGGCTGCCGTACGCGAGGCCGGCGGCATGCCCGCCACGGCGGAGGCACAGGGTTACCTGGCCAAGGTTCGGGCCCGATTCGGCCAGTACCAGGGCCTCGGCGGCCCACCGCCGTCCTTCCCGTCCGCCAGTCCGACCTGAGTCACCGCGAAGGGGCCCCGTCAGACCCGCGCCGCCCGCGCCTGCCTCGCGGTAGCTTGCGTCCGTTGGTGCGGCGGCAGGTACGGCGTGTTCCGCGGAACGACGCGATGCGATCCGGCATTGTTCTGATTGGCCCACACCGACTCGATGGACGCGAAGGCTGCCACCTCGAAGTTCGGCCGGTTGATCACCTGCGGCGGGAGGTGCTCCGACACGACGGGCAGACCGCCTTGCGACCAGAGCCGCCGCAGGGCTGGGCTCTGGTCGAGCAGCTCTCCCAGCCGAGCGCTCGAACGGCGGTGGAGATCGCTACGGGGGTCGACGCTGGCCAGGTCCCGTACCTCCCGCAGGTCGAGCGGACGTCGAGCGTCCGGCACGGGTACCTCGTCGGGTCGCTCCGGGCCGTCGAGGTCGGTCAGCCAGCGCCGCACCCTCTTGGCGGTCCGAACGAGGAGGTTGAGGAACTCGTCCTGCCATTGAATGCTTCCCGCGTGTGCGGGAGGTCGCGGCGTCACCGGCGCGCGGGACGAGCCGTCCGCAGCAGGCTGCTCCGGCATCCGCCGCGCGAGGCGGTTCAGTCGATCCATGACGAACTCGATCGCGGTGATCTCGTCCTGGGACGGGGGCTGAGCGTCGTTCCTCCGAGCGTCCAGAAGCTTGCTCAGCTCATTGCCGAGGATCATGAGCGTCACGGCCTCCGCCTCGATGTCCACCGGGGCGCCCGGCGGATCCGGCCGCTGCTCGGTGGACATCGGTCGGTCTTCGGGGCTGGTGATCTCGGGCATGGCGGTACCTCCAGGCGAGCCTCGGGGTCTGCTGTCCGAGGCTCTACGATTCACACCTGGCGAGGGTTCACCTCGATCAGCGAGGAGAGCCGGCGTCCCGGTTGATCGGGGCGGTGACGATCCCGGCACCATCGCTGGTCCCGACGGTGATGAAGGCCAATTCGTCGACCGGCAACGACGTCTCGCCGGTCACCTCCTGCGGACCGCTGGACGCCATCCAGTCCCGTACCGTGTGGGTGGCCCCGTCGCGCGTCACCGCGTAGAGGCGGTAGCGGATGCCCGGCCGCAGGCCGGTAGCGGTGATCCGGATGGTGGAGCGGCCGCGGTCGTCGGCGGTGATCGAGACGGAGAGGCTCGCGCCGTAGCCGGGCGCCTCACCCGTGGCGGTGAGCACCGGCTCGTCGGGCCCGCCCAGCACGTTCACCGTGATGGCCCCGCCGGCCAGGACGAGCCCGAGAACCACGGCGGCCGTGCCGGCCCAGACCCGCCAGGGACGACGTGCGCCCCGGCGCTCGGTGCTCGGGCCACGATCCGGGCGGGCACCGACCGCACCATCCCCACCGGGCCGCGCACCGCCCGGCCGCACCGACCCGCTCCGGCCGCGACCCGGTCGGTCAACCGAATCCGGCGGTACGCTGCCGCCGGCCGAGCCCGCGGCCGCCGGCACAGCAGCCACCGCCGGATCGGGAGTCGCTTCGGGATCGGGAGTCGCCACCGGATCGGCTGTCGCCACCGGCTCCGCAGGAACCACCGGATCAGCGGCAACCCCCGGATCAGTGGCATCCACCGGGGCGACGGTCGTCGTCGGATCGGTGGTCGACATCGGGTCGGCCTGCGGTGGAAGATCCCAGTCGACGTCCGCCAGACCGGCCAGACCGCTCGTCGAGGCCCCGATCGTGGTCGCCTCGTTCAGGCAGTCCCAACAGCCGGCGAGATGCTCCTCGAACGACACACGCTCGGCCTCGTCGAGGGCGCCGAGCAGGTAGAGAGCCAGCCTGGACTGCTCCTCCGTGGCGTGCTCACCGCCTGCGCCCATCCCGCTTCTCCTCAACGCGTCGACACCGCGCCCCGAGGTGTGACCTCGGGACGGCCTGCGTGCTGGTCAACGGGCTGAAGTCGGGACGGCCCGGCCGGGATCACGACGACTCCGTCGAGCCGATCGCCGCGTGCAGCGCGCGAACCGCATAGTACGTACGAGATTTTACCGTACCCTCGGGTATCCCGAGTCGCTCCGCCGCCTCGGCGATGGACGCGCCCTTGTAGTACATCTCGATCAGCACCTGCCGGTGTTCCGGACTGATCTGCTTCATCGCCACCTGCACCGTGTGGGCGCTCACGACACGATCCATCGCGTCCTCGGGCGAGGAGACGCGGTTCAGATCCGGCAGGTTGATCTCCTGCGGACGCGCCTGCCGCGATCGGATGGCGTCGATGGCCACGTGCCGGGCGACCGTGTACAACCACGGGGCGATCCGCTCCGGGTCGGCGGCGAGCTTGTCCAGGTTCCGCCAGGTACGCAGGAACGTCTCCTGCACCAGATCCTCGGCCAACTCCCGCTGACCGAGGACGAGCCGGGTGAGGAACCGCAGCAGCGGGCCCTGATGCTCGTCGAAGATCTGCCGCATGAGGGCTTCGGCGTCCCCGGAACCGCTGCCGGCGTCCGCGGACCGCGGACCGAGCGCTTCGTTGTGCACCGCCGACACCGACCGCCTCCCCTGACGCACGGGGTGGACCCGCACGACCGCACCACCGCCGCGCCCGCCGTCGGCCAGGCGCTCTCCGGGGAGGATAGCCGTACCGGCCGTTCGATATGTTTCGACCACGGGACGATCGACGACGCACGGATGAGGACGACGGTCCATAGTGGCGGTCCCTGCGGTCATCGAGCGAAGCGCAACCAGCGGACGTTCAGATACTCCTGGGGCTGCCCGCTGGCGAAGGTGAGGTACACGTCGTGCCGGCCGGTCACCGGTGCCATGTTCCCCGGGATGGTCAACCACCGCTGCCATCCACCGGTGTTGGCCACCGCGATCGTCCCGACCGGCGGGCTCGTCTCGCTGTCCAGGCGCACCTGGACCAGCCCGGAGAGGCCCAGCCCCGCCCCCGAGGCGACCCGGACGACGAACTGGGTCATCGGCTGGTCGCCGAACTCGACCCCCTGGTAGGCGACCCAGTCACCGTTGGCGATGGCGCAGATGTTCTCACCGCCCTCGCCACACGGCTCCCGCCGTACGCCGAACTCACGGTCGAAGCCGGCGGCGGCGATCTCCTGATCGGCGACGCGGGCCGGGCCGACCGCGGCCGCCGTCGCCGCCGCACCCGTCGCCACCGCCACCGGCACGGCGGGTGGCGGCTGCGCGATCGGGTACGACGCCTCGCCCCCGGCGAACGGCGTGAGGGTGACCGTCACCTCCCGTGGCGTCGAGTCCTGGATGTAGGAGGCGTCCCCGACGATGTCGTCGTACGGAAAGCCGTAGACCCGGCCGTTCGCGGAGTGGTTGTGCAGGACACGCGAGTAGTGGTTGGTGATCGGGTGCTGGTAGAAGGCCGCGCGGTCGTCGACGGGTTGGTACGGCCGATCCAGCACCGACCGGTTGAACCCGGCGGCAAGGGCCGCCGCCACCTTCCCGCTGGCGTCGTTGGGCCGGCTGAACGTGCCGTTGCACATCAGCACGTCCATCGTGGTCGGACGGTCGAAGGGGGCGATCCCACCGTCGAAGTGCAGCCTGCCGTCCTCGCGCACCCGACCGGTGAAGGCACCGAACTCGTTGGAGACCCGCAGGTCGGCGCTGCGGTACCGATCCCAGATCTGGGCGATGTAGGCGTCGAAGTAGGTGGGCGAGAAGCGGCCCGCGATGATGCCGTGCCCCGGCGCGATGACGCGCAGACCGTCGCCGATGATCAGGTGCTCGTACCCGGGCTGCCGTGCCACCTCGGCGAAGATCGCGTCCCGGCCACCGTCGGTGAGCTTGCCGGCGGTGTGCTCGCCCGCCCCGACCAGACGGGTCGAGATCGGGATGCTGAACATGTCCACCATGGTGGTGTTGCAGTGCATACCGTTCGGGTTGTAGGTGAACTCCCAGAAGTCCCACAACACCCCGAAGTTCGGATCACTCTCCACCGCTCCGGCCGGCTCCTGCAACATGGGCCGCCCACCGCCGTCGACGACCTTGAACCGCAGTCGCCCGTTGATGGAGAAGTAGATCCGGCCGCCGTCGAGCATCGGTAGGACGAACGAGGTCGCCCCGGAACCGGCGAGGGGGATGGCGATATCCAGGAAGCCGTCCGCGCCGTTGTCGGCGAACGAGGCGGGAGTGAACGAACCCGGGCTCCGGACGTAGCCCATCTCCCTGGTCTCCGGGTGGTAGCCGGTGATGTACATGTGGATCGAGGCGTTCGGGTATCGACCGGTACTGTTCACCACGGTCAACGGCAGTCCGCCCTGGGCCCTGGCCCGCGCCAACAGCGGTGTCGCCACCAGCGGCACCCCGACCACCGCAGCCCCGAGCCCCATTCCGAGCATCTTTCGCCTGGTCAGCAAACGACCCACCTCCATTGATCTGCATACCGGGCGGCACGGCGCATCGCGGCGCCGAACCGTCGGAGACAGCCGCGTCCACGGTGCGGACCCCCCGCCGGTTCAATGACCGGCGAGACAAAATTTGATGGATTCGTGGTCGTGCGGTGAACTTTGCGGCAGCTGATCCGTCACGACAGTGATGCCGCCACGCCGAAAGGGATGGCCCGTGACAACCGATCCCCGCACCATCCGGCCCTGGTTCAGCCGGACGCCGCGCCGACTCGTGGCGGTCGCCGCCGCTGGCCTGGCCGTCGTCTTCGCCGCCGTCGCCGCGATCAGCTGGGGCGTCGCCTCGGCCCGTGACCAGTTGATCGGCGAAGCGATCTCCAACGACCAGTTGGCGGTCATCGCGGCCGCGGCCCGCTCCTGCCCCATGCTCACGCCGGCCCGGCTCGCCGGTCAGCTCATGGCCGAGTCGGACCTGGCACCGAGAGCGACGGACACCGCCTCCGGAGGCACCGGCATCGCCGGGCTCGACAACGAGGACTGGAAGCTCTGGAAGCCGTGGCCGAACGCGGAACGCTCGGACAGCGCCGCGAACATCGTGGCGCTGGCCCACCAGGTGTGCGATTACAGCGGCAAGCTCCGGCTCGCGAACGTCACCGGTGACTCGTGGCGACTGTCGGTGGCCGCCTTCCACAGCAGCCTGGAGTCGGTGACGGCGTCCGGTGGGGTGCCCCCGGACGCGGTCGACTACGTCGACGAGGTCAGCGGTTACGCCGCGTACTACGGGAAGCGGTCCCAGTTCGGCGGACCCGGCGGCAACGCGCCAACCGCGCCGGCGACCGACACCAAGGGCGTGCCGGCCGGGTACGTCGACCTGATCGTCAGGGCGGGTTCGGTCTGTCCGGGGGTGACTCCCCCGGCCGTCGCGGCACAACTGATGGCGCTCTCCGGATTCGACCCGAACCTGCTCGGGGCCGCCGGCCAGCGGGGAATCGCCCAGTTCCTCCCCGAGGTGTGGCAGGCGTACGGCCCGAGCAACGCCTCCGCCTGGGATCCCGCCGTCGCGATCCCGGCCGTCGGCACCGCCATGTGCGCCCTGACCGGAGAGCTGTCCCTCCTGGAGGGCGATCCCTATCTGCTCGCCCTCGCCGCCTATCGCAGTGGCCCGACCGTGGTGCGGCAGAGTGGCGGCAGCCTCGACGCCGACACGAAGGCGTTCCTGAAGTCGGTGAAGTCGCTCACCGACTTCTACGCGCTCGACGGACGACTGACGGTCGGCGCCAGCAAGCCCCCGCCCCCGCCCCCGCCCGCGCCGCCGTCGCCGGTTGCGCCGACGCCAGCCGGCCCGGGTACGCCGACGCCGAAGGCCGGCGACCCGCCCGCCCCGCCGGCACCAGCCACGCCGCCTGTGCGCCCCGTCGGCGCCAAGCAGCTCTACCACCCGATGACCAAGCTCTGCGCCAGCACCGGCGGGACCGTCGGGGGGACGCGGATGACGCTGCAGACGTGTGACGACGACGACCCGACCCAGTGGTGGGTGGTCCTCGCCGACGGCACGTTCCGCGCGGCCGGCCTCTGCATGGACCTGGCCGAGGGCTCCGACCGGGACGGCACGGCCGTTTTCGCCTCCACCTGCGACGGGAGCCCAAGTCAGGTGTGGCGGATGAACGAGAAGGGTGGCGTCCTCAACATGCACATCCGCAAGGCACTGGACGCGAACGTGAACGTGCCGAACAAGCCGCTGCTCGTCTGGACCTTCGTGGAGAACCGCGAGCAGATCTGGGCCTGGCGGTAGCGCGGACGCGGGTACGCGAACGATTCGCGTACCCGCGTCGCGCCCTCGTCGCGAGAGCGGCCGTCCGCTACCCGCCGTTCGCGCGACGGCGGAAGCGGAGCGCGAAGACGAGGCCACCGGCAGCGACCAGCCCGAGGCCGAGAAGGACGGCGAGCGCGGTACCACCTCCGCCGTCTCCACTCTGAGCACCCGAGACCTGTCGCTCCTCGTCGAGCTGCCGGGCGACCGACGCGGCCGGGTTGATCATCCCAGCGCCGTAGCGGGCGTCCGTCTTGCCCTTCTCCATCGTGTCGGCCGTGCTCCGGATGCGCTCCTCGACCTGCACGGCGGTCAGGTCCGGATACGCGGCCCGGACGAGCGCCGCCTGGCCGGCCACGAATGACACCGCGAGCTGGGTTCCCGTGTTGCTCAGCACGCCGGCGCCACTGATCCCGAAAGTCGCCACGTCGATCCCCGGCGCGACGACCTCCACCGTCCCCTGCTGGTACTCCTCGGCGAACTGCCCGTCGGCGCCGACACCGCCGACCAGGAGCAGGGCGCCGGCCGCCGACCGTTCCCCGCCCGCCGGGACCGTGACGGGCTTCGTCGGCGCCCCCACCACCACGACCACGTCGTGGTTCATCGCGGTCGAGATCGAGGCCGCCACCGTGGGATCGCCCAGGTCGACGTGGGAACCCAACGCGACGACCGAAGCGCCCGCGCTGACCGCCACCTCGATGGCGTTCGACGCGTCCATGGCCCGTCCGGTAGCGGCCGGTCCCACCATCCGGATGGGCAGGATCGTGGCGTCCGGCGCGATGCCGACCGGGGTGTCGTCGGCGCTGGCGCTGGCAGCGATGATGCCGGCCATCGCGGTGCCGGTGCCGAGGCAGTCGGTGTCCCCCCGCCCGTTGCCGACGGTGACGTCCGCGCCGACCGCGACCCGACCCTTGAGCTGGGGCAGCTTACCGTCCACACCCGAGTCCACCACCGCGACCATGACACCGTTGCCCCGGCTCAGGTCCCAGGCGCCGTCGGCGGCCAGCCGCAGTTGAGCCCAGTTGGATCGGCGGCTCGACCCGGTGGTGGCGGCGCAGCTGGACGGTGTGCCGCTGCCCGCCGGTGGCCCACCCGGCGACGTGCTGGGGCTGGGCTTCGGGGAGGCGGACCCGGTCGAGGTGGGCTTCGGGGCGGATCGGGTCGGCTTGGGGCCGGGCGCAAGCTGACCGTACCGGACGCCCTCCCCCGCCGCGTCCCACGGCAGCACCAGGTGCCAGCCGGGGTGGAGCTTGGCCGGATCGGTCAGGCCTGCCCCGTCCGCCTGGACACGCCCCGCGTTCAGGTTGTAGATCTCCGCGGACCGATCGCCACCGCCGAGGAAACGGTTCGCGATCTCGGTGAGGTTCTCCGGCTGGCCCTGGTGCTCCGCCGCCACCACGTAGTACTTGACGTACGCCTGCGGGTCCGGCGTCGGTGCCCGGCCCGCCGACGTCCCCGCCGCCGAGGCGACCACGCAGCAGGCCATGGCCACGACCGTGACCAGGCGTGCCAGGATTGAGCGCTTCGCCAGCACTGGCGTCCTCCTTCAGTTGCCGCGGCCGACCGCCCCGGCTGTCACCATCTATTGCGGATCCGCGCCCGGTTGGTTCAAATCAATCTGAACCTGAGTTGCATCGACGTCGTGGTGTGGGCAGATCTGGTGTGGGCGGACCGAGGGTACCGAGGCCGCGATGTGCGGAGGCTCGCCGGCCGGCGGCCGTCCACCCTCGGGTACGAAGGTGCAGCGAATGGACGGTGGTGAGCCCGTGAACCCGGTGACGACGGCGACCGACGCGGGCATCCACGAGCTGCCGGCGACCAGCCGCTTCGACCCACGTCGGCACCTGAGGATCCCTGGTCTGTTCGACCTCTGGCTGGAGCCCGGCCCCCGGGGCGGACTGGTGGTCCCGGCGGAACCCAGTGTCACCCTGACCGCGCGGGGCATCGCCGACCTGGTCCGGCGGTCCGGTGAACCCGCCGACGACGTACGGATCCTGACCGGCGACGGCGCCCGCAACGGCGACCTGTTCAGCGAGGTCGCCGGACTGCTCGGGCATGACGTGCTGGTCAGCCCCGACGGTGCCGAGATCCGGCACCGGCGTCGGCGGGACGCGGACGTCGGACCGTTGCACGCGGTCCCACTGGATCGGATCACCCGCCGCCCGATGGACTGGATGGTGATCCAACCGCCGGACCTCGCCACCCCCCTGCCCGGCTGGTTCGCGGTGGACCGGGGCGTGGTCCGTCCCCGCACCGGTGTGGTCGGCCTGCCGCTGCCGGCCGGGCTCGCCCTCGCCACCCGCGCCGACTTCGTGCACCGACGCGCCGTCGCGCACCGACTGATCTCCATCTCGGACGGTCTGGTGACCATCGCCGTCACGGCGCGCACGGCGGGCTTCCTCGTCGGCGACTACAGCGGGACGCAGCGGGTACACGGCGGTGAGCAACTCGCCGCTCTCCTCGGCGACCTCCCGCTGTACGGCTGCGACCTGCGGCTCTGGTTCACCTGGCCCTCCGATCCACAGGAGCAGCGCAGCCTCGCCGAGCAGGCCCAGGAGTTCGCCGAACGAACCGGCGCCACGGTCTGGACTCCACCCCCGGGCGGCAGCGCCGAGTTGGTGGACGGCGGCCGCGACCTGCGCGCCCTCGACTCCGCCGGGAGCCCCGCCGAATGGCAGGCGCACCGGCCGGAGTACGCCGCAGGTCCGCTGGCACTGCGGGCGACGCCGGACGGGCTTCTCGTGTCGGTGTCGGCCCGCCCTCGCATCGTTGTGTCTCCACCGCTCGCGGAGCCCCTCGTCGCACGACCACACCTCGATCTGCCAGGCCCGCTCACGGTGCCGGCCACGGCCCTCCCCCGCCCCGGGCTGATCACCGAAGGTCGCCGAGCGCCGGGGTACGGCCCGCCGTGGCTGCCACCCGGGCAGCAGGTCAACGCCGAGGAGTTCGAGGCCTTCGTCGTCTGCCCGATGGAACCCGTTCGCGCGGTGGCCGAGGGGATACCGAGTGCGGAGCTGTTCCTGATCGCCCTTCTCGACCCCGGTCCGGTTCCCGACGGCAGCCACCTGATCCGGGTTCGCGTCGCCCCCGGGGGCGCCATCCCGATGGCGACGCTCCGCTCGCACATCCCCGCGCGTCTGCAACATCTGCGGGGAGTGAACGACGCCTATCTGCTGCCGGCCGCGCGACTGGACCGGGTGTCCCCGCGCGGAGGCTTCCGCACCTACCAGTTCGGTCGACTCGTCCCGACTGCCGAGTGCGGGGACGGCCCGCTGCGCATCCACTGTTCGTCCCGGGCCCGGACGGTCGCCGGCCTGCCCAACGACGTTCGGCGCTGGCCTAAGACGGGCACCCGCCGCGCGTACGCCCTCGTGCCGGCGTCGGGCGGCAGCCTGCCGCACGGCTGGCTGCGGCTCTACCGCAAGGCGCCACCGGCCCGACCCGGCCGGCTCATGCTGGAGGTCCAGGTGCCCCGTGGACGCACGATCGACGTCACGTCGACGGCCGAGATGATCGCCCGCCTCGACCGGGTACTCAACCAGGCGGAGCGGCTGCGGGCCGCCGGGGTCGAGCTGATCCTGGGCAGCCGCTCGTACGAGCGTGTCCAGGTCCGCCGCGCCTACCTCGCACACGGGAGCGCCTGGCAGCGGGTGCCGGGGACGGAGCCCGGACCGCTTCCCGCCGTACTCGCTCAGATTCAGCCTCCGGTCCCCACCTGAATCGACCACCGGCTGCCCGGAACCGGACCGACCACGACGGGTACGCAGCATCCGCCGGTCACGGCGGCGAGCGCCCGGATGCCGTCCGCCGCGCCTGGCGGCAGGCCAGCAGTGAAGATCACGCACGGGTCCGGCAGCGTCTCGCCCGCGACCGACGGATCTGGCAGGACGGCCAGCGTCCGGTAGCCGTCCAGGTCCACAGCACCGAGCGCGTCACCGACCACGGCGACTCCGACCCCGTCGGCGTGGAGTCGCAGGGCGAGCGCCGCGGCCAGCCGCTGACAGGCGTCGAGGGCACCGACGACAGTGAGGACGTCGGGGGCCTGACCGAGGTCGACGTGGAGCTGCCACGGGCCCCGGCTGCCCAGCACCAGCGGGATGGTCGCCGGGGGCGTCGGCTCGGTCTCGGCCAGCCAGGCGTAGGCCGGAGTTGCCCGCCGGCCCGCCATCCCGACCAGTCGTACGTGCACCGGGCCTACCGCGCTGAGCAGGTCGGTCCGCAGGTAGGGCACCTCGCCCGCGACCGGTACCGGCGGCCTCGACTCCGTCGAATCGGACGGCAACGGCGCCGAGGACGAGGGGCCCGACGCGGTCCCCGTCGCCGTCGCCGGGTCCTTCACCGGGTCGGCCGCCGGGTCTTTGGCCGGCTCGGGCACCGGGTCCTTCACCGGGTCCGCTGCCGGGTCCGGCACCGCGTCCTTCACCGGGTCCGCTGCCGGCTCGGGCACTGGGTCCTTCACCGGGTCCGCTGCCGGCTCCGGCATCGGGTCCTTGGCTGGGTCCGGCACCGGGTCCTTGGCTGGCGCGAGGACCGGATCCGGTGCCGGGTTCGGCACGGAGTGCGTCGGCGGCAGGGGGTTCGATGGCGGAGCCGACCGGGGTCGGCGACGCTCCGACGGCCCTGGCGGCGGCGGGGGGCGACGTGGCTGCGGACCGGGCGGTGGCGGCGGGGGCCCGGTCGCGGGCGCTTCGGTTTCGACATCCGCGACGATCTCGGCGGGAGTCGGCGTGTGGTGCCGCTCCGGTGGCCAAGGGCCGGTGTCGTCGAGGGCGACGGCGCGTAACACGTATCTGCCCCGGCCCAGCATCAGCACAGCGACAACGGCGAACCCCGCCGCGACCAGGCCAGCGCCTCCCCTGATCAGGATCGACACGATCTGATCATTGTCGGACGCACCGGATTCCGGAGGACGCCGGGCTGCCGCCGTGGCCGCCTTCGTCGGGACCGCAGTCGGTGACTGGGCGACGGCGCGCGACGCGGCGGCGCTGGGCCGGGGCGCCGTGGCACTCGGGCTGGACACGGTGGCACGCGGCTTGGGCGCGGCGGCGCTCTTACTGGGCGGTGGGGAGTTGCCGCCGACCGGCGGCAGGGGCCCGCGCCGCACCCCGGAGCCGTTGGCGTCGCGCGGCAGCACGAGCAGCCAACCCGGCTGCACCTCGACGCCGTCGGTGAAAGTGCCGCCGTCGGGTTGTCTTCTGCCGATGTTGAGTTGGGTGATCTCCCGGAACCTGTTGCCGTTGCCGAGGGTGCGCAGGGCGATGTCGTAGAGGTACTCCCGCTGGCCGTCGACCCCCGGTCCGACCACGTAGTACCTGCCTGTCTCGTCGGGCACCGCGGCCGCCGGCCCCACCGGGGCGAACAGCACGAACCCGACAGTCAGCAACACCAACGCCAGCGTTCGCCGCATCAACACCGCTGACCTCCACGCCTTCGCACCATCGCCATCCTTCCCGTCTCGGCCCCTTTCTACGGAGCGGGGTCCGGGAGGTTCAACCGGGTAGCGGATTCGGCGCAGCCAGGAGCGACGCCGACGCCGACGCCGGGTATCCGGCAGGCGATCACACTGGCAGAGACTGCGTGACCGGTAGCCGAACGGTGAAGGTGGATCCGATCCCGACGGTGCTCTCGACCGAGATCGTCCCGGCGTGCGCCTCGGCGAGCTTGCGGGCGATCGCCAGGCCCAGTCCACTGCCGCCGGTGCTTCTGGTGCGCGAGTTGTCCGCACGCCAGAACCGGTCGAACACCTTCGGTAGGTCGTCGGACGCGATGCCGGTGCCGGTGTCGGCCACCTCGACGGTGAGCTGGCCCCCGACGACTCGGGAGGCGATGGTGACGGTTCCACCGGCCGGAGTGTGGCGGACGGCGTTTGACACCAGGTTGCCGACGAGTTGGCGCAGCCGTACCGGATCGGCGATCACCTCCGGGTCGCCCGGCGTGTCGACGAGCAGTCGTACACCGGCGGTTTCGGCGGATCCTCCGTGCGCGTCGGCGACCTGCGCGAGGGCGTCGTTCACGTACACCGGTTCGAGGTGCAGGCGCAGGGTGTCCGCGTCCGCGGACGCCAGATCGCGCAGATCGTCGATGATGTGCTGCAGGTGTGCGGTCTCGTCGAGGAGCAGGGCGAGAAGTTGCGGGTCGACGGGGGCCAGGCCGTCCTGCGCGGCCTCCAGCCAGCTGCGCAGGTTGGTCAGCGGAGTCCGCAGCTCGTGTGCGACGTCGCTGACCATCGCCCGGCGTTGCTGTTCGGTGCGCTCGCGACGTTGTGACAGGTCGTTCAGCGCGGCGGCGAGGTAACCGATCTCGTCGTTGGTGGCGACCGGCATCCGGGCCTGGTCCCGCACCGGTCGGCGGGCCTCTTCGGTGAGCGTGCGCAGTGGGCGGACCAGACGGGCCCCGACCAGGATCGTGACCAGGATCGCCAGCACCAGGACGGCGCCGGTGACCGCGGCGATGCGGATGACGTTGGGCCGGGACAGGTTGAACGTCGGCTGTGTCGTACCGCCGCCGGGATCGGTCACGAACAGCAGCACCGGCGGGGCGACGTACGGTTGGAGCTGGGTCTGCCGCGACTTGAGGACGCAGGCGTTGAGCTGCCGGGCGCGGGTGACGCTGCCGGGCTTACCGTCCTCACCGAACGACGTGGTGAAGTCCGGCCAGATGGCCAGCTTCGCCCGCAGCGGGTCGACGCCCAGGCAGGCCAGGGTCATGCTCTCCAGTGCGGAAAGCGCCGCCTCCTCGGTCCCGGTGCGCTCGTCGAGTTTCCCCCCGTTGCAGGAAAGTGGGACCCGCTGCGGGTCGCCGTCGGGCCAGCGGACCGTCGGCCGGCCCGTCGCCGTCTCGACGATCTCCGCGGCCACCCCCTGGCTTCTGAGGCAGGAGACCTGTTCGTCCGCGGCGGCCCGCAGGTCCCGTCGTTCCGCGTCGGTCAGCCGGTACGGCCCGACGACGCGGGAATCGATGTGCTGCGTGCCACCGGCCAGTTTCAGATCGAGGCGCAACGGGTCCACGACCGCCGAGGGTCGCGCCGACTCCAGCGACGGGCCGTCACCGGAGTCGGCGAGAACCTGCCGGTCCTCGGTGGTCAGGCTGATCCGGCGGCCGAGTTCGCGAGAACGCTCGTCGACGATCGGGCCCACCCCGGACCAGTCGGTGTGGGTCGCCGCGTAGCCGAGCAGCAGGTCGTAGACGCTGGTGTCCTCGGCCAGGGAACGGCCCTGTTCCTGCCGGACCGCCCGGGTGGTCGACTGCACCACGAGCCATGCGGTGGTCACGGTGGCGCTGACCGCCACCAGGACCGAGGTGGCCAGCAGTCGGACGATCAGGCTGCGGCGCAGTGGTACGCCGTGGCCGCCCATCAGCTCGGGCCGCTGGTCAGCTTGTAACCGACCCCGTACACGGTCAACAGCTGCGCCGGACGGCGCGGATCGGCCTCGATCTTGCGGCGCAGGTTCATCACATGCACGTCGATGGTCCGCTCCGTGGAGTCACGGTCCAGGCCGCTGGTGTGTTCGAGGAGCTGGTTGCGGGTGAAGACCCGGTCGGGTTGTTCGGACATGGCGGCGAGGATGGCGAACTCGCCCGGCGTGCACTCGATGCGCACCCCGCCGGCGGTCACCTCGTGGCGCTGCGGATCGATCCCGAGGCGACCCACCCTGAGTACGCCAGCGGGGTTCGGCGCACGCTGGGCGCGACGCAGCAGGGTCCGGACCCGAGCCGTCAGCTCGCGCGGACTGTACGGCTTGGTCAGGTAGTCGTCGGCGCCGAGTTCGAGCCCGAGGATCAGGTCGTCCTCCGTGGATCGGGCCGTGAGCATCAGCATCGGCACCTCGGATTCGCCGCGCAGGATGCGACACACGTCGAGACCGTCGAGGCGAGGCATCATGACGTCGAGCACCACCAGTTCCGGTGGCCGGGCACGGAACTGGTGCAGCGCCGACCGGCCGTCGTGCACCACCACCGTGTGGTGCCCGTCGGCCTGCAGATACCGGCGCAGCACCTCGGCCTGGCGTTCGTCGTCCTCCGCGACCAGCACGTACGCGCACATGCCGCCGACTATAGGACGGTGGTGGCACCGATCTCGCCGCCCGAATCGTGGCCGGAGGCTAACAGGTTCCTCACAGTGCGCGGCCATCATCGCCGCCATGTCGAAGACAGTACGGGCCTTGCTGGTCGGCCTCGTCGCCCTCGTCGGGTCGACCGGCGCAGTGGTCGCGTGGGTGGGACGGCCGGCTACGACATCGGCGCCCGACCAACCGGTCGCCGTGGGGACCACGCCGATCGTCAGAACCGACCTGTCCAGCACCGAAACGTTCCCCGGCAGCCTCGGTTACGGCGCCGCCCATCCGCTCAAGGGCGCCCAGGGCGGAATCGTGACGTGGTTGCCGACGCCGGGATCGACGATCAGGCGCGGCGGGCAGCTCTACCGCGTGAACGACCGGGCGGTGCCGTTGCTCTACGGCGCGACGCCCCTGTTCCGGACACTCGGCGAGGTCAACACCGTCGGCCGGGACGTCCACACGGTCCTCGCCAACCTCTCGGCGCTGGGCTACGAGACCGGCACACAACCGCCAACCGGCGCTACGGTGGTCGCCCCCGATCCGGCCCCTCCGCCGGCCACCACGTCGGACCCGGAGTCTCCGCCCTCCCCGTCGAGCGCCTCGGCCACCGGACGGCCACCGACCAGACGGGTCGTCGTCGGCGCGGGTGAGGACGTACTGACCAGGACGTTGATCAACGCGATCCGGCGCTGGCAGCAGGACATCCGACTGCCGGTCACCGGCCGCATCGACGTGGGGGACGTGCTGGTCCTGCCCGGCGCGGTCCGGGTCGACTCGCTCGCCGCACAGCTCGGTGACCCCGCCCAGGCGCCGCTGATGTCGGTCACTCCGACCGCGAAGGTGATCACCGTACCGGTCGACGCGGCCCGGGCGGCCACGATCGACAAGGGCGACGTGGTCACCGTCGCCCTCCCGCAGGGCGTCACCGCCGGCAAGGTCTCCGCCGTCAGCACCGCGCTGCAGGTCGCGGAGGGCGCCCAGGAGGGGACACCGCCGAAGCTCACGGTCACGGTCACCGTCGACGACCCGACGACGATCGGAGACCTGGACTCCGCGGACGTGCAGGTCGGCTTCGTCGGCGAGACCCGCCAGGGGGTGCTGGCCGTGCCGGTCGGCGCGCTTGTCGCGCTCAGCGAGGGAGGGTACGCCGTCCAGGTCGCCGGCGGCGGGCTGGTCGTGGTCGAGACGGGCATGTTCGCCACGGGTCTGGTCGAGATCACCGGCGACGGGCTCACCGAGGGCACGGCGGTGGTGACCACCTCATGACGGTGCTCGCCGTACGGCACGCCAGCATGGTCTACCCCGGCCCGGTGACCGCACTCGACGACGTCTGTCTGCGGATCGCGGCCGGGGAGCTGCTGGCCATCGTCGGGCCGTCCGGGTCCGGCAAGTCGACGCTGCTGAACATCATGGGCACGCTCGACCGGCCGACCAGCGGCACGGTGGAGATCGCCGGTCTGGACGTGTCGCGCCTGTCCGATCGGCGGTTGTCCGCGCTCCGGGCCCGCATGCTGGGTTTCGTCTTCCAGCGGTTCCACCTCGCCGACGGGCTCAGCGCCACGGAGAACGTGGCCACGGGCCTGCTCTACGCCGGCGTACCGCGCCGCCGCCGACGCCCGCTCGCCCAGCAGGCACTCGCCCGGGTGGGCCTGGCACACCGGGTCAACCACCTGCCCCACCAACTGTCCGGCGGCGAACGTCAGCGGGTGGCCATCGCCCGTGCCCTGGTCAACGAACCGGCGCTGGTCCTCGCAGACGAGCCGACGGGCGCCCTGGACAGCCACAACGGTCATGCCGTGCTGGACCTGCTGCACCGTTTGCACGAGGAGGGCACCACCATCGCGATCATCACCCACGACCGGGACACCGCCGACGGACTACCTCGCAAGATCGAGATCCGCGACGGCCGCCTCGTCAGTGACACCGCCTCATGAGCAAGGACACGACGCCCCCGAAGGCGGTCCGCCTGACGCCCCTGGACCTGCTCGAACTGGGCCTACTCGGGCTCCGTACCCGCACGGTGCGGGCGGCCCTGTCGGCGCTGGGCATCTCCATCGGCATCGCCACGATGATCGTCGTCACCGGCATCCCCGCGTCCAGCCAGGCGGCCCTCATGCGGGAACTCTCCGCCCTGGGCACGAACACGCTACAGGCCATGGGCACCCCGAATCAGGACCCACCGGTGCTGCTGCCCAAGGAGTCGGTGGGAATGGTCGCCCGGATCGGCCCGGTCACCAGGGTCAGCGCGGTCGCCAACACCCACACGTTGGTACGCCGTTCCGACCGCACCGATCCCCAGGACGGCTCCGGGCTGAGCGTCCTCGCCGCCCGCCTCGATCTGCTGCCCGCCATCAACGCCCGGGTCCACATCGGGCACTGGCTGACCCCGGCCACGGAGCGGTTCCCGACCGTCGTGCTCGGCTCGATGGCAGCCGCCCGGCTCGGAGTCGGCGACGTGCCGGAGACCGGGCCGGGTCCTCAGGTGATGATCGGTCGTACCTGGTTCACCGTCGTCGGGATCCTCGCCACCACCCCGCTGCTCCCGGACATCGACCGGTCCGTGCTGGTCGGCTGGCCAGCCGCCGGACAGTACCTGAACTTCGACGGCCACCCCACGGTCCTCTACATCCAGTCCAGGGAGGAGTCGGTCGAAGCGGTACGCGCCGTCCTGCCCCAGACGATCGACCCCGCTCAGCCCGGGCAGGTACAGGTCAGCCGCCCGTCCGACGCGCTCGCGGCGAAGCGCGCCACCGAGAACACCTTCTCGGCGCTGTTCCTCGGCCTGGCCGCGATGTCGCTGCTGGTCGGTGGGATCGGCGTGGCCAACACGATGGTCATCTCGGTGCTGGAACGGCGCCCGGAGATCGGCCTGCGCCGAGCACTCGGTGCCACCCGGGGCCAGATCCGCGGTCAGTTCCTCACCGAGTCGGTGGCGCTCGCCACCCTCGGTGGTGTCGCGGGCACCGCCCTGGGCGTACTCGTCGCGACCGGTTACGCCGCACACCACGGGTGGCCGGTGGTCATCCCGCTCGCATCGACGCTGGCCGGTCTCGCCGGCGCGGTCCTGGTCGGCATCCTCGCCGGTGTGTACCCGTCGATACGCGCGGCCCGGATGACACCGACCGGGGCGCTGGCCACCGTGTGACCAGCGCCCCGACCGCACCATCCCTACCCGCGGGCGGCGACCTCACGCTGACAGTCGTCCAGCAGCTCACCGGTCATCGCAATGGATCCGGCGTCACTGTGAGCGCCGCCGGCCACCACCCCGACACCGTCGGGCGCGGCCTCGACGTCCTTGACGCCCTTACCCTTCAGGCACTTCACCACCTCGCGGGTGAAGTCCTTGGCCTGCGGGTTCGCCGGGTCCAGTTCCCACGGCGGCAACGGCCAGTGGTCCTTGCATGCCTCCTGCGCCGTGCGTTGCTTCGTTGGGACATCGTCACCGCCGGCCCATCCCGACATACTCTTCTCGTCGGTGATGCCCTGGGCCTCCATGCACTTCTTGTAGGGCTGAAGGAGCGCCTGATAATCGGCCTCGGTGTCATCGAGTCGCTGCCGGGGACGTTCCCTGGCGGCCGCCGACGGGGACGCGGCCGTGGAGGTCGAGGGCTCGACGCGGGTCGCCACCTGCGGCGGTTGCGTCTCGGTCCTTCCGTCGGAGCAGCCGCCGAGGCCGAAGACCACGACAACCGCCATCGCGCCGAGCTGTGCAGATCTCACCGTCACTGTCTCTCCTTGCTGAACGCGGGGACGCAGCAAGGATCACGGAGAGTTGTCAGAAAGCTGTGAGGCCGGCAGATGCGCGGGGGCGCGTACCCGACGGTCCAATTCCCGAAGGTAGGCCAGGTTGTCCCGGGTTCGTTGAGCCAGCGGCACGGCGGTGGAGAAGTCCTCGACCGTCACCCACCCGTCGTAGCCGACCCGGCGCAGCGCGCCGAGATAGGCCGCCAGGTCAGCCTGCCCCTCCCGCAACGGCGCCCACTCCGCCGACCAGCGCGGTCCCCCGTCGTCCCGGGTGCCGCTCACCCGCCACGCGACGTTCTTCACGTGCACGTGCGCCAGGTACGGGCCGAGCAGCTGGAAGCCGGCCAGCGGATCCTCGAATCCCTCGATGATCAGGTTGCCGATGTCGTGGATGACCCCGGCATGCTCCGGCGGCAGGCCGTCGAGCAGCCGCATCGCCGCCGACGCCGAGGCGACGATGGTGCCATGATGCAGCTCGACCAGCGCGGTCACCCCGTGCTCCGCCGCCCGCCCGGCGATCCACGCCAGGTCCCGGCGGGTGCTGGCCATCAGCTCCCGATAGTCGCCGCTGCCCAGGTGCGGCATGGTCACCCGGACCCGTTCCGCGCCCAGCGCGGCGGCCGCGGCCAACACCCGTTCGACGTTGCCGTGGTCGGCGGCCGGGACGTACGCCCCGAGCCCGGACAGCGCCAGCCCCGCTTCCCGGGTGATCGTGGCGATCCGGGTCAGCTCACCCTCCAGCCCGGTCAGCGGGACGGTCGCCCGGTTACCGGCCCAGAACCCGGGCGGTCGGGCCGGTTCCTGGTCGGTGACCCGCCACTCGACACCGTCCCAGCCCTGCGCGGCCAGCTGCCCGACCGTCTCCTCCGGCGTCCAGTCCGGCGTGGACGCCGTGAACACCGACCACCTCATCGCGCCACCCCCGCCCCCAGGGCGGACGGCACCGTGGCCGCGGAGCCCTCGACGGCGGCGAGCACGCCGTCGAAGTCCCCGGCCACCACCGCCGGAACCGACACCGGCCGACGCAGGTGCGCCGAGAGGTAGATCGCCTTGACCACGGCGACGTCGAGCAATGCCTCGACCGCCGTGACCCCCGGTCGCCGGCCACCGAGGATCGCCTCGACCGTGTCGTCGTACTGCCGCAGGTGCCCGGTCACGAAGGCGTCGTCGGGCTTGGTCGCGCCCCGCAGCTGCGACGGTGGCACGGCGTCGCCGGACCGGTCGGGCCCGACGGCGTATGCGGAGGGGTCCGGGCCGTCGGCGGTGTGCAGGTATTCCAGCTGGTCGTCGTGGATCACCGCGGACCCCTGCGAGCCGTGCACCTGCAACCGCACGCCGAGGCCCGGGTACGCCGCGGTGGTGGCGTGCAGCACGGCGAGCGCACCGTCGGCGAACCGGATCGCCGCCACGGCGACGTCCTCCACCTCGACCCGCTCGTGGGCGAGGACGCCCGTGTAGGCGAACACCTCCTCGGGCCGGCCGAACAGCCACAGCAGCAGGTCCACGGTGTGCACGCCCTGGTTGATGGTGGCGCCGCCGCCGTCCTGTTCCCAGGTGCCGCGCCAGCCCGCCGAGTCGTAGTACCGCTGGCCCCGCCACCACGGCACGCTGGCCACCGCCGACGTGAGCCGCCCCAGGTCGCCGGCGCGTACCCGGGCGGCGACCGCGACGCTGGCCGGGTCGAACCGGTGCTGGCAGACCACCGCGCAGACCTGACCGGCCCCCTCGGCGTCCGTGGCGACCCGGGCGATGCGGCGGGCCGCCGGCAGGGACGCGTCGAGGGGCTTCTCGACGAGCACGTGTACGCCGGCCGCGAGGGCCTCCTCGGCGAGGTCGGCGTGCGTACCGCTCGGCGTGCAGACCACCACCAGGTCGGCCGGCTCGGCGGCGAGGGCCTCGCCCAGCGAGGCGTACCGGGCCGGCGGCGGGCCGCCCTGCTCGCCGATCCACCCGGCGAGCCGGTCGTTGGCCTGCGGGTCCGGGTCGGCGAGCGCGGTGAGACGCAGTCCGGGGTGCCGAAGGATCGCCCCGGCGTGGGTACGGGCGATGACCCCGCTGCCCGTGATCACAACATTGAGGACAGTCATCGAAGATGCACTCCTATCGAGGCGGTGAGGTTCACGAACGCGCGCGCCGCCCGGCCGAACTCGGCGGGGCCGGAGAATCCGCCGAGGCCGTGCTGGCTGGTGAGGTGCGGTTCGAGGGAGGCGAAGCCGGCATAGCCGTCGTCGCGCAGCGCGGTGAGCGTCCGCAGCAGCTGGCCGTCGCCGTGGCCGGCGGGCACGACCTCGGCGGTGGCCATGATCGCGTCCTTGACCTGCAGGTACTCCAGGTGCGGGCGCAGCAGCGCGTACCCGTCGTCGTAGGGCCGCACCCCGACCTGCACGAAGTTCGCGTTGTCCCAGGCCACGCGCAGCGCGGGTGAGTCCACCGACTCGACAAGATCGGCGATCCGCTGCGGCACATCGCCGTAGATGTCCTTCTCGTTCTCGTGCAGCAGCACGACGCCGGAGTCCTCGGCGAGGGCCGCGAAGGCCCGCATCCGCGCCAGCACCGCCGCGCGGATCTCGGCCGGGGCGACCCCGGCCGGGCGGTAGAACGAGAAGATCCGGACGTACCGGCTGCCCAGCCGGTGCGCGGCCGCCACGGCTGCGCGCAGCCGATGGAGCTCACCGCCGTCCTCGGTGGTCACGTCGACTTTCCCGACGGGCGACGCGACCGCCGAAGCCGCCATGCCGCGTGCGTCGACCGCCTCCGCCAGGGCGTCCAGTTGGGCGTCGTCGAGCTCCACCACGTTGGTGCCCCACGCGCTGCGTACCTCGATGTGCCGGGCGCCGAGGGCACTGAGCACCGCGAGCTGCACGGCCGGGTCGGGATCGATCTCGTCGCCGAAGCCGGACAGCGTCCACGCCGTCACTTCACGCCTCCCGCGGTCAACCCACTGACGATGTACCGCTGGAAGGCGAGGTAGAGGGCGACCACCGGGGCCGCGCAGACGAGAGCCGCGGCCATCATCTGCCCGTACGGCGGGATCGCCCCGCCCTCCTGCGACGCGCCGAAGACCTGCAGCACGACCGCCGCGGTGCGGGTGTCCACGTCGGTCATGACCGAGGCGAACAGCACGTCGTTCCAGCCGAGCAGGAACGCGAAGATCGCCGCGACGACCAGGCCCGGCCAGCTCAGCGGGATGACGACACGCAGCAGGATCTGCCAGGTCCCGGCACCGTCCACGCGGGCGGCCTCGATCAGCTCGCCGGGCAGCTCACGCAGGTAGGTCACCATGATCCAGGTGGAGAACGGCAGCCCGAACGTGAGGTAGGTGACGACCAGCGACCAACGGGTGCCGATCGTCGGCACGCCGAGGCTGCTGCCGATCGTCGCGAAGAGCACGAAGACCGGCAGGAGCAGCAGCGTGCCGGGGATCGACTGCATGCCCAGCAGCGCGCGCAGCACGGTACGCCGGCCCCGGAACCGGTGCCGGACCAGGACGTACGCCGAGAAGACCGCGACCGCCGCGCAGGTCACCGCCACCGTGCCGGCGACGAGCAGGCTGTTCGCGAGCCCTCGGCCGAGCGGAACGGTCGACCAGATCCGGACGTAGTTGTCGACGCTGACCCGCTCCGGCCAGAAGTTGCCGGCGGCCACGGCCAGGTCGGTGTTGACCGAGGCGAGAAAGACGTAGCCGACCGGCGCGCCGACGATGGTCAGCAGGATCACCGTCAGGCCGATCTGCAGTGGTCGGGGCAGCAGGCGATGCACGGAGTTCATGCGGCAGCCTCCGGCGCGTCGAGTTTGACGGTGCGTAGATAGACCAGCAGCGGGACCAGGATCAGCACCAGCGAGATGACGGCCATCGCCGCGCTCAGCCCGAACCGCAGGTTCTGGAAGCTCTCCACGTACGTCAGCACCGGCAGCACCTCCACGTCGTGCGGGCTCGGGACGCCGAACAGCACGAACGGCAGGGTGAAGCTGTTCACCATGTGCAGCAGCGAGATGATCGCGGCGAGCGCGACCGGGGGGCGCAGCAGCGGGAGGATGATGTGGCGCAGCTTCGCCCACCACTGCGCGCCGTCGAGCGCGGCAGCCTCGTGCAGGCTGTCGTCGATGCCCTGCAAGCCGGCCAGTGCGAGCAGGTAGACCAGCGGCCAGCCCGACCAGGCCTGCACGACGATCAGGGCAAGGTAGCTCTTCGGCCCGTTCAGCCACAGGCCGCCGGCGATGCCCAGGGTCGCCAGGCCCTGGTTGGCGACGCCGTCGGGTTGCAGGATGATCCGCCAGATGGTGCCGACGACGAAGGCGGGCAGCACGTACGGGATGAGGTAGAGGGACCGGATCAGCGACCGTCCGCGGAACGGCAGGTGGGTGGTCAGCGCGGCGGCTACCCCCAGCGGCAACGCGAGCAGCGTCGCGATCACCGCCGCGGACCCGCTGACCCAGATGGCGTGCGGCAGGCTGGTGCGGCTCACCGCCTCCACGTAGTTGCCGGCACCGACGAAGGGTGCCGACAGCCACTGCCGGAAGGTGTACTGGTCGAGGTCGAGCAGCGACATCACCAGCGCGACGACGAACGGCACGACGATGACGGTCAGGGTGAGCAGGCCGCCGGGCGCGAGCAGCCACACCGCGGCACCGCCGGCGGTCGCGCCGCGACGGCGGCGCGGCGGAGACGGACGGGCCACCCCGGCCCGGCGCGCATCGCCGGTGCCCGGAGCGTCCGCCGTCGCTGGGTCGGTGACGGTCATCTACTTCGCCTTGTCCAGCGCGGCCTGCGCCTCGGACTGTGCCCGGGTGAGCAGGGCGTTGAGGGCCGTGTCGTCGACCTTGCCGGCGGCGAGGTTCGGCACCGACTGGACGACCACGTTGACCAGCGCGAGCTGCACCTTGCTCCACCCGCCGTGGAACGGGGTGCTGTGCGATTTCGACGCGGAGTCCACGATGGCCGCGAGCGCCGGGTCGGCGACCAGCCGGTTCGCCAGCTCCGCGTTCGTCGGCAACTCGCCGAAGGTCCGGTAGTAGATCTCCTGCGACTCGGCGGTGGTCAGCATGTTGACCAGACGCAGCGCCAGGTCCTGGTTCTTGCTGTACTTGGCGATCACCAGGTTGTCACCGGAGAGGATGCTGGTGGCGCCGACCCCGCCGGACGCCAGGCTGCTGGCGCCCGGCGGAACGGTCGGCATGATCGCGTAGCCGTACTTGCCGGCGACCGCGGACTTGTCGAGCGTGACCTTCGAGGTCGCCGAGACCATCGGCAGGAAGGCGGCCTTGCCGGCGCCGAACGCGGCGATGGCCTGCGCGTTCTTCCAGCCGGTCGCCGCCGGGTCGACGACCTTGTCGGTGGCGAGCCAGCCGAGGTACGTCTGGTAGGCCTTGACCGTGACCGGATCGGTCAGCCGCGCCTTGCCGTCGGCGACCAGCGGGTTGCCGGCCTGGATGCTCATCGCCCAGATGAACTTCCACGGGTCGAAGCCGTCGCCGTAGGCCACGGCCAAGCCGTACCTGCCGGCCCCGGTCAGCTGTCTGGCCTGCTGCCGCAGGCCGTCCCAGGTGCTGGCCGGCTTGTCGATGCCCGCCGCGGCCAGCAGTTCCTTGTTGTACGCCATGACGAACGGGCGACTGGTGAAGGGGATGCCAACCTCGTGCGCGGCGTCCGGGCCGGAGATGCCGAGGGTGGCCGGCAGGAACCGGTCCCGGCCGCCGACCTTCGTCCACTGTTCGGCCGTGAGGTCGACGAAGGCGCCGGTGGAGTATGCCGTCGGGGTGAAGGTGGTGCCGAGGGCATAGACGTCTGGCCCCTGCCCGGAGAGCATCGATGTCTGGATCTTGGTGAGTTCGTCGGTGGGGCTGGCGAAGGTCTCGAACGTGACCTTCGCCCCGGCCTGCTGCTCGAACTTGGCCGAGACGTCGGCGAACCACTGCTTCTGCTCCTCGGGATAGATCGAGTTCGCCCCGATGAGCACGTTGAGCGTCCCGCCATCCTCGGCGGAGCTACCGGGATCGCAGGCGGTGACGGGTACGGCGACCGTGACGGCCAGGGCCGCCGCGAGAAGTGCGCGGATAGCGTTCATCTCTGCTCCTTGGGTGGTGGCTGTCCGGAGAGCAATGGCGTGGAAAACACATAGCCAGACGCCCGGGAATTTGCCCGGTTCGATGATCCGTGCGAGCGAAAGTAACAACCACGGAAACCGGATGGCAATCGGTTGCCATTAATTGCCATCGATGCTCTGCTGATGTGCATGAACCCCGCAGGCGCGTCCTCTCCCCGTGCGGCGGTACGCCGGGAGGGCCGCGTGACCATCAATGACATCGCTGCCCTCACCGGCGTTGCCGCCTCGACCGTGTCCCGGGCGCTGAGCCGGCCCGACCGGGTCAACCGGGTCACCCGGGAACGCATCCAGGCCGCTGCCCGCGAACTGAACTACGTACCCAACACCCAGGCGCGGGCGCTGTCGTCGGGGCGTACCGAGACGGTCGCCCTGCTCGTCTCGGACGCGACGAATCCGTTCTTCTTCGGACTGATCCGCGGCGCGCAGCAACAACTGCGCGCCGCCGGCCACGCCCTGCTGCTGATCGACACCGAGGACTCGGCCGAGCTGGAGAACCACCTGCTGCACAAGGTGCGCCGGTCGATCGACGGGGTGATCCTCGCCGCCTCCCGCCTTCGGGAGCAGACCCTCTCCGACATTGCCGCCGAACTGCCGGTCGTCACCGTCAACCGCAACGTCCCCCGGGTCCGCAGCGTCGTCATCGACAGCCCGGACGGGGTGATGCAGGCCGTCGAGCACCTGGTCTCGCTGGATCACCGGGCGATCGCGTACGTCGCCGGACCGCCGTCCTCCTGGGCCGACCAGGCCCGGTGGCGGGCAATGCGGACCGCGATGGCCCGACACGGCCTCACCGCGGCCCGCGTCGGACCGTTCGGCGTGTCCCGCAGCTCCGGGTCGGTCGCCGCGGACGCGCTGCTGAACACCGGCGCCACCGCCGGGGTCACCTTCAACGACCTGCTGGCGATCGGCATCCTGCGGCGGCTGGCCGAACGCGGCGTCGACGTTCCCGGCGAAATCAGCGTGGTGGGCTGCGACGACATCTTCGGCGCCGACTTCTGCAGCCCTCCGCTGACCACCCTCACCGCGCCGATCGAACAGGCCGGCCGGGTGGCGGTGTCCATGCTGCTGGACCACCTCGAGCACCTGGGGGAACCGGCGACCCGTCAGACCGTGCTGCTGCCCACGCACCTGACCATCCGGCAGTCCAGCGGGCCGGCCCCGCGCCGGTGACCACGTGCCACGCCGTCTCTCCCGGACGGCCGGCACCGCTCACACCCTTTGCAGAAAGGGCACCAGCGTAGGGGACGCCACGTGGCCCATCGGCCGCCCACGAGCAGCCGGAACGAGCAGCCGGAACTTCTCGCCAGCGCGGGAACAGCTACGTGACGCGGTAGGCGGTGTAGCGCACCCGGTCGGCCTCGCGGATCGCCGACGCCACGAAGACGGACTGCTCCAGGACGGCCAGCGCGGGCACCGACGTCTCCAGTCGTACGCCCAGGCGGAAGTAGTACTCGGACGCCTCGACGGCGTCGCCGCGCAGCAACGCCTCAAGGACCTCCGGGCGGCCGCTGCGGACGCCGAACGTACGCAGGTAGACGTGACCGCCGTCGGCGGTGCGCGCCGAGTAGCGCGTGTCGATCTCGATCGCGCCGTCGGGGCGGACCACCTGCCAGTCGGCGCCGCCGGGCAGGATGTCGGCCTCGAAGAGACCGGTCACCCGGCCGCCGACGACAGGCACCACGCGACGGTGGCCGGCCCGGGTCATCCCGTGGTCCTCCAGCGCGCCGAGGCGCACCTCCACCTCGAACGCGGCCTCCAGCCCGGGAACCGGCGGGGCGGTCACGGCGTCCCGGCCGGCGGCTCGGCGCGTACTCATGGAATGTCCTTGTCGTGCGCGAGGGCGTCGCGGAGGCGTTCCAGCGCGGGCACCGCGGCGGCGAGGGCCGCGCGGTCCGCCGCCGGCAGGGTCGCCGCGGCGCGGGCGACCAGGTCTCCGCTCGCGAGGTCGAAGCGGTCGAACAGGTCGAGGGCCTTCGCGGTGGCGAGGACGTCGACGTGGCGGTGGTTGCCGGGACGGGGGCGACGCTCGACGAGACCGTTGCCCTCCATCGCGGTGAGCAGATTGCTGACCGTGGATCGGCTCAGGCGCAGCCGCTCGGCCAGCTCACCGGGGCCGGCCACGGTGCCCCGGGGCAGGGCCCGCACGATCTCGATCTGCGCGTCCGGGATCTCCGGCAGGTGCTCGGCGGCCCGGGCGGCGGCGAGCAGCGTGCGGCGCAGCGGTGAGATCACCGACGCCAGTCGCGCCGCGTCCAGTTCGGTCGGCTCCGGGCCGGTCACGGCAGGACGCCCGGGAAGGCCGACGGCGTCAGGGAGGCCCGTTCGTTGAGGTCGGCGGGGAGGAAACCGGCCGCCCTCTTGTAGCCGGTGGCGATAGCGGTGAGCTCCTCCGGTCCGATGACGTCGTGGATGTGCGTGAACCCGGCCGGCGCGCGCTCGTGGGCGAGCACCATCACCTGTTCCGGGCCCTGCCGCCGGTTGCTCAGCACGAGCGCGGTGGTCGCCGGCCGCCGGTCCGCCTCGTAGGCGTCGAGCGCCGCCCGGACCGTCGGCGCGGTGGCGAGGTGGAAGGCGAGGGTACGTGCGTCCAGGATCGCCTGCGACGCCCCGTTGGAGCCGTTCGGATACATCGGGTGGGCCGCGTCGCCGAGCAGCGTGGTGTTGCCGTGGGTCCACGTGTCGATCGGATCGCGGTCCACCATGGGGTATTCGAGGATCTCGTCGGCGGCGGCCAGCAGTTCCGGCACGTTGAGCCACGCGAAACGCCAGTCCGCGAAGAGCGCGACGACCGGCGCGGGGTCGACCGTCCGGTTCCAGTCCGCGTTGGGCCCGGCGAAACCGGGCCCGCGCCGCTCGGCGACGACGTTGATGAGACCGGCGCCGATCGGGTACGCCACGAACTTCTGTTCCGCGTCCCCGGCCATGATCATGGTTCGCCCGTCGAGGAATCCGGGTGCCCGTGCCGTCCCCCGCCACAGTGTCAGCCCGTTCCACAGGGGCGCCCCCTCGCCGGGCCGATGGTGGCGGCGCAGCGCGGAGTGGATGCCGTCCGCGCCGACGATCAGGTCGCCAGCGGCGCTCACCTCCCCCGCCGCCGTCTCGAAGTGCGCGACGCCGTCGCGGACGCCGACGAGCCGGTGCCCGGTGCGCACCGCGTCGGCGCCCAACCGTTCCCGCACCACGGCGAGCAGTTCCATCTGGAACCGGCCGCGGTGCACGGAAAGCTGCGGCCAGCGATATCCGGCGTCCAGTCCGCGCGGCTCGCTCCAGATCTGCTGACCGTAGCGGTTGTAGTAGGCAAGCGTGCCGGGTGCGGCGCCCAGCCTTTCCATGCGTTCCCCGAGACCCAATTCGGTCAGCTCACGGACGGCGTGCGGAAGTAGATTGATCCCGACGCCGAGTGGGCGCAGCGCGGCGGCGCGCTCGTAGACGGTGATCTCACGGAAGCCGGCCCGGTGCAGGCTGAGCGCGGTGGTGAGGCCCCCGATACCAGCGCCCACGATCACGATTGCCACGTCGTCGCCCTCTCCGCCCCACGCCACCAACCGCACAGTTTGGTCACAAAATCGTCGGCCGTCAAGACGTGTTCCCATCGCCATCGGACCACTCGCACCGCTATGCGATTCGCCCTTTGGGAATTCTTGACAATCAATCGCTTCTGCATGACGCTGATCGACGCGGTCGGATGCTTTCAGCACTCCGTCGACCCCACCTCTGAGGCTGCACAAGCGCTGCGCACGGAAGGGTCCGTCCATGAAGAAGGTCACCGCCCTCGCTGTTCTCGCCGGCGTCGTGATCGCCCTGACCGGCTGCACGGATTCCGATGCCACCGATCCGTCCCCCGGGGCGAGCGGCGACCTGCGCAAGGTCCGCGTGGCGGCGCTGCCGATCAGCGAGACCGCCGCGCTGTGGGGCGGCATCAAGGCGGGCATCTTCCGGGAGCAGGGGCTCGACGTGGAGGTGGTGCCCGCACAGGGCGGCGCCCAGGCCATCCCGGCCCTGATCAACGGCGACATCGACTTCGCCATCGGCCAGCCGTTCGGCCCGTTCCGCGCCGACCTGCAGAACCTCGGCGTGGTGATCATCGGGAACTACGCGTCGTCCTACGCCGACGGCGACGACATCAACGCCGTGCTGGCGTCCGCGAAGTCCGGTATCACCCGGCCGGCCCAGCTCGCCGGACGCAAGGTGTCGGTGAACAGCCTGGGCGCCGCCGGCGATGTCACGATCATGGCGGCGGTCGAGAAGGACGGCGGCGACCCCACCAAAATCAAGTTCGTCGAGGTGGCCTTTCCGGACGCACCGGCCCAGCTCGCCGCCGGCAACATCGACGCCGCCTGGGTGACCGAGCCGTTCATCACCCAGATGCGCAAGCGCGGTGACGTTCTCGTGGTCGCCCCGTACCAGGCCACCGTGCCCGGGCTCACCACCCTGACCACGATCACGTCGAGCAAGCTGAAGAACTCCGACGCCGAGCTGATCACGGACTTCTCGGCGGCGATGAAGAAGACGCTCACCTGGGCCAAGGATCCGGCGAACGAGAAGGACCTCCGCCAGGCCATCAAGGACAACCTCGAACTGCCGGAGCCGGTGGCGGACTCGGTACGGCTCCCGGCATTCGGGTGGGAGCTCGACCGGGCCGGCCTGGAGCAACTGGCGACGCTGGCCCAGAAGTACCGCGTCCTCGACCGGCGACCCGACTTCGACCGCCTCATCCAGCAGCAGCAGTAGCCAGCCGATGCGCAAGATCCTGCTGGGCGCCGTCGGCCTGCTGGGGTTCCTCGTCGTCTGGCAACTGATCCCGACACTGGGACTGGCCGACCCGCACGACCTGCCGTACGCCACCGACGTGTTCGGGTGGCTCCTCCAGGAGGCCCGCGACCTGGCGTTCTGGCGGCGGCTCCGGCTCACCATGACGTCCTGGGCGATCGGCCTGACGGTGGCGACGCTCGCGGCGGTCGCGCTGGGGACCGTGGTCGGGATGGTGCCGTTCCTGCGTCGCGCCACGCACACGAGCGTCGAGTTCCTGCGGCCGGTGCCGTCGGTCGCGCTGATCCCCCTCGCCGTGCTGATGTTCGGCCTGCAGATGCGCGCGGCGCTCGTCATCATCGTCTACGCGGCGTTCTGGCAGGTGTTCGTGCAGGTGATCTACGGCGTCGCCGACGTCGACACGGTCGCCCGGGACACCGCGCGGAGCTTCGGCCTCACCCGCTACGAGCGGCTGCGGTATCTCGTCCTTCCGACCGCTCTGCCGTACCTGATGACCGGCCTGCGCCTCGCCGCGGCGGTCGCGCTCATCCTGGCCGTCACCGCGGAGATGGTGATCGGTAACCCCGGCCTCGGACGCATGATCGAGCAGTCACGCTCCGCCGGGGACGCCGTCGGCCTGTACGGCCTCGTCGTGGTCACCGGGCTCCTCGGTGTGGTGGTGAACGTCGTGTTCCGCTTCGCCGAACGCCGCTCGTTGGCCTGGCACCAGTCGGTGCTCGCGGACGAGGCAACCCGATGACCGCCCTCGGTACGGGCCGGACCGCCCCTCGCGGCCTCGGCGTCCGGGTCGCCGAGGACGTCCTGTACGCGGTCGGGCTTCCCATCCTGGCCGTGGGGCTCTGGGCCGTCTGGTCCACCCGGTCGGCCAACCGGTTCCTCGTCGGCCCCCGCCCGCTCTTCGACGCGTTCCGGCAGACCTGGATCGGCCCGGCGTTCGTCGACGACGTGCTGCCGAGCGTGTACCGGCTGCTGGCCGGCCTGATCGCGTCGATCATGCTCGGCGTCGCCGCCGGCGTCCTCATCGGCCGGTTCCGCCCGCTCCGCGAGATCCTCGAACCCGTGCTGGAGTTCTTTCGCGCGATCCCGCCACCGGTGCTGATTCCGGTCGCGATGCTCCTGCTCGGCATCACCGACACCATGAAGGTCGTCGTCATCTCCTCCGGCGCGATCTGGCCGATCCTGCTGAACACGATCGAGGGCGTCCGAGCGACCGACAGCGTGCTGCTGGAGACCGCCGACTCGTACCGGATCTCCCGGTGGGACCGGGTGTGGCTGCTGATCCTCCCGGCGGCGAGTCCGCGCATCATGACCGGCGTACGCCAGGCCCTCTCGGTGGCCCTGATCCTCATGGTCATCTCGGAGATGTTCGCGTCCTCGGCCGGCCTCGGCTACCGGATCGCCTACTTCCAGCGGAACTACCTCATTGCCGAGATGTGGAGCGGCATCCTCCTGCTCGGTCTCATCGGCGTACTCCTCGCCGTGGCCTTCGGCGTCGTCGAACGCCGCATCCTGCGCTGGTACCACGGAATGAGGGAGGTCAACCGTGCCTGACGCACGTCCCCTGCTGCGGGTCGAGCACCTGCGGAAGGTCTACGCCTCCGGCCGGGGCGAGGTCGAGGCGATCGGGGATCTCAGTTTCACCATGATGCCCGGCGAACTGCTGTGCGTCGTCGGCCCGTCGGGCTGCGGAAAGACCACCCTTTTGAAATGCCTCGCCGGACTGCTCCGGCCCACCAGCGGCCTCGTCGAGATGGAGGGGTCTCCGGTGACGGGCCCGAGCCCGGCGATGGCGGTGGTGTTCCAGGAGTACGGCCGCAGCCTCTATCCCTGGCTGACGGTCCGGGGCAATGTGGAGCTTCCCCTTCGACACCAGAAGCTCTCCCGCGCCGAACGCGACCGCAGGGTCGCCGACGCCCTCGACGTGGTCGGACTGCCGCAGTCGGCCCGCAGCCATCCGTGGCAGCTCTCCGGTGGGATGCAGCAACGGGTGGCCATCGCGCGCGCCATCGCGTACCGGCCCGAAGTGCTGATCATGGATGAGCCGTTCGCGGCGGTGGACGCGCAGGCCCGCGCGGACCTGGAGGACCTCGTACGCGAACTGCACCTGAACCGCGGCATCTCCACTGTCTTCGTGACGCACGACATCGACGAGTCCGTGTATCTGGGCCAGCGCGTGCTCGTCCTGTCCCACTCGCCGACCCGGGTGCAGGAAGACCTCGTGATCGACCTCCCGCCAGAGCGCGATCAGCTCACCACCCGGGCGCTGCCCCGGTTCACCGAGCTGCGGACCCACGTCTACGCGCAGATCCAGCGGGCCAAGCGCGCGCCGACCCCGGCATCGTGACGCGCCTCGCCGACCCCGGCAACGCCCGTAGCCGCCGGCACGCGACCGGGCCGCCCGGGGCCAGTGCGACCATTTCGCTCTCGAAGCCGACGCGGCGCGCCCGGTAGGTGCTGGCCGCGATCTGCCAGCCGGTGCCGCCGATGACGACCAGCAGCAGACCCCGCCACCGCACGCCGGCGTCACGATCGCCGCAGCGGCACCGGGAAGGCTGCTCTTCAGCCTCATCGACGCCCGTCGTTTTTGCCGGTCCTGGCGTCATCTGACGCCAGGACCCGCGGCGGTATTTCCCGGCGCATTGACGACTCTTCAACTACGTCATCGCGCCGACACGGCATCGAAACACGCCGGGTTCGGCGTCCCCCGCCGATGGGAGAAAACCTGTCATGGGCAAGGTAGGAAAGCACCTCCGCCGCTCGACGCTGGCCGTACTCACGGGCGCGGCGCTGGCCGCTCTGCTGGCGGTCACCGCCGCCACCGCGGCACCCGGCGAGGCACCGCAGGGCAAGGCCGCCTCGGCGGCCCGTACCGACGTCTACATCAAGGACGTCGCCGCCGACACCGGCATCCAGCCACACTCGTACAGCCCGCTGTGGGCCAGCCCCGACATCAAGGTCTGCCCGACCGCCGTCGAGTGTGCCGTCAGTCAGAACCCGATCGTCGGCGTCACCAACTACCTGTTCGTGAAGTTGCGCAACCCCGGCCCGTACGGCTCGGGCATCGGCAGCGGAGTGCTGCGCATCTACCGCACCACCCCGGGCGGCGGCGCCACCTGGCCGACGCACTGGACCCAGATCGGCGCGGCCAGCGTGACCGTCTACCCGGGCGTCACCACGGTGACGATCCCGTGGACCGGGGTGCCCGGACCGGGCCACTTCTGCCTGTTGGCGCGCTGGGTGTCGCCCACCGATCCGATGACCTTCGAGGGCCCCAGCAACAGCGTCAACACCCTGCACAACAACAACATCGCCTGGCGCAACGTCGATTCGGTCCGGCTCACGCCAGGCGGGCCGCGAGTCGTCCGGCCGTTCGCCATCGGCAACGTCACCACCGCGGAGACCCGGAACGACCTGGTCTTCACCCAGCCGGCGGAGCAGGCTCGGGGTGCCCGGGTCGTCGTCGACCTCGGCCCGACCCTGTTCGAGCGCTGGGAGGCCACCGGCAAGGTCGGTACGGGAGTCCGCCAGGTCGGCAAGACCGAGGTGGAGATCGTGGAACCGGCGAAGGCCAGCATCAACGGCCTGGTGTTGAAGCCCGGTGAGCGCCTCGAGTTCTCCCTGGCCTTCTCGACCGACACCGTCCTGACCAAGGAGACCGCATTCAACGTGACCCAGTTCGGGCCGGACGCCGACGGCACTGAGGGCGCCGACCTCGGTGGGGTGCAGTACCTGCTGGGGGGCGAGCAGCGGGGGTAGCGCGGATCGTCACCGATCAGGGTGGGGTGCGGGCCGTCCGGTCCGCACCCCACCCTCGTCGTGGTCCCGGTCGAGGTCGGACACCGGCCGAGCATCGCCGGCTGCCCCGCCGCCCCAACAGCGGCCGGGAGGTCAACGCAGACAGACCCAGGCGGTGGACACCGCGCACCCGACGGTGCGCGCGCACAACTGGACAGGGCCCGCCGGTGGGACGCCCAACGAGAAGAAACCCACCGCGTCCACAGGCGCCTCGTCGTACGTGCCGGCTGCCGTACGGGCACTCACCCGTCCGCCACCGGACGGAAAGACCTGCCCGACGATCCCGGCGTCGCTCACCTCGATCTCCACCACCACCGATCCACTGCGGAACGAGAGGGTCCGCGCGGACGCGGCAGACCGGGTCATTCCCACCAGCTCGGCGTCGACCGCCGAGTCGAACGTCAGCTCGGCGACAGCCAGTTCCGCGTCCGCGGTACGCCAGGTGAACGCCGTTAACGCCGCACTCAGGTATGCCTCCGAGACCGGCCCGGTGTCCCACAACGCCGCACCCAGCTCCGTTGTCAACGCATCGTCATCGACCGGCGGCCACGGCTCCATCCGGCTCACCCCCGTTCGTGCCGATGACGGACGGGCCAAGAAACTCGACGATCGCCGGACATGCCCGCAGCCTACGCAGGCAACGGGCCTGGGTGGGGCCGATGCTGCCCACGGGAACCCCCAACCGCTCGGCGACCTCCCGGTAGCTCACCGGCGGGTCGGCCGTCAACAGCGCCAACAACGCCTGGCAGCGCGACGGGAGCTGGACGAAACCCGCGCGCAACGCCTGCCTCTGCTCCGCGCGCAGCAACTCGTCGTCCGGGGCGGGAGCCATCGCCGCCAGCTCCCCGGAGAACCCGTGGTAGGTCTCCAGCGACTGGTCGTACGGGTCGACGGGCTGGGCCCGGCGGCTGAGACGGGACAACCGGTAGCACTCGCGCCGGGCCGTGGTGGCCAGCCAGGCCGGCAACGCCTCGGGTTCGCGTACCCGGCCCAGTTGCTCCACCAGTCGAAGCCAGACGGTCTGGTTGACATCGGCCGCATCCGCCCGACTCAGGCCGTACGCCCGGATGACCGAGTACACGATCGGGGTGTACCGGCGTACCAGTTCGGCCCAGGCCAACTCGTCCCCGCCGGCGGCGGCGGACAGCAGGCTGGTCGCGCTGGCACCGATCACCGGGTCACCGCCCGGCCGTCGACGCGGCTCATCCGACGAGTACCCCGTAGTCGGGATGCCAACGGGGGGCGGCGAGCAGGGTCGTGCGCGCCGCGTCCGCGCTGAGACCCGCGGCGGTCATCAGGGCGGCGAGCCGCCCGGAGACGTGTGCGGTGGCGAACGAGGTACCCGCCCAGATGGCGAACCCGTGGAACTGCCGCACCGGCCGCCCGGGTAGCGGCAGCTGCCCCTCGACGTAGGTGCTGTGGCGCTCGCCCAGTGCGCAGGCGTCCACCCAGGGCCCGTAGCAGCTGTCGACCGCCGGCACCGGACCGCCGCTCGTCTGACTGACCGCCGCGACCGCCAGCACCCGGTCCAGGGCGGCAGGCCAGAGCGGACGGCTGGTGCCGGCGTTGCCGGCCGCCGCGACCACGGCGCTCGTCGTCGGCAGCGCCGCCAGCGCGTTGGCCAGTGGAATCGACGGCTGATCGTCCAGGGTGTATCCGCCCAGCGAGAGGTTGAAGACGGAAACCTGCGGTGCGAGCCGGCTCAGGGCGGCCACCACCGTCGCCTCGTCCCCCACCCCGGTCGGGTCCAGGGCCTGCTCCGGGTCGACGCGTACCCCCGGCGCGGCCTGCCGGACCACCCCGGCGACGAAGGTGCCGTGCCCGCCCTGCGGGGCGAGCACGTCGGTGTGGAAGTAGAGCGGGTCCTCGTCGTCGAGCTGTGGCAGATAAGCGCCGCCGAGCCACTGTGGATGACAGGTGCCGGCCTGCCGCCAGATCCCGGTGTCGCAGATGCCGACTGTGACGTCTGCGCCCTCGCCGAGCCGGGTCGGGTCGGGCGGCGGCAGCGCCGCGGCCGGGCGGGGTGGCGTGCCCGGGTTTCCCATGATGTTGCCCAGGCCGAGCAGCACATGGTGCGGCTGCACCGCCGGCACCGGTTGGCCGGGCCACTGCCGGGGGTCGCGCAGTTTGCCCACAACGCCGGGAATGTCGGTCTCCCGATCGAACAGCAGCCGGGTGACACCGGCAAAGCCGGCTGCGACGGTCACCGGATAATCGTGGGTGCGCAACCAGGTGGCGACCCGTTTGACGTCGGCGTCGGCGGCGAGCAGTTGCCGGGGCCGATAGAGGATCTCCCGCCCCGGAGCGGTATACCGGCGCACGTTCTGGTCGGCTGCCAGCGCCGCTTCGAACGCCTTCTGGTAGGCGTTGGCGTCCGCATCGCCAGCGACCGCCGGGGCGGGGCGTGGTACGACGCCGAACGGTGCCGCCACGGCCAGCGCGGACAGCGCCAGGACCCGCCGTCGGGACAGCCGGCCGGCCGGGCCTGGCACGGTGGGGTGGTGGGACGGCGGCACGGAACCTCCATGCTCGTGAGAGAAGCGCGCCCACTGATGGTGAGCGCAGCGAATTCCCGGACCGTCAATTATTCCGAACAATCGGCACTTGTCAATTACGCAACCAAGCAGTACATCCATTGCAGACATTCCCGCGACGGATTTCCGACGTTGACTCGCGGCTGTCCGTCGTGGACTCTCTAGTGCATGCCCGACAGCACCGGTTCCGGTGCCTCGGCGGCCCAGGCGGCACTCGACGCCGTCCAGCGACACCCACCCGAGGCGATCAGGATCGCCCACCAGGTGCTCGCCGGTCAGACCGTCGACGACGACGAGCGCTCCACCGCCGAGCGGGCCATCGGCCTGGCCCTGCGTGAGCTCAACGACCTGACCGGCGCACTGCGCCACCTACGCCGGGCGGTCCGGGCCGCCGGCACACCCCGCACCCAGGCGCTGGCCCGGATGAGCCTCGGGTACGTGCTGGCCAATGCCGGTCGTACCGCTGCCGCGCTGCGGGCCGTGACCGCCGCGCTGCCCCAGCTCACCGGCGCCGACGCCGGCCGGGCCCGGATGCAGCGGGGGGTGGTGCTGCACTACCGCGGCCGCTATGCCGAGGCGGTGCGCGACTACGGCATCGCCATCGACATAGCCCAACGCGAAGGCGATCCAATACTGGAGGCCCGCGCCCGCAACAATCGTGGGTTACTCAACGCGCACCGGGGCTCCCCCGGCAGCACCGACGACGACCTCTCCCGGGCGGCGGCGGTCTTCCGCCGGTTCGGACTCGACCTCGCAGCGGCAGACGCCCGCTGGAACGGTGGCATCGCCGCCGGGCAACGGGGCGAGATCGCCGTGGCGCTACGCTGCTTCGCCGACGTCGACGAGGAGTACCGGCGGCTCGCCGTCCCCCGTCCGGCGCTGCTGCTGGACCGGTTCGAGTTGCTACTGTCGGTGCCGCTGCTCGACGAGGCGGTCGAGGTCGCCGCCGCCGCGGTACGGGAGCTGCAACGCAGAGGAATGGCCTCGGACCTCGCCGAGGCGCTGCTCGCCCAGGCCCGGGCCGCACTGCTCGCCGACGACCTGGACACCGCGACCGCGGCTGCCGCCCAGGCCCGGGTCAGGTTCCGGCGTCAGGGCCGCCGCACCTGGGCCGCCTTCGCCCGGCACGTCGAACTGCGCGCGGAGTTCCGCCGGGGCAGCCGGACAGCAGCCCTGCTCGCCGCGATGGTGCGGACCGCCGGCCAGCTCGACGCCACCGGGTGGTCGGGCCCGGCGCTGACCACCCGCATCGAAGCCGGCCTGCTGGCCGCCGCCTCGGGTCGCGTCGACCGGGCCGTGGCCCTGCTCGACGTGGCCGCCCAGGCCCGCCGAAGCGGCACCGCCCCCCGCCGCGCCCAGGGTTGGTACGCCTTGGCCCGGTCGCGCCGGCTCACCGGGGACGACTCCGGTGCGGCCCGGGCCCTGCGCCGAGGGCTGGCCGTCCTCGACCGGCACCGCACGTCGCTCGGTGCTACGGAGTTACGGGCGCACAGCGGGACGTACGGGCAAGAGCTGGCCGTCGAGGGCCTTGACATCGCGGTCCGCGCCGGCTCCCCGGCCCGGACCCTGACCTGGGCCGAACGCTGGCGGGCAAACACCCTGCGGATGCGGCCGGCGCTGCCCCCCGACGACCCGGACCTGTTCGCGGCGCTCACCGAACTCCGGCTCGTCAGTAGCCTGCTGGAGGACACCGTGCTGGCCGGCCGGCCGGCCCACGCCCTGCGCACCCGGCAGGCCCGGCTGGAACGGCGCATCCAGGACCTGGCCCGCCGGGTGCCCGGCGAAAGCGGCGTCGTGACCCCGCCCGGCGTGGGCATGCTCGCCGGACGGCTCGGCTCCCGCGTGCTTGTCGAACTGATCGCCCACGGCGACCGGCTCCGGGCGGTGCTGATCCGCGACGGCCGCGCAAGCCTGCACGACCTCGGCCCGCTCGCCGAGGCGGTGCACCTGGTCCGATGGCACCGGTTCGCCCTGCGCCGGCTGGTCACCACCGGCGACACGCCCACCGCGCGGGCCGGGGCCGGGCACGCCGCCGCCACCCTGGACCGCCAGCTCTTCGATCCGTTGCGGCGGCACCTCGGCGACCGCCCCCTGGTGATCGTGCCGGTCGGAGCCCTGCACGCCTTGCCGTGGTCAGGGTTGCCGACCTGTGCCGGACGTCCCGTGACGGTTGCCCCGTCGGCCACCGCCTGGCTCAGGGCGGACGGCCGGCAACCATCGGCCGGGCCCTCGGTCCTGGCCTGCGGGCCGCGCCTGCCGGCCGGCCGGACCGAGGTACGCCGACTCGCGCAGGTGCTGCCTGGGGCCACCCTGCTCACCGGTACGGACGCCACCGCCGACGCGTTGACCGCAGCGCTGGACGGGGCCGCCCTGGTCCACATCGCCGCCCACGGCACCTTCCGCGCCGACAACCCCCAGTTCTCCACCCTGGAGCTGGCCGACGGGCCGCTGTTCGCGTACGAGTGGGAACGGGTCTCCCGGCCGCCCGGCTGCGTGGTGCTCTCCGCCTGCGACTCTGGGCTGACCGGGGTGCGTCCCGGCGACGAGGTCATGGGCTTCACCGCCGTGCTGCTCGCCCTGGGCGCACGGTGCCTGATCGCCACCGTGCTGCCGGTGCCGGCCGACCCCACCACCGCTCTCATGCTCGACCTGCACCGACGGATGCGGGCCGGCGTCCGCCCCGCCCAGGCTCTCGCCGACGCACAGCAGGCCTTCGTCAGCCCCGGCGACGGCACCGCCGGGGCCACGGCGGCGGCGTTCGTCTGCCTCGGCGCCGGTTGACGCCGCGCCCCTGCGCCGCATCGGTCCGCCCCGGCCTATGGGCTGGTACGCAGGACGCGCTCGAGATCGCTATCCGAATCGCCGCCAACTCGGTAACGCCACCCGCTGCGAGGCGACCCGACCGGAGGCCCGCCAGCCGGGCGAGCTGCGCGGCAAGATCGAGCTGCGGCGCATCGACGTCCGGTACGACAACGGTGCGCCCCTGGTCCTGAACAACATCAATCTGCCCATCGCGAACAGCAACAAGGTGGCCAGCGGGGATGGCCGTCGGCGAGGCGGTAGTTGTAGACAGCCATGAGGCTGCACCTCCGCAGTAACGGGATCGAGGGATGCAACAACCCACATTGAGCGATCTCCGTTACCGCCAGCGTTACCGCAAGATCACAAATGATTTCTACATCCGCTGGTGAATACCGATCGGACGGCCGGATTCGAAGCGACGACCCATTGTTACCGACAATCACCGAATCAGGCTTGTCGTTGCTTGCGGGAAGTGGCCGCTGAGCTGCAGAGACACCGCAAGGCGCTCATCACTGGTGGCTACTGGCGACGAAGACCTGGGACAAGTACAGGCGACACAGGCGGATCGAGGTCGGCCTTCGGCATCGCGCGCACGGCAGCGCCGAACTCGCAGGCGCGCTGGACCATACGCCGCGGAACGGCGCTCGACCGTGCCCATGGTGAAGTCGAACCCACCGTCGAGCACCATCGCGCGCACCCGCTGCCGGACCTGCTCCGCGTACACCGCACCCAGCCGCGTGCCATACCGCTGCCGGGAAAGGTCCAGCCAGTACAGGAAGCCGACCCGGGTCGGTACCTCTGGTTCTTGACGGCCGCGCAGGGTGCTTGCAATTGTCACCGAGTGACCGCACCCAGTGACCGGCTTAACGTCAAGGTCTTCCTCAGCCACCGCTACCGGTCGCCTGCGATAAACCTGAAGTTCTTCGACCTGATTGACCAGGTTGCCGATGTCCAGTTCGAGGTCGACTGGGGGCTAAAGGCAACGAGCACGACCCGCTTAGAACGCATGATCCGCGACGTCGAGATCTTCGCTGGCATCTACTCGTTGAGCGACGATCCGTTTGAGCGTCTGCCGGCCGCAGATCTGGTGCGGGCCACCCGGTACTTCAAGCTCGAGCTCGACATGGCGATGCGCTACCGCAAGCCGTCGATCCTGTTCATCGACCGCCGGTTCGGGAGCAGTCTGCATGGGCCGCCGGGCTCCGTCAGCCTCCGCTACTCGGCCCAGGAGATCCTCAGCCAAGGCATGGAGACGACACGACGGCATCTTCGCGACGAGTTCGCCACGTTCTGCCGATCGGTCGCCAACCACCCTCAGAAGCGGTCAGCGCGCGACACCACCGCAGTCGGGTTGCTTGTACCGACAAAGGGCGAGGCGCGAGGCGCTACCGCGGCCGCCGTCGAGGCGTTCAACTATGCGGTGGAAGTCCTGCCCTCGCCCATCGCCATCGACGGGGGCTTCATCGCGCAGCTACAGAGGTGCGACTGGGTGCTAGCCGACCTGAGCCAACCGTCGGCCGTGGCCGCAGTGGCGTTCCTGCGGGGCCATGGGATACCTGTCCTGCGGATTGGGCCGGTGGATGGACCACCGGACGTCGCAACAGAAGAACTGATCTACGGCGAACTTGCCCCACACTATACAAAGGACCTCATCCGTTGGAGTGACCCGGAGCGCCTACAAGTCGCCCTTGAGGAACGGATCGGGCAGATCCTCAGTGAGCCAGGTCTTATCGACAACCGGGTCGACGCCCAGGGCTATTTCCAGTCGGCCGCCAAGCTGAACCACCTCGTGTTCCTCAGCTACGCGAAAGAAGATCACGAGTACGCCGATCGAATCGGCGCCGAGCTCAGCAGCGCTTTCCAAGAGGTCTTCGACTACAGGAAGCCGGCCGCGATACCACACGGCGCACGGTGGCTCGACCACATGCTGGCCAGCTTGGCGACGGCCGCGATCGGAGTGCCCCTGCTGTCGCCGAACTATGTCGCGAGCTCCTACTGCATGGAAGAAGGGCGACGGATGATGGATGCCGCTCTCAGTGGCCGAATGCGGGTGTTTCCGGTGCTGCTTGCGGACTCGGGCGTGGACCTGTTCAGCCAACTGGAATACCGTCGCGCCACGCGGATGTCTCCGACCGAGATCGTTGCCGGCATCGCCCGGGAGGTGGCATGAGCTTGCCAACGGTGGCTGTAGTGGGCAGCGTGGCGACAAGGCGTTCCTACGATCCACCGCTGCGTGACGTGGCGGTGGCGCCCGCGCCGCCGAGGAAATCGGGCGGGAACTCACACAGCATGGGTGCCGGTTACATCCTGGTCATCGAACTCGGCCAGCCGCAGCGCACCGACTGGCTCCGCCGCCGGGTGTACGAGCTGATGACCAAGGCCGGGATCCGCAAGGTCCGGCCGTATGACGCCCGCCATGCCTGCCTGACCTACCTCGTCGGCGCGAGCGTGCCCGACGTCGTCCTCGCCGCCTGGGCCGGCCACGCCGACGGCGGCACGCTGGCCAAGCGGGTCTACGTCCACCCCGACAGCAGTCACCTCAAGGTGGCTGCCGAGCATCTCCAATCAGGCCTGTTCGGATGACTTGAGGGCCCGAAATTCAGCAGTACGGGCGTACGTGAGAAATTGTGAGACGAGACGGCAAAAGGCCTCGACTCACCGAAGTGAATCAAGGCCTCTGACCTGCTTAAACTCTGTCGGGACGGCCGGATTCGAACCGACGACCCCTTGACCCCCAGTCAAGTGCGCTACCAAGCTGCGCCACGTCCCGCCCCCGCAGAGTTCCCCCTGCGACAGCCGGTACAGCTTAGCGCAGCACTCCTGCCCCGTCCGCACAGGCCCCACCCGCGCCGCAGGAGCGGCGAACCACCCCACAACCCCTAGAGCGTCCTAGGAGGGTGGGTCAGGCGAGAACGCCTGACCCACCCTCGAAGAGAAGCGAATTACCCGTGCGCCTTGCCCCGGCCACCGGGGCCGAGCTTCTTGCGGGGGCGTACGGAGATCTCGATGGGGCTGCCCTCGTACCCGAACTCCTCGCGGAGCTTGCGCTCGACGAACCGCTGGTATCCGGCGTCGAGCGGGCCCGTGGTGAAGAGCACGAACCGCGGCGGCGCCACCCCGGCCTGCGTGGCGAACAGGATGCGGGGCGCCCGTCCACCGCGCACCGGGTGCGGGGTGGCCTGCACGAGCGCGGTGAGCCACTGGTTGAGGTGCGCGGTCGGTACGCGCAGTTCCCAGCTCGCCAGGGCCTTGTTGAGGGCCGGGGCCAGCTTGTCGACCGCGCGGCCGGTCATGGCCGACAGGTTCAGCCGGATCGCCCAGGGGATGCGGCGCAGCTCCCGGTCGATCTCCTTGTCCAGGTAGTACCGGCGGTCGGCGTCGACCAGGTCCCACTTGTTGAACGCGATGACCAGCGCCCGGCCGGCCTCGGTCACCATCGTGAGGATCCGCTGGTCCTGCTCGCTGATCGGCTCGCTGGCGTCCAGGAGCACGACGGCCACCTCGGCGGCCTCGATCGCGCCGGCGGTGCGCAGGCTGGCGTAGTACTCGGTGCCGCTGGCCTTGCCGACCCGCTTGCGCAGACCCGCGGTGTCCACGAGCTGCCAGGTCTGGCCGCCGATCTCGACCAGGCTGTCGACCGGGTCCACTGTGGTGCCGGCGACCGAGTCGACGACGGCCCGGTCCTCGCCGGAGAACCGGTTGAGCAGACTGGACTTGCCCACGTTCGGCCGGCCGACCAGCGCCACCCGGCGCGGCCCGCGCGGCCGGTTCTCGACGATCGCGGGGGCTTCGGGCAGCGCGGCGAGGATGGCGTCCAGCAGGTCACCGGAGCCGCGCCCGTGCAGCGCGGACACCGGGAACGGCTCGCCGAGGCCGAGCGACCACAGCGACACGGCCTCCATCTCGATGGAGTTGTTGTCGGCCTTGTTGGCCACCAGGATGACCGGCTTGGCGCTGCGACGCAGCATCTTCACCGCGGCCTCGTCCACGTCGGTGGAGCCGACCATCGCGTCGACCACGAAGAGGACCACGTCGGCGGTGAGCACCGCCGTCTCGGCCTGCGCGGCGATGGCCGCCGCGCGGTCCTTCGCGTCGGGTTCCCAACCGCCGGTGTCCACCACGGTGAACGACCGGCCGTTCCACTGCGCGTCGTACGGCACGCGGTCCCGGGTCACGCCGGGAATGTCCTCGACGACCGCCTGCCGGCGGCCGATGATCCGGTTGACGAGGGTCGACTTGCCCACGTTGGGGCGGCCGACGACCGCGACCACCGGCTGCGGACCGGTCGGCTCCTCGACGACGAGGTCCGGCTCGCGCAGCTCGACCCACCCGGCCGAATCGGCGCTCATGCCACTCCCCGCTCGGTGAGCAGGTCACGCAGCCGGGCCACGACCTCGTCGATGCCCAGCTCGGTGGTGTCCAGCACGACGGCGTCCGAGGCCTGGGCCAGCGGGTTGACCTTGCGGGTCGAGTCGAGCCGGTCGCGGCGGGCCAGGTCGGCGGCGGTGGCCGCCACATCGGAGGCGTCCTCGGCGCTGCGCCGGGCCGCGCGGGCCGCCTCGGAGGCCGTCAGGAAGACCTTCAGTTCGGCGTCCGGCGCCACGACCGAAGCGATGTCCCGGCCCTCGACCACGATCCGGCCCGCGTTGACGATCATCTCGCGCTGCCGGGCGACCAGCAGCTCACGGACGGCCGGCACGGCGGCGACGGCGGAGACCGCCCGGGTCACCTCGGGCCCACGGATCTCCGCGTCCACGCTCACGCCGTCGACGGTCACGCCGTACCCCTGGGGGTCGGTGCCGATGCGCAGGTCGGCCTCGCCGGCGACCTTGGCCACCGACGCGGCGTCCGTGAGATCCACGCCGGAGCGCAGCACGGCCCACGTGATCGCCCGGTACATCGCCCCGGTGTCCAGGTAGCGCGCACCGATGCCGACGGCGAGCCGCCGCGACACGGTGGACTTACCCGAACCGGACGGCCCGTCCACAGCGACCACACATCGCTCGGCCCGTACGTTTTCCTCCACCGTGTCCTCCTCAGCCCGTACCTCGCGGATCGCCCGGTGCTGGCGCCGCAAGCGGTTGTCCATCGTCATCCATCATGCCCGGGGTCCGTGGCGCACCCACGCGCGCCGCCGCCCGAGGCGACCCACGCCACCCTCCGACGGCCGCTTCCCGGCCGCTGCGGAGCCTACCGGCAGCCGTACCCCGAAGCCCGGGGGTCAGTCACCCACCGCGCGGAACAGGGCGGCGACCTCCGCGTTGGTCAGGCGCCGCAGACGCCCGGTGCGCAGGTCGCCCAACCGGATCGGACCGATGGAGGTACGCACCAGACGGGTGACCGGGTGCCCGACCTCGTCCATCAACCGCCGGACGATGTGCTTGCGCCCTTCGTGCAGGCTCAGCTCCACCTGGGCGCTCTTGCCCAGGGTGCCCACCACCTTGAACGAGTCGACCTTGACCGGCCCGTCTTCCAGCTCGACGCCCGCGAGGAGCCGCTTGCTCAGGTTGCGCGGGATCGGCCCGACCACCTCGGCCAGGTAGGTCTTCAGCACCTCGTACGAGGGGTGCATGAGCTTGTGCGCGAGGTTGCCGTCGTTGGTGAGCAGCAGCAGGCCCTCGCTGTCCGCGTCGAGCCGCCCGACGTGGTAGACCCGCTGGTCCAACCGCCTGCCGATGAACTCGGCCAGCTCGGTGCGCCCCTTGTCGTCCGCCATGGTGGTGACCACACCGCGCGGCTTGTTCATCGCCACGTAGACCAGGCGGACGTCGACCTGGAGGCGTTCGCCGTCCACGTGGATCACGGCCTGGGCCGGGTCGACCTTGTCGCCGAGCTTGGCGACCCGCCCGTCCACGGTGACCCGGCGCCGGAAGATCAGGTCCTCGCAGGCGCGGCGGGAACCCACGCCGGCGGCGGCCAGCACCTTCTGCAGGCGTTCCGCGCCCTCGTAGACGGGGGCGTCGGACTTCGGGGAACGGTTATCGGGTCGCATCGGCAAGCTCTTCTACGTCGTCGGGCAGGAAGGGTGCGAGAGGTGGCAATTCGTCGACGGTGTTCAGCCCGAGCTTCTCCAGGAACAGCGTGGTGGTCCGGTACAGGAACGCCCCGCTGTCCGATTCGGTGCCGCACTCCTCGACGAGACCGCGAGTGACCAGCGTACGGATGACGCCGTCGCAGTTGACACCCCGGATGGCCGAGATCCGCGACCGGGTCACCGGCTGCTTGTACGCGACCACGGCCAGAGTTTCCAGAGCCGCCTGGGTCAGCCGCACGGACTGCCCGTCCAGGACGAACCGCTCGACGTACGTAGCGTATTCCGGCCGGGTGTACAACCGCCAACCGCCGGCGGCCCGGCGCAGCTCGAACCCGTTCCCGGCGGCGGTGTAGCCGGCGGCGATCTCGTCGAGCACCGGCCCGATCCGCTCGGCCGGCTGCTCCAGCACCTGGGCCAGAACCAGCTCGCTGACCGGTTCGTCCACCACCAGGAGGATCGCCTCCAGCGCGCCGCGCAGCTCAGCGTCGGCCAGCTCCGGCGCGGGCTCCGGCACGACCGCCGGCCGCCGCCGGCCGACGGGCTCCCGCCGGGGTACGCCCCGAGCCGCACCCGCCGCAGCAGGCTCCCCAGCCGCAGCGGGCACGCCGGCCTCGGACGCAACCGCCGCAGCGGGCACGCCCGGCTCGTCGGCCTCGACCGGCTCGGCCGGTTCACCGGCGGCTGCGTCGGAGGACTCAGCCTCGGCCTCGGCAGGTGCGGTGGTGGGGGCCGGTGGGCGTGGGCGTTCCCACGGGGGAACCCAGGCGGCGGCCTGGTCGGCCAGGGAGTCCCGGCGCTCCTCGTCACTCATCCCGCGCACCCTCCGTCGCTTCCGTTCCGACCGGTCCGCCGGCCTCCTCCCCCGCCACCACCGGCTCCGGCCCGGGAGGCGGGTCGGCGTCGGCGGGTGTGCCGGCGTACTCGTCGACGTGCAGTTCGGTCTCGCCGTCGGTGGGCCCGGTCCAGCGCACGGTCAGCTCCTCCAGGGCCTGCTCCTGCACGAAGGCCACCAGCCCCTCCCGGTACAGCTCCAGCAGCGCCAGGAACCGGGCCACCACCTCCAGGGTGGCCTCGCAGTCGGCGCAGAGCAGCGAGAACGTGGCCGTGCCGGCCCGGCGGAGCCGGGCGGTGAGGATCGCCGCGTGCTCGCGCACACTGACCCGCACCATGTGCACGTGGGCGATGGACACCTCCGGCGAGACCTTCGGGGTCATCGCCTTGACGGCCAGTTTCAGCAGCCGCTGCGGGCCGATGCCGAGCACCAGGTCGGGCAGCGCCTCGGCGTAGCGGGGCTCCAGACTCACCGCCCGGGGATAGCGGCGGCCGCCGACCGCTTCCAGCTCGGCGATGTGTGCCGCCGCCTCCTTGTACGCCTTGTACTGCAGCAGCCGGGCGAAGAGCAGGTCCCGGGCCTCCAGCAGGGCGAGGTCCTCCTCGTCCTCGACGTCGGCGGCGGGCAGCAGCCGGGCGGCCTTCAGGTCGAGCAGGGTCGCGGCGATGAGCAGGAACTCGCTGGCCTCGTCCAGGTCCCAGCCGTCGCCCATGGCGCGGATGTAGGCGATGAACTCGTCGGTGACCGTGTGCAGGGCCACCTCGGTGACGTCGAGCTTGTGTTTGCCGATGAGTTGCAGCAGCAGGTCGAAGGGGCCGGTGAAGTTGGCCAGTCGCACCGTGAACCCGGCGGGCTGCGCACCGTCGACCACGGCCGGATCGGCGGTGTCGGGCGGGTCGAGGGGTGGTGCGGTCACCGCACGACCGTAGTCCACGAGACGGGCACCGGGACTTCCGGCTACCGCTCCGACTGGGCGGCGATCACCTCGCGGGCCAGCTGACGGTAGTTACGCGCCCCGGAGGAGGCCGGGTCCATCGTCGTGATGGGGGCACCGGCCACGGTGGACTCGGGGAACTTCACCGTCTTGGTGATGACCGTCTGGTAGACCTTGTCGCCGAACGCCTCGACCACCCGCTGGAGCACCTGGCGGCAGTGGGTGGTGCGGCTGTCGTACATGGTGGCGAGGATGCCTTCGAGCTCCAGGTCGAAGTTGAGCCGCTCGCGCACCTTGTCGATGGTGTCCAGCAGCAGGGCGACACCGCGCAGGCTGAAGAACTCGCACTCGAGCGGAATGAGCACGCCGTGCGCGACGGTCAGCGCGTTGATCGCCAGCAGGCCGAGGGACGGCTGGCAGTCGATCAGGATGTAGTCGTACTCCTTGCGGACCGAGCGCAGGACCCGGGCCAGGGCCATCTCGCGGGCCACCTCGTTGACGAGCTGGATCTCGGCGGCGGAGAGGTCGATGTTGGCCGGCAGCAGGTGCAGGCCCGCGACGTCGGTCTTGATGAGGACGTCCTCGGCGGTCACGTCGTCCTGCATGAGCAGGTTGTAGACGGACAGGTCGAGGTTGTGCGGGTTGACCCCCAGGCCCACCGAGAGCGCGCCCTGCGGGTCGAAGTCGACCAGCAGCACCTTGCGGCCGTACTCCGCGAGGGCCGCGCCCAGGTTGATGGTGGTGGTCGTCTTGCCGACGCCACCCTTCTGGTTGGCCATCGCGATGATGCGCGCCGGACCGTGCCGATCGGTGGGCATCGGCTCGGGGATGGGCTTGCGCATCGTGTAGGCGGCCGGGTCGGCCGGACCCAGATCGTTGCCGAGCGCGGCCTGCTGCTCGCGGAGCTCCGACGTCCACGTCTCGGCACGGTCACCGTTGCCAGCCATGTGCTCGTTGCCCCCTCCCGACGACCCACCCGGCGTCGGAGCCGTCCGACGTCCTTCGCGGCGCCGCTGCGCACCCCGGTCTGTCGCCCCAGGAGGTCCGCGCCGATGCCGACTGTACGCCACCGACCAGCAGGGCGTTCGGCACCGGCCCGGCGTGTCGGGGCCGATGCCCGCGGTGGCCGTCAGTCGCGGGCGCGCGGGTGGGCGGTGGCGTACACCTCGCGCAGCCGTTCGACGGTGACGAGGGTGTAGACCTGGGTGGTGGTCACCGAGGCGTGACCGAGCAGTTCCTGGACGACCCGCACGTCGGCGCCACCGTCGAGCAGATGGGTCGCGTACGAGTGGCGCAGGGTGTGCGGGGACACCGCCGACGGTCCCTCGACCGGCAGGCCGGCGCGGGCGGCCGCGTGCCGCAGGATCATCCAGGCGCCCTGGCGCGACAGCGCGCCGCCCCGGGCGTTGAGGAACACCGCCGGGGTGCCCCGGCCGGCGGCGGCCAGCGCCGGACGGGCCCGGACCAGGTAGGCGCGGACCGCGTCGACGGCGTACCCGCCGATCGGGACGAGGCGCATCCGGCCGCCCTTGCCGCGCAGCAGCACGGTGCCCTCGTCGACGTCCAGGTCGTCGACGGCCGCGCCGACCGCCTCGGAGATGCGCGCGCCGGTGCCGTACAGGAACTCCAGCAGCGCCCGGTCGCGCAGCGCGAGCGACGCGCCGTCACCGGTCGCGGTGACCGGCCCGGCGGTTTCCAGCAGCCGGACCACCTCGTCTACTCCCAGCGCGCGGGGCAGCCGGCGCGGCGGGGTGGGCGGGCGGACGTCGCGGCTCGGGTCGGCGCCGGCCAGCCCCTCCCGCACGGCGAATCGGTGCAGGCCACGGACCGCGCTGGCCGCGCGGGCGGCCGACGACACGGCCAGCGGCGGGTGGTCGTCGTCGCCCGCGCGCAGTCGGGCCAGGTGCGACTCGACGACGCCGGGGGCGACCGACGCGAGGTCGGCGACGCCGGCCTCGGCCAGGGTCGTGAGGTAACGCTCCAGATCCCGGCGGTACGAGGCGAGGGTGTTCGCGGACAGGCCGCGCTCGACGGTGAGGTGATCGAGGTACCCGCGGACGGCACGGCGCAGGGCCGGCGCGGGTTCGACGCCCGCACCGGCCCGTTCGACCACGGAATCGGTCAGCCCAGCACCTCGGCCAGCGGGAGCACCGGCATGCCGTGCGCCTCGGCGACCGGGCCGTAGGTGACCTGGCCGTCGTGGGTGTTCAGGCCCAGCGCCAGCGCCGGGTCGCCGCGCAGGGCGTCGCGCCAGCCCTGGTTGGCCAGTTCGAGGGCGTACGGCAGGGTGACGTTCGTCAGCGCGTAGGTGCTGGTGTTCGGCACCGCGCCGGGCATGTTCGCCACGCAGTAGAAGATCGACTCGTGCACCTTGTAGACCGGGTCGGCGTGCGTGGTGGGGCGCGAGTCCTCGAAGCAGCCACCCTGGTCGATGGCGATGTCGACGAGCACGCTGCCCGGCTTCATCCGGGAGACCAGCTCGTTGGAGATGAGCGTCGGGGCCTTCGCGCCGGGCACCAGCACCGCGCCGATGACCAGGTCGGCGTCGAGGACGGCCCGCTCGATCTCGTACGCGTTGGAGGCGACGGTCTGCAGGTGCCCCCGGTAGATGGCGTCGGCCTGGCGCAGGCGGGCCACGTTCTTGTCCAGCAGCAGCACCTCGGACTGCAGGCCCAGGGCGATGGCGGCGGCGTTCATGCCGGAGACGCCGGCACCGATGACGACGGTCTTCGCCGCGTACACGCCGGAGACGCCGCCGGGCAGCACACCCCGACCACCGCCGGTGCGCATCATGTAGAACGCGCCCACCTGCGGGGCGAGCCGGCCCGCCACCTCGGACATCGGCGCGAGCAGCGGCAGCGACCTGTCGGGCAGCTCGACGGTCTCGTACGCGATGCCGGTGACCTTGCGGTCGACCAGCGCGTCCGTGCACTCCTTGGAGGCGGCCAGGTGCAGGTAGGTGAAGAGGACCTGCCCCTCGCGCATCCGGTGGTACTCCTCGGCGATCGGCTCCTTGACCTTGAGCACCAGCTCGGCGGTGTCCCACACCTCGTCGGCGGTGGCCAGGATCTTCGCGCCGGCGGCGGCGAACTCCTCGTCGGTGATGCTGGAGCCGACGCCCGCGCCGGACTCGACGAAGACCTGGTGGCCGCTGCGGGTGAACTCGTTGACGCCCGCCGGCGTGATCGCCACGCGGTACTCGTGGTTCTTGACCTCGCGTGGGATTCCGACCTTCACGATGCAGACACCTCTCTTCGGGGTTGAGTTCCCCCGACCGCTCGGCGCCACGACGGCCCCATTGCCGCCGCGGTCCACCGGTCCCGCCGGCGGCAGTCTAGGCGCGTCCGGCCCCGCCGTGAGCCAGCACAGTGGCATCCGAAGCCGGGGTGACCTGACGGTGTGTCAGGGGCTCGGAATCGGGTCGGCGGTGGGGCGTCGCCTCAGCCGTCAGGACAGTGTTCGCCCATTATCGTCCCATCTGCCGGGCGCCGGTACGGACAGCGGGCGAGTGGATCACTATTGTGTCCGCCCATGACCACTCCTGAATACCAGCCCGGGTACGCCCCGGGTTACTCCGACAAGAGCAAGGTCGTCGCGGGCATCCTCGGCATCCTGCTCGGCACCTTCGGCGCCGGTCGGTTCTACACCGGACACACCAAGATCGCCGTGCTCCAGCTCGTCGTGAGCCTGGTGACCTGTGGCGCCGGCGGCCTCTGGGGCCTCATCGACGGCATCCTCATCCTCGTCAACGGGGGCACGGACGCGCAGGGTCGCCCGCTGCGGGACTGACATTCCGCTTGGACATACAACGGGGCCCCGCCGATGGCGGGGCCCCTTTGGCGCGTACTCGATGATCGGCTGGACCGACCGCGGCGCTCAGCGCGGCAGCAGCGCCTCCGCCCGGCGCAGCGCCGCGAAGCCGGTGTCCCGGCCGCGCGCCGCCGCGAGCAGACCGGCCACCGCGGACGCGTTGGTGATCTCGCCGGCGAGGACCATGCCGACCGCCTCGTCGAGGTCGACCCGGACGACCTGGAGGTCGGCCTCCTCGTCGTGGCGCTCGTGCCGCTCGTCGGCCGGCACGTCCGCGAGGTCCCGGGCCAGGAAGACCCGGACGATCTCGTTGGTGAACCCGGGCGAACTGTGCAGGTCGACCAGCACGTCGATGCGCCCGGCGGTCAGGTCGGCCTCCTCGGCCAGCTCCCGCAGCGCGGCGGCCGGCAACTCCTCGCCGGAGACGTCCATCAGCCCGGCCGGCAGCTCCCAGAGGTGCCGGCCCACCGGGTGCCGATACTGGCGGATCAGCACCACCTGACCGGCGTCGTCCAGGGCCACCACGGCCACCGCCCCGACGTGCCGCACGAGGTCACGCAGCGCGGTGCCGCCACCCGGCATGGTCACCTCCTCGGTGACCACGTCGAAGATCCGCCCGCGGTACCGCTCCTCGCGGGAACGGACCTCGTAGCGGTGCTCGGTCACGCCGACGCCTTCGTCGCGGCGCCGTTGCGGGCCGCCTTGCGCGCCGACGGGGCCTCCGCGGCGGGCTCGAGGTCGACCGGCAACTGGTCGGCCTGCGAGTACGCCACCGCGGCCTTGACGAACGACGCGAACAGCGGGTGCGGACGGGTCGGGCGGCTCTTGAGCTCCGGGTGCGCCTGCGTGGCCACGAAGAACGGGTGCAGGTCGCGGTCCAGCTCGATGAACTCGACCAGCCGGCCGTCCGGCGAGGTGCCGGAGATGTGCAGGCCCGCCTTGGTCAGCGCGTCCCGGTAGGCGTTGTTGACCTCGTAGCGGTGCCGGTGCCGCTCGCTGATCTCGGTGCTGCCGTACGACTCGGCGACGATCGAGCCCTCGGTCAACGTCGCCGGGTACGCCCCGAGCCGCATGGTGCCGCCCAGGTCGCCCTTGCCGGCGACGATGTCCTCCTGGTCGGCCATCGTGGCGATGACCGGGTGCGCGGCCTGCTCGTCGAACTCCAACGAGTTGGCGCCGTCCAGGCCGGCCAGGTGCCGGGCCACGTCGATCGTCATGCACTGCAGGCCGAGACAGAGGCCGAGCAGGGGGATGCCGTTCTCCCGGGCGTACCGGGCCGTGCCGATCTTGCCCTCGATGCCGCGGACGCCGAACCCGCCCGGGATGAGGATGCCATCCACGCCGGCCAGGGCCGCCGCCGCGCCGGCCGGGGTGACGCACTCGTCGCTGGGCACCCACTTGAGCTGCACCCGGGACCGGTTACCGAAACCGGCCGCCCGGATCGCCTCGCTCACCGACAGGTACGCGTCGGGCAGGTCGACGTACTTGCCGACCACGGCGACGGTCACCGTGTGCCGGGGTCGGTGCACCCGCTCCAGCAGGTCGTCCCAGCTCGCCCAGTCCACGTCCCGGAACGAGAGCCCGAGCCGGCGCACCACGTACGCGTCGAGCCCCTCGCGGTGCAGCACCTTCGGGATGTCGTAGATGCTCGGGGCGTCCGGGGCGGCGACGACCGCCTCGCGGTCGACGTCGCAGTAGAGCGACAGCTTCTCCTTGAGCTTCTCCGGGATCTCCCGGTCGCAGCGCAGCACGATGGCGTCCGGCTGGATACCGATGTTGCGCAGCTGGGCCACGGAGTGCTGGGTCGGCTTGGTCTTCAGCTCGCCCGACGGCGCCAGGTACGGCACCAGCGAGACGTGCAGGTAGAAGCAGTTGTCCCGGCCCAGGTCGTGGCGGACCTGACGGATCGCCTCCAGGAACGGCAGCGACTCGATGTCGCCCACCGTGCCGCCGACCTCGGTGATGACCACGTCGGGCAGGACACCGTCCTCGTCCGGGTCCGCCATCGCCAGGATCCGCGACTTGATCTCGTTGGTGATGTGCGGGATGACCTGGACGGTGTCGCCCAGGTACTCGCCGCGCCGCTCCTTGGCGATCACGTCGGAGTAGATCTGCCCGGTGGTGACGTTCGCCTTGCCGGACAGCGCCCGGTCGAGGAAACGCTCGTAGTGGCCGACGTCGAGGTCGGTCTCGGCGCCGTCCTCGGTGACGAAGACCTCGCCGTGCTGGAACGGGTTCATCGTCCCCGGGTCGACGTTCAGGTAGGGGTCGAGCTTCTGCATCACGACGCGGAGGCCGCGCGCGGTCAGCAGGTTGCCGAGGCTGGAGGCGGTGAGGCCCTTACCCAGCGAGGAGGCGACGCCCCCGGTGACGAAAATGTGCCTGGTCGTCCGTGCTGATGGGGCCAAGGCCTGCTCCCGTGTCGTCTGTCGCGGTCATGCAGACCGCCGTGCTCGATCAGCAAAGTGATCACGCGATCCACGGGATTCCACGGTAACACCTCCGCGACGGGTACTCGCAGGCCGCACCCCGGCTGACGCCGGAACGGGCCACCCCGGCGACACCCGGCGGTCAGGAGGCGGCAACCTCGCTCGATGGCGCTGGCGTGTCAGCCGGACGCCGCTGCGCCGGAGCGGTGGCCGCGGCGCCCCCCGTCGGACCCTCCGACCGGCCGGCTTCGTCGGCCTCCGAGCGTCCGGCGTCGTCGGCCGCCGGCGAGCCCAGGTCCGGCCCCAGGACGACCGTACGGGGTGGCGCGGCGGGCGAACCACCGACCGGCCGGGGGTGCCCCGCTCCGAGCGGACCACCGCCACCGGTCGGGCCGTTCCCCCCGCCGGCTGGCCCGTCGCCCCCGGAACCCGGATCGTCGTCGGCCTCGTTCTCCCGCGCGCGGGCCGTGGCGGGGCGGGTCCGGTCGGCGGCGTGCCCGAGGACCCGCAGCGACGCCAGCGCTGCCAGCGGCACCACCAGGGCGGCCGCCGCGCCGGCCACGTCCAGTGCCGCGCCGTCGAGCACACCGCCCAGCACCGCCGCGACCGCCGTGCCGGCGAACGCCGCCCGCACCGCCGGGTAGATGCCGAACAGCCGCATCAGCCCACCCCACGGCTGCAGCAGGGCGAACCACACGAGCAGCCCGCCGGCGAGCGCCAGCACGGTCAACGGGCTGTTCACCAACGTCTCGAAGTTCGCCGTGCTGGACCGGTGCACGGTGAAACCGCCGGTGCCGTCGCCGACCGCGGACAGGAACCGGCCGAGGCTCCCCCGCTCGGCCGGCGGCCGGCGCAGGTCCACCACGGCGAAGCCGATACCCACCGCCAGGGCGGCCATGGTGGCCCATGCCAGTCGACTGATGGTCAGCCAGCCACCGGCGCTGATCGCCGCCGCCACGCTCAGGCCGGCGGTGAGCGCGATCGCGCCGACCGGGTCGGCGCCCAGGTAGGGGCTGCCGGCCACCACCACGGCGAGGCCACCCACGGCGACCATCACGGCGGGCCGCCAGCGACGGTGCACCCGCTGGGCGAGCCACCCGCCGGTCACCAGCGCGCCGGCGAGGAACACCCCCAGCGCGACCGTGCTCAGCCCGGCGTAGCGGCCACCCTGCAACGCCGAGTAGCCGACCACGCCGTTGAGCTGGAGGCGGGCCCCGGTCAGCACGTCCACGCCGACGACCAGGGTCGTCAGGCCGGCCACCGCGCCGACCGGGCCGAGGGTCTTCGCGTACCCGGGGGCGAAGCGGACCGCGGCTGTGCCCCCCGCGACCAGCAGCGCGGTGACCCCGGCGAAGATCCACCCGGGGTGCCCGCCGCGCCACCAGGGGACGGCGTCGGCCAGCAACGCGGCCGGGACGGTCAACGCCGCCGCGACCAGCAACAGCTCGACCACCGCCAGGACCCGGGCCGGGATCGGGGTCGGGCCGGTCGGGCCCGCGTGTGGCCGCGCGCGGCGCAGCAACGGCAGCACGGCCAGGGCCAGCAGCACCTGCGCCCCGGCGAGCAGGGCGAAGAACCCGCCGGAGACGGTCCGCTGGGCGGCCGCCTCCCGGTCGGCGTCCGCCGGGGCGTTGATCGCCTCCGTCAGGTCCGCCGGCCGACCGCCGGTGCTGACCGCCGGCCGGCCGAGGAACAGCCGCTCCGGCATCGGCCGGCCCAGCGCGGCCAACGCCGTCGGCGCGAGGTCGACGAGCTGGAGGTAACCGTCCCGGCCAGTGCTGGCCGAGGTGAGCCAGCCCCGCTCCCAACCCGGCCCGTCGGCGATCGCCACGTGCAGCCGCGACGGCCGCTCGGTGTCGGAGATGCCGGCGACCAGCACCAGCGACCGCGGCGGGCGGGCGGCCAGGACCCGGGCCAGTTGGGCGTCGGCGACCCGCGCCTCCTCGGCGCGCGCCGCCGGGTCGGTCCCCTCGATCGTGCCGAGGTCGACGATGCTCAGGACGCACGAGCCGAGCAGCCGACGCGGATCGGCCGGCAGCCCCGCGGCGTACCTGTCGACCCGGCCGAACGGTCGCGCGGCGGCCACGGCGGCGCCCGGCCCCACGGCGACCGTGCAGCGCACCGACTCCGACAGCGACCCGGGCATCGTGCCCCACGGCAGCCGCTGCTGGTTGTACTGGACCACGCTCTCCTGGTCGGGCAGGTTCGCGCCGATGCCGTCCGGCTGCTCCACGGCCACCGAGGCCGGCGGGCAGCCGCCGTCGGGGCGGGCGCCGTTCCAGCCGGCGAAACTGCCCGCGCCGAGCGTCAACCAGCCGTCCACCGGGCAGGTGGGCCGGTGCGCGGACCGCACCGACAGCGAGCCGATCGAACCCTCCTGGGCCATCCGCCACAGCGTCGGCGTGCGCTGCTGGTCGACGTCCTCCCAGCGCAGCCCCGCGACACCGGCGAGCACCACGAAGTCGGCGGTGCGCTGCGGCGTGCCCTGCGGCGGTCGGACGGCCAGCGCGGCGACGCCCAACGCCACCACGAGCACGGTCAACAGGGCCGGGGCCAGTCGACGCACCATCAGCGGTGTCCCGTCAGGGGCGCGTCGGAGCCGGGTGCCGCCGGGCGGGCGGCCAGTTCGGCGTAGAGGGACGCCAGCACGGCGACCGTGTCCGCCTCGGTGGGCCACGTCGCCGCCCGTTCGGCCCCGCGCCGACCCAGGTCGGCCCGGGCCGCCGGGTCGTCCAGCAGCGCGCGCACCGCCGCGTCGACCGCGTCCACGTCGACCGAGGGGACCAGCGCGGCGGCGTCACCGACCAGCTCCGGCAGACCGCCCACCGCCGTCGTCACCAACGGCACGCCGGCCCGCATCGCCTCCTGGGCGAACAACTGCCGCGCCTCCCAGTCGCTGGTGACCACCGCGAGGTCGGCGCCGGCGAGCAGGTCGGCCACATCGGTGCGGTGTCCCAAGAGGGTCACCGGAGCGCGGGCCGCCGAGATCCGCGCGGCCAACGACAGGTACGCCGGGCCGCTCCCGGCGATCACCACGACCGGCGGTGGGGTACGCGTCCGCCAGCGGGCCGCCGCGTCGACCAGCACGTCGTAGCGCTTCTGCGGGTGCAGCCGCCCCACCGAGAGGATCAGCGGCTGCTCCGGTCCCACGCCGAACTCGGCGCGGACGGCGGCGCGACGCCGACGCGGCGCGGCCAGCGTAGGGGCGGCGACCGGGGCGAGCCGCGCGTCGGCGGCGCCCAGCGCGGCGGCCCGCCCGACCAGGTCGGCGGACGCCCCGAGCGCCACCCGGGCCCCCCGGGCGACCACCCGCTCGACGAGCCGGGACACCCCGCCGCGCAACCCGCCCGCGAGGACCGCGTTGTGCCAGGTCACCACGAGCGGGGCGGGCGGCCGGGCCAGTACGGCGACGAGACCGGCGCGCAGGCCGTGCGCGTGCACCACGTCGACCCGGGCCGTAGCGAGCACCCGCCGCAGGGCCAGCACCGCCCGCGCGTCGGCCGGGGTCGGGCTGGCCGGGATCTCCACCGGTTCGAAACGCGCGCCGACGCCGGTGAAGTCGAACTGCTCCTGCGTCGCCGCCGGCCCGCAGACCAGCACCGTCGCGCCGGACGCGACGAGCCCCCGTGCCACCGAACGGACGTGCTGGCCGACCCCACCGGTGCTGGACGCCAGCACCAGCGCCACGGCGCCCGACCAGCCGTTGGTCTCCGTCATGCCGGCCACCGCCGGTTGGTGTTGACAACGCTCACCGAACCGCCGTCTCCTTCCCGTCGCCCCGCTCCGGGGGCACCGCGCCCGGCGTGGACGTGCCGGCCGGGCCCCGCCGGAGGCGGCGCGCCACCCCGGTCAGTAGCGGCTGTACGTCCCGCCGGTCGACGAACCAGACCACGACGAGGAACACGACACCGACCAGAACCCCGGACAGCATGCCCTGACCGAGCGCCACGGCCGCCGTCGGGGGGCCGCCGTCCAGCCTGTCGAGCCAACGGCTCAGGCCCAGCCCGGCGAACGCGGCGAGGACGCCGGCGAGGAGGCCGGCCGACCCAGCGCGCGCCGACCCGGCCAGCGCGGGCGCACCGGCGGCCCGCGTCACCGCGACGACCAGCAGCGCGCCCAGCACCACCATGCCGACCGAGTTCGCCGACGTCACGGCGAGCACCCGGTCGGTCAACGGCAGGATCCGGCCGAGCGCCAGCACCGCGACCGGCACCACGAGGAAGCCGACGGCGGTCGCCACCGTCGCCGCCCGGGTCTGCCCCCGCGCGTAGAGCGCCCGGGTGAGGATCGCGAACAGGCCGTAGCCGACCAGGCCCGGGGCGTACCCGATGATCGCGGCGGCGGCCGTGGGCGCGGTGGACGCGGGAAAGAAGAAGTGCCCGATCGGCCCCGCGGTCCCGATCAGCGCGGCCGCGCCGAGGCAACTGAACAGCAGCACCCCGCGCACGGCCGGCGCGAGGGTCGCCCGGTAGGCGTCCTCGTCGCCGGCCGACCGCGCGGCGGCGAGGGTCGGGTAGGCCGCCACGGCCAGGGGCACCGCCAGCACAGCCCACGGCAGCAGGTAGACGGTCTGCGCCAGGTTGTAGACGCCGGGGTTGCTGCGCGCGCCCGCCGTCACCTGGTTCAGGCTGACGATCAGGGCGATCTGCTGCGTCGTGACGGTGACCGCGCCCGCCACCGCCAGCGCGCCGACCCGGGCCCGCGCGTCGGCGGGGAACCCGAACCCGGGCCGTACCCCCAGTCGCAGCCGGCGGACCGGGATGAGCAGCGACAGCGACAGCACCACCACGCCGAGGGTCGTGCCGGCGGAGAGCAGCACCTCACCGCCGGGGCTCACCCCGGCGACCGTGGCATAGCGGCCCTGGGTGGCGGTGAATCCCAGATAGACGACGATCACGGTGAGGCTGGACAGCAGCGGGGCGAGCACCGGCCAGGCGAAACGGCGGTGCGCCTGGAGCACGCCGGTGAGCACGATGCCGATCCCGTACAGCGGTAGCTGCGGCGCGAAGACCCGCAGCATCCGTACGCCGCTGTGCTGCTGGGCGTCGGTGAGGTGGTGCCCCAGCGACTCGACCACCGGGCCGGCGAACAACGCCACGAGCAGCGCGAGCGGCACCAGCAGGGCCAGCGTCCAGGTCAGCAGCGCGCCGGTGGTCCGGGCGACCGTCGTACGGTCACCGGCCTCGACCGCGCCGGCGAGCAGCGGTACGACGAGGCTCGCCAACGCGCCACCGGCGACGATCTCGAAGATGAAGTTCGGCACCGCGTTGGCCACCACGTAGGTGCCGCCGAGGTCGGTGTTCCCGAGGCTCCAGGTGAACAGGGCGGTCCGGCCGAAGCCGGCGAGCCGGCTGAGCACGGTGAGGACGGCGATGAGCGCGGCTGCCCCGGCCAGCCGGCCGGCGCCGGCGAGGGGGGCCGGTCTGGTCACGTCAGTCGGTGCGCCGGCCCAGTGCGTCGAGCTCCCGCAGGCCCGGGGTCCGCTGGATCACCGCCGTGAAGCTGACCTTCTCGCTGGCGGCCGTGAGCCCGGCCAGCACGGCGAGCAGGCCGGCGCGACCGAGCGGGCCGGTGCGGGCGGCGAGCGCCACACCGAGCAGCGCGCCGAGCGCGTTCGCGCCACTGTCGCCGACCATGACGTTCTCGGACAGGTCGTCGCCGAGCAGTCCGGCGGCGGCGCCGGCCGCGCCGGCGGCGATCCCGCCGTGCGGGCCGCCGGTCAGCGGCGCGCCCAGCAGCAGCCCGGACTTGATGGCCCGGCCGGGTCGCAGGTCGAGCAGGTTGAGCAGGTTGGCGGTGCCGGCGATCACGCCAGCGCCGAGCAGCACGTCGACACCCCGGCCGAACGCGCCGTGGCGCTGCCGGCGCGGGTGCGCGGCGACGCGGGGGTCGGCGGCGAGCAGCGCGGCGGCGCCCAGCCCGGCCGCGCCCACCCCGACCACCTTGACGAGCCCGGCGGTGACCCGCCCCTCGCGCAACGCGGCGAGGTGCCCGGCGAAGCCCTTGGCCGCCTTCTGCTCCGGTCGTGCCCCGACCACGTCGTCGTAGAGCCCCACACCACCCGCGCCGAGGCCGGCGACCAGGGCGGCGCCACCGGAGGCGGCGCTCGTCGCGCCGAACGCGCCCGCGGCGGTCGCGCCGGCCGCGAGCGCCGGACCGGCGGCGAGGGTCACCGTACGGCCACGGAAGTTGGTGCGTTCCAGCGCCGGCCCCACCGGGGCGGTCCGCACCTCGCGCAGCGCGTACCGGGCGGCGGCCGCTCCGGCGGCGGCGACCAGCAGCCGTCCCAGTGTGCTCATGCCGGCACCTCGTCGATTACGGACACGGCGGTACGTCGTTCGCTCACTGGGGCAGTCTAGGCAGCAGGGACGCGGCATTGTCGCCGACGCCGTACTGGCCCGCCTTCTTCTCGGTGAGCTGCTGCACCAACGCCAGGCTGGTGACCAGTTGCCCCTGGACGGTGTTGGCGTTGTCGACGGTCGAGATGGTCTGCGACAGCACCGGGTCGCCACGGACCACGGAGACCACGTTGCCGCCGGCGGAGCCGTTACCGCCCACCACGATCGCCCCGGTCCGGTCGAACTGTTCGGCGATCTTGACGACCGACTCGTCCCGCTTCTCGGAGTCCTTGTCGACGTACGGCTGGCCGCTCACCACGACGACCGCCTCCGCCGGGCCGGTGACCTTGTTGTTGTCGGTGGTCAGGTAGCCGGCGTTGTTGTACGCGGCGAGCACCGCCCGCCGGTCGGCGTCGCTGACCGGCGCGGTGCCCTGGGCGCGGTCCAGCAGGACGCTGGCCAGCAGCGCGCTGGAGGTCTCCACGCCGTGCCCGTTGCCGGGCAGGCCGGTGGTCTGCGCGGTGGGCCGGGCGGCGGTGACGGCCAACTCCAGCAGGTTGGAGTTGTTGTCCGGGTTGATGAACTTGTCCTGCAGGTCGACCCGACCGGTGATGGTGGCGCCGGCCTGCTGCAGCTTCTTGAGCACACCCTCGGTGTGGTCACGCCCGTTCGGCAGGCTGAGCACCACCACCCGGCGTCCGGTGAGGGTGCCCGGCAGGACGACCTGGGACATCTCCTCGGCGAACTCCTCCTCCAGACCGAGCTGCTTCTCCATGTTGGCGACCTGCTGACGCCACTGCTGGTTGTCCTTGCGCAGCCCGGTGACCTGCTGCTTGAGCGAGTCGGCGACCGGGCCGTTGAGGGCGGCGGTGCCGACCACCAGGCCGATCGCCAGAGCCAGGAAGACCGCGGTGAGGGACACCACGTGGTAGCGGAAATTGATCACGCTTGCAGCCTCTTGATCGCTCGGGAACTAGAAGAGCCGGTACAGCTGGAACACGAAATTGTCCCACCACTCGGCGACCACACCCAGGTACGCCTTACCGACGGTGGAGACCGCCACCGCGGAGGCCATCGCCGCGATCGCCGAGAGCACCAGCAGCAGCAACGACGAACCCGAGATGCTCTGCCGGTAGAGCCGGCTCACGCCCTTGGCGTCGACCAGCTTGCCACCGACCTTCAGCCGGGTCAGGAACGTCGAGGCCATCCCGCCACGCCCCTTGTCGAGGAACTCGACGAGCGTGGCGTGGGTGCCGACCGCGACCAGCAGGGAGGCGCCCTTCTCGTCGGCCAGCAACATGGCCAGGTCCTCGCTGGTCGCGGCGGCCGGGAACGTGATGGCCGGGACGCCGAGTCCGTTGACCCGGGGCAGACCGGGCGCCCGGCCGTCCGGGTAGGCGTGCACGATCACCTCGGCGCCGCAGCGCAGCACGTCGTCGGTGACCGAATCCATGTCCCCGATGATCATGTCAGGGGTGTACCCGGCCTCGACCAGCGCGTCCGCGCCGCCGTCCACGCCGATCAACACCGGCTTGAACTCCCGGATGTACGGGCGCAGCACGTCCAGGTCGGCCTTGTAGTCGTAGCCGCGCACCACGATCAGGCAGTGTCGGCCCTGGATCTGGGTCTGGATGTCCGGTACGCCCACGCCGTCGAGCAGCAGGTCGCGTTCCTGGCGCAGGTAGTCCATCGTGTTGGCGGCGAACGCCTCCAACTGCACCGACAGCCCCTCCCGGGCGTCGGACATCGCCTTGGCCACCGACTCGGCGTCCTGCAGTGTGCCGTGCGCCACCGGCTCCTCGCCCGCGAACACGGTGTTGCCCTCGATGCGTACCTGGTCACCCTCGCGGATGCGCTCGAAGACGCCCTCGCCGAGATCGTCCAGCAGCGGGATGCCGGCGGCGATCAACACCTCCGGGCCGAGGTTGGGATAGCGGCCGGAGACCGACGGCTTGGCGTTGAGGACCGCGGCGACACCGACAGCGACCAACGAGTCGGCCGCCACCCGGTCCAGGTCGACGTGGTCGATGACCGCGATGTCACCGGGGCGCAGCCGACCGACCAGGCGTTTTGTCCGGCGATCAAGGCGCGCGGTGCCGAGGACTCTGCCCGGTTCGGCATTCCGGTTCCGGCGCAACGTGGGTAGACGCATCGTGACCATCCTGGCATGTGAGGCAGGCTTTTCTGTCGCGACATGCCTGAGCAGGGCCGCCTACCCAGGGAAGCACACGCCGACGCGAGCCGGTGTGCTTGCGCCCACAATACGCGGCGTCACAACCGCCTTTCCTTCGCCGCGACGGCCAGAAGCTCCTCGGCGTGAGCGATACCCAGATCTGAATCGGGCAAACCGGCCAGCATCCGGGCCAGTTCCCGGGCGCGTTCGGTGTCCTCCACGACCCGTACGCCGCTGGTCGTCACCGCGCCGCCGGTGTCCTTCGCGACCACGAGATGCCGGTCGGCGAACGCGGCCACCTGCGGCAGGTGTGTGACGACCAACACCTGGTGACTGCGGGCCAGTCGGGCCAGCCGCCGGCCGATCTCCACCGCGGCCTGACCGCCGACACCCGCGTCGACCTCGTCGAAGACGAGCGTGGGCGGGCCGCCGGAGCCGGCGAAGACCACCTCGATGGCGAGCATCACCCGGGACAGCTCACCGCCGGATGCGCCGCGCTGCAACGGCAACGACGGCGCGCCCGGGTGGGCCAGCAGCCGTAGCTCCACCTCGTCGCCCCCGTCGGCCGCGACACCCACCTCGACGCCGTTGACCGTCAACGACGGCTCGGCCCGGCCCGCCGGTCGGGGCAGCACCGCCACCTCGATCCGCGCGTGCGGCATCGCCAGACCGGCCAACTCGACGGTGACCTGGTCGGCGAAGCGGACCGCCGCCTCCTGCCGGGACACCGACACCCGGGCGGCCAGGTCGGCCACCTCCGCGGCCAGTCGCTGCCCCTCCCGGTCCAGTTCGTCGAGCAGGTCGTCGGACGTGTCCAGGTCGGACAGTCGGGTGCGGGCCCGCTCGGCCCACGCGATAACCCCGTCGACGTCGTCGGCGTACTTACGGGTCAACGCGCGCAACGCGGCCCGCCGCTCGTAGACGTGCTGCAACCGGGCCGGGTCGGCGTCCAGCGTCGCCAGGTACGCCGACAGCTCCGCCGACACGTCGGTGACCAGGGTGGCCGCCTCCTCCAGACGGGCCGCCAGCTCACCCAGCGCGGGGTCGGTGCCGGCCTGCGCCTCCAGGGTGCGCCGGGCCGTGCCGAGCAGCGACGCCGCGTCCGGCGTCTCGTCGGCCGCCTCCGCGCCACCCGCCACGCACAGCTGGGCCAGCTGAGCGGCCGTACGCAGACCCTCGGCGTGCTCCAGCCGCTGCGCCTCGGTCTTGAGCTCGTCGTCCTCGCCGGGCTGCGGGTCGACGCGGGTGATCTCGTCGAGGCCGAGCCGCAACAGGTCGGCCTCCTGGCTGCGCTCGCGGGCGTTGCGCCGCCGGTCGGCCAGGTCGTCGACAATCCGCCGCCAACCGGTGTACGCCTCGCGCAGCGCGTCGAGCAGCTTCTCGTGCGCCGGCCCGGCGAACCGGTCCAGCGCGGCCCGCTGCTCGGCCGGGCGCAGCAGGCGCAGCTGGTCGGACTGACCGTGCACGGCCACCGCCTGCTCGCCGACCTCGCCGAGCATCGACACGGGCATGCTGCGGCCACCCAGGTGGGCCCGCGAGCGGCCCTCCACGGTCACCGTACGACTCAGCAGCAGCGAGCCGTCCTCGTCGGGCTCGCCACCGGCGTCGCCGATCCGGGCGTGCACCGCGTCGGCGACGCGACCGGCGAGGCGCAGCCGCCCCTCGACCACGGCCCGGCCCGGCTGGGCACGCACCCGCCCGGCGTCGGCCCGGCCGCCGAAGAGCAGGCCGAGGCCGGTGACCACCATCGTCTTGCCGGCACCGGTCTCCCCGGTGATGACGTTCATGCCGCCGGTCAACGGCAGCGTGGTGTCCTCGATGACGCCGAGTCCGGTGATGCGCAGCTCTTCCAGCACAGCACCCGACAGTAGACGCGAGGGCCGACAGTTGACCAGCCGACGGGCCCCACGACCGGGCCGCGCTGCGGCCGTGACCTCCCCGACGTACAGTCTTGCCCCGTGTTGGACGTGATCGGCCTGACCCCCGCCGAGGAGGAGCTGTACCGCTGCCTGCTCCAGCTCACCACGGCTCGCGTCGACGAGCTGGCCGGCCGGCTGGGACGGCCCCGGGCGCAGGTCGTCGAGCAGATCGAGGCGTTACGGGCCAAGGGTCTCGTGCAGCCCACCGAGAACGACCCGGACGGCCCGCTGCGTCCGACCGCGCCGGACGTCGCCCTCGGCGCCACGCTGCTGCGCCGCCAGGAGGACCTGGAGGCCGCCCGCCACCGGGTCACCCAACTCGCCGAGGAGTACCGCGCCGGCCTGCGCCGCCACCACGTCGACCACCTGGTCGAGGTGATCCGCGGCGGACGGACGCTCCGCGACCGACTGCGCGACCTGCAGAACTCGGCCCGCGAGGAGGTGCTGTGGTTCTGCCGCGCCAACCCCCTCGCGATGGCCGGCCCGGAGAACGTCGAGGAGTTCGACGCCCTCGCCCGCGGGGTGAGCTACCGCGCCATCTACGAGCGGGACCTGCTGCTGGAACCGGGCGCGCTGGCCGACCTGGCCAAGGGGGTCGCCGCCGGTGAGCAGGCCCGCGTGCTGGACCGCCTGCCGGTCCGACTGGCCATCGTGGACGCGCGTACCGCCATCTGCCCGCTGGTGCCCGACCGGGCCGGCGGCGAGCCGAGCGCCGCGGTGATCGGCCGCAGCCAACTGCTCGACGCGCTGCTCGCCCTCTTCGAGAGTCACTGGCGGGTCGCCACCCGGCTGCGACTCGACGATCCGCTGGCCGGCGCGACGACCGAGCACCGCCGCGACACCGGCGACGCCCGTCCGGCCGACGGCTACCGGCCCGACGCCGACGAGGCCCGGCTGCTCTCGCTGTTCGTGGCCGGCGTACCGGACAAGTCCATCGCCTCCCAACTCGGGGTGAGTCGCCGGACGGTGCAGCGCCGCCTCGCCGACCTGATGGACGCCGCCGGTGTCGACACGCGTCCCGGGCTGGCGTTCCAGGTCGCCCGGCGCGGCTGGCTCTGACGACGCGGCCGGGCCGACCATCGACACGACGGTGGGCCCGGCCGGTTCGGCGATCAGCGCAGCCCGTACGCCCGCAGCACCGTCTGGTCGACGGTGTTCCCGGCCCGGTCGGCGGCGTGCACCCGCAGCGACACCGTTCCGCGTCCGGCCGGCACCGTCGCCGTGTAGCGGACACCCGACCCGTGGGTCGGTACGGACCGCCAGGTGACACCCTCGTCGAAGGAGACCTGCACGGTCACGCTGGCGCCCTTCGGAGCGGACACTCCGGCGGGCTGGCGCAGGGTCAGCCCCACCTGGTGCGGGCGGTTGCCGGGCACGGCGCCGGACAGGTCGGCCGGCACCCGGTAGTCCACCTGCAGCAGCGACAGCGGCGTCGCCGCCCCACCCGCCGGGCGGGCCGAGGTGAACTGCCAGGCCGTGTCCGTCCGGGTGCCGTAGCGCCACCCGTCCGAGGCCCGCCGCGTCGTCACGTCGAGGCGGTAACGGGCCGCACCCGCCGTGGTCGGCACCGGCGCCCAGCCGTCGGACAGGTCGGCGATCTGCCGCCCGTCCCGGCTGAGACGGGCCTCGACGTCGTCCGACTCCTCGCTGTCGCCCGCCACGCTGTAGTGCCCGTCGGCGTCGACGAACTCGGGCACCCGCACGTCGAGGACGTCGCCCTCGCGGGTCGGCACCGGCACGCCGGTCGCCGGCACGGCCGGACGGACCACCGGAGCGTGCCAGGACTCGGTCTCGCGGTCGTCGGCGGCGTACCGCCGGGGCTCCTGGGTGAGCCCGCCGGTCAACTGCCCCCACTGCATGAACATCTGCTTGTGCAGCACCCGGTGCTGCCACCAGTTGTCACCGGCGCTGACGAACTCCTGCCGGGTGGTGCCGTTGTGGACCAGGCGCTGGTCGTCGTTCCAGGCGTACTCCTGCCACGGACGCCAGCCGAACCGCTCCTCGGTGGCCCAACCCGCGCCCGTGTCGCCGTAGCGCGCGGTCACCTCGGCGGTGTTCTTCGCGGTCACCGTGTGCACGATGCGCTCCGGCACCCGCCCCTTCGACACCTGCCACACGTCGTACAGGTAGGGGCTGTCCACGGTCAGCGTGAGGTCCAGCGTCGCGCGACGAGTGCGCGCCGCCGCGACGAGTCGCTGCCCGTCGTCGTACGCCACGACCATCGCCGGGACACCGAGCCGCTCCCCCTCGGGACGCCAGACCGTCCACGCGCTCTGGTCCTCGGGGCGGACGATCAGCACCGCCGCCGCGCCGGCCGCCGCCGCGCCGGCCACCTGCTCCTCCTCGCTGCGGTTCTCATCGGTGGTGAGCAACACCGCCGCGCCCCGCACCCGGGCCAGCTCGCCGGGCGTGCCGGTGCCCGCCCAGACCAGTGGCAGCTTCCGTCGCCCGGTCGGCGCCGGGGACGAGCCCAGCAGGTTGATGTCCGACGGCGCGGACACACCGGTGACCCGGGCGTCCACCATGGGCGCGACGAGCTGCCAGCGGGAGGCGAACTCGAACTCACCCTGGCGCACGGGACGCGTCGGCGTGACGTTGACCTGCTGGACGGCGCTGTACGCCATGACGCCGTGGTCGATCTGCCGTCCGTTGCCCAGCACCCGGTGCACGTAGAAGCTGAGGGTGGCCCGCTGCTCGCTGGGCTTCGGCGTCTCGACGCGTACCGGCGTGCCCCTGCGGGCGTCGAGCACGACCGTCAGGTCCCGGTCGACGTTCAGCTCGGGTTCGACGGCCTGGGTCAACTGCTCGTCCAGGGGAGCGCCGTGCTCGATGAGCGCGGTCAGCAGATAGGTGCCCTCCTCGACCCGCAGGGTGCCCTCCTCCGGCCACCAGCCCCAGTAGTCCGACTCGGGCTGCTCACCGAAGAGGGTCAGGGCGGGCGAGAGGGTCGGCTGACCCTGCCGGCCCAGCACCTTGATCGTGACGTCGTGCTGCGGCCCGCTGACGCTGAGGCCCACCGGGGTACGCACGGCGACGCCGTCCGCGCCGGTCGCCACCAGAGCGCCCCCGTGCGGGCCCCGGGCCAGCTTCGCCGGGTCCGCCCGCAGCGGCACCGCCACGCTGCCGCCCGCCGGCACGGTCACCTCGCCCGCGCCGACGGCGACGCCGTCGGTCTCGGCCGCACCGGTGTCCAGGTTGCGCAGCTCCAGGGCCAGGCGCAGGGTCCGCGCCACGGAGGTGCCATTGGTGTACGTCACACTGCGCTCGGCCACCGGTCCGCCGGTGGTGACCCGGCCGAAGTCGGCGGTGGCCGACGCGTACACCCGTTGCGTGAGCGCCCGCGCCACGTCGACCCGACCACCGCCCTGCTCGAAGACGGTCAGCTCCGGGTTCGCCTTCGTGGTGCTGACCAGCGCGTCCTTGAGCGCGCCGGCGTTCCAGTCCGGGTGGTCCTGGGCGAGGATCGCCGCCGCGCCCGCCACGTGCGGCGTGGCCATCGAGGTCCCGGACGCCGCCGTGTAGGCCTCGTCTACCGGCGTACCCATTGTGGTGCCGGCGGCCCGCGCGGCGACGATGCCCACGCCCGGCGCGGTGATCTCGGGCTTGATGCCGTTGTCGCCCACCCGCGGTCCCCGGCTGGAGAAGTCCGCCAGGTTGTCGTCGCGGTCGACCGCGCCGACGGTGAGCGCCGCCGTGGCCGCGCCGGGCGCGTTGACGCTCCGCGCCTGGCCCGAGTTGCCGGCGGCGATCACGAACAGCGCGCCCGTCTCGGCGGTCAGGTCGTTCACCGCCTGGCTCATCGGGTCGGTGCCGTCGGTCGGGCCGCCGCCGAGGCTCATGCTGACGACCTTCGCCCCGGAGTGGGCGGCCCACTCCATGCCGGCGATGATGGCCGAGTCGTAGCCGGCGCCGCTGTCGTCGAGCACCTTGCCGACCAGCAGCCGCGCGCCCGGGGCGACACCCTTGCGCAGCCCGGCCGACGCCGCACCGCTGCCCGCGATGGTGGCGGCGACGTGGGTGCCGTGGCCGTGACCGTCCCGGGCGCTGCCGCTGCCGGAGAAGTCCCGCTCCTCGGCGATCCGGCCGGCCAGGTCGGGGTGGGTGGCGTCGACACCGGTGTCGAGCACCGCCACCTTCACGCCACTGCCGTCGCGGCCGGCCGCCCAGGCCGCCGGAGCGCCGATCTGCGGGACGCTGTGCTCCAACGTCGGGCGCACCCGACCGTCCAACCAGACGTGGGCGACGCCGCCGCCCAGCCGGGGCGCGGCGGTCGTGGTCCGGGCCGTCGGCGAGCCGGCGAGCGTGGTCCACAAGCCACCCAGGTCAGCCTTGCCGACCCGCAGCGCGGCCCCGTTGATGCTCGGCAGGGGCCGGGCGTCGGTGACGCCGCCGAGCGGCCGGACCCGGCCGGCGGACGGCTGCTGGTAGCGCACGATCAGCGGCAGCGCGCCCTGCGCCGCGTCGCCGTAGCCGTCGGCGGCCAACTCCTGCACGTCGAACAGGTTGGCGTCGAGGACGCCACTGGAGATGTAGGGCGCGACGTCGCTGGGCAGGACCCGCAGCCCGCCGTCGACCTCCAGGGTCTGGAAGATGATCCGCTCCCGCCCGGGCCCCGGGCGTACGGTGGCGGCGACCCGACCCGGCGCGGCCGGCGACAGTTCGACCTGGTCGCCGGTGATGAGGGTGATGCGGACGGGCGCGACGACCGGGGCGGACGCGCCCCGGCTCGGGCCGGTGGGCCGGACGGACGGCTCGGCGGATGCCGGCGCGGCGAGGCCGACCACCAACGCGCCGACCGCGCCGGCGCTGAGCCAGCGAGGGGACCAGTGCATGCGATGCGCTCCTTCACTCCTTCGGGCCCGACATCCGTGGATGAGGACCGATGGGAGTCTGCGACGCAGCGCACAACCAGGTCACTAGCCTCTCGCCGCCGCAGCGGCGACATGTCGTCAGGTGGACAACCGCCGGACACCGAGGGTGTGTGCCACCGTCACCGGCGGCTGCCCCGCCAGCCGTGCACCGGCAGGCCGAACTTGGCGACCAGCCGGTCGGTGAACGGACGGGCACGCAGCCGCACGATGCGCACCGGCAGGGTGCCTCGACGCACCGTCACCCGGGCACCGGGCGGCAGGTCGTAGACCCGGCGGCCGTCGCAGGCGAGCACGGCGAGGGTCGTGAACGGGTCGACGGTGATGACGAACGTCGAGGTGGGGGCGGTGACCAGGGGCCGGCTGAACAACGCGTGCGCGCTGATCGGCACCAGCAGCAGGGCCTCCACCTCCGGCCAGACCACCGGACCGCCGCCGGAGAACGCGTACGCGGTGGAGCCGGTGGGGGTGGCGCAGACCACGCCGTCGCAGCCGTAGCGGGACAGCGGACGGCCGTCCACGTCGACGAGGAGTTCGAGCATCTGCGCCCGTTCGCCCTTCTCGACGCTGATCTCGTTGAGCGCCCACGACTCGATGGTCGGGCCACCGTCGAACTCGGCCGTGACGTCGAGCGTGAGCCGCTCGTGCACGGTGTAGTTGCGCTCGACGACGTCCCGGACCGCGTGGTCGAGATCGTTGATCTCCGCCTCGGCGAGGAAGCCCACCTTGCCGAGGTTGATGCCGAGCAGTGGCGCCTTCGCCGGACGGGCCAACTCGGCCGCGCGCAGGAAGGTGCCGTCCCCGCCCAGCGCGAAGACGATCTCGGCGCCCTCGGCGGCCTCCGGACCCGCGACCGGAACGACGCCGGGCAGGTCGAGGTCATCCGCCTCGTCGGCGACGACCCGCACCTCGAATCCCGCCGCGATGAGGTCGGCGGCGACCGACCGGGCGTGCTCGGTGCTGCGCCGACGACCGGTGTGGGTCACCAGCAGTGCCGTGCGGCTCATCGGACCGGCCGCCCGTCCGCGACCGCACGGCCCGACGGCCACGCCCCGGCACGCCCGCGCGCCGTCGTGTGCCGCTCGCTGTAAGCCTTCACCCCGCGACCTCCTCCGCCGCCACGCCCGGCACGTCGCCGGCCGTCGTCGTGCCGTCCGGCCCGGCGTCCACCACGGCCCGGACCCGCTGCGGGTCGGCCGCCGGCGCGCCCCGGCGCAACCATACGAAGAACTCGACGTTGCCGCTGGGACCCGGCAGCGGGCTGGCCGCCACGTCCGCCAGCCCGAGACCGAGCTGGGCCGCCGCGGCGGCCACGTCGAGCACCGCCTCGGCGCGCAACGCCGGGTCGCGGACCACGCCGCCGGCCCCGACCCGTTCCTTGCCCACCTCGAACTGCGGCTTCACCATCAGGGCCAGGTCGCCGTCGTCCCGGGTGCAGCCGGCCAACGCGGGCAGCACCAGCCGCAACGAGATGAACGACAGGTCGGCCACCGTCAGGTCGACCGGCCCACCGATCGTGTCCGCGACGAGGGTACGGACGTTCGTGCGTTCCAGGACCCGGACGCGCTCGTCGGTCCGCAGGGACCAGGCGAGCTGCCCGTAGCCGACGTCCACGGCCACCACCTCGGCGGCGTCGGCGCGCAGCAGCACGTCGGTGAAGCCCCCGGTCGAGGCTCCCGCGTCCAGGCAGCGCCGCCCGGCGACGCGCAGCCCGCCGAACGCGGCGAGGGCCCCGGCGAGCTTGTGCCCGCCCCGGGAGACGTACTCCTCGGTCGGGTCCTCGCCGGTGACCAGCAGCGGGTCGGCGGGGTCGACCATCGCGGCGGCCTTGCGCGCGGTCACTCCGCGCAGGTGGACCCGGCCGGCCTCGACCAGCGCGGCGGCCTGCTCACGCGAGCGGGCCAGCCCGCGACGGACGAGTTCGGCGTCCAGCCGGTTGCGACGTGCCATGGGTGTTTCTCCGGTCTGTCGGGCGGATTCGCCCTGCTCAGGTCAGGTCTGGTCGATGGTGGCGAGGGTTTCGCGCAGCGTCTCGTAGGCCGCCTCGTACTGCGCGATCTGGTCGGCCGGGGCGAGCGCCGCCGCGTTGTCCATGGCCCGCACGGCCGCCTCGACCGCCGGGTGGCTCGCCGCGTCGTCGGCACCGGTCGCCAGGTCGGGCGGCGGGCCCGGGCGGGCGCCGGCCGGCGGGCCCGGGCGGGCCGCGAACGAGCCGGCCGGCGGCGGGCCGGGCCGGAAACCCCCGGGTGGGCCGGGACGAGCGCCGTCGGTCACGACCCACCATCCGGGCGGCGCTTACGGACGGCCTTCTTCGCCGGCATGTCCGCCGGAGTCGGGGTGTCGTCCTGGTCGGCGGACTGATCGTCGCCGGTCCGGCTGATCGTCGCGGGAGGCTTACGGGCGATGGCCTTCTTCGCGACGGCCTTCTTCGCGATCGCCTTCTTGGCGACGGGCGCGGCGGCCTTCTCGACGGGCGCGGTGGTCTGCTGGGCGACGGGCGCTCCGGCGGGGCCGTCCGACGGCACCAGGCCGTCACCGGGCGGCGCCGCGCGGGTCGGATCGGGCTGCGGCGCGGGCTCGGCGGCGGACGGACCGCCGGCTGTCGTCGCTGGTGACTCGTTGGCCCGCGCCTCGCGCAGTTGCCGCTCCAGATCCCGTACCCGTCGGGTCAGCTCGGCCACCTCGTCGGCCGTCGCCAGACCGACCGCGCCGAGGGCCCGGTCGACCTCGAAGCGGACCAGCTTGGTCAACGCCTCCCGGTTGGCGGCGCTGGTGCTGACCAACTCCTCGCCGAGCGCCTGCAGCTGGGCGGCGGTCGCCCCGCCCGTGCCGACCACACGACGCACCGCGTCCTGCGCCTTCTTTCGGGGCGCCTCCGCCAGGCCCAGGGCCAGTTCGAGGTAGGCGCGCCACGCGTCCTGCATGCCATGGTCCTTCCATCGGGCGGGGTCTGCAGGTGTCACGCTACCGGGGACCCCGGACTGTCCCGTGCGGTACGGTGCCGGGGACGGCGTGGCGATCGGCGAGGGGGACATGTGGCCAGCGTGGACGAGTGCCGGCAGGCGTTGCAGGAGCTGGCCGCCCGGTTGGACCGCAACGCCGAGACGGTCCGCGAGCGTATCGACCTCGAACGCACGCTGGCCTGCCGCATCACCGACCTGGACACGGCTTTTCACGGACGGATCAGCGGTGGCCGGCTGGTCGAGCTGGCCGACGGCGACGACCCGAAGGCCAAGATCGCGCTGAGCACGTCCAGCGACGACCTGCTCGCCCTGGTCCGCGGCGACCTGGACGTCACCAAGGCGGTCACCTCCCGCCGGGTGTCGATCAAGGCCAACCCGTTCGACCTGATGAAGCTGCGCAAGCTGCTCTAGAGGTTCGCGCTCCCCCGGGTGTGGCGAGGGCTGGCCTCAGCCGTCAGCCGGTCCCACACCGAACGGGCCGCCGCACGCGGTGGTCGGCCTCACGCGTCGGTGGGCAGCGCGAAGCTCTTCAGCGCCGCAGCCGCGTCCGGGCCCGCCGGGCGGATCGCCGGCGGCGTCGGGGCCGCCCACGCCGCCGCGCACAGGGCCGCCAGCGCGTCCAGCGCCCGGCCGTTCCCCGCCAGCTCCAACGTTCCGTCGCGGTCCGTGACAGACCAGCCGCCAGCGTCCGTCGGGCCCGGGACCCGCACCGCCGCCGCCGGGTCGAAGAGCCCTGCCAGGTCCCGCGCGACGTACGTGGGCCGCCGTCGTGGCTCGGCCGCGAGCAGCTCGGGTACGTCGCTGACACCGGTGAGGACGAGCAGACTGTCCAGCCCCGCGCGGCGGGCGCCCTCGATGTCGGTGTCCAGCCGGTCTCCGACGACAAGTGCCTTCCCGCCGTCGCCGCGCCGGGCGGCGGTGTCGAACAGGGCCGACTCCGGCTTACCGACCACCAGGTCCGGATCCCGCTCCAACGCGGTGCGCAGCACCGCGACCAGTGACCCGTTGCCCGGCAGCGGGCCCCGGGCACTGGGCAGCGTGCGGTCGGTGTTGGTGGCGACCCAGATCGCGCCGGCCCGGACCGCGAGCGACGCCTCGGCCAACTCGGCCCAGCCGACCTGCGGGCCGTAGCCCTGCACCACCGCGGCCGGCTTCTCGTCGGCGCGACCGACCGGGGTCAGTCCGACCGCCCGTAGCTCGGCGCGCAGCGCCTCCGCGCCGACCACCAGCACCCGAGCGCCGGCCGGCAGCCGGTCGCGGAGCAGTTCGGCCGCCGCCGCGGCGGAGGTGAGGACCTCCTCCGGCCGCGCCGGCACACCCATCCCGGTCAGCAGGTCGGCGACGTCGCTGGAGCGACGTGAGGCGTTGTTGGTGGCGTACGCCACCGACCGCCCCTCGGCGTGCAGTTGGGCCACCGCCTCGACGGCACCGGGAATCGGCCGGTCGATCAGGTAGATCACACCGTCCAGGTCGAAGACGACCAGGCTGTACCCATCGATCAGCCGCTTCCCGGCGTCCGCGCTCACCGCTGCGTCGACTCCGACTCGTCGCCCCGGACGGGGGCGGTCGCGTCGCCGCTCACGACACGGCCAGTGTCGTCGGTGGGCGTGGTCAGGGCCGGGGAGGCGTCGTCCTTCTCCGGAGCGAGCACGTCGTCAGCGTCGACGTCCTCGTCGTCGCCGTCGACGTCCTCGGCGTCCACCCGGTCGGCGTCCTGCGCCAGGCGGCCGGTGACGCCGTCCTCCTCGTCGTCGTCGAAGTCCTCGTCCTCGAAGTCCTCGTCGTCGTCGGGGTCGTCCTCGTCGTCGTCGTCACCGGCGGTCAGGTCCGTGTCCGGTTCAGCCGGTACGGCACCCGGAGTGCCCGGTCCGGCGGCGATCTCCTCGGTCTCGTCCTCCTCGTCGCCCTCGATGACGACGCCGTCGAGTTCGAGCAACCGCTCCGCGGCGTCGGTCTCGCCCTCGGTGTCCACGTCGGCGGCGCGGGAGAACCACTCGCGGGCCTCCTCACGACGGCCCACCGCGAGCAACGCGTCGGCGTACGCGTACCGGAGTCGCGCCGTCCACGGCGCCGCCGTCTCGCTGGTCAGGTCGGGCACCTGGAGCATGGCGACCGCGGCGTCCTTCTGGCCGAGATCACCCCGCGCTCCGGCGGCGACGATCAGCAGCTCGATCGCGACGGCCTGGTCCAGCTTCTCCTGGTCGGCGCCCCGGTACAGGTCGATCGCCCGCTCCGGCCGGCCGAGCGCGCGCTCGCAGTCGGCGAGCACGGCGAGGTGACTCTGCAAACCGGTCATCCGGTGGTACGTCCGCAGCTCGGCGATCGCGCTCTGCCACTCCCCCGCGTGGTACGCGGCCAGGCCGACCGCCTCGCGGACAGCGGAGATCCGCGACGCCAGCCGCCGAGCGGCCAGCGCGTGGGCCAACGCCTCGGCCGGGTCCTCGTCGATCAGCTGACCGGTGGCGACCAGGTGTCGGGCCACGGTCTCGGCGACCGGCTTGTTCAGCGAGAGCAGCTCGGCACGGACGTCCTTGTCGAGGTCGGTCGCGACGATGTCGTCCGGCAGTGCCGGGGCCGCGCCGCGCCCACCCTCGGACGCCTCCGGGCCCGTCCCACGCTCGTCGCGGCGGTGGTCGTCCTCGCGACGCGGCCGGTCGTCGGCCCGGAAGCCGCCGTCACGGTCGCCACCGCGGTAACCACCCTCACGGGGAGCGCCACCCTGCCGGCGGTCGCCACCTCGGAAACCGCCATCGCGGTCGCCGCCCCGGAAGCCACCCTCGCGCGACTCGCCCGGACGCGAGGCGCCGCGCTCACCGCCCCGGAAGCCACCCTCACGGGACGGACCGGAACGACCACGGTCACCGCCACCCTGGTAGCCACCCTCACGACGGTCGCCACCACGGAAACCGCCCTCACGGTCACCGCCTCGGAAGCCACCCTCGCGCGGCCCGCCGGAGCGCGTCGCGTCGCGGGAACCACCCTCACGGCGGTCACCGCCTCGGAAGCCGCCCTCACGGTCGCCGCCTCGGAAGCCACCCTCGCGACGGTCGCCACCACGGAAACCACCGTCGCGGTCGCCGCCGCGGAAGCCACCCTCACGGGGCGGACCGGAACGACCACGGTCACCGCCACCCTGGTAGCCGCCCTCACGACGCTCGCCACTACGGAAGCCGCCCTCACGGTCGCCGCCACGGAAGCCACCCTCGCGACGCTCTCCACCACGGAAGCCGCCTTCGCGGTCGCCGCCGCGGAAGCCACCCTCACGGGGCGGACCGGAACGACCACGGTCACCGCCACCCTGGTAGCCGCCCTCACGACGGTCCCCACCACGGAAACCACCATCGCGGTCACCGCCCCGGAAGCCACCCTCGCGACGCTCTCCACCACGGAAGCCGCCTTCGCGGTCTCCACCACGGAAGCCGCCTTCGCGGTCACCGCCACGGAAGCCACCCTCACGGGACGGACCGGAACGACCACGGTCACCACCGCCCTGGTAGCCACCCTCACGACGGTCCCCACCACGGAAACCACCATCGCGGTCACCGCCACGGAAGCCACCCTCACGACGCTCTCCACCACGGAAACCACCGTCGCGGTCGCCGCCCCGGAAGCCACCCTCACGGGGCGGACCGGAACGACCACGGTCACCGCCACCCTGGTAGCCACCCTCACGACGGTCCCCACCACGGAAACCACCATCGCGGTCACCGCCCCGGAAGCCACCCTCACGGGGCGGACCGGAACGACCACGGTCACCACCACCCTGGTAGCCACCCTCACGACGGTCGCCACCACGGAAACCACCGTCACGGTCGCCACCACGGAAACCGCCCTCACGACGGTCCCCACCACGGAAACCACCATCGCGGTCGCCACCACGGAAGCCACCCTCACGGCGGTCGCCACCACGGAAACCGCCATCGCGGTCGCCACCCCGGAAGCCACCCTCACGGGACGGACCGGAACGACCACGGTCACCGCCACGGAAGCCACCGTCACGGTCGCCGCCACGGAAGCCGCCCTCACGACGCTCGCCACTGCGGGCACCGCCATCGCGGCCGCCGGTGTTGCCGCCACGGGCGCCGCCGGCGTTGTCACGGTCTCCCCGGTACGGGGGCCGGTCGTCGCGGCGCGCTCCACGGTCGCGGCCACCTGGGCCGTCGGTGCGGTCCTCGTTACGACGGGGACGGTCTCCGCCCTGCGGTCCTGAACTCACAGGTACATCCTTCCTGATTGCGCCACCAATGGCGCCACGCAGTCGAGGGCCGACCCTGATGGGGCGGCCCTCGACTGAAAGATTGTCCGGCGGTGTCCTACTCTCCCACACCCTCACGAGTGCAGTACCATCGGCGCTGGAGGGCTTAGCTTCCGGGTTCGGAATGTGACCGGGCGTTTCCCCTCCGCCATGACCGCCGTAACTCTATGAACATATCAACCATCACCAACACGGGTGGGTGTTTGTTCAGAGTTGCACAGTGGACGCGTAGCAGCTTAGTAGTCAAGTCCTCGGCCTATTAGTACCGGTCAACTGAACCCGTTACCGGGCTTACATTTCCGGCCTATCAACCCAGTCGTCTAGCTGGGGGCCTTACCCCCACAAAGTGGGGTGGGATACCTCATCTTGAAGCAGGCTTCCCGCTTAGATGCTTTCAGCGGTTATCCCTTCCGAACGTAGCTAACCAGCCGTGCCCTTGGCAGGACAACTGGCACACCAGAGGTTCGTCCGTCCCGGTCCTCTCGTACTAGGGACAGCCCTTCTCAAGTATCCTACGCGCACGGCGGATAGGGACCGAACTGTCTCACGACGTTCTAAACCCAGCTCGCGTACCGCTTTAATGGGCGAACAGCCCAACCCTTGGGACCTGCTACAGCCCCAGGATGCGACGAGCCGACATCGAGGTGCCAAACCATCCCGTCGATATGGACTCTTGGGGAAGATCAGCCTGTTATCCCCGGGGTACCTTTTATCCGTTGAGCGACACCGCTTCCACTCGCAAGTGCCGGATCACTAGTCCCGACTTTCGTCCCTGCTCGACCTGTCAGTCTCACAGTCAAGCTCCCTTGTGTACTTGCACTCAACACCTGATTGCCAACCAGGCTGAGGGAACCTTTGGGCGCCTCCGTTACCCTTTAGGAGGCAACCGCCCCAGTTAAACTACCCACCAGACACTGTCCCTGAACCGGATAACGGTCCGAAGTTAGATACCCAAATCAACCAGAGTGGTATTTCAAGATTGCCTCCACCCATACTGGCGTATGGACTTCACCGGCTCCCACCTATCCTACACAAGCTAACTCAAGTACCAATGTCAAGCTATAGTAAAGGTCCCGGGGTCTTTCCGTCCTGCCGCGCGTAACGAGCATCTTTACTCGTACTGCAATTTCGCCGGGCCTGTGGTTGAGACAGTGGGGAAGTCGTTACGCCATTCGTGCAGGTCGGAACTTACCCGACAAGGAATTTCGCTACCTTAGGATGGTTATAGTTACCACCGCCGTTTACTGGCGCTTAAGTTCTCCGCTTCGCCCCGAAGAGCTAACAGGTCCCCTTAACGTTCCAGCACCGGGCAGGCGTCAGTCCATATACATCGAATTACTTCTTCGCATGGACCTGTGTTTTTAGTAAACAGTCGCTTCCCCCTGCTCTCTGCGGCCATACAACGCTCCACCCGCGCGGGGCTTCACGTCTCCGGCCCCCCTTCTCCCTAAGTTACGGGGGCAATTTGCCGAGTTCCTTAACCACAGTTCGCCCGATCGCCTCGGTATTCTCTACCTGACCACCTGTGTCGGTTTGGGGTACGGGCCGCTAAGAACTCGCTAGAGGCTTTTCTCGGCAGCATAGGATCACTGACTTCACCTGAATCGGCTCGGCATCACGTCTCAGCCCATATGCGTCGCGGATTTGCCTACGACACGGCCTACACGCTTACCCCGGCACAACCACCGGCCGGGCTCAGCTACCTTCCTGCGTCACCCCATCGCTTGACTACTACCCGCCAGGTTCCCACGCTCCCCAACCTTGACCCGAAGGTCGCAGCCAGTTTGGGTGGTTAGCACAACGAGGTTCATCAGGGACGCTCTTTCGCGGGTACGGGAATATCAACCCGTTGTCCATCGACTACGCCTCTCGGCCTCGCCTTAGGTCCCGACTCACCCAGGGCGGATTAGCCTGGCCCTGGAACCCTTGGTCATCCGGCGGAAGGGTTTCTCACCCTTCTTTCGCTACTCATGCCTGCATTCTCACTCGTGCCGCGTCCACAACTGGGTCACCCCGCTGCTTCACCCCCGGCACGACGCTCCCCTACCCATCCACACACCTGCACAAGGAATCACGTCCAAGCGAGGTTAAAATGTGAATGCCACAGCTTCGGCGGTGTGCTTGAGCCCCGCTACATTGTCGGCGCGGAACCACTTGACCAGTGAGCTATTACGCACTCTTTAAAGGGTGGCTGCTTCTAAGCCAACCTCCTGGTTGTCTATGCGACCCCACATCCTTTTCCACTTAGCACACGCTTAGGGGCCTTAGCTGGTGATCTGGGCTGTTTCCCTCTCGACTACGAAGCTTATCCCCCGCAGTCTCACTGCCGCGCTCTCACTTACCGGCATTCGGAGTTTGGCTGATTTCGGTAAGCTTGTGGGCCCCCTAGACCATCCAGTGCTCTACCTCCGGCAAGAAACACGCGACGCTGCACCTAAATGCATTTCGGGGAGAACCAGCTATCACGGAGTTTGATTGGCCTTTCACCCCTAACCACAGGTCATCCCCCAACTTTTCAACGTTGGTGGGTTCGGCCCTCCACGCGGTCTTACCCGCGCTTCAGCCTGCCCATGGCTAGATCACTCCGCTTCGGGTCTAGAGCATGCGACTAAAACGCCCTATTCAGACTCGCTTTCGCTACGGCTCCCCCACACGGGTTAACCTCGCCACATGCCACTAACTCGCAGGCTCATTCTTCAAAAGGCACGCCGTCACCCCGCAAGGCTCCGACGGATTGTAGGCGAACGGTTTCAGGTACTATTTCACTCCCCTCCCGGGGTACTTTTCACCATTCCCTCACGGTACTCGTCCGCTATCGGTCACCAGGAAGTATTTAGGCTTACCAGGTGGTCCTGGCAGATTCACGGCAGATTTCAGGGGTCCGCCGCTACTCGGGAACACCCACAGAAGGTCAACAGCTTTCACCTACCGGACTCTCACCGTCTACGGTCAGCCATTCCAGACTGTTCGACTAGCCATCAACTTTGTAACTCCTTGAGCGCATGTCAGTACACTCAGCAGGGTCCCACAACCCCGACCACGCAACCCCTGACAGGTATCACACGCAGCCGGTTTAGCCTCAATCCGCTTTCGCTCGCCACTACTCACGGAATCACTAAATTTGTTTTCTCTTCCTACGGGTACTGAGATGTTTCACTTCCCCGCGTTCCCTCCACACACCCTATGTGTTCAGGTGTGGGTGACACCACATGACTGGTGCCAGGTTTCCCCATTCGGACACCCTGGGATCACAGCTTGGTTGACAGCTCCCCCAGGCCTATCGCGGCCTCCCACGTCCTTCATCGGCTCCTGGTGCCAAGGCATTCACCGTTCGCCCTTGACAACTTGACCACAAAGATGCTCGCGTCCACTGTGCAATTCTCAACAAACAACCAACCCACAACCCGAAAAGCCCCACACCAAACCCGAC
>NZ_JBITDT010000009.1:99881-225003 GCF_044454415.1 Micromonospora sp. NPDC051543
GTCCGGCAGGTCTCCGGAGAGCCGTACCAGCCCGGCCTCGGTGAGCGCCGCGCGCAGCGTCTCCGGGGCCAGGTCGTCGAGCGAGCCACGGCCGAACAGCGCCTGGCTGGCGGCGACCGCCTGCCGGGTCTCCTCGGGGCCGTGCACCAACGTGGTCAGCTCCTCGGCCAACGCCCGCTGGGCCAGCCGGGCCGCCGGCCGTTCGGCCGTCGCCTTCGCCAGCTCCTCCAGCTCGTCGCGCGTACGGAAGCTGAAGTACCGCAGGTAGCGGTCGACCTCGCGGTCGTCGACGTTGAGCCAGAACTGGTAGAACGCGTACGGACTCGTCAGCGTGGGGTCGAGCCAGACCGCCCCGCCCTCGGTCTTGCCGAACTTCGTACCGTCGGCCTTGGTGACCAACGGCGTGGTGAAGGCCTGTACCGGCCCCGCGCCGCGCCGCCGCACGTAGTCGACGCCCGCCGTGATGTTGCCCCACTGGTCGGAGCCACCGAACTGGAGTTGGCAGCCGTGTCGACGGTGCAGCTCGAAGAAGTCGTTCGCCTGCAACAGCTGGTAGCTGAACTCGGTGAAGCTGATGCCGGTCTCCAACCGCGCCCGCACCACCTCCCGCGCGAGCATCTTGTTCACGGGGAAGTGCTTGCCCACGTCGCGCAGGAACTCGACCACGGACATCTCGCCGGTCCATTCCAGGTTGTTGACGAGCTGGGCCGCGTTCGCGCCGGTGTACGACACGAAGGGCGCGAGCTGCTCGCGGATCCGCTCGACCCAGCCGGCGATCACCTCGGGCGGGTTGAGCGTCCGCTCGGCGCTCTCCTTCGGGTCACCGATCTGCCCGGTCGCCCCGCCCACCAGCAACAGGGGGCGGTGACCCCCGAGTTGCAGCCGCCGGGCCGTGGTGACCTGCATGAGCGAGCCGACGTGCAGGCTCTGCGCGGTGGGGTCGAAGCCCACGTAGTAGGTGGTGGCCGTCCCTCCGTCGAGCAGCTCACGCAGCTCGTCGAGGCCGGTCGAGTCCTGGATGAGGCCACGCCAGAGCAGGTCGTCGATCAGAGATTCCCGCCCGGTCGGCAGGGGGTTGCTGTCGGTCACGGTCACCGATTCTCCCCCATCGCCGGCATCGACCCGTACCGGGTTTGGAGCGACGCGCCCGGTTACGCTTGCGCCCCGCTGTTTACAGGAGGGTTCTGCCGTGGAGATGCCGGATCTGACGGGTGGTTTCGTCAACCTGCTCGGCCTGAATTTCGTGGAGGCGACCGCCGACCGCGTCGTCATCAGCTGGCAGGTCCGTCCGGAGCTGCACCAGCCGTTCGGCATCCAGCACGGCGGGGTGTACTGCTCGGTCGTGGAGACGGCGGGCAGCGTCGGAGGTTCGCTCTGGCTGGGCGACCGGGGCACCGTGGTCGGGGTGTCGAACCAGACCGACTTCCTGCGGGCGGTGCCCGAGGGCGAGCTGCGGGCGGTCGGCACGCCGGTGCACCGGGGGCGCAGCCAGCAGCTCTGGCAGGTGGAGATCAGCGACGCCAAGGACCGCCTGGTCGCCCGCGGTCAGGTCCGGTTGCAGAACCTCTCGCGCGACTGATCGGCGGGCCCGGTCAGCTCCGGGCCTCGTCCAGCACCGGCTCGACAGCCTCGTCGGCGGCGTCCCCGCCATCGGCGTCGTCGTCGGCGGGGACCTGCCGTAGGCGTACCTCGGTGATGGCCCGGTGGTCGATGTCGGCCACCGTCAGCACCCAGCCGTCCAGGGTGACGTCCTCCCCGGCGACGGTCGGGATGTGCCCGAGGCGGGCCAGCACCAGCCCGGCGACGGTGGTGTAGTCGCCGGCCGGGCGCGAGGGCAGCTCGACGCCGATGTCCGGAAGGTCGTGCACCGGGAAGGTGCCGGGCAGCACCATCGCCCCGTCCGGCTCGCGGCGCACCGAGTAGCCGTCCCGGTCGGTCTCGTCGTAGATCTCCCCGACGATCTCCTCCAGGATGTCCTCCAACGTCACGATGCCGTCGACGGCGCCGCGCTCGTCCACGACGAGCGCGATGTGCTGGCGCTCGGCCTTGAACTGGCGCAGCGCGTCGACCACCGGTAGCGAGTCGGGCAGCAGCATCGGGGGGCGGGCGATCTCGTCGATCGGTCGGTCGTCGGGCACGCCGACCAGGTCACGCAGGTGGATCACGCCGGCGGTGTCGTCCAGGCCGCCGTGGCGCACCACGGGCGCCCGGGAGTGCCCGGTGGCGGCCAGCACGAGCCGCGCGGCCTCCGCCGTGGTCCCGCTGTCGAGCGTGAAGACCTGCAACCGGGGTACGAGCACAGCCCGCAACCGCCGGTCGGCGATCTCCACCGCGCCGGCGATGATCGTGCGCTGTTCCTTGGTGAAGCCGTGGTTGCCGGCGACGATCTCGCGAAGCTCGTCCGGGCCGATCTCCTCGGGTTCGTGCTTCGGGTTGAGCCCGAACAGGCGGACGACCAGGTCGCTGGTCGCGCCGAGGGCCCAGACGGCCGGGCGGGTGAGGCTGGCGAGCACATCGAGCGGGCGGGCCACCAGCAGCGCCCACCGCTCGGCGGACTGCATGGCGATCCGCTTGGGGGCCAGCTCGCCGAAGACCAGGGTGACGAAGGTCAGCGCGAGGGTCACCACCACGATCGCCACCGTCTCGGCGGCGTTGCCGAACACCCCGAGCAGCGGCACGAGGGGCTTGGCGAGGGAGACCGCCGCCGCGGCGGAGGCCAGGAAGCCGGCGAGGGTGATGCCGATCTGGATGGTGGCGAGGAAGCGGTTCGGGTCCTTGGCGAGCCGGGCCAGTACCCCTCCGGCCCGGCTGGTGCGTTCGAGGCGCTGGATCTGGCTGTCCCGTAGTGACACCAACGCCATCTCGCTGCCGGCGAAGAGCGCGTTGATCACGATCAGGATTCCGACCAGGGCCAGTTGGCTCCCGTAGCTCTGCACGCCCGGTTCGCTCCCTCTGCGATGGTGACGCCGGCCGGTACGCACGGCGCCCGCCGGTCGACGAGCCCGCCCGGCGTACGCGCTTCTGTGCCCCGTGCGGGGTCGGCCGAATCCTGCCGGGGTGACGCTACGCCGATTCGGCTGCGGGTGACGCGGGTAGGTCGAGGACGTACGAGTCGCCCTCGGGGCGGAACCCGAGCCGGTGGTAGTACGGGGAGATCATGCCGGGCGGGCTGACGACCCGGTGGAAGCCGCGTTCGGTGAAGAGGCGGCTGCGCCGGTAGACGAACTCGCCGGGCGTGAAGTCCCGGAACTTCGGGGTCACGTAGTCCAGGTCGATCTGGGCGACCCCGCGTGCCTCGGCGTGCGACAGCACCACCCCCACCACCTCGTCGGCGGTGACCACGAGGAAGGCCGAGCGGTCGGCGGCGGCCGGATCCCAGTGGAAGTCGGGGTTGAAGCGGGCGATGTCCGATCCGTGCACCCGCAGCGTGTGGGCGAGGAACTGGTCGTCGACCCCGACCTGGACCACCTGGTAGGTCTGCTCGTCATGGCGGGTGGCGAGCATTCCCCGCAGGTACCAGATGTTGATCACCGCGAGGACGATGTTGAGCCCGACCATGGGCCACACCTCGATGGCGGCGTTGTAGCCGATCAGCACGGCGCAGCCGACCAGGTTCAGGGCGCGCAGGCGCAGGATGCGCGACTGCAGCAGCGACCAGACCAGCACCGCGGAGCCGGCCCAGCCGACCAGATCCAACCAATTCACCCCGCGAGACTAGTGCTAGCCCAGGTCAGGGGCGTCGGCGGGCAGCTCCAGCAGCCATTCCTCGACCTCCGTGCCGCGCCCGTTGGCGTACCCCGAGTCCGCACCGACCACGACGAACCCGCACTTGCGCAGCACCGCGAGGGAGGCGGCGTTGTCCTTCGCGGCCCGGGCGTGCACCGGGCGGGGCAGCTCGCGCAGCAGCGCGGCCAGGGCCGCGGTGGCGTAGCCGCGACCCCAGCGGGTCGGGTCGATCCAGTAGCTGACCTCGGTCTGGTCGTCGACCGGGAAGGCGCTCACGTAGCCGACCACCTCGCCATCGGCCTCGACGGTGCGGACCCGGTTCGCGGGGTTGGTGAGCACCCGCGCCCAGTGGCGGGCGAACTCGCGATGGTCGGACGGGTCGGCGGGACCGAACGCGGCCATCCGGTTCGCTTCGGGATCCTGCTGGTGCAGGAAGAACTCCACGAGATCGTCCTCGCGCACCTGCCGCAACCGCACATCAGAGCTCATCAAGCGAGGGTAAGCCCCACCCCCGACGCCCCCTCCCTCGCCGATCTTGCACTTTCTGTCGCGACATAAGATTACTAACACGACATTTCGCCAACAGAATCTGCAAGATCGGCGCGGGGCTGGCGCGGGGCGGGGTGGGGCGGGGTGGGGCGGCGCGGCGTGGGGGTGGGCGGGGGCGGGGCAATGACAATGGGGGGCCGATGCAGGGAGAGCTGATGAACCGACAGGTCGTGGTGGGTGTGGACGGCTCGCCGTCCAGTCTCGTCGCCGCGGAGCACGCGGCCCGAGCCGCCCAGCTGCGGTCCCGCCCGTTGCTGGTGGTGCACGGCTACCTGCACGCGCCCCTCAACCCGTACGACCTGACGATGCCGCCGCCGTCCGAGGAGGCGCAGCGGATGGTGGAGGGCGTGGCGGCCGACCTCACCGAGCGGTTTCCCGGCCTCGCCGTCGAGGTACGCCAGGTCGCCGGCGGGCCCGGCGCGACGATGGTCGAGGAGTCCCGCCAGGCGGAACTCGTCGTGGTGGGCAGTCGCGGGTTGGGCGGGTTCACCGGCCTGCTGCTCGGCTCGGTCGGCGCGCAGGTCGCCGCGCACGCGCGCTGCCCGGTGCTGGTGGTGCGTCCCGAGGGGCGGCCGATCGACGTGGACGGGCCGGTGCTCGTCGGCGTGGACGGGTCCGAGTCGTCCCAGCTCGCCGTCGGCTACGGAGCCGTCGAGGCGGCGCTACGCGACGTCCCGCTGGTCCTCGCGCACGTCGGCCCGTCGGGCGGCGACCGGCCGGTGCCGGACGAGATCGAGGAGGCCCAGGCCGCCGAGCAGGCCGAGGCGGTGCGGTTGCTCGCCGACGCGTCCGCCGTGGTCCGGGCCGAGCATCCCGATCTGGTGGTACGGGAGCACCCGGTCCGGGCGTCCAGCCCGGCCCAGGGGCTCATCGAGGCCAGCGGCGCGGCGTCGCTGCTGGTCGTCGGCACCCGGGGTCGGGCCGGATTCGCCGGGCTGCTGCTCGGCTCGGTCAGTCAGGCCGCCGTCCACCACGCGCACTGCCCGGTGCTGGTGGCCCACCCGGTCAACTGACCGGGGCGTCGCCACCTCGGCCGAGCATCTGGAGGAAGTCGGTGGTGAGGGCGAACGGGTCCGCCGGGCCGCTGGTGGGCGGCCGGCGCTCGACCTGGTCGGCCAGCTCGCCGGCCGCGCGCCGGATCCGGCCCCGCAACGCGCCGTCGGCGGTCCCGTCGGACCAGTCCTCCGGCGCGGCGAAGACCGCCGTGGGGACCACCACCGCCCGCAGGTAGCTGAACATCGGACGGACCGCGTGCTCCAGCGCGAGGGAGTGCCGGGCGGTGCCACCGGTGGCGGCGATGAGCACCGGCCGGCCGACCAGCGAGTCCGCGTCGAGGACGTCGAAGAACGACTTGAACAGACCGTTGTACGAGGCACTGAAGATCGGGGTGACGGCGATGATGCCGTCCGCACCGGTCACCGTGTCGATGGCCGCGCGCAGCGCGGCCGGCGGGAACCCGGTGAGCATGTTGTTGACGACGTCGTGGGCGTACTCGCGCAGGTCGATCGCGCGCAACTCCGCGTCGTGGCCCCGCCGGACCAGCTCGTCGCGGGTCGCCCCGGCGAGCTGGTCGGCGAGCAGCCGGGTGGACGAGGGCTGGCTCAGCCCCGCCGACACCACGGCCAGCGTACGGCGGGTCATCGGGTCGCCCCCTCCGGCGCCTTGCCCGTCACGTCGTCGACGGCGTGCACGGTGCTGTCCTTCGCGCCACCGGCCGCGGCGACCATCGAGGCGTGCGTGGGCGCCTCGGGGACGTGCACCGGACGCAGGGCGGCGAACTCCTTGCGCAGCACCGGCACGACCTCCTCGCCGAGCAGGTCGAGCTGCTCCAGCACGGTCTTGAGCGGCAGGCCCGCGTGGTCGATCAGGAAGAGCTGGCGCTGGTAGTCGCCGACGTACTCACGGAAGCCGAGGGTGCGGTCGATGACCTGCTGCGGGCTGCCCACGGTCAGCGGGGTCTCCCGGGTGAACTCCTCCAGCGACGGCCCGTGCCCGTACACCGGGGCGTTGTCGAAGTACGGCCGGAACTCCCGGACGGCGTCCTGCGAGTTGCGGCGCATGAACACCTGGCCGCCGAGGCCGACGATGGCCTGGTCGGCGGAGCCGTGGCCGTAGTGGGCGTACCGCTCGCGGTAGAGGCCGACCATCCGCTGGGTGTGCTCCTTGGGCCAGAAGATGTGGTTGGCGAAGAAACCGTCGCCGTAGTACGCGGCCTGCTCGGCGATCTCGGGGCTGCGGATCGAGCCGTGCCAGACGAACGGCGGCACCCCGTCGAGCGGGCGCGGCGTCGAGGTGAAGGACTGCAACGGCGTGCGGTACTTGCCCTTCCAGTCGACCACGTCCTCGCGCCAGAGCCGGTGCAGCAGGTCGTAGTTCTCGATGGCCAGGGGGATGCCGGCGCGGATGTCCTTGCCGAACCACGGGTACACCGGGCCGGTGTTGCCACGGCCCATCATCAGGTCCACGCGGCCGTCGCTCAGGTGCTGGAGCATCGCGTAGTCCTCGGCGATCTTCACCGGGTCGTTGGTGGTGATCAGCGTGGTCGCGGTGGACAGTAACAGCCGCTCGGTGCGGGCCGCGATGTGACCGAGCATGGTGGTGGGGGACGACGGGACGAACGGCGGGTTGTGGTGCTCACCGGCGGCGAAGACGTCGAGCCCGACCTCTTCGGCCTTGAGTGCGATGGCGACCATCGCCTTGATCCGCTCATGCTCGGTCGGCTCCCGACCGGTGGTCGGATCGACCGTGACGTCACCGACGGTGAAGACTCCGAACTGCATGACCAGCTCCTCGCGTGTCAACCGGATGCCGTCGTGGTACCCGGACGCAGCTCACAACTTATTTGACGAGTCAACTATTCCGTCGGCAGCTTGCCCGGCAGTGGCACCGGTCACCCTCGCGGACCCGACAATCGGGTCGAGGACGCCCCTCGTGGCGGCTCGCTCAGCCGCCCGCCACAGAGGGCAGCACCTGCACCTCCGCGCCGTCCACGACCGTCGTGGCCAGACCTCCGGAATGCCGGCAGTCTTCCCCGTCGACGAAGACGTTCACATAGCGGCGCAGCTCACCGCGCTCGTCGCGGATGCGCCGGGCCAGCCGGGGATGCGCGACGGCAACCTCGTCGAGGACCGCCCGCAGCGTCCCGGCGGCGCTGACGTTCAGCCGACTCGCACCCCCGGCCTCGCCGCGCAACGGGCCGGGCAGCAGCACGGTGACCACGCTCAGACCTGCGCGGCGCGGACGCAGAGCACGTCGGGCAGGTGTGCGGCGACCGACGACCAGGAGTCGCCCTCGTCGCGGCTGGCGAAGACCGAGCCGGAGCGGGTGCCGAAGTAGACCCCGCCCGGGGTCGCGTCATCGGCGCACATGGCGTCGCGCAGCACCGCCGGATAGAACGGCCCCTCGGGCAGCCCCACCGACTGCGCCTCCCACTTGCCGCCGGCGTCGACGGAAAGGAACACCCGGCAGCGGTGATCGGCCGGAAACCGCTCACTGTCGGCCACCAGCGGGAAGGTCCACACCGTGCCGCCGCGCCCGGGGTGAGCCACCATCGGGAAGCCGAAGTCGCTGGGCAGCCCGTCAGCGATCGAGGACCAGGTGCGGCCGTCGTCATCGGAACGGTAGACGCCGTGGTGGTTCTGCGCGTACAGCCGCTCGGGGTTGTCGGCGTCGCGGGCGACCTTGTGCACGCACTGGCCGAACTCCGGCCACTCGTCCGGCATGAAGTAGGCGCGGATGCCCGTGTTACCCGGCACCCAACTCGCGCCGGCGTCCTCCGAGCGGTAGACCCCACCGGTGGACATGGCGACCAGCAGTCGAGCCGGGTCACGCGGGTGGGGCAGCACGGTGTGCACGGCCTGACCGCCGAACCCGGCCTCCCAATGGGGGCGGTGCGGGTGGTCCCAGAGGGAACGGACCAGCTCGAAACTGCGGCCGCCGTCGGTGGACTTGAACAACGCCGAGGGCTCGGTGCCGGCCCAGATGACGTCCGGCTCGTCGGGGCCGGCCGGCATCAGCTGCCAGACCCGCCCGAGGGAGACGCCGGTGTCGGCCGGGAACGCGACCGGCGCCTGGTCTGGCTCGTCCCAGGTGGCGCCGAGGTCGTCGCTGGTGGCGACACTGGGGCCGAAGTGCGAGCTGGTCATGCCGGCGAGCAGCCGCGGGGTGATGCCACGGGTGTCGATCGCGACCGCGTAGACACCCGTCATCGGGAAGTGCGGGCCGGTGATCTCCCAACTGCGCCGGTCGTCGGCGCTGGTGGCGAGAAACAATCCTTTCGCGGTGCCGATCGCGAGCAGGGTTGCCATGACGTCCTCCGAACCGTCGGTGAGCAGGTTCGGTGATTATGGCCACACCCTCCGACAGCCTCCGTCGCGGCGCGCTCAGCGACGGACGCGGGGCACGTGCCGCCGGTAGGCGCTGACCGTCGGATCGCCGTCGAGCCAGAACCGCCAGGGCAGGTCGTGCGCGCCCGTCACGCCGACCCGGGGCCCCGCCACCACCGACGCCGACGGCACCGGCTCGACCGGCGGTCGCAACCGCACCGGCCCGTCGCCGAGCAGGTACGCGCCGTACGCCGCGCGGTCGATGCCGAGCGTGGCGCAGAGCCGGGCCGGCCCACGGGCGAGGTCCACGTCGCGCCGCACGGCCGGCCGGCGCTCCCGTGCCGTGTCCAGCCCGTCGACGACCGCGCCGGCGCGCAGCAGCACCGCGGCGGCCTCCCCCTCGTCACCCGTGACGACGTTCACGCACCAGTGCATCCCGTAGGTGAAGTAGACGTAGGCGTGCCCGGCGGGACCGAACATCACCGCGTTGCGGGGCGTGCGGCCCCGGTGGGCGTGCGAGGCGGGGTCACCGGCCGTGCCCGCGTACGCCTCGACCTCGGTGATCCGGACGGTGACGCCCCCGGCGGTCAGGCGGCAGCCCAGCAGGCCACGCGCCGCCGGCAGCAGCGGGCCGGCGAGCAGGTCCGCCAACTCGGTCAGGCTGGCGTCGGCGGTGCGGTCGTCCGGCGCGAGATCCATGGGCCGAACGGTACCCACCCGTCGACGTTTCAACATTCTGTTGACAACATCTAGTTGATGAGGTGTGCTCGGTACATGACGACCTCGGACCTCTTCACGGTGCCCGACCCGGGTCGGGCCCGCGCCCACCGCACCTACGAGGCGCTGCAACGGATCAGCGAGCGGCACGCCGGCTCCGACGCGCGGCGGGGGCGCTGGGCCCACCCGTACGTGCTGGACCCGTGGGAGGCGGTCGCCCTGGTCACCGCCCTCGCCGCCGGCGGCGCCGAGCGGGAGCCCACCGAGGAGCCGGTCGACGCCGCCGACCTGACGGCCGCGCTGACCCTGCTCCCACACGTACGCGCCGAACTGGACGCCCTGGAGGCCGGGCTGCTCACGCTAGCCCGCGACCGGGGCCTGACCTGGCAGTCCATCGCGTATGGGCTGGGCCTGGGCAGCGCACAGGCAGCCCGCCAACGCTACGAACGCGTCGCCGCCCGCTCCACCGACCAAACCCCCTGACCCCCCACCCCCACCCCCACCCCCGCCACCCGTCACCCCACCACCCGTCATCCACGCCGATCTTGCACTTTCTGTCCCGACAGAACGGGACATCGGTCGCGTATCGACAACACAAACTGCAAGATCGGCGCGGGGGGCGGGCGGGCGGGGCGCGGGGGGCGGGGGCGGGGCGGGGCGGGGTTATGACTAGGAGGGGTTGTGGAACGTGGGGAGATGTTGTCGTACTGCTTGGCCAAGCCGGGGGCGTGGTTGGACCGGCCGTGGGAGGACGACGAGGTGGTGAAGGTGGGCAGCCGGATCTTCGCGTTCCTCGGCAATGGGGACCGGGCGCCCACGGTCGGCGTCAAGTGCGGCGCCACCCGCGAGATCGCCGACGAGTGGCTGCACCGTCATCCCGCTGACGCGCGACCAATGCCGTACATCGGCCGGTCCGGCTGGAACACGCTGCGCCTCGACGGCGGGATCGACACCGAGGAGCTGACCGAGGCGGTCGACTCGTCGTACGACATGGTGGTGGCCAAGCTCCCGAAGCGGGAGCGCCCGACGGCCTGAACCACCGTGGCGCCGGCGGCCCGCGCCGACGCCACGGTCAGGTCAGCGGGGTACGACCCGCTCGGTGGCCCACTCCCGCCAGCCGGCCAGCCGGTCCGCCGCGGCGGCGAGCTGGTCGGCGACCGGACCGGGGCCGGTCGAGCCGGGGGTGGTGCGGGCCGCGAGGGCCGAGCGCACCGAGAGCACGTCACGCACGGACGGGTCGAGGTGCTCGCTGACCGCGGCCAGGTCGGCGTCGGAGACGTCCTCCAGCTCGCAGTCGCGGGCCGCACAGAGTGCCACCAACCGACCGGTGATCTCGTGCGCGTCCCGGAACGGCACGTTGCGCCGGACCAGCCAGTCGGCGACCTCGGTGGCGAGGGAGAAGCCCACCGGGGCGGCGGCGACGAGCCGGTCCACCCGGACGGTCATCGTGGAGATCATCCCGGCCAGGGCCGGAAGCAGCAGCTCCAGCGTGTCGACGGCGTCGAACGCGGGCTCCTTGTCCTCCTGCATGTCCCGGTCGTACGTCATGGGCAGGCCCTTGAGCATGGTCAGCACCGTCATCAGGCCGCCGACCAACCGGCCGGACTTACCCCGGGCCAGCTCGGCGATGTCCGCGTTCTTCTTCTGCGGCATGATCGACGAACCGGTGGCGAACGCGTCGTCCAGCTCCACCCAGCCGAACTCGTGCGACGTCCACAGCACCACCTCCTCGCCCAGACGGGACAGGTGCACCCCGATCAGCGCGGTGGTGAAGAGGAACTCGGCCACGAAGTCCCGGTCGGCGACCGCGTCCATCGAGTTGGCGAACGACGTCCGGAAACCCAGCTCCTTGGCGACCGCCACCGGGTCCAGCGGAAGCCCCGAGCCGGCGAGCGCGCCCGCGCCGAGCGGGCTGATCGCCGCCCGGTGGTCCCAGTCGCGCAGCCGCTCGAGGTCACGCAGCAGCGGCTGCACGTGGGCCAGCAACCAGTGCCCGAAGGTGACCGGCTGGGCGTGCTGGAGGTGGGTCATGCCGGGCGCGGCCGTGTCGACGTGCCGCTCGGCCTGCTCGACGAGCGCCTCGGCCAGCTCGACGACGCGGCTGGCCACACCCCGCGCGTGGTCCCGCAGGTAGAGCCGCAGGTCGGTGGCGACCTGGTCGTTGCGGGACCGACCGGCACGCAGCTTGCCGCCCAGGCTCCCCAGACGCTCCAGCAGCCCCCGCTCCAGCGCGGTGTGCACGTCCTCGTCGTCGACGGTGGGCCGGAACGCCCCCGACGCGCAGGCCGCCTCCAGGTCGTCCAGGGCCGCCAGGATGCGGCCCAGCTCCTCCGGGTCGAGCAGGCCGGCGCCGGCCAGGACCCGGGCGTGCGCCCGGGAACCCGCGATGTCGTACGGGGCCAGACGCCAGTCGAACTGCACGCTCACCGACAGCCGGGCGAGCGCCTCGGCGGGGCCGCCGGCGAACCGGCCACCCCACAGGCTCGTCCGGTTGGTGCCGGCGCTGTTCTCGGTGAGGCTCTTGTCGTCCACGCCGCCCATTGTGGTCCCCATGTTCGTCAGCCACCCATCCGGGCGGCACGGGCCGCAGCCATCCGGCTCGGCGTGCTCCACCTGTGCGCGGTCACGGTGCGCTGTTCCCTTCGACGCTGTCTTCCCGGCGGGACCAACCGGCGAGCTTGTCGCCGAGCGCGGCCCCACCGACGGTCTCCCGGGCCACGACGAGAATGGTGTCGTCGCCGGCGATGGTGCCGACGATCTCGGGCAGGCCCGCCCGGTCCAACGCGCTGGCCAGGTACTGGGCCGCGCCCGGCGGGGTACGCAGCACCGCGATGTTGCCGCTGGCGTCCACCCCGTTGAGCAGCTCGCGCAGCAGCCGCACCAGCCGGGCCGGTGCGGCCTCGGCGTCGCGCAGCGGTCGTTTCCCGTCCTCGGGGATCAGGTAGACGGCCGGGCCGTCGCCGCCGCGCACCTTGACCGCGCCCAGCTCCTCCAGGTCGCGCGAGAGGGTCGCCTGGGTGACCCCGACGCCGTCGGCGGCGAGCAGGTCGGCCAGTTCGGTCTGCGAGCGTACCGGCCGGTCCCGGATCAGCTCGACGATCCGGGCGTGCCGGGCGGCGCGGGTCAGGGGGGCGGTCATCGTCGCTCCCCGGCAGCCGCCAGCAGGAACGTCAGCAGCGCCTTCTGGGCGTGCAGCCGGTTCTCGGCCTGGTCGAACACCGCGCTCTGCGGACCGTCGAACACCTCGTCGGTGATCTCCTCGCCCCGGTGCGCCGGCAGGCAGTGCAGCACGATCGCGTCCGGCGCGGCGTGGTCGAGCAGCTCCTTGTTGACCTGGTACGGCAGGAACGGGGTGACCCGGTCCAACCCGTCGGCCTCCTGACCCATCGAGGTCCAGGTGTCGGTGGCCAGCACGTCGGCGTCGCGGGCCGCCTGCGCCGGGTCGGTCAGCACCCGTACCGACCCGCCGGTCCCGGCGGCGATCTCGCTGGCCCGACGCACCACGGCCGCGTCCGGCGCGAACCCGGCCGGGCCGGCGATCCGCACGTGCATCCCGGCCGTGGCCCCGGCCAGCAGGTACGACTGCGCCATGTTGTTCGCGCCGTCGCCCACGTAGGTCAGGGTCCGGCCGGACGTGCCGCCGCACCGCTCCCGGATGGTCAGCAGGTCGGCCAGCAGTTGACAGGGGTGGAACCCGTCGGTGAGCGCGTTGACCACCGGAACGGTCGCGCCGCCGGCGACCTCGGCGATCCGGTCGTCACCGTGGGTACGCAGCACGATCGCCGCGACGTAGCGGGACAGCACCCGGCCCGCGTCGGCGAGCGTCTCGCCCCGCCCGAAGTGGGTGACCTGGGTGTCCACGACCAGCGGATGGCCGCCCAGCTCGGCGATGCCGGCGTCGAACGAGATCCGGGTCCGCAGACTCTGCTTGTCGAAGAGCACCGCCACCGAGCGGGGGCCGGCCAGCGGTTGGTGGCCGAACCGGTCGACCTTCATCCGGGCCGCCAGGTCGAGCACGCTTGACTGTTCGGCGGGCGAGAGATCGTCGTCGCGCAGGAAGTGCCGGATCATGCGGTCGTCCCCGTCGTGGTGGGCTGGGTGGAGGATTCGGTGGTCACGGGAGCGCTCGTGCCGGCCGTCGCCGGGGCCGTCGCGTCCAGGGCCGCCGGGAGCGCGGCGAGGAACGCGTCGACCTGCTCGGTGGTGAGGATCAACGGCGGGGCGAGCCGGAGTACGCCCGGCTGCACCGGGTTGGTCAGGAAGCCGGCCTCCCGCAGCGCCTCGGCCAGGACCGTCGACACCGGCGCGGTGAGCACCACGCCGAGCAGCAACCCGGCCCCGCGTACGCCCGCGACGAGCGGGTGGTCCAGCGCCTCGATGCCCCGACGCAGCCGTTCGCCGACGCGCTTGACGTGGTCGAGCAGCCCTTCGTTGGCGATGGTCGCCACCACGGCGAGCGCGGCGGCGCAGCTCACCGGGTTGCCGCCGAAGGTCGTACCGTGCGAGCCGGGGGTGAGCAGGTCGGCGGCCCGGCCGAAGGCGAGCGTCGCGCCCAGCGGCAGCCCGCCACCCAGGCCCTTCGCCAGGGTCACCACGTCGGGCTCCACGCCCTCGGCCTGGTGGGCGAACCAGTGGCCGGTACGGCCGATGCCGGTCTGCACCTCGTCGAGCACCAGCAGCGCCCCGTGCCGGGCGGTGATCCCCCGGGCCGCCGTCAGGTAGCCGGTCGGCGGCACGACCACGCCGTTCTCGCCCTGGATGGGCTCCAGGATCACCATGGCGGTGGCGTCGGTGACCGCCGCCTCCAGGGCGCTCACGTCGCCGTAGTCGACGTGGGTCACCTCGCCGGGCAACGGCCGGAACGGGTCCGCCTTGGCGGGCTGACCGGTCAGGGCGAGGGCGCCCATGGTGCGACCGTGGAAGCCGCCGTTGGTGGCGACCACGTGGCTGCGCCCGGTGCGCCGGGACAGCTTGAAGGCGGTCTCGTTCGCCTCCGCGCCGGAATTGGCGAAGAAGACCCGGCCGGGTCGGCTGCCGGCGAGCGCCAGCAACAGCTCCGCGAGAGCCACCGGCGGCTCGGCGACGAAGAGGTTGGAGACGTGCCCCAGCGTGGCCACCTGCTTCGACACGGCTGCCACCACCGCCGGATGGGCGTGGCCGAGGGCGTTCACCGCGATCCCGCCCAGCAGGTCCACGTACTCGCGGCCCGCCTCGTCGACCACCACGGCGCCCGCGCCGGAGACCAGCGCCAGCTGCGGCGTGCCGTAGTTGTCCATCATGGACTGCGTCCACCGTTGCACCAGACTGCTCATGCCCCGTCCGTCCCGTCCTGCGGCACCACCATCGTTCCGAACCCTTCCGACGTGAACACCTCGAGCAACGTGGAGTGCGCCACCCGGCCGTCGACCACGTGCGCGGCCGGCACGCCCCCGCGCACGGCCCGCAGGCAGGCCTCCATCTTCGGCACCATCCCCGACTCCAGGCGGGGCAGCAGCTTGGCCAGGTCATCCGCGGTGATCTCGGAGACCAGGCTGTTGGTGTCCGGCCAGTCGGCGTACAGGCCGGCCACGTCGGTGAGGACGACCAGCTTGCGGGCCCGTAGGGCGACGGCGAGCGCGGCGGCGGCGGTGTCCGCGTTGAGGTTGTGCAGGACACCGTCGGCGTCCGGCGCGACCGTCGAGATCACCGGAATCCGGCCGGCGTCGATCAGGTCGGTCACCGCCGAGGTGTCCACCGACTCGACGTCGCCGACCTGGCCCACGTCGACCGGCAGCCCGTCCACGTACGCCGGGCGGCGCACCGCGGTGAACAGCCGCGCGTCCTCGCCGGAGAGGCCGACGGCGTACGGGCCGTGCGAGTTGATCAGCCCGACCAACTCCCGCCCGACCTGCCCGACGAGCACCATCCGGACCACGTCCATCGCCTCGGCGGTCGTCACCCGCAGGCCGCCCCGGAACTCGCTCTCGATGCCGAGCCGGCCCAGCATGGCCGAGATCTGCGGACCGCCGCCGTGCACCACCACGGGCTTCAGACCGGCGTAGCGCAGGAACACCATGTCGGCCGCGAACGCCCGCTGCAACTCCGGCTCGGTCATGGCGTTGCCGCCGTACTTGACCACGACGGTGGCGCCGGAGAAACGCGCCAGCCAGGGCAGCGCCTCGATCAGCGTCTCCGCCTTCACCTGCGCCCGGGTGAGATCACTGCTGAGGCTCACAGTGCCGGCCTTTCGTTCGCGACTGCGGGACTCCGCTTCGCTGCGTTCCTCGCGCTCACGTTGAATACGCCGAGTTCTCGTGCACGTACGCGTGGGACAGGTCGTTGGTCCAGATCGTGGCCGTCGAATCGCCCGCGTGCAGGTCGATCCGGATGGTGACGTCCCGTGCGCTGAGGTCGGCCTTCGAACGGTCCTCGGCAGCGGCGCCGCCCCGGCACAGCCACACCCCGTTGACGGCCACGTCCACCTCGTCCGGCTCGAAGGCGGCCGTGGTGGTGCCGACCGAGGCGAGGATCCGACCCCAGTTCGGGTCGTTGCCGAACAGGGCGGTCTTGACCAGGTTGCTGCGAGCGACCGAGCGGCCCACCTCCACCGCGTCGTCCTCGGTCGCGGCTCCCACGACGTCGATGGCGACCTGCTTGGTGGCGCCCTCCGCGTCGCCGATGAGCTGCTGCGCCAGGTCGTGGCAGGCCGTGGTGACCGCGGCGGCCAACTCGGCCGGGGTCGGCTCGATCCCGCTGGCGCCGCTGGACAGCAGCAGCACCGTGTCATTGGTGGACATGCAGCCGTCGGAATCGACCCGGTCGAAGGTCACCCGGGTCGCGGCGCGCAGAGCCTCGTCCAGGACCGCCGGCCCGGCCACCGCGTCGGTGGTGAGCACGCAGAGCATGGTGGCCATGCCCGGCGCGAGCATGCCGGAACCCTTGGCCATGCCGCCGACCGTCCATCCACTGCCCCGGGCCACCGTGGTCTTCGGCCGGGTGTCGGTGGTCATGATGGCCTCGGCGGCGGCCAGGCCGCCGTCACGCGACAACTGCCGGATGGCCGTACGGACGCCCGGCAGCAGTTTGTCCATCGGCAACCGCTCACCGATCAGCCCGGTGGAGCAGACGGCCACCTCGCCGGCCCCGAGGAGCAGCCGCGGACTGACCGCGCTCAGCGCCGAGGCGGTGTGCTCGGCCGTGGCGTGCGTGTCCTGGAAACCGGCCGGGCCGGTGCAGGCGTTCGCGCCACCGGAGTTGAGCACCACGGCGCGGACCACGCCGCCCTGCACGACCTGCTGGCTCCAGAGCACCGGCGCGGCCTTGACCCGGTTGGTGGTGAAGACACCGGCGACACCGGCGTCCGGGCCGTCGTTGACCACCAGCGCGACGTCCGGGCCACCGCTGGTCTTCAGTCCGGCGGTCACTCCGGCCGCCCGGAACCCCCGAGGGGTGGTGACACTCATGGCGCTACTCCCCAGATCGACAGGCCCGTCGTCTCCGGCAGGCCGAGCATCAGGTTGGCGTTCTGCACGGCCTGGCCGGCGGCGCCCTTGCCGAGGTTGTCCAGCGCGCTGACCACGATCAGCCGACCCGAGTCGACGTCGACGGTCGCCTGCAGATGACACGAGTTGGAGCCCAGCGTGGCGGCCGTGTGCGGCCAGCGCCCCTCCGGCAGCACGTGCACGAACGGCGCGTCGGCGTACGCCTGCGCCAGCACCTCCTGCGGGTCGACGCCGCGGGCCGGCACGGCGGTGACCGTGGCGAGGATGCCGCGTGGCATCGGCGCGAGGACCGGGGTGAACGACAGGCCGGTCGCCCCGGAGGCCTGCTTGATCTCGGGCACGTGCTGGTGGGTGCCGACCCGGTACGGCGACAGGTCGCCCATCACCTCGCTGCCGAGCAGGTGCGGCTTCGCCGCCCGGCCCGCGCCGGAGGTGCCCGAGGCGGCGACCACCACCACGTCGGCGGGGCTGGCCGCGCCGTCGGCGATCAACGGCGCGAGCGCGAGGGTGATCGCGGCGGCGTAGCAGCCGGTGTTCGCGACCCGGGTGGAGCCGGCGATCAGCTCCCGCTGGCCGGGCAGCTCGGGCAGGCCGTACGTCCACTGGCCGGCGTGCGTGCCGCCGTAGTACTGCGCCCAGGCGTAGGGGTCGGCGAGCCGGTGGTCGGCACCCAGATCGACGACGCGTACCTCGGGAGGGAGCTGGGCCGCGAGAGTCGCCGACTCGCCGTGCGGCAGCGCCAGGAAGACCAGGTCGGCGTCGGCGAGGATCGACGGGTCGGTCTCGCCGAACACCAGGTCGAGCCCGGTGAGCTGCGGATGCGCCATGTCGACGCGGTGCCCGGCCTGGCGGTGCGCGGTGGCGGCGACCAGCTCGAACTCCGGGTGCCCGGCGACCAGACGCAGCAGCTCACCGCCCGCGTACCCGCTCGCGCCCGCGACCGCGACTCGAATTCCCATACCCACCTCCGCATGACTATGCAGAGGAGACTAGCAAGAGCGATTGTTTCCTGCAAGTTAATACAGCCTACTGCATGGTGATGAACGCCGGTGTCGATCGGCGCAGGGTGGCGTCCTCCACCTGGATATTCCAGCAGAGGACGCCCCGCTGTCAGCTCGCCTGCTCGGACAACCCGTGCTGGCGCTCGTACGTCCGCAGGGCGACGTCCCACGCCTCCGTGTACTCGCTCGGCCCCATACCGAGATCCCCGTGCCCCCGAACTGCCTCGCGCAGCAGTTTCACGAGGTCGGGCACGGCCTCCCGGCGCTCCTGGACGTACCGACCGAAAACCTCGGCGAACTGCTCGCCTGTCAACCGCGCCGCGTGCGACGTGACGGGATCGTCCTCGAGATTCTGCAGCACGGCACACCAGCGACGAGTCAGCTCATCCGCCTGGGCCGCCCGGATCTTCTGCAACTCATGATCACACTCAAGCCGAATCCGATCCTCCCAGTAGGGCCGGAGCCGCTCACGCACTCGCTCGTCGGGGCTGACGCGGACGAGCACCCCGAAGTGCGGCGAACCCTCACGCGGCCAGCGCTGGCCACCGAGCAGACTGTTCAGCGCTCGTTCGAGGTCGTGCGAACGGTGGGGCTCGTGTTCACGTGCCAGATCCACCGCCCGTTCCCGGACTATCCCGCCAGCCCACCCCAGATACCGCTCGGCGCGAAACCGAAGCTCCTCGTAGGTCATGTTCTGCGCCGTCCAGTTGTAGACGGCGTGCAAGCGGAAGTCGTATGCGTCCCCCTTCGCCGGCACCAGGATCGGCGCCGGGACGTCCTGACGGAATGTCACGGTGGCGGGAACGATCGGCGCAGGTGGGGCCGGGGGAAGCGGGGGCTCGGTCGGCGGGAAGAACGCATGCCACCAGCGGCGGCGTTCCACCTGCCCAGGTATGGGTGCTCTCGTGCCGGGGCCACCGACAGGGCCTGTGCTCATCGCGTCTCCTCATCGATCAGTCGTTGTACGTCGTCGAGCAGGTCGTGGTGCGGCATCACCGGACGCCACACGTGGTGGAGCTGGTGGTTCAGGCGATGACGCAGAGCGGGCTGTCCGGCGATCACGTGTCGCAGCAGTTCAAGGCAGTGGCCGGCGACGACCGGCTGCTGGTCCGCCCGGTCCAGCCAGAAGCCGAGGGTGCGCCACGATCGGTACGCCGTTCTTGGCAGGCTGAGGGCGGTCGCCCAGACGACGGCAAGGTCGGCCAGTTCGATCGTTCGCTGGTCCACCAGGTGCAGCAGCTCCGGCCAGTGCTCTCGGGGCGGTTCCGCCCAGCGGTCCGCGAGTACCCGCAGGGTCCGCGCCGCGTGGAGCTGCACCTCGGGGTCGACGGATGCGGTCCAGTCCACGAGCGCCGGCACGACACTCGACGCGTGACCGCTGCGGTACACCTCGACCAACCCTCGGACGACCGAGTTGTTCCGCCGCTGCATCCGGGCCTGCGCAACCTGACGCAGTTGGGCCAGCGCCGACTCCGGCCAGAGCCGGGCCAGCCCAAGGCTGTACGCACGGGCCACGGTGTCCCGTAGGTGAGCTGCTGAACCGGCTACCCACTGATCGAGTTCGGCCCGAATCCGAGTACGCAACCCAGGCTGCATCGCCATGGCGACCAGGACGATCGCTGCGGCCTGCCGGACCCCTGCCCGCCGTTCCCGGGCCAGTTCCCCCACGGCGTCGAGGGCCGACTGCACATCGCGTGTCGCAGACCAACCGATGGCGCCCGCTGCGGCCTGTCGGACCGCCGGAGAGTCTCCGCGGATCAGGTCTGCCAACCAGTCGAGCAACTGCTTGGGCGACCACCACTCTGTCCACGCGACGTCCAGTAACACCGACCGGAGTGGCTGGGCGCCGGGCGGGAAGTCGATCCGGCACCCGCCTGGTACGCGCGGGTCGGTCAGCCGTGTGACGGCCTGGCCCAGTGTCGACCCCAGCAGTGCGTCGAGCATCGAACCCCGAAAAGGGGCGCCGGTCGATGCGGGTTCCTGGAAGTCGAACCGGGCCAGACGCTGAGCTGCCTGGTGTATCTCGGTCACGGGCTGCCCGGCAAGGACGGCGCAGGACAGGCGGAAGGCCCGCACCTCGTCGTGAGGGAACGCGTCGACCTCCTCGCCGCGGCGTCGCACGTCGAGGATCTCGGCCGCGCGCTCCCGTAGTTGGAGCGGCAGAAACTGCTCCAGCCGCTCAGCCAGTGCGCCGCCCTTCGGAACCGTCCGAGCGATCGTCGCGACGATCGCGACGACGTCGCCAGGTCGAGGTTCGCCGGCCAGGTAGGCCGACAGCAGTGGATGCCCGACGCAGTCCTCATCCACGTATCGCTCTACGCAACGCCCCTCGCACGTGCCTGTGCACCAGCCGACGCACTGCCCGGTGAGCTGTTGGCGAAGCTGCGCCCTGAACACCTCGGCCGCCGGGGCCGAACGGTGTTCGACGATGTGGCCGACGAGATCGTGCCTTCGTCGGGAGAAGTCCCCGACCAGAATGAGCGTGCTGCCGGAGGTCTCGGCCCGGGCCGCCAACGCCACCAGCGTGAACCCGTCCACCTCGCGAACAGCCACCTCGTTCAGCCGGAGCACGTAACCGTGCCCGGCGGGCAACGGTGCGTCCACGCCGAGCAGGTCGGCCAACTGGTCGACACCGAGTACGCGGACCCGCTCGAACCCGTGTCTCCGGGCCACCGCCAGGGTGGCTGAGGTGAACCGTCCGCTTCCGACCGGGCCGGAGAGGCAGACCAGGTGGTGATGCTGGAGTTGGTGGTCGAGCCGCCGATCGCTCGGCGCGTCGGCGTACCTGCCCGCAGTCTCACGAAGACCGGCCTCGACAAGGGTCTGGAACCACACGCGCCCTGCGCCGTCGGATCGTCCGGCGGTGACGTTGACCGTTCCGATGGCGACGGCGCCAGGGCCGGTGGCGTTCTGTCCCTGCACCCGAACATCGCCGACATCGATCGTCGAACCGCCCAGCAGGCCAGCCAGCCTGCGCAGCACGTCCCCGGGATCCAGGAGGTCGTCCGGATCGTCCTCCTCCGGTGGTTCCTCGGCCGGCTCCGCAGGAGAGGCCGGCTCATCCTCGCCGTCGAGGGACTCCACCGCGACCGGCGAGCCGTCCCGGGGTCCGCGAACCGCGCCATACCCGACGTCACCGTGTGGGCCATCGCCGGAGGCATCCTCCAACACGTCGTGCCAAGGATCGTCCAGGTCCCCCGGACTGTCGGCGGAGACCGGGGCGTACCGACCGCTCATCGGGGATCGCCTCTACCCGTACCGAAGTTCGTGTCGCGGCCGACCGAGCCGATCGCCGTCGCGCCCTGACCGATCGCGTTCTGCCCCTCGACCCGGATGTCCCCGGTACGAATCCCGACGTGCTCCGTGGGCCTCCGTGCAGTCTGCCCAGGATCCTGCTCGGTGGGCGGCGGGACGACCTGGATCGCGGCGCCGTTGATGTCCTCGTCCACCACGCAGAGCCAGGCGTCCTCGCGGAATTCCTTGTCCGGGTGGGCCACCTCGATCCGAACGAACCGCTCCGGCCGCATCTCCTCCGGGTACTCGGTGACCACATCACGAAAGATCTCGGTCGAGACGACAAGCGCGACGCCGGCATCAGGGAAGGCGGCCAGCGCCTGCTTGACCGGAGCGGCCTCGCACAACCGGCAGACGAACACCACGGCGTTGCCCGGGAAGCCGTTCGCACCGTCGAGATGTACCAACCCCTGGTGCACCGCCACCCTGAGCCGGATCCGCGCAGCCGGGAGACGGCTGCTGTTGTGGTGGCGTAGCCGCCGGTTCAGCTCCGGAACGAACCTGCCGATCACCCGTGACTCGAAGACCTCACGAGGCACGATCGCCAGCTCGCCGTCGCCCGCCTGCTGAGTCGTCCAGGCCACCCGGTCGAGACCGACAGCTTCGGCGGCCTCGTGCAGCAGCTCTCGGAAGTGCCGCTGCGCCTCGTACTGTTGGACGTTGCTACGTCTGCTGTACCGCTCCATATCCACCGAGATCAACAGCCGCCGCTCGGGATGTCGCATCCAACTTCCGCCCTTCTTCATCCGCTCGCCCCGCGGGCGAGCACCGCAGGAGCCATCGAACCGGTATGCGCGGGCCGGGATCCCGTAGAACTACGGCATCCCAGGTGGAAGTCGAGAACCCGTCATCCCGTCCTGCTGAGGGATCACCCAGCCAGCCACGCGCTGTGCTTGTCGCATGAGGACGGATCTGCTCGACCTGCTGCTCAGCCTCGGGTTACCCCCGACGGTGGTGTTGGCCCTGACAGCGGTTCGCCTGCTGATCGACGTGATAGCCGAAGCTGGGGCATCGCGCTACGCGCAGGAACCGCTACGCTTCGGCAGCTGTCCCTGGAGAAGGAGGCTGCGGGTGCTACGACCACGCGACCTGGCCGGCGAGACGTGGCCCTACGGCACGTTCCTGCAACGGCTCGCTCCACGGGAGCGGACGGCACTACTGCGGTTGGGTGTCCGTCGTCAGGTCCCCGCCGGGCAGATCGTGATCCACGAGGGCGTACGGGAGACCCACCTCGTACTCCTCGAAGAGGGCCTTACCAAGGTCACCGCCACGCTGCCGGATGGCCGGCCAGCTCTCCTGTCGCTCCGCGTTGGGGGCGACCTCGTGGGCGAGATGTCCGCGCTCAACAACGAACCCCGCTCCGCCACCGTGACGACCTGCGGGCCGGCGATCTACAGCGTGATCCAGCCGGACCGATTCAAACGGTTCCTCAAGGAGCACCCGGACGCCGCTCTCGAACTCGCCGCGATGGTCTCCGACCGGCTGCGCTGGTCCAACCGGCGGCGGATCGACTTCACCTCGTACCCGGTGAAACTGCGGGTGGCCCGGGTGATCGCCGACCTCTGCCGCAGCCACGGTCGACAGGGACCGGACGGCGTCATCATCGACGTTCGGCTTACGCAGCCCGACCTGGCGACCATCTGCGGCGCCTCCGAGACCGCCATTCAGAAGGCCCTGCGAGAGCTGCGATCGGACGGATTGGTCGACACCGACTACCGTCGGATCACCGTCTGTGATCTACCGGGCCTACGCGAACTCGGCGAGCTGGAGTCCGACGACGGCTGACGGGCCCCTCTCCCCCGCGCAGGGGGAGAGGGCCCGTCCGCTGTGTCAGGCGCCGCGCAGGGTCGCGCCGAAGCGCTCGGCCGCGACGGCGACCGCCGCGTCCCGGGCGGCCAGCGCCTCCTCGACGGTCAGCGTCCGGTCCGGGGCGCGGAACGTCAGCTTGTACGCCAGGGACCGGCGACCCTCGCCGAGCTGCGCGCCGGAGTACACGTCGAACAGTCGCACGTCCTCCAGCAGCTCACCGGCCCCCGCCTCCAGCGCCCGACGCACCTGCTCGGCCGGGACCGACTCGTCAAGCACCAGCGCCACGTCGATCAACGCCGGCGGGAACCCGGACACCGTCGGTGCGGGAACCACCGGCACCGGCGGCAGCACGTCCAGATCCAGCTCCATGGCGCAGGTGCGGCGGGGCAGCTCCAGGGCCGCCACCGCCGACGGGTGCAGCTCACCGGCGTATCCGACGACGGTGTCGTCGACCCGCAGCTCGGCGCAGCGGCCCGGGTGCCACGGCGCGTACTCGGCGGCGCGTACCTCGACCCGCTCGTCGGGGATGCCGGCGGCGGCCAGCACGTCCCGGGCCGCCTCGATGGCGTCCGCCCACCCGGCCGGGCGGCCCGCGCCCCACCAGCCGGCCGGGTCCAGGTCACCGGCGAGCACCGCCGCGACGTGCACCGGTTGGGCCGGCACGACCGCGTCGGCGGCGGCGAACTCCTCGTCGGTGGGTCGCCGGTCCACGCCCATCGCCGGCGGGCTGCCGGCGTCGGGGCGCGGGTGGAAGACCGCGCCGATCTCGTAGAGGGCGAGGTCGCGCTGCCCCCGGCCGAGGTTGCGCTTGAGGATGCCGAGCAGCGGGCCGAGCAGCGTGGTGCGCAGCAGCGGCTCCTCCTCGGACAGCGGGTTGGCGAGGCGCACCGCGGGTCGGCGCGGGTCGTCGGCCGGCAGGCCGAGCTGGTCGGCCAGCTCCGGGGAGACGAAGGGGTGCGCGAGCACCTCCACGTACCCCCGCTCGGCCAGCGACCACGCCACGGCCCGGCGGCGACGCTGGCGCGGGGTCAGGCCGTTCCCGGGCGGCGCGGTCGGCAGCACCGACGGCACCTTGTCGTACCCGTCGAGACGCACGACCTCCTCGACCAGGTCGGCCGGGTCGGTCAGGTCGGGCCGCCAGCTCGGCGGGGTGACGCTCAGCACCGACCCGGCGCCGCTGGCCGTGCCGACCGCGCCCGGGTCCTCGGAGAGCCGGTCCGCGCCCTGCGCGACCGTGCATCCCACCTGCTCCAGCAGCGCGACGACCCGCGCTGGCGGGTACTCGACGCCGACCCGCCGGGTCGGCAGGTCCGCCGGCAGGGTGATGGGGGTACGCGGCCGGACGTGGTCGATGTCCAGGATCTCGGCGCTCGGAGCACCGCCGCCGTGCTCGGTGAGCAGCCGCACGGCCCGCTCCAGCGCGACCAGCGGCACGGCCGGGTCGACGCCCCGCTCCCAGCGCTTCGCGGCCTCGCTGAACAGCTTGTGCCGGCGGGCCGTGCGCCCCACCATGGCCGGATCCCAGTGGGCGGCCTCGAAGAGCACGTTTGTGGTCTTTCCCGTGTCGACCTCGCTGGTCTCGCCGCCCATCACCGCCGCGAGGGAGATGGGACCGGTGTCGTCGCAGATGACCATGTCGTCGGCGGTGAGCACCCGGCTGACACCGTCCAGGGTGGTCAGTTTCTCCCCCGGCTCGGCGCGACGGACCACCAGCGGGCCGGCGATCCGGTCGGCGTCGAAGGCGTGCATCGGCTGGCCCAGCTCCAACATCACGTAATTGGTGATGTCGACGGGCAGCGAGATGCTGCGGATGCCGGCGGTGACGAGCCGCTGAGCCATCCACGACGGCGTGGGCGCGGCCGGGTCGACGCCACGCACCAGGCGGGCGGTGAACCGGTCACAGCCGACCGTGTCGCGGACCTCGACCGGGTACGCCGGCGTCACCGTTGCGCTCGGGGCGGGCGCCAGGGCCGGGTCACGCAGCGGCACGTCGAACGCGTGCGACAGCTCCCGGGCCAGGCCGCGCAGGCTCAGCGCGTACCCCCGGTCCGGGGTGATCTCCAGCTCGAACACGACGTCGTCGAGGCCCACGACGGACCGCGCGTCGTCGCCCGGCTTGGCGGCCACCTCCGGCGGCAGCACGATGATGCCCGAGTGGTCGTCGCCCAGGCCCAGCTCCTTGGCCGAGCAGATCATGCCGGCCGAGTTGTGCCCGTACGTCTTGCGGGCGCCGATCGCGAACCCGCCGGGCAGCACGCCGCCGGGCAGGATCACCACGACCCGGTCGCCGACGGCGAAGTTGCGCGCCCCGCAGACGATCTCCTGCGGCTCGCCGGTGCCGTTGGCGGCGCCCACGTCCACCCGGCAGAACCGGATCGGCTTCTTGAAGCCGGTCAGCTCCTCGATCTCGCGTACCTCGCCGACGACGAGCTGACCGGTGACGCTCGCGCGCAGGTCCTGCACGGACTCGACCTCGATGCCGAGGTCGACCAGGGCCTGCTCCAGGTCGCCGGTGGGCAGGTCGGCGGGGAGGTCGACGTACTCCCGCAGCCAACTGACAGAAACTCGCATGACTTCAGACCACCGTTCCCGTGTCTCGTACCCGCATCGCCCTACGCCCCGGTCCCGAGCGCGCGGCTGAACCGCACGTCGCCCTCGAAGAGATGGCGGATGTCGCTGACCCCGTGCCGGACCATCAGGGTCCGGTCGATGCCCATGCCGAAGGCGAAGCCGGAGTAGACCTCCGGGTCGACCCCGCAGGCGCGCAGCACCCGGGGGTTGACCATCCCGCAGCCACCCCACTCGACCCACTGCGGACCGTCGCGGTGCTCCGGGAACCACACGTCGAACTCCGCCGACGGCTCGGTGAACGGGAAGTAGTGCGGCCGCCACCGGGTCTTCGCCTCGGGGCCGAACATCGCCCGCGCGAAGTGGTCGAGGGTGCCCCGCAGGTGCGCCATCGTGATGCCCTTGTCGACCACGAGGCCTTCGGCCTGGTGGAACACCGGGCTGTGGGTGGCGTCGATCTCGTCGGTGCGGTAGACCCGGCCGGGGACGATCACGTAGATCGGCGGCTTGCGGCTGAGCATGGTGCGGGTCTGCACCGTCGAGGTGTGGGTTCGTAGAACGAGGCCCGAGCCCTCCGGCGCGATGTGGAACGTGTCCATCAGACCGCGCGCCGGGTGGTCGGCGGGGATGTTCAACGCGTCGAAGTTGACCCACTCCAGGTCGACCTCGGGGCCCTCGGCCACCTCGTAGCCCATCCCGACGAACAGGTCGCTGATCGACTCCATCAGCGTGCTCAGCGGGTGCCGGGCACCACGGGGACGCCGGGCGTACGGCAGGGTGACGTCCACCCGCTCCTCAACGAGCACCCGCGCGGCCTGCTCGCGCTCCACCACCTCGGCGCGCTCGGCGTACGCGGACTCGATCGCCCGGCGGGCCTCGTTGACCCGCTTGCCAGCGTCGGACTTCGCCGCCGGCGGCAACGCGCCGATCTCCCGGCGCGCGAGGGACACCGGAGACCGGTCACCGAGGTGGGCGGGGCGCAGCGCGGTCAGCGCGTCCGGATCGGCGGCGGCGTCGAACGCCTTCGTGGCGTCGGCGACGGCCTCGGCCAGGGCGGCCGGGTCGAGCAGGGCAACCTGCTTCGGGTCGTACGGATCGTTGCGGTAGCTCATGGCGTACGGGCACTCCCTCACGGCGGCGCCAGCCCGTCATCGGGGCGGCGAAGCGAGTCTACGGACGCGCGGCTGTGCCGCAGCCCGCCGGTAGGAGTTGCGCAGGGAGCAGGTCAGGCCCGCCGCCCGCCGACACCGGCGGGCTGGCTAAACGAACGCCGTGGCGCGTTCATGGACGGACGCTCTCCCCTGCTGTCAGTCGCGCCGAGGGTCACCTCAGCGCTGTGCTCTCGCTGAAGCGTACAGGCAGACGGCCGCCGCGGCAGCCAGGTTCAGGCTCTCCGCGCGCCCGTACAGCGGCACCCGCACCCGGGCGTCGGCCGCGGCGGTCAACGCCTCGGGCAGCCCGTGCGCCTCGGAACCGAACAGCCAGGCGGTGGGCCCGACGAGCCGGCCGTAGTCGGTCAGGTCGTCCAGGTCGTCGTCGCCGTACCCCGTGGTGGCGAAGATCGACAGCCCGGCGGCGCGCAGCGCGTCGACCACCGCGACCGGATCGGGCGCGCGGACCACGTCGACGTGGAACAGGCTGCCGGCGGAGGCGCGGACACACTTGCCGTTGTACGGGTCGACGGCGTCGCCGGCGAAGATCACCGCGCTCGCGCCGGCCGCGTCGGCGGTGCGCAGCACGGTGCCGGCGTTACCGGGGTCACGGATCTCGGCGAGCACCGCCACCAGCCGGGGAGCACCCGCGAGGGCCTGCTCCAGCGGCACGTCCAGGTGCCGGCAGACGGCGACGAGCCCCTGCGGGGCGACCGTCTCGGCCAGGGCCGCGAGGGCGTCGTCGGTCACCTCGGAGACCGGCACGTCGGCCCGGGCCGCCGTGGCGGCCAGCTCCGGGTACCGGTCCAGCGCGGTGGTCGTACCAAAAAGCTCGGTGACCACCCCCGGCCGCGCCAGGGCCTCGCGGACCGCCTGCGGACCCTCGGCCAGGAACCGGCCGGCCGTGTCGCGGTCCCGGCGGCGTTGCAGTCGGCGGGCGGCGACAACCCTGGGGGTACGCGGGGTGAAGGCCATGGGGTTTGCTCCTTCGGCACGATCGAGGCGCCCCCCGGACGGCGGTGCCGACGCGGGAGACGCCTCTCTCTGGTGCGTGGGGATCAGGCGGCCTGAGCCGCCGCGCCGCCGGTGCCCTCGGCCGTGACCGCGGCCCGGGCCAGCTCGACGATCGCCGCGAACGAGGCGGCGTCGTTGACAGCCATGTCGGCCAGGATCTTGCGGTCGACCTCGATGCCGGCCAGACGCAGGCCCTGGATCAGGCGGTTGTAGGTCATCCCGTTGGCCCGGGCGCCCGCGTTGATCCGCTGGATCCACAGCTGCCGGAAGTCGCCCTTGCGGTCACGACGGTCCCGGTAGGCGTACTGCATCGAGTGCAGCACCTGCTCCTTGGCCTTGCGGTACAGCCGGGAGCGCTGGCCGCGGTAACCACTCGCGGTCTCCAGCAGGGTACGACGCTTCTTCTGGGCGTTTACAGCCCGCTTGACGCGTGCCATCTCAACTCCTTCTTACGTAAAGGTGGCGCGCGTCAGCGGCCGAGCAGCTTCTTGATGCGCTTGACGTCGGCCTTGGCCAGCACGACCGTGCCGGTCAGCCGGCGGGTCTGGGTGGAGGGCTTCTTCTCCAGGTTGTGGCGCAGGCCGGCCTGCTGGGCAACGACCTTGCCCTTGCCGGTCAGCTTGACCCGCTTACCCATACCCGTGTGGCTCTTCATCTTCGGCATGTGGAACGTCTTCTCCCCTGTTACTCGCCGCTGGTGGCGGCGGTGCCGGTGTCGCCGGCTGCTGCGGTCTCGCCGACCGCCGCGGTCTCATCGGCTGCCGGAGCGGCGGACTCGTCCCCGACCCGGTCCCGAGGACCACCGCGCGACGCCGTGGCGGCGACCGCGGAGGCCTTGACGGCCCGGTGCGGAGCGAGAACCATGATCATGTTTCGGCCGTCCTGCTTGGGAGCGGCTTCGACGTATCCCAGATCCGTGATCTCGGACTCGAGCCGGCGCAGGAGCCGGTAACCCAGCTCCGGGCGGCTCTGCTCGCGACCGCGGAACATGATCGTCACCTTGACCTTGTCGCCCGCCTTGAGGAACCGCACCACGTGACCCTTCTTGGTCTCGTAGTCGTGCGGGTCGATCTTCGGCCGAAGCTTCATTTCCTTGATGACGGTCTGCTGCTGGTTACGCCGCGCTTCGCGCGCCTTCAGTGCGCTCTCGTACTTGAACTTGCCGAAGTCCATGAGCTTGCACACCGGCGGGCGCGCCATCGGCGCAACCTCGACCAGGTCCAGATCGACGTCCGCGGCCAGCTGAAGGGCGCGCTCCAGCGGGACAATGCCCACCTGCTCACCCTCTGGGCCGACCAGTCGGACCTCACGTGCCCGGATCTGCTCGTTCACGCGTGGTTCGACGCTGATGGGGCCTCCTCGAGTCGTTTCTGCTCAGGTGCCGACCCCGGCGGCTCCCGGATGGGACCCGACTTGGGAAAACAGAAGGCCCCGGCGTATGCCAGGGCCCGCTCGACCGGTCGGCACGATCACAGGATCGCGCATCCGAGACCGGGACATGCCCGGAACCGGTGACCGGACCCGGCCACCGAAGCGGCGACTCGGGTGGGAGCAGGCGCTCCGCTTTCAAGGCTGTCTGCTCGCATGCGGAGACAGCCTGGTCGACTCGACAACACTACACCGCCGCCCCGCTCACCCCCAAACCGGGCACGACCTGCGGTCGCGCCGCCGATGGTGCCGCGTGGGCGGCGGACCGTGCGGCCGGCGGGCTCGTTCGGCCGGCGGGCTCGTTCGGCCGGCGGGCTCGTTCGGCCGGCGGGCTCGTTCGGCCGGCGGGCTCGTTCGGCCGGCGAGGCCATCGCCCGCGTCGGCGCTCGCTGGGGGCTCGACGGGCCTCAAGATCCGCGCACTTTCAGGGAAGTTGCCGCATCTGGCCGCTGGGAGGCAGCAGTTTCGGGGAAGTTGCTGCCTCGGCGTGGGGCATACGGGCGGCGCGGTCCCGAGAAACGTGGCCGGGGCACGCGAGGGTGATGTGCGGGGTGATCAAGAGGTTTGCGTCACGACACGCCGTGCCACGTGACGCGAACCTCTTGATCACCGCACCGAGTCAGCGAGCTGGCGTGGGGATCGCGTCGGGGAGGCAGGCGGGAGGTGGTGGGCGGGTGCTTAGCTGCCGACGGCACGTTCGGCGAGGCGGGCCTGGTGGGCCTCGTGTAGCCGGCGCAGGGCGCGCACCCCGTCGACGGCCAACTCCTTGTCGGCGGCCTGGAGCGCGATCAAGGGCAGCAGGTCGTCGTCGTGCAGTTCCAGGCTGGCCCAGGGCGCCCCGCGATCGAAGCGGACACCCCGGACGACCTCCCAGGGCAGCTCGTAGGAGCTGATCACGTTACGCACCCGGATGCGCCGCTCGTCCGCTTCGATGCGCGGGCGGGTGAACAGCAGGAAGCCCAGTGCCCCGAAGATGCCGAGGCCGATCATGGCGATCTGGTCACCGCGCTGGAAGCTGCCGTACCCGTCGCCGGTCGGCCCGGTCAGCGAGGTGGCGACCAGGGCGAACACCACCACCAGCACGATCGCCGCGGACCAGCACACCACCCGGATGCGGCGGGGCTTGAGGCGGACCAGCTCGGTGTCACTCACTCCCCCAGTCTGCCACTCACGTCCGCCCCACCCGCGCACCACCCGCCGAGGCGCCACCCGCCGCCGCAAGATCGTGCTCGATCCACGATGTAGTGGTATCGGTGGTGGGTTGACGCCACTACATCCTGGATCGAGCGTGATCTTGCCTCCGGGAAGCCGGACGCCGTCGCGCCGGGCGGACCTCCGTGCACCGCACCGGCGCAGGACAGCGGTGATGCACCCGAGGTCGGCGAAGTGGGGGTGACCCGCGCGGGCGGACACCCCCACTTTCGCGATGTCGGGTGGATCAACCAGCCGTCAGAGGCGGCAGGCGTGGATGTTGGTGACCAGGATGGCACGGGCGCCCAGGTCGTACAGCTCGTCCATGATCCGGTGCACGTCGTCGCTGAGCACCATGGCCTGCACGGCCACCCAGCCCTCGCGGTGCAACGGCGAGACCGTGGGCGACTCGATGCCGGGGGTCAACCCGCTGGCCCGGTCCAGCAGACCGGCCGGCACGTCGTAGGCGAGCATCACGTAACGGCGGGCCACCAGCACGCCGTGCAGGCGGCGCAGGAGCTGCTCGGCCTGCGTGTGGGCCGGCGCGCCGGCGCGGCGCACCAGCACCGCCGACGAGCGCAGCAGCGGCTCGCCGAACACGACGAGGCCCGCCTGACGCAGCGTCGCCCCGGTCTCCACCACGTCCGCGATCACGTCGGCCACCCCGAGGCGTACGGCGTTCTCCACCGCGCCGTCGAGGCGGATCACCTCGGCCTTGACGCCCGCCTCGTCGAGGTGCCGCTCCACCAGCCCCGGGTACGCGGTGGCGATCTTGTGCCCGCCCAACTCCTGGACGGAGTCGATGTCGTCGGGGCGGGCGGCAAACCGGAAGGTGGCCCGACCGAAGGCGAGGTCGACGACCTCCTCGGCGGGCGCGGCCGAGTCGATCAGCAGGTCACGGCCGGTGATGCCGAGGTCGAGATCACCGGAGCCGACGTAGGTGGCGATGTCCTTGGGACGCAGGTAGAAGAATTCGACGTCGTTGGCCTCGTCCCGGCAGACGAGGTCCTTGGGGTCGGTGCGCTGGCGGTAGCCCGCCTCGCGCAGCATCTGGGCGGCCGGCTCGGCCAGGGTGCCCTTGTTGGGGATGGCGACACGCAGCATGACGGAGTGCTCCTTCGATCGGGTCTGATCAACGACGGGGCGCACTCACAGATGTCGGTAGACGTCCTTGAGCTCGAGACCGCTGGCGAGCATCAGCACCTGGACCTGGTAGAGCAGTTGGGAGATCTCCTCGGCGGTGCGCTGGGGCCCCTCGTGCTCGGCGGCCATCCACGACTCGGCCGCCTCCTCGACGACCTTCTTGCCGATGAAGTGCACACCCTTGTCCAGAGCGGCGACGGTGCCCGAGCCCGGGGTGCCGGCGGCGGCCTTGGCCTGCAGCTCGGCGAACAACTCCTCGAACGTCTTCACGGGGAACGATTCTTCCAGCCGCCGGGCCGCCACCGGACGTCCGGGTCCGGCCGAACCCAGCAGGCGGACAATTCCCTATCGTCACGGTGGGAAGATCTTCGATCGATGCCCGTGGAGCTTTACGCTGTCCGCCATGGCCAGCCGCTCGCGTCTTCTCGCGCTCACCCTCGTCGGCGCCGTCGTCGGCGCCGTCGCCGCCTGCGCGCCGCAGGACGAACCGACCCCCACCGTCACCGCCGCGCCGTCCTGCGTCAAGGACAGCCTGCCCACCCGTACGCCGGGCAAGCTCACCATCGCCACCGACCAGCCGGCGTACGAGCCGTGGTTCCGGCAGGACAAGCCAGAGAGCGGCGAGGGCTTCGAGGCCGCCGTCGCGTACGCCGTGGCCGAGAAGCTGGGCTACGCGCGGGGGGACGTCACCTGGACGCGGGTGAAGTTCGACACCGCGATCGCGCCCGGGGCGAAGACCTTCGACTTCGACATCAACCAGTTCTCGGTCACCGAGGAGCGCAAGCAGGCGGTGGACTTCTCCGCGCCGTACTACCTGGTGCGGCAGACGGTCATCGCGCTCAAGTCGTCGAAGATCGCCGGCAAGAAGACCGTGGCCGACCTGAAGGGTGCCAAGCTCGGGGCCCAGGTCGGTACGACCAGCTACCAGGCGATCACCGACGTCATCAAGCCCACCGTGAAGCCGCAGGTCTACAACAGCAACGACGACGCCAAGAAGGCCCTGCAGAACGGCCAGATCGACGGTCTCGTGGTGGATCTGCCGACGGCCTTCTACATCACCGGCGCGGAGGTCACCGACGCGGTGATCGTCGGCCAGGTGCCGCGGGTCGGCGTGCCGGAGGTGTTCGGGCTGCTGCTGGACAAGAACTCGCCGCTGACCCGCTGTGTGAGCGGAGCGGTCGGTCAGCTCAGCGAGGCCGGCACGCTGAAGGAGCTGGAGCAGAAGTGGCTCGCGCAGGTGGCGGGCGCGGCCGAGCTGACGTGACGCCGCGGGAAACCACCCCCGCCGCAGCGCCACGGGAGCACACCCCCTCGGCGGCCCAGGCGCGGCGAACGGCGTACCGGCGTCGACAGACCGTCTACAGCGTGCTGGTCGCGGCCTCCTCCACGGCGGCGCTGGGCACGTTGCTGGTCGTCGCGGTGACCGGCGCGCCGGGCTGGGACCGGGTACGGGAGTCGTTCCTGGACCCGGGGATCGCCGCCGACGCGCTGCCGGCCGTGCTGGACGGGCTCTGGCTCAACGTACGGCTGCTGGTCTGCTGCGCGGCCGGGGCCCTGCTGCTCGGGCTGGTGATCGCCGTGCTGCGGACGCTGCGCGGCCCGATCTTCTTCCCGGTGCGGGCGCTGGCCGCCGGCTACACCTACACGTTCCGCGGCCTACCGCTGATCATCGTGCTCTACCTGCTCACCCTCGGCGTGCCCGGGTTGCGGCTGCGGGGCATGCCGTCGGTGCTGGTGCTGGGCGGGCTGGCGCTGGTGCTCACCTACGGCGGCTACCTCGCCGAGGTGTTCCGGGCCGGCATCGAGTCGGTGCATCCCAGCCAACTCGCGGCGGCGCGGTCACTCGGCCTGACCTACCGGCAGACGATGCGGCACGTGGTGCTGCCGCAGGCCGTCCGGCGGGTGGCACCACCGCTGCTCAACGACGTGGTGGCTCTGCAGAAGGATGTCGGGCTGGTCTCGCTCGCCGGTCCGATCGACGCGGTCCGGGCCGCCCAGATCGCCACCGCCCAGACGTTCAACTACACGCCGTACATCGTGGCGGGCGTGCTGTTCGTGCTGCTCGCGATCCCGCTGATCGCGGTCACCGACTGGGTGACGCTGCGCTCGGCCCGCCGCCAGTCGGGAGGCTGACCATGACGCTGCTGCGCTGCCGGGGGCTGCGCAAGGAGTTCGCCGGCCACGTCGTGCTGGACGGGCTCGACCTGACGGTCGCCGAGCACCGGGTGGTGGCGCTGATCGGGGCGTCCGGGTCGGGCAAGTCCACGCTCCTGCGCTGCGTGAACCTCCTCGACGAGCTGGACGACGGCACGATCGAGCTGGACGGGGAGGACATCTCCGACCCGCGGGTCGACCCCGACCGGGTACGCCGGCGGATCGGCATGGTGTTCCAGGCGTACAACCTGTTTCCGCACCTGAGCGTGCTGGACAACATCACTCTCGCGCCCCGGCGCGTACACCGGCGGGCCCGCACGGAGGCCGAGGCCCAGGCCCGTGACCTGCTCGACCGGGTGGGTCTGGGCGCGAAGGCGCACGCCTACCCGGACGCCCTTTCCGGCGGGCAGCAGCAGCGGGTGGCGATCGTCCGGGCACTGGCGAACTCGCCTCGGCTGATGCTGCTCGACGAGGTCACCTCGGCGCTGGACCCGGAACTCGTGGGCGAGGTGCTGACGATGATCCGGGATCTGAAGGCGGACGGGATGACCATGGTGCTGGCCACCCACGAGATGGGCTTCGCCCGGGAGGTCGCCGACGAGGTGTGCTTCCTCGACGCGGGGCGCGTGGTCGAGAGCGGCCCGCCGGAGCAGGTGCTCGGCGAGCCGGCGCAGCCCCGTACCCGACAGTTCCTCCGCCGGATCATCGAGGCCGGCCGGCTCTGAGACCGAACGGCCGCCGCCGGCCCGGCCGGCTCTGAGACCGGACGGCCGCCACCAGGCCCGGTCGCCACCGGGGACGGGCCGAGCGGGTCAGCCGGCGAAGCCGACCCGCTGCGCGTTGCCCGCCGCCACCGTCCGCACGGCCAGCGCGGCGTCGAGCGCCGCGACGGTCGCCGCCCAGCCCTTGTCCTCCGCCGAGCCGGGCAGCCCGGCGCGGTCCCGGGCCTGCTCGATGGTCTCCACGGTGAGCACACCGTGCGCGACCGGCTTGCCCTCGTCCAGCGCCACCCGCGTCAGCCCGTCGGTGACCGATCGGCACACGTAGTCGAAGTGGGCGGTCGCGCCCCGCACGACCACGCCGAGCGCGACCACCACGTCGCAGCGGCGGGCGAGGGCCTGGGCGACGACGGGCAGCTCGACCGAGCCGGCGACGCGGGCGACCACGGATCGCGCGCCGCACGCCTCGGCGGCGGCGACCGCGCGCTCCAGCATGTGGTCGGTCAGGTCGCCGTGCCAGCGCGCGGCCACCACGCCGACGGTCAGTCCCGCGGCGTCCACCGCGTCGACTCCCGGCTCACCGAAACCCGCCATCGTCATGCTCCGATCTCGTCGTTGGCGACCGGACGCCCCAGCGGCGCCTCGGACACCTCGTCCAACTCGTCCAGCAGGTGACCCATCCGGTCCCGCTTGGTGCGCAGGTAGCGCAGGTTCTCCGGGTGCGCGCCGGCCGGCAGGCCCTCGCGGCCGGTGATGGTGAGCCCGTAACCCTCCAGCCCGGCCCGTTTGGCCGGGTTGTTGGTGAGCAGTCGCATCGAGCGCACGCCCAGGTCGTAGAGGATCTGCGCGCCGGTGCCGTAGTCGCGGGCGTCGGCCGGCAGGCCCAGGTCGAGGTTGGCGTCGACGGTGTCGCGGCCCTGGTCCTGCAACTGGTACGCCTGGAGCTTGTGCAGCAGCCCGATGCCGCGCCCCTCGTGGCCGCGCATGTAGAGCACCACACCCCGGCCCTCGTGGGCGACCCGGGCCAGCGCGGCGTCCAACTGCGGCCCGCAGTCGCAGCGCAGCGAGCCGAACACGTCCCCGGTGAGGCACTCGGAGTGCACCCGGACCAGCACGTCCCGGCCGTCGCCGAGGTCTCCGATGACCATGGCGACGTGCTCGGCCGGGTCGTGCTCGGCGCGGTAGCCCAGCGCGCGGAACACCCCGTGCCGGGTGGGCATCCGGGCCTCGGCCACCATCTCGACCTGCTTCTCGGTACGCCGCCGGTAGGCGATCAGGTCGGCGATGGTGATCAGCACGAGACCGTGTTCGGCAGCGAACTTCTCCAGGTCCGGCAACCGCATCATGGTGCCGTCGTCGTTGACCAGCTCGCAGAGCACACCCGCCGGACGCAGCCCGGCGAGCCGGGTCAGGTCGATCGCGGCCTCGGTGTGCCCGGGCCGGCGCAGCACCCCACCCTCGCGGGCGCGCAGCGGCACCACGTGCCCGGGACGCGCCAGGTCCGTCGGGTCGGTGGCCGCGTCGGCGAGCAGTCGGATGGTGTGCGCGCGGTCGGCCGCTGAGATGCCGGTGCTGACCCCCTCCCGGGCGTCGACGGTCACCGTGTACGCGGTGCCACGCCGGTCCTGGTTGGTGTGGTGCATGGGCGGCAGGTCGAGCCGGTCCGCCTCGCTCTCGGTCAACGGCACGCAGACGTACCCCGAGGTGTAGCGCACCATGAACGCCATCAGCTCCGGCGTGGCCAGCTCGGCCGCGAAGATCAGGTCGCCCTCGTTCTCCCGGTCGGCGTCGTCGACCACGACGACCGGCCGTCCGGCCGCGACCTCGGCGATCGCCTGCTCGATGTCAGCGAAGCTCATGCGACGGCCTCCGTGTAGGTGGGCGGGAGCGCGGCGGCCGGGCGGGTGGCGCGCGATGTGTGCCACCAGGCGGCGAAGCCCCAGGCGCAGAGGGCGCCGTAGATCAGGTACATGACCGCCGACGGGTAGAACCCGCCGCGCAGCAGCAGCGGCACGCCGACGGCGTCCACCGCGATCCACACCAGCCAGAACTCGACCCAGCCGCGGGCCATGCCGTAGGTGGCGAGCAGGCTGCCGGTGAGGATCCAGGCGTCCGGCAGCGGACCCCAGGAGCCCAGCGCCGTGAGCAGCGGGTACGCCGCGGCGGTGCCGACGACGGCGGCCAGCAGCAGGGCGAGCCGTTCCCGGCCGGTGGCCCAGCGCGGCAGCACCGCGGCGTGCTGGGCGTCGGCCCGACGGTTGCGCTGCCAGCGCCACCAGCCGTAGACGCTCACCGCGAAGAAGAAGACCTGCCGGCCGGCCTGCCCGTACAGGTCGTGGGCCTGCGGGGTGGTGAACACGCCGCCGAGGAAGACGGTGAACAGCAGCGCGTTCCCGATCATGCCAACCGGCCACGCCCAGACCAGCCGGCGCAGCCCGAGCAGCGCCGAGATCAGGCCGAACGCGTTGCCGACGATCTCCCGGACCAGCACCGGCGAGCCGGCCACCTGCACCTGGGCGTCGAGGAGCCAGCCGATGGCGCTCATCAGGCCACCTCGCCGGTCTCGGTGAGCCGGCTGCCCAGCAGCCGCTCGACGTACTTGGCCACCACGTCGACCTCGAGGTTGACCGGGTCACCGACGCCTTTAGCGCCGAGGGTGGTCAGCTTGAGGGTGGTCGGGATGAGCCCGACGGCGAATTCGTCGACGCCGACGGCCGCCACGGTCAGCGACACGCCGTCGATCGTGATCGAGCCCTTCTCCACCACGTACCGCGACAGGTCGGCGGGGAGCCGGAACCGCACGGTCTCCCACTGCTCGGCCGGTTCGCGGGAGATCAGCTCGCCGACACCGTCGACGTGACCCTGCACGAGGTGCCCACCGAGGCGGCTGCCCAGCGCGGCGGCCCGCTCCAGGTTGACCGGGTCGCCCGCGTGCAGCGCGCCCAGCGCGGAGCGGCGCAGGGTCTCGCCCATGACGTCGGCGGTGAAGACGCCTTCCGCCGCGTCCACCACGGTCAGGCAGACACCGTTGACGGCGATGGAATCACCGTGCCGGGCGTCGGAGGTGACGAGCGGGCCCCGTACGGCGATCAGCGCGGAATCACCCGCCGTGGCCGTGACGCGCACGATCTCGCCCAATTCCTCGACAATGCCGGTGAACATGTCAGCCCTCCCTCTTTCGGGGCAAAGCGGTGATCCGGAGATCCGGACCGACCTGCGTAACGTCGACGAGCTCCAGATCGATGGCCTCAGCGATGGTCGTCACTCCCGCGTCGACCAGGGCGGTGGGGCCGGCGCCGAGCAGCCGCGGCGCGACGTACCCGACGATCTTGTCCACCAGGCCGGCGGCCAGAAACGCGCCGGCCAGCCGGGGCCCACCCTCGAGCAGCACCGCGCGGACGCCGCGCTGGTGCAGCGCCGCGAGCAGCGCCGGCAGGTCGACCCGGCCGTCCTTGCCCGCGCCGACCTCGGCGGCGGTCGCGATCCACGTCCGCGCGGCGCCGTCGCGGACCCGGGCGCCCTCCGGGGTACGCCCCGAGCTGTCCACCACCACCCGCAGCGGCTGCCGGATGGCCAGGCTGCCGTCGCGCAGGTTGCGGGCGGTCAGGCGCGGATCGTCGGCGAGCACAGTGCCCACCCCGGCGATGACCGCGTCGACGGTGCCGCGCAGCGCGTGCACGTCGATCCGGGCCGCCTCCGAGGTGATCCACATGCTGGTGCCGTCCGCGGCGGCGGACCGGCCGTCGAGGGTGGCGGCGTACTTCCAGATGACGTACGGCCAGCCCCGGCGCATCGAGGTCAGCCAGGCCACGTTGCCGGCCTCGGCCTCCTCGCCGCGTACTCCCAGGTCCACCTGGACCCCGGCGGTGCGCAACGTGGCGGCGCCGCCGGAGGCCACCGGGTTCGGGTCGGGTACGGCGATGACCACCCGGGCCACGCCGGCCTGGACCAGCGCGGTGCTACAGGGGCCGGTGCGGCCGGTGTGGTCGCAGGGTTCCAGAGTGACGACCGCCGTGCCGCCCTTGGCCAGCCGGCCGGCCTGGGCCAGCGCGACGATCTCGGCGTGCGGTCCGCCCGCGTACGCGTGGAAGCCCTCGCCTACAACCTGGCCGTCCGCGTCGAGCAGCACGCACCCGACCACCGGGTTGGGGCTGGTGGTGCCCAGCCCGCGCGCCGCCAACTCGATCGCACGCCGCATCGCCTCGTCGACGGAGACGCTGGCCATCGCCCTGTCCTGCCCTCTCACTCGCCTCATCGCGCGGGCGGTCAGGGAGGCGGTATGGACCGCAGGCAGGCGGCGGCGGATTCCGGGTACGGCACAGCCGACCCGGATGGGCGGCACGGCACGCTGAAGCCAGCGGCCGGCTGAAGACCCGTCCGTCCCGCGCGCTGTCTCCCATCCGGACTGTCTGGGCGCGGACGAGCCGCCCCCAACCGTCGGCCCCGGATTTTCACCAGGTCCACCGGGCGGCAGAGCCGTCCGGGTCGCGGGCTGACCACGGTTGGACCGTGGATCACCGCCGGTTCGGAATTTCACCGAGTCCCGCCAGCGCGTGGTGGGTACTTCGCAGTCTTACACGCCGAACCCGGCGTGTCGTTATCCAGGCGAGCTACTTCACAGCGGGATCACGCGTCAGGTGACGCCGCGCCGCCGGTCCACGGCGACGTACGACCCCGGTTGGCTCTTGGCGACCGTCTTCATCTCCGAGGCCACCGCGATGGCTTCGAGCGGGTCGGTGAACCGCTTGCCGGCGTCGGACAGCGAGACGCCGATCGAGAGCGTGACCAGGGCCGCCCGGCGGATGTTGCCGCGCCGGTCCTTCAGCTCGACGAAGCCGCGCTCACGGTCGTTCGCGTCGTAGAGCGTGTCGGCGGACTTCTCGAAGTCGACCACCGCCCGGGAGGTGAGCGGACGGACCTGGTCGGGCGCGCAGACGATCACGAAGTCGTCGCCGCCGACGTGGCCGAGGAAGGCCGGCGGCAGCCCCACCGCCACCACGGCCCGGTGCAGGCTGCGGGCCAGGGCGGAGATGAAGTCGTCGCCCCGGACGAAGCCGTACCGGTCGTTGACGCTCTTGAACCGGTCGATGTCGATGTAGCCGACCGCGTAGTCCACCCCCTGCCGGACCCGATCGCTGATCTCCCGCCGGATGCGGCTGTTGCCGGGCAGTCCGGTGAGCGGGGACACCTCCCGGAACTCCTTGTTGCGCCGCAGCGTCGAGGAGACCCGGGCCACCAGCTCGGCGGTGTCGAACGGCTTGACCAGGTAGTCGTCGGCACCCGCGCTGAGCCCGTGGACCTTGTCCACGGTCATCCCCTTGGCAGTCAGCATGATCACCGGCAGGGCGGAGGTCATCGGGTCGGCACGCAGCCGCCGGGTCAGCTCCAGCCCGTCGATGCGGGGCATCATGAGGTCGACCACGGCGAGGTCGGGCCGCTGGCGCTCGATGACCTCCAGGGCCTCCTGACCGTCGCTGGCGTGGATCACGTCGAAGCCGTGCAACCGCAGGTTGAACTCGACGAACCGGGCGATGTCCTCGTCGTCGTCGACGACGAGGATGACGTCCTTGCGGTCGGCCTCGGGCTCCATCTCAGGCCTCGGGCGCCGCGCGTTCCGCCAGCGCCCGCAGGTGCCGTACCGCCTCCGCCGGGTCGGCGGCGCCGTAGACGGCGGTGCCGGCCACGAACGCGTCGGCGCCGGCCGCGGCCGCCTGCTCGATGGTGTCGGCGGCGATCCCGCCGTCCACCTCGATGCGCAGCTCCAGGTGCCCGGCGTTCACGTGTCGGCGGGCGGCACGGACCTTGTCCAACAACTGCGGGATGAACCGCTGCCCGCCGAAGCCCGCCTTGATCGTCATGATCAACAGGGTGTCGAAGCTGGGCAGCAGGTCCAGGTACGGCTCGATCGGGGTGTCCCGGTCGATGGCCAGTCCGGCCTTCGCGCCGGCCGAACGCAGGTCCTTGGCCAGGGCCACCGGGTCGTCGGCCGCCTCGGCGTGGAACGTGACGTTGTACGCCCCGGCGTCGGCGTACCCCGGGGCCCACCGACGCGGATCGTCGATCATCAGGTGCACGTCGAACGGCATCGTGGTGGCGGCCCGCAGGCTCTGCACCACGGGCAGCCCGATGGTCAGGTTGGGCACGAAATGGTTGTCCATCACGTCCACGTGCAACCAGTCCGCGGCGTCCTCGACGGCACGGACCTCTTCGGCGAGGCGAGCGAAATCGGCGGCCAGGATGCTCGGCGCGACGATTGGCGGCGGTACGGTCACGGGGCCAGTGTACGAACGCGGCCACCCGCCGCCCGCAGCACGGCACCAACTCCGACACGCTGTGATCCAGCAGTGACCAGTAGTGCAGAATAAGCCGGTCCGGATCCTCGAATCCGGACGAACAGACATCAGTGGCTGGCCGATCGACCCAAACGCGACGACACTCCAAGCGGGACGGTGCCGTAGGCTGCACGCCCGCCGGGGTCGCGCCACGGGGCGCGGCGACCGGTCGCCAGCTCCCGGGAGGGCGGACGATGCGACGGTGGCTTGCAGCGCTGGCGCTGGTCGGCGTCACGACGACGCTGCTCGCCGGCTGCGCGCCGGCACGCGGCGCGGACGGTGATCTCACGGACGACTGGCCGGAACTGCGGGTTCCCCGACCGTTCACCCCGGCCACCGACACCTGCCTGCCCCGGATCACCGCGGTCGTGCAGGCCAGCACGTACGAAACCGTCGACTGCGCCCGCAGCCACCTCGCCGAGGCGATCCACGTCGGCACGTTCACCGGGCCGGCCGCGCGGGCCGGCGCCCGGCCGGGCCCGGGTTCGACCGCGCTGCGCGCGGCCCGCGCCGAGTGCGACCAGCGGGCCCGGGACGTGCTCGGGGGCGACTGGCACACGGCCCGGCTCACCCTGACGCTGTCGCTGCCCACGGCGCCGGCGTGGACCGGCGGCGCACGCTGGTTCCGCTGCGACCTCAGCGAGACCGACAGCATCGACAACACCCGCCCGGTGAACCGCGTCGGCAGCCTGCGTGGCGCGCTGATCGGCGACAGCCCGCTGACCCACCGCTGTTTCGACCCCAAGCTGATCGGCGACAACCTCAACTACATGGCCCCGGTGCTCTGCACCGAGCCGCACCGCGCCGAGTTCGTCGGCGTCTACGAGGAGAAGGACCTGAGCTGGGCGGCCTTCACCCGCTCTGGCGAGCAGGCGCACCGGCGCTGCATGGCGCTGATCGCCACGTACGTGGCCGTGCCCAACAACAGCGAGCTGCCGTACCGGGCCGGGTCCATCTACTACCCACCGTCGCAACGGGAGTGGGAGGAGGGCGACCGCGGGGTGCGCTGTTTCCTGTGGAGCGACGACCGGAAACTCACCCGTTCGATGCGCGGCGCCGGCCCCGAGGGACTGCCCGCGATCTGAGCTACGGTGCCGTATGCTGCTGCGCCGTGGCGTTACCGGCCGGCTGGAGGTCGACCGGAGGTCACCGGCGGCGGGAGGTCGAAGATGCGACGGTGGTTGACGGCGATTGCCGGGGGCGCGGCGTTGGCCCTGGCCCTCACCGGCTGCGGCACGCCCACCGGAGTTGACCGGAACCTCACCGACGACTGGCCGGCGCCCGTGGCGGCGAAGCAGTTCGTTCCCGAGGCCGGCGTCTGCCACCACTCCTTTCAGCAGGTCGGCTTCCTCAGCGGCTACAACCCGATGGAGTGCAGCGAGGCGCACCGGGTGGAGACCATCCACGTCGGCACGCTCACCGGGCCCGGCGCGGAGCGCGGCACCACCCCACCCCCGGGCTCCGAGGGCATGCGGGCCGCACAGGCCGGCTGCGAGAAGGAGGTCACCAAGGCGGTCGGCGGCGACTGGCGCTCCGGACGCCTGGGACTGAGCGTCGTGCTGCCGTCGTCGCCCGCCTGGGCCGGCGGCGCCCGCTGGTACCGCTGCGACGTCACCGAGATCGCCAGCATCGACGACACCGCCGTCGACCTGCGCACCGGCAGTCTGCGCGGCGCGCTGGCCGGCGCGGCCCCACTGGCCTACCGCTGCTTCAACCCGAAGCTGGTCAAGGACGACATCGAGGCGATGGTGCCGGTCTCCTGCACGGCGAAGCACCACGCCGAGTTCGTCGGTATCTGGCGGGCCCCGGACATCAGCTACGCGGAGTTCAACCGCACCACCAAGCGCACCCACCGGGCGTGCCAGTCGGTCACCGCCAAGTACGCCAAGGTGCCCGACGACTCCAAGCTCGACTTCCGCGCCGGAACGATCTACTACCAGCCGTACGAGCAGGAGTGGAAGAACGGCAACCGTGGGGTGCAGTGCTTCCTGTGGATCAGCGACCGGAACCTGACCCGCTCGATGCGCAACGCCGGCGACAAGGGCCTCCCGGTCACCTGACCCCGCACCGCTCCGGCCGCTCGACGTTCCGAGCGGCCGGACAACGGTGTGGGGTCAGCCCTTGCGCAGGACGGCGAGGAACATCGCGTCGGTGCCGTGCCGGTGCGGCCACAGCTGCACGGTGGGGCCGTCACCCAGGCCGGGCATACCGGCCGGCAGCAACGGTCGGGCGTCGACGAAGTCCACCGCCACACCGCTGCGGCGGGCCGCCTCGGTGACCGTCACGTGGGTCTCCACGGTGTGCGGCGAGCAGGTCACATAGGCGACCAACCCGCCCGGCCGAACCGCCCGCAGCGCGGCGCCCAGCAGCTCGCGTTGCAGCCGGGTCAGCGGCGGCAGGTCCGACGGCTGCCGCCGCCAGCGCGACTCGGGACGCCGGCGCAGCGAGCCCAGCCCGGTGCACGGCGCGTCCACCAGCACCCGGTCGAAGTGGCCCTCCGGCAGCTTCGGGTCCGCGCCGACCTCACGACCGTCCATCGCGAGCACGGTGACCGGCAGACCCCGGGTCGCCTGGGACACCAGCCGGGCCCGGTGCTCGGCCACCTCCACGGCGGTCAGGCGGGCACCCCGCTGCGCGGCGATCGCGCCGAGCAGCCCGGCCTTTCCGCCGGGGCCGGCGCACAGGTCCAGCCAGCGCCCGTCCGGGCCGTCCAGCGGCGCGTCGGCGAGCGCGGTGGCCACCAGTTGGGAGCCCTCGTCCTGGACGTGGGCGCGGCCGTCGACCACCGCCGGGATGTCGCCCGGCGCCCCGCCGGGCAGATAGACGGCGTACGGCGAGAAGGCGCCGGGCGCTCCGCCGACCTCGTCGGCCAACTCGACCGGGTCGATCAGCCCGGGCCGGGCACACAGGTGCACCGGGGGGCGCTCGTTGTCCTCGATCAGGAGTCGGGCCGTCTCGCCCAGGTCACCCCCGAGCGCCTCGGAGAAGGCCCGCACGATCCACTGCGGGTGGCTGTACGCCAGCGCCAGATGCCCGACCGGGTCGGTCTCCATGGGCGGGGCGAGCTTGGCCACCCACGCGTCGATGTCGCGGGTCGACACCTCGCGCAGCACCGCGTTGGCGAACCCGGCCGCGCCCGGCGCGACCGAGCGGACCAGGTCCACGGTCGACGACACGGCCGCGTGCGGGGGCACCCGCGTGTGCAGGAGCTGGTACGCCCCGATCCGCAACGCGTCGCGTGCCGGCGGGTCGATCCGGGCCACGTCCCGGCCGGCCGCGTCGCTGAGGATCGCGTCCAGCGTGCCCAGGTGACGCAACGTGCCGTAGGTCAGCTCGGTGGCGAAGGCGGCGTCGCGGCCGTACAGCCCCTCCTCGCGCAGGATGGTGGGCAGCACCAGGTTGGCGAAGGCGTCGTCGCGGTGCACGGCGGCCACCGCCTCGTACGCCGCGCGGCGCGGCCGGTCCAGCGGGGGTCGCGCCGGCCGGCGGTCGCCACCACGGCCGGTCGACGGACCGCCCCGGTACGGACGCGTCCCCTCCGGGGCCGTCACGCGAGTCCCTCGCCGGCGCTGACGCGGACGCCGCGCGCCCAGTCGGTGGCCGCCATGGCCCGCTTGCCCGCGGCGCGGACCTCGCCGAGGCGCACCGGCCCGGTGGCCGTGCCGGCCAATACGCGGGTCTTCTCCACCAGCAACTCCCCCGGTTTCAGGTCCGGGCCGTCGGCCACCGTCACGACCGGACCGAGCTTCACCCGCTCGTCGCGGAAGGTCGTCCACGCGCCGGGCGCCGGGGTGCAGGCGCGGATCCGCCGGTCCACCGCGAAGGCCGGGTCGGACCAGCGGACCCGGGCGTCCTCCACGGTCAGCTTCGGCGCGAGGGACACCCCGTCGGCCGGCTGCGGCTCGGCGCGGGCGGTGCCGTCGGCGATCGCGTCGAGCACGGCCACGAGCAGCCCCGCGCCACTGTCGGCGAGGCGCTCCAGCAGGTCGCCGGAGGTGTCGCCGGGACGGATCTCGTCGGTCAGGGTGCCGTAGACGGGCCCGGTGTCCAGGCCCTGCTCCAGCTCGAAGACGCTGGCCCCGGTCACCTCGTCGCCGTGCAGCACCGCGTGCTGCACCGGCGCGGCACCCCGCCAGGCCGGCAGCAGCGAGAAGTGCAGGTTGATCCAACCGTGACGGGGGATCTCCAGCGCGGACGGCGGCACCAGCGCGCCGTAGGCCACCACCGGCACGCAGTCCGGGGAGAGCGCGCGCAGCCGGTCGAGGAACTCCGGGTCGCGGGGACGGGCCGGCGTGAGGACCTCGACGCCGTGCTCGTCGGCCCACACGCCGACCGGGGAGCGGGACAGGCCCCTCCCCCGTCCGGCGGGCGCGTCGGGTCGGGTGATGACGGCGACCAGCTCGTGCCGGGAGGCCGCGACGGCGGCCAGGGCCGGTACGGCCACCGCCGGGGTGCCGGCGAAGATCACACGCATCCGGGTCACCGACCCAGACCGAAGGGGTCGCTGATGTGCGGGCTCAGCTTGACCGTGGGCGGGGCCGAACCGTCGTACCACTCGGCCTGGCGGATCGCCTTCATGGCCTCCTTGCGCCCCTGCGCGTCCAGCCGGTCCAGGAAGAGCACGCCGTCGAGGTGGTCGGTCTCGTGCTGCACGCAGCGCGCCATCAGACCGCTGCCGACGATCTGCATCGGGTCGCCGAACGAGCTGAAGCCCTTGGCGACGACGTTCTGCCGACGCTTGGTGTCGAAGTAGAGCCCGGGGATCGACAGGCAGCCCTCCGGGCCGTCCTGCTCCTCCTCGTCGGGGAACTCCAGCACGGGGTTGATCAGGTGCCCGAGCACGTCGTCGACGTCGAAGGTGAACACCCGCAGGCTCACGCCGAGCTGCGGCGCGGCCAGGCCGGCGCCGTTCTGCTCCCGCATCGTGTCGGTGAGGTCGGCGACGAGCCGACGTAGCTCGGCGTCGAAATTGACCACCGGATCGGCCGGCGTGCGCAGCACCGGATCCCCAAAAAGACGGATGGGCTGGACGGTCACGCGGGACGGCTCCTTCGTCGGACGGGCGGGCGGTGCCGTACCAGTCTACGGAGTGCCCGGCAGCGCGCCGACCGGCGTACCTCGATCGGCCGGGGCCGGTGTGCCCAGCGTCACCGCCCGGCCTCCGCGACCGTGGTCCCGGCCAGCAGGGCACGGACCCGCTCGGCGTCGGGATGGCCGAGGTCGTCGAGGATGCGCAGGGCGCGTCGCCAGGTCCGGACCGCGCCGACGGTGTCCCCCGCCGCCTGCCGGCTCTCGCCGAGCCGGGACAGGGTGTCCGCCTCGTCGTACCGGTCGCTGATCCGCCGGTAGAGCCGGAGCGCGCGCCCGTAGCAGCGGATCGCCTCGGCGTGGTCACCCAGGCGGGCGTGGATGAAGCCGAGGCTGTCCCAGGTGTTCGCCTCACCGTGCCGGTCACCGGTGCGGCGCAGCAACGTCAGCGCCTGCCCGCAGTGCGTGAGCGCCGGGGCGTACTGCCCGAGCTGGGCGTGCGCCCAGCCGACCGCGTTGCGGGCGCTCGCCTCCCCGGCGAGGTGGCCGGCGTCGCGGTACAGCGCCAGCGCCCGCTGCCCGTGCTCCAGCGCCTCGGCGTGCCGGCCGAGACCGTCGAGCATCGCCCCGAACGCCCGGTGGGTACGCGCCTGCCCGGTGTGGTCACCCAACGCCCCGAAGATCGTCAGCGCCTCCCGGTAGTTGGTCGCCGCCTCGTCCACCCGGCCCAGCCGGGACAGCACCCGGGCGAGGTCCCGGTGGGCGTTGGCCTGCCCGAGTCGGTCGCCCGCCCGGCGGGCCCCGGCCAGGGCGGTCCGCTGGGCGTCGGCGAGGTCGGGCCAGCGCCCCCGGCGTTGCAGGAAGTCCACCAGCGTCCACGCCAGCTGCCAGGCGTGGCCGTCGAACCCGACGTGCCGGGCGTGCGCGACCGCCGCCAGGAGCACCGGGTACTCGGTGGTGAACCAGGCGAGCGCCCGCCCGTGGTCGACGATCTCCTCCGGCCGCACACCGGGTGCGACCGGGGCCAGGGTGACCGGATCCCGGCCCGGTTGCAGCAGCAGCGCGGCCGCGTGGGCGGTGTGCAGGTAGTGGTCCAGTCCGCGCCGGATCGCAGCCCGTCGGGCGCCGGCCGGCTCGAACCGTTCGGCCTGCTGGACGGCGTACGCCCGGAGCAGGTCGTGCGCGCTGAACCGCCCGGGGGCGTGCTCGGTGACGAGGTGCGCGTGGGCCAGTTCCGCCAGCAGTCGGGGCGCCTGCTCCCGGGGCACCCCGGCCAGGCTGGCCGCCGCCGCCACGCCGATGTCCGGGCCCGGGTGGCAGCCGAACAGCCGGAACAGCCGTGCGGCCGGGGGCGTCAGGCTCCGGTAGGACCAGGAGAACACGGCCTGCACGTCGGTGCCGGCATCACCGGCGTCGAACGATTCCAACGGGCGAGGCGCCTCGCGCAGCTCGGCCGCGAGGCTGGCCAGGGGGAACCCGGGATTCGTCGCGCCCCGCGCGGCGAGTACCGCCAGCGCCAGCGGCAACCGCGCGCACCGCTCGATGATCTCGTCCACCGCCCCTGGCTCGAGGGTCAGCCGGTCCGCGCCGAGTCGGCGGGCCAGCAGCTGCCACGCCTCGGCGGCGCTGAGCAACTCCACCCCCACCGGCCGGGCGCCCTCGGCGGCGACCAGACCGGACAGGCGGTTGCGGCTGGTGACCAGGACCAGGCAGGTCGGGCTGCCGGCCAGCAGCGGCCGGACCTGCTCGGCGTCGCGGGCGTTGTCCAGCAGCACCAGCATCCGACGGCCCGCGAGCAGGCTGCGGTACAGACCCACCTGCGCGCTCAGATGGGTGGGGATCCGTTCGGGCGGTACCTCGAGGGCCTCGAGAAACCCCCGGACCGCCTCGACAGGCGTCACCACCGTGCCGGTGGAGTCGAATCCCCGCAGGTCGACGTAGAGCTGACCGTCCGGGAAGCGGTCGGCGACGCGATGCGCCCAGTGCACCGCCAGGGTGGTCTTGCCGACCCCGGCCGTACCGGAGAGGGTCACCACCCCGGCCGGCGCCAGGCCGCCGTCGTCCGCGGCGTCCGGACTGGCACAGGCGGCGTCGAGCTGCGCGAGCTGGGCGGTACGTCCGACGAATCCGGGCAGTGCCGGGGGCAGTTGACGGGGTACGGGGAGGCGGCTCGGCGTCGCGGCGACGCGTGCGCCGCCGCCCTGGGGGCGCGCCGACCCGGCGCCCGCCCGTACGTCGGTCGCGTGGTCACCGGTCGGACGTCGGCGTCGCTCCTCGATCCGGTCCCGCGCGGTGGCCAGCACGCCCTGCTCGGTGGGGCTCGCGCCGAGCAACCGGATGAGCGCGTCGAACCGCTCCGGCGGGGGCAGGACGTTGCCGGCGAAGTACTCCCCGATGATGCCGCGTGACCAGCCCGTCTTCGCGGCCAACTGCCGGTAGGTCAGCCGGGTCTCGCCCTGTTGCCGTGCTTCGCGGCGGCGCAGTTGGCGCAGCAGACCGGCCAGATCCGGCAGGGTCTGCGCCGCGACGGCACGGCGTGCCACGTCGCACGCCCCGGGCGACTCCTGCGCCCCGGCACGAACGCCGGGAGGAATCCACTGGTCGGACATGCGGCCCCCACCCCCCTCGCGGTCACCCGGCGCCCCGGATGCCGACACGGGCAGGCTAGACGCGGCTACCAGCGGTGAGATAGGAGATCGCCGATGTTTGACAGTTCACATCGGACCTTTCGCCGTCCGTTGGTGTCCGACCGTGTCCAATCCCGTCCAGGATCGCCGTTCGGATCGGACGTCGCGTGCCACCGTCCCTGGTGCGGGCCCGGCCCGCGCCACGAACCCTGGGGAAGGGGTACAGATGATCCGTCCACACCCGAACGCCCGACGGTCCGCGTCGATGCTGCGTCGCATCGCCGTGGCCGCCTGCGGCCTCACGCTGCTCGTCACGGGCGTGACCGCCACGTCGGCCACCGCCGCGCCGAAGGGCAAGGCCACCACCACCGGATCGTTCGTCGACAGCACCGCAGTGCCGGGCGGCTTCGCCTCCTGGTCGGAGCTGCTCCAGTTGCAGCAGCGGATGAACACCGCCGCCACCCAGATCACCAACGCCGCGCAGCGCAGCGCGAACTCCGGCTTCGCCGGCATCGTCGCCGATCCCGCCACCCGTCATCTCCAGGTCTACTGGAAGGGCGAGCCGCCGGCCCGACTGGTGGCCAACGCCCGGGCCACCGTCGCGACGACGGTGCTGCCCGCGGCGTACTCGCAGCGGGAACTCATGGTCGCGGCCGACAAGCTGCGCGCCACGGCCGGCGACAAGATCACGACGGTGGGGCCGCGCGCCGACGGCGCGGGCCTGTTGGTCGGTACGCAGAGCGGTCTGCTCGGGGCGACGGCTCTCGCTGGCGTTCCGGTGACCGTCCAGACCGGCGTCGCCGCCGCTCCCGCCACCCGGTGGGACGACAGCCCGCCCTGGTGGGGTGGCGCCGCGTGGCGCAACACCTCCACCGGTGGCGGCTGCTCGACCGGCTTCGGCGTCTTTGCGGGCGGGGTGTCGCGGGTGCTCTCCGCCGCGCACTGCGCCAACCTCAACGTCGTGGCGGCCGACCCGACCGGGCAGACCATCGGCACCGTCATCAGCCGCAACGTCAGCAGCGACACCCTGCTCATCGCGGGCAGCGGCGGCGGGCGGGTCTTCAACAACAGCACGGACGCGGCCGGCGCGGTGGTCAGCGAGTTCAGCAACCAGGTGATCGGCGCGCAGGCCAGCCAGGTCGGCAACTGGGTGTGCAGCTCGGGCGCGTACTCCGGCACCCGGTGCTCGATCCAGGTCAAGGCCCGCAACCTGTGCATCAACGTGCGCAACTTCGGCACGGTCTGCGGTCAGGTGCAGGCGGAGAACACCGCCCACACCAACGCGGTCGGCCAGGGTGACAGCGGCGGCCCAGTGGAGATCGTGAACGCGGCGAACACCCTCCAGGTCTGGGCGACCGGCACCAACACCGCCATCGACGACACCAACACGTCGACGGCGTGCACCGGCTACGTTCCCAACGGCCGGGTGTGCGCCTGGCGGTTCTACTACGAGGACATCTTCTCCGGCATGGCCGGCGTGGGCGCCTCCGGGGTCGTCCTGGGCTGACGCCTTCGCACCACGATCGTCCAACCCGACACCCGGGCCGGCGCGCATCCCGCGCGCCGGTCCGGCGTCGCGCTCAGACTGCGCCTAGGCGCCGACGCCCGTGTCCGCGGCGAGCACGGCGTCGCCGCGGAGCAGCGCCGGCTCCGGCAACGGCAGGTGGATCTTGTGAGCGGCCTCCCAGTCGTAGACCAGGCCCGGCCGCACCTGCGCGGCGAAGTAGTCCACGGCGCTCATCCCGCCGACCACCGGCTCGTCGACCTCGGCGACCAGTTGGGCCGGCACCAGGGAGAAGCCGTTCTGCAGGGCGGCGCTGAGCCGCCGGTGACCGTCGACGACGAAGAAGTACTCCCCCGTGAAGCCGATCTTGAGCGGCTCCAACGACTCGTCGCCGGCCTCGGCCACGTCGCCGACGAACTCGCTGTCCCAGAGGCCACGCAGGGTGGCGATGTCCTCGGTCGGGTAGACCCGCGCCGGATCCAGCAGCAGCAGCGGCGGGCCGTCGCGCAGCACCTCGGCGCCGAGCGTGCCCTCGTACGCGGCGACGATGTGCTCGACCACCTCGGCGGCGGAGGCCCGGGTGGTGTCACAGATCAGGTCGTAGTTGCGCAACCGCGCCTTGTCCACCCCGTAGCGGAGGATGAACCGGCTGCGCTCGCTGGCGCTGCGCTCGCGGAGCTTGGCCTTGGCCTCCTCGTGCGAGGCGTAGCTCTCCGCCGGGCCGGACGGACGGGCCAGCACCCGGCGGGCCGCCTCACCCGGCTCGGTGATCATGTGCACCTTGAGCGCGTCGGTGAAGAAGTGCCAGGCCAGCCGCGAATCCATGATCAGGTGTTCGCCGGAGGCGGCGATGTCGCGCTGGAGCTGGTCGACGTACCCGTCGACAGCCTGGTCCAGCTCGGCGTGCAGGTTGAGTTGCAGGGCGGTCATCTGCCGCTGCTGCGCCATCTCCCGATAGAGGTCACCCACGCTGACCCGGCGCATACCGAGCCGCTTGGCGATCTCCACCGACACGGTGCTCTTGCCGCTGCCGAGGTCGCCGTTGAAGACGATCGATTGTCGAACGGTCACGACTGGTCCACCCCTGATAACCGGCTTCCTGACATCATCGACAGCCCGAGCATGACGGGCGATGCTACCACCTCGTCACCAGCCTTCTGCCGGACGCGGTGTGCGGGCACCGGTCGCCGCGCCCGCCTGCCACCGCCGGCAAAACGGTCAGAACAGGCTCAGCGGATCGACCTGGAGACGAACCGGCTCGGCGGCCTTGCGGGCGGCGCGCACCCCGGCGGCCGAGTGCAGGGCCTCGGCGAGCGCGGCGGCCCGCGCCCGGGGCACCCGCAGCAGCATCCGCTCGCGCCCCTCGTCGGCCGGCACGGGCCCGAGCACCTCGGCGTCGGCGGGCAGTCGGGCCTCGGCGAGCAGGTCGGCCACCGCCTCGGCCGGGCCGGTGACGCTCGCCATCCGGACGGCCGGCGGGAAGCCCAGCTCGCGGCGCTCGGCCAGCTCCCGGTCGGCGAACCAGGCGGCGTCCCAGCGCAGCAGCGCCTGCACCGGGGCGAGCGCGCCGTCGGCGACGACCACCACGCGGCCGGCCGGCGCCGGGCGGGCCAGAGCCGCCGCGGCCAGCCAGCGGCGCAGCGCCTCCTCGCCGGCACGCAGGTCGGCCCGGGTCAGCAGGGCCCACGAGTCGAGCAGCAGCACCGCGCCGTAGCCGCCCGCCGCGACCGGCTCGGCACCGGGCGTGGCGACGACCAGGGCGGCCGTGCCGGGCACGTCGGTCAACACCTCCTCGCGTCCCGAGGTCCGCACCGGCACGTCGGGGAACGCCCGGCCCAGCTCCTCGGCGGTACGCCGGGCGCCGGTGACCGCCGCCCGCAACCGCCGACCGCCACACTGGGGACAGGCGTACGCGGCGGCGACCCGGGCGCACCACCGACAGACCGGGGTGCCGCCGGCCGACGGCAGGGCGAGCGGGCCGGCGCAGTGCGCGCAGCGGGCCGGGGTGCGGCAGTCGGCGCAGGAGACCGAGGGCAGGTAGCCGCGGCGGGGCACCTGCACGAGCACCGGCAGACCCGCCCGGAGCGCGTCGCGGGCGGCCGTCCAGGCCAGGCTGGGCAGCCGGGCGGTGGCCGCACCGGGATCACGGGCGAGCTGCGGGTCGTCCCCGGTCGGCGCGATGGCCGGTATCCGCGCCCGCACCGTCGCCCGGTCGGCGACCACCTCGCGGGCCCAGCCGGTCTCCACCAGCAACTGCGCCTCGGCCGTACGCGCGTACCCGCCGACCAGCGCTGCGGCCTCGCCGAGCCGCGCCCGGGTGAGCAGCACGTCCCGGGCGTGCGGGTAGGGCGCGCGGGGTTCGGAGTGCAGGTCGTCCCCGTCGTCCCAGACGGCGACGAGACCGAGCCGGCGCACCGGGGCGAACATCGCCGCCCGGGTACCGATGACCACCGGCACCTGCCCGCGACGGGCGGCGAGGAACGCCCGGTAGCGCCGGGCCGGCCCGAGGGCGGCGGAGAGAGCGACGTGCCGCCCCGGGCCCAGCACGTCGGTCAGCGCCGCGTCGAGACGGTCGAGGTCGCGCGCGTCCGGCACGACGACCACCCCGCCGCGGCCACCGGCGACGGTGGCGGCCACAGCGTCGGCGTAGCGGGCGGCCCAGTCCTCGCCGGGCAGCGCGGACCAGACCGCACGGGCGGGCCGGCCGTCGGTGAGCGCCCGCAACAGCGCCGGCCCGGCCGGATAGTCCCGCCATCCCCTCGGGTCGACCGGCTCCCCCGGCGCGGCCTCCGGCGTGGACTCCTCGTCGTGGGGCTCCTTCTCGACACGGGCGTGTCGGGGTGGCACGGCGAGCCGGAGGACGTCGGCGAGATTGCCCGCGTACCGGTCGGCGACCGCGCGGGCCAGACGGGCGACCTCGGGGGTCAGCACCGGCTCGGGCGAGACGACCTTCTCCAGGTAGGCGAGGCGGCCGGTGTGCCCGGAGTCGTCCGCCCGGGACAGCAGCCATCCGTCGACCAACTGCCCCGCGAAACGCACCTTGACCCGGGTGCCGGGCACCGCCACGTCGTCCAGCTCGGCCGGCACGAGGTAGTCGAACGGGCGGTCCAGATGCGCCAGCGGCACGTCCACGCAGACGCGCGCGACCGGCGACCCCGGTGCGGGTCGCCGGTCGCTAGGCCTGGTGGCGGTCAGGCTCCCGCAGCCGACTTGAGGTCGGCGGCCCGGTCGGTGTTCTCCCAGGTCAGGTCCGGCAGCTCCCGGCCGAAGTGGCCGTACGCGGCGGTCTGCTGGTAGATCGGGCGGAGCAGGTTGAGGTCCCGGATGATCGCGGCCGGGCGCAGGTCGAACACCTCGGAGACGGCGCTCTCGATCGAGGCGACCGGCACGGTCTCGGTGCCGAACGTCTCGATGAAGAGGCTCACCGGGTGCGCCTTGCCGATGGCGTAGGCGACCTGCGCCTCGCACCGCTCGGCGAGGCCGGCGGCGACCACGTTCTTGGCCACCCAGCGCATCGCGTACGCGGCCGACCGGTCCACCTTGGACGGGTCCTTGCCGGAGAACGCGCCGCCGCCGTGCCGGGCGTACCCGCCGTAGGTGTCGACGATGATCTTGCGGCCGGTCAGGCCGGCGTCACCCATCGGGCCGCCGATCTCGAACCGGCCGGTCGGGTTGACCAGCAGCCGGTAGCCGTCGGTGTCCAGGCCGAGGCTCTCCAGCTCGGGCGCGATGACGGAGTCGCGCACGTCGGGGGTGAGCAGCGACTCCAGCGAGATGTCCGCGGCGTGCTGGCTGGACACCACGACGGTGTTCAGCCGGACCGGGCGCAGCCCCTCGTACTCGATGGTGACCTGGGTCTTGCCGTCCGGCCGCAGGTACGGAATCGTGCCGTCCTTACGGACCGCGGCGAGCCGACGCGCCAGCCGGTGGGCCAGGGCGATCGGCAGCGGCATCAGCTCCGGCGTCTCGGAGCAGGCGAAGCCGAACATCATGCCCTGGTCGCCGGCGCCCTGGGCGTCCAACGCGCTCTCCGAAGCCCCGGTCCGCAGCTCGAAGGCGTTGTCGACGCCCTGCGCGATGTCCTCGGACTGCGCGCCGATCGAGACGCTGACCCCGCAGGAGGCGCCGTCGAAACCCTTCTTCGACGAGTCGTACCCGATGTCGAGGATGGTCCGGCGGACGATGGTGGGGATGTCGGCGTACGCCTTGGTGGTGACCTCGCCGGCGATGTGCACCTGGCCGGTGGTGATCATGGTCTCGACGGCGACCCGGCTGTGCGGGTCCTCGGCGAGCAGCGCGTCGAGGATGCCGTCGCTGATCTGGTCGGCGATCTTGTCCGGGTGGCCTTCCGTGACCGATTCGGACGTGAAGAGGCGGCGTGTCACGGCACTCCTAAGCGTGTGAGGTCGTTCCGCGGCAGTCTAGTCACCGCTGCGGTCGGTGTCGGGGTCGGTCGCGCCCTGTTCCACCCGTCAGGAGCGATTGGCCAGCCGCGCCACGACGAGGTCCCACACGGTGTCGGCCACCGCTTCCTTGGCCTGCTCCGGCAGACGACTCACCGAGCCGTCCGCGCCGATGACCGTCACCGTGTTGGTGTCGGCGCCGAAGACCCGGTCCGGACCGACCTCGTTGACCACGATGAGGTCAGCCCGCTTGCGGGCCAGCTTCGCCCGGCCGTTGGCCTCCGCGTCGCCGGTCTCGGCGGCGAACACCACCAGCACCTGCCCCGGTCGCTTGCGCTGGCCGAGCTCCGCCGCGATATCGGGATTCGTGACGAGCTCGATGGTGGGAGCGACACCGTCGTCCGACTTCTTGATTTTGCCAGGCGCGTACGTCGCCGGTCGGAAATCGGCCGGAGCCGCCGCCATCACGACCGCGTCGGCCTCGTCGGCGGCCTTCAGGGTCGCCTCGCGCAGCTCGGCGGTCGTGCCGACCCGGACGAGGTCGACCCCGGCGGGGTCGGCGAGCGAGACGTTGGCCGCGATCAGCGTGACCTGCGCGCCTCGGGCGACCGCCGAACGCGCGAAGGCGTAGCCCTGTTTGCCCGAGGAGCGGTTGCCGAGGAAACGGACCGGGTCCAGCGGCTCGCGGGTGCCCCCGGCGGTGACGACCAGCCGGCGACCCGTCAGGTCCGCCGGGGCGGAGGCGCCTCGAGCGAGGACCTGGCGGGCGACCGCGAAGATCTCCGCCGGGTCGGGCAGCCGGCCCTTGCCGGTGTCGGCGCCGGTGAGCCGCCCGACGGCCGGCTCGATCACCCGGACGCCCCGGGAGCGCAGCGTGGCGACGTTGGCGACGGTGGCCGGGTGCTCCCACATCTCGGTGTGCATGGCCGGGGCCAGCACCACCGGGCAGCGGGCGGTCAGCAACGTGTTGGTCAGCAGGTCGTCGGCGAGCCCGTGGGCGGCCTTGGCGAGCAGGTCGGTCGTGGTCGGCGCGACCACCACCAGGTCGGCCTGCTTGCCGAGGCGGACGTGCGGCACCTCGTGCACGTCGGACCAGACGTCGTCGGCGACCGGCTGGCCGGAGAGCGCCGCCCAGGTCGGCGCGCCGACGAATCTCAGCGCCGACGCGGTCGGCACGACTCGGACCCGGTGGCCCGACTCGGTGAAGAGTCGCAGCAGCTCACATGCCTTGTAGGCAGCGATGCCGCCGCCGACCCCGAGGACGATCGAGGCGGACATCGACGGGGACGGGCCTACGGCTGGTCGGTCGGCTCGGCGGTGAGCAGGCCACCGTTGATCTCGCGCATGGCGATGGAGAGCGGCTTCTCCTGCGGGGTGGTCTCGACGAGCGGGCCGACGTACTCCAGGAGGCCCTCACCGAGCTGGCTGTAGTAGGCGTTGACCTGGCGCGCGCGCTTGGCGGCGAAGATGACCAGCGCGTACTTCGACGTCGTCTTCTCGAGGAGCTCGTCGATCGGCGGGTTGGTGATGCCTTCGGGGTTGGCGATGGATCCCACGAATTAACCTCTGCGTCTTTCGAGCCGCGCGGACGCGGTGCTGAGTCCCGACGGCGGCCGGCCGTCAGCCACGCAGGCGTGACCAGGCCGGATCCGGATGAGTTGAACCGAGTAAGCCTACCAGCTCGTCCGCCACCCGATCGGTGAGGTCGTGCGTGAGGGTGTCCGCGAAGGCGGCCGCCACGGCCGCGTCGGGCCGGCGTCCGGGCGGGATCAGCAGCACCAGACGCGCGTCGGGCAGTCGTTGCCGCACCAGCCGGGCCCCGGTCACGTCGAGCGGAAGCAGGACCTGCTGCCCGGCGTCGAGCCGGGCGCGCAGCGGCGGGTGCAGGGTCCCCCGGCGGTACGCGCCGATCCGGGACCACTCCAGCAGCTCGCCGGCGGCCACCCGGCGCTCGAACTCGGCCGGGGCGAGAAAGACCCGTTGCTCCCCGTCCGTCTCCGGCTCCCGGCGCGGCCTGGTCGTTGCCGGCACCGGGATCCACACGGACGGGAAACGCGCCCGGACGAGCTCGACGACACTCTCCCTGCCGGAACCCGAAGGTCCAGCCAGGACAGTGAGCCGAGCCGCCGGGCGCGCCTCGTCATCCGTGCTCACTGCTTGTTTCTACACGCTGCCAGGTTCAGTTGGCGGCGAACTCTCCAAGCAGTGCCTTGCGCTGCTGCTCGCCGAGGCCGCGCAGACGACGGCTGTCGGCGATCTTGAGCTTCTCCATGATCTGGGTAGCCCGGATCTTGCCGATGCCCGGCATCGCCTGCAGGACGGCCGAAACCTTGAGCTTGCCGACGACGTCGTCGCTCTCGGCGCGCTCGAGGACGGCGCCAAGGGTGGTCTTGCCCTGCTTGAGCTGCTCCTTCAGCTCGGCACGGGCCTTGCGGATCTCCGCGGCCTTCTCGAGCGCGGCAGCGCGCTGTTCGGGGGTCAGTGACGGGAGCGGCACCAGTTCTCCTCAGGTCCCTATCGCGGCGGGCGGGGCGCACCGCCGCATCTGTGAAACGTGGTGTCGCTGTGAACCAAGGGGTCCATGGTTCCCAGCGCGGGGAAAACTAGCGGTCAACGGAGCTTTCGGCAACGTGGGCGCGCGATGATCATCGCAAAGTGACCGAGCCGTCAGTCAGTCACCGGGCAGCCAGAACGGCCCGACACTCGACCAGCACGCGGTCGGCGGCGGCCCGCAGGGCGTCGGTGTCCGGTCCCGCCGACAGGACCTCACGGGAGTACGACGGGAGCACCGCGGCGAGGCTGGAGCCGAAGACGGTACGCAGATCGGCGGCGCCCGCACCCTGCGCGCCGAGCCCCGGAGCGAGCAGCGGCCCACCCACGGTGGACAGGTCATGACCCGTGTCACCGATGGTGGCCCCGACCACCAGACCGAAGCTGCCGAGGGGGTCAGCACCGCTGTTGAGCTGGGAAATCTCGTCGATCACGGTCTGCGCCACGGTGCGTCCGTCGGCCGTCCGGGCCCGCTGCACGGCCGCGCCCTCGGGGTTCGAGGTGAGGGCCAGCACGAAGACCCCGCCGCCGTGTTTGGTGGCCAACTCGAACATCGGCGCCAGCGAACCTACTCCCAGGTAGGGACTGGCCGTGACCGCGTCGACATACAGAGGACTGGATGGATCCAGGTACGCGGAGGCGTACGCGCTGACCGTTGAGCCGATGTCGCCGCGCTTGACGTCGAGCAGAACGAGCGATCCGGCTTCTCGTAACTGTCGGATAGTTGACTCAAGAATCGCCACACCGCGGGATCCGAATCGCTCGAAAAAGGCCGACTGAGGCTTGACAACCGCAACCCGGTCACCGAGCGCATCCACCACGGTTCGGGCGAACCGGTCCAGACCGTCGACGTCGTCGGCGAGACCCCAGCGGGCCAGCAGCCCGGGATGCGGGTCGATGCCCACGCAGAGCGGTCCACGCTCGGTGACGGCCCGGTGCAGCCGGGTTCCGAAGCTCTCCATCGGCGTACTTCCCCTCTTGTCGCCCGGGCGGCGGGCCGCCTCCCGGGATGCTTGTCGGTTCCCGCTCAGCCGGCCGCCACGGCCGCCGCCACCCCGGCCGCGATCCGGGCCAGGTCGGCGTCGTCCGTGACGTACGGCGGCATCGTGTAGATCAGGTCGCGGAAGGGCCGCAGCCAGACGCCCCGGTCGGCGGCGGCCATGGTGGCCGCGCCGAGGTCGACGTCGTGGTCGAGCTGGACCACGCCGATCGCCCCGAGCACCCGCACATCGGCCACTCCCGGCAGGGCGCGCAGCGGCTCCAGGCCGGCGCGCAGCCCCGCGCCGATCCGGGACACCTGCGCCGCCCAGTCGCCCGTCCGTAGCAGCCCGATGGAGGCGTTGGCGACCGCGCAGGCCAGCGGGTTGCCCATGAACGTCGGACCGTGCGCCAGGACGCCGTCAGCGGAGATCCCACGCGCGATCTCCGGGGTGCACAGCGCCGCGGCCAGGGTCAGGTAGCCGCCGGTGAGCGCCTTGCCCACGCACATCACGTCCGGGGACACCCCGGCGTGCTCGGCGGCGAACATCGTGCCGGTACGACCGAACCCGGTCGCGATCTCGTCGAAGATCAGCAGCACCCCGTGCGCGCGGGTCACCTCGCGCAGCGCCCGCAGGTAACCCGGATGGTGGAAGCGCATCCCACCCGCGCCCTGCACCACCGGTTCCACGATGACCGCGGCCAGTTCGTGGGCGTGCCGCTCGACGGCGTCCACCAACGCCGCCACGTACGCCTCGTCCGGCGGATCGGCGAACCCACCCGGCGGGACCGGGGCGAAGACCTGCCGGGGCAGCACGTCACCCCAGAGGTGGTGCATCCCGCCCTCGGGGTCGCAGACGCTCATCGGATGGAACGTGTCACCGTGGTACCCGCCCCGCCAGGTGGCCAGCCGACGCCGTTCCGGCCGGCCGACCGCCCGCTGGTACTGCAGGCACATCTTCACGGCCACCTCGACGCTGACCGACCCGGAGTCGGCCAGGAACACGTGCTCCAACCCTTCCGGGGCCAGCTCGACCAGCGTCCGCGCGAGCCGTACGGCGGGCTCGTGGGTGAGTCCGCCGAACATCACGTGGCTCATCCGCCCGAGCTGGTCGGTCACGGCCGCGTCCAGCACCGGGTGCCGGTAGCCGTGGACCGCCGCCCACCAGGACGACATCCCGTCCACCAACTCCCGGCCGTCGGCAAGGGTCAGCCGTACCCCCTCGGCGCTGCGGACCACGAACGGCGCGTTCGTCGGCGGCAGCGTGGCGTACGGATGCCAGACGTGCGCGCGGTCGACGGCCAGGATCTCCTCGGGTGTCACCCGTACTCCTTCCGGACCGGCCCGGGCCGACCGGCCCGACCGGCGTGATCGGCGCCGGCCGTGCGCACGGCCGCACGGCCGGACCGCACCTCCCCCCGGCCCCCTTTGCTCTGCTTCAGCGGAGGCGACACCTGGTGTCCGGATACCGGACGCCCACTGTCTCCTTGGTTGAAGCAGAGCAAAGGCGGCAGTGACCGGTCGGGGTCCTCGGCCGACCGACGGACGGACCCGGCGGTGCCGCCGGGCCGACGGCTGGTCACCGGCCGGCGACCGGATCCGGCGTCGCCGCCGTGGCGCTCGCGCGGGCCGCCGCCCGGACCAGGGCCGGGCCCCGGTAGATGAAGCCCGTGTAGAGCTGCACGAGGGCGGCGCCGGCATCGAACATCCGGGTGGCGTCGTCCGGGTCGAGCACGCCGCCGACCCCGACGATGGGCAGCCGGCCGCCGGTCTCGCGGTGCACGAAGGCCACCACGTCCCGGGCACGGCCGGTCAGCGGCCGACCGGACAGGCCGCCGGCCTCTGCGCCACGGTCGGTGTCCACGGCGGCCAGCCCGTCGCGGGCCAGGGTGGTGTTGGTGGCGATCACCCCGGCGGCGCCTCGGGCCAGGCAGACCTCCAGCAACTCGGCGATCGCCGCCTCGGTCAGGTCCGGCGCGATCTTCACCAGCACCGGCTTCTCCCCCACCAGCGCGCCGAGCAGCGCGTCCAGGTGGGCACGGTCCTGCAACGACCGCAGACCTGGCGTGTTCGGCGACGACACGTTCACCGCGAAGTAGTCGCCGTGCCCACGCAGCGCCCGGTACGAGGCCAGGTAGTCCTCGACCGCCTCGTCGAGCGGAGTCACCTTGGACTTGCCCAGCGAGATGCCCAACGGCACCCCGAGTGGACGGGGCAACGCCGCCAGCCGGGCGGCCAACGCCTCGGCGCCGGCGTTGTTGAAGCCCATCCGGTTGACCACCGCCTCGCTGGCCGGCAGCCGGAACAGCCGGGGCCGCGGATTGCCCGGCTGGGCGTGCGCGGTGACCGTGCCGACCTCCACGAAGCCGAAGCCGAGCGCCGGCCAGGCCGGCAGCGCGGCGCCGTCCTTGTCCATGCCGGCGGCCAACCCGACCGGGTTGGGGAATCGCACGCCGAAGACCGTGCGCGGCGCTTCGACGACGTACCGGGCCCGCAGCGCGGCCAGCGCAGCGGGACGCCGCGACAGTGCGGCCAACCGCCGCAGCGTCCACTCGTGCGCCGTCTCGGCGTCCCCGCCGCCGAGCCGGAACAACCCGGGCCGGACGACCCGCTCGAACACCGTCACTGCGCCGCCCGCAGGGTCGCGTGTAGATCCTGCAACGGGCGCACCCGCATGTCGCCCCGGATACGTGCCTCGATCCCCATCACGGCCGCGGCGGCGCCGGGGACCGTGGTGATGCACGGGATGTCGGCGGTGACGGCCGCGCTGCGGATCTCGTACCCGTCGGAGCGGGCGCTCGCGCCCGAGCCCTGCGGCGTGTTGATCACCAGGGCCACGTCTCCGCGCAGGATCAGCGACACGGCGTCGTCGCCCTCGCCGGCCTGGTAGTGCTTGCGGATCTGCTCGCAGGCGATGCCGTGCCGGCGCAGCACCTCGGCGGTACCGGCGGTCGCCACGATCTCGAAGCCCAGGTCGGCCAGCCGCTTGATCGGGAAGATCATGCCGCGCTTGTCGCGGTTGGCCACCGACACGAAGATCTTCCCGGCGGTCGGCAACGACCCGTACGCGGCCGACTGGCTCTTGGCGAAGGCGTGCCCGAAGTTGGTGTCGATGCCCATCACCTCACCCGTCGACTTCATCTCCGGGCCGAGCAGCGAGTCGATCCCCTTGCCCGCGCGGGTACGGAAGCGCTTGAACGGCAGCACCGCCTCCTTGACCGCGATCGGCGCGTCGGCGGGCATCGTCCCACCGTCCCCCGTCGCCGGGAGCAGACCCTCGGCACGCAGCTCGGCGATGGTCGCGCCCAGCGCGATCCGGGCCGCCGCCTTGGCCAGCGGCACCGCCGTCGCCTTCGAGACGAACGGAACCGTCCGCGACGCGCGCGGGTTGGCCTCCAGCACGTAGAGCACGTCGTCCTTGAGCGCGTACTGCACGTTGAGCAGACCGCGCACGCCGACACCCCGGGCGATGGCCTCGGTGTACCGGCGGACCTCGGCCAGGTGCGAGCCCGCCAGGGTGATCGGCGGCAACGCGCAGGACGAGTCTCCGGAGTGGATACCGGCCTCTTCGATGTGCTCCATCACGCCGCCGATGTAGACCTCGCCGTCGGCGTCGCACAGGGCGTCCACGTCGATCTCGATGGCGTCGTCGAGGAACCGGTCCACCAGCACCGGGTGGTCGCCGGAGATGTCGGTGGCCCGGCCGATGTAGTCACGCAGCGTCGGGTCGTCGTACACGATCTCCATGCCGCGCCCACCGAGCACGTAGGACGGACGGACCAGTACCGGGTAGCCGATCTCGTCGGCGATCGTCTTGGCCTCGTCGTACGAGGTGGCCATGCCGTGTGCCGGCGCGCGCAGCCCGGCGCGGGCCAGAACGGCGCCGAACGCGCCCCGCTCCTCGGCCAGGTGGATCGACTCCGGCGAAGTGCCGACCACCGGCACGCCCGCGTCCTTGAGCCGCTGCGCCAATCCCAGCGGGGTCTGGCCGCCGAGCTGCACGACCACACCGACCACGCCCGGGCCTCCGGCCGCGCGCCCGGAGGAGTCCTCCGCGTGCCAGGCCTCCAGGACGTCCTCGAAGGTCAGCGGCTCGAAGTAGAGCCGGTCGGCGGTGTCGTAGTCGGTCGACACCGTCTCCGGGTTGCAGTTGACCATCACGGTCTCGTAGCCGGCCGCCCGCAGCGCCTGCACGGCGTGCACGCACGAGTAGTCGAACTCGATGCCCTGCCCGATCCGGTTCGGGCCGGAGCCGAGGATCAGCACCTTCGGCCGGTCCGACGGCACGACCTCGGTCTCGGAGTCGTACGACGAGTAGTGGTAGGGCGTGCTGGCCTCGAACTCGGCCGCGCAGGTGTCGACGGTCTTGTAGACCGGGCGGACGTCGAGGCGGTGCCGCAGGGCGCGTACGCCGTCCTCGGCCGCCAGCTCCGGACGCAGCGCGGCGAGCTGCCGGTCGGAGAGCCCGGCCCGCTTGGCACGGCGCAGCAGCTCGGCGTCGAGCACCGGCGCGTCGACGATCTCGGTCCGCAGCTCGATCAACGCCGCGATCTGGTCCAGGAACCAGGGGTCGATGCCGCCGGACGCCTCGCTCACCTCGCTGATCGACGCGCCGAGACGCAGCGCCCGTTCCACGGTGTAGAGCCGGCCGTCGTGCGGCACGCGCAGCGCGGCGAGGGTGTCCGCCAGGGTGACGCCCGCCGGATCCGGAGTGGTCCAGAAGCCGACCGCCTTGGTTTCCATCGACCGCATGGCCTTGTTCAGCGCCTCGCTGAAGTTGCGCCCGAGACTCATGGCCTCGCCCACCGACTTCATCGTGGTGGTCAGCTCCGGGTCCGCGCCGGGGAACTTCTCGAACGCGAACCGGGGGATCTTCACCACCACGTAGTCCAGGGTCGGCTCGAACGCCGCCGGGGTCTTCAGCGTGATGTCGTTGGGGATCTCGTCGAGCGTGTAGCCGATGGCCAGCTTCGCGGCGATCTTCGCGATCGGGAAACCGGTCGCCTTGGAAGCCAGCGCCGAGGAGCGCGACACCCGGGGGTTCATCTCGATCACGACGATCCGGCCGTCGACCGGGTTGACCGCGAACTGGATGTTGCAGCCGCCGGTGTCCACCCCGACCTCGCGCAGCACGGCGATACCCAGGTCACGAAGGTGCTGGTACTCCCGGTCGGTGAGCGTCATGGCCGGGGCCACGGTGACGCTGTCGCCGGTGTGCACGCCCATCGGGTCGATGTTCTCGATGGAGCAGACGACCACCACGTTGTCGTGCCGGTCGCGCATCAGCTCCAGCTCGTACTCCTTCCAGCCGAGCACGCTCTCCTCGATCAGGACCTCGTGCACCGGGCTGGCCGCCAGGCCGTCGCCGGCGATGCGGGCCAGGTCCTCCGGGGTGTGCGCCATGCCGGAGCCCAGGCCGCCCATCGTGAACGACGGCCGGATCACCACCGGCAGGCCCAGCTCGGCGACGGTCGCCTCGACCTCGTCCATCGAGTGGCACACCCGGGAACGGGGCACCAGCGTGGCCGGGTCCTCGACGCCGAGGCGTACGCCGGCCTTCGCGACGATCTCCTTGAAGAGCTGGCGGTCCTCACCCCGGTTGATGGCGTCGATGTTCGCGCCGATCAGCTCGACGCCGTACTTCTCCAGGACGCCGTTGGAGTGCAGGGCGACGGCGGTGTTCAGCGCGGTCTGCCCGCCGAGGGTCGCCAGGATCGCGTCCGGGCGCTCCTTGGCGATGACCAGCTCGACGAACTCCGGGGTGATCGGCTCGACGTACGTCGCGTCGGCGAACTCCGGGTCGGTCATGATCGTGGCCGGGTTGGAGTTGACCAGGCTGACCCGGATCCCCTCGCTGCGCAGCACCCGGCACGCCTGGGTGCCGGAGTAGTCGAACTCGCAGGCCTGGCCGATGACGATCGGCCCGGAGCCGATGACGAGGATGTGCTTCAGATCGGTCCGCTTAGGCATTGCTGCGCCCCTTGCTGTGGTTCCGGCTTCCGATCAACTCGGCGAAGCGGTCGAAGAGGTAGTCCGCGTCGTGGGGACCGGCCGCCGCCTCCGGGTGGTACTGGACGGTGAAGGCGGGGACGTCCACGGCCCGCAGCCCCTCGACCACGTTGTCGTTGAGGCAGACGTGCGACACCTGGACACCACCGAAGTCGGTGTCGATCACCTGGTCGGGAACCACCGCGCCGGCACCCGGCACCTCGACCGCGAAGCCGTGGTTGTGGCTGGTGACCTCGACCTTGCCGGTGGCCCGGTCGAGCACCGGCTGGTTGATGCCCCGGTGGCCGTAGCCCAGCTTGTAGGTGCCGAACCCGAGCGCCCGACCGAGGATCTGGCTGCCGAAGCAGATGCCGAACAGCGGCACCTGCCGCCGCAGCGCCTCCCGGGCCACCGCCACCGGACCGTCGGCCGTGGCCGGGTCACCGGGTCCGGGCGATAGGAAGATCGCGTCGGCGCCGGTGGCGAGCAGGTCCTCGATGCTCGACGAGGCCGGCAGCACGTGGGTGGTCACCCCGCGCGCGGCGAGCCGGCGCGGCACGTTGCGCTTGATCCCCAGGTCGAGCGCGGCCACCGTGAACCGGTGCTCGCCGATCGCGTCGACGACGTACGGCTCGGGAGTGGTCACCTCGGTGGACAGGTCCGCGCCGACCATCTGCGGTGACTGCCGGACCCGGGCCAGCAGGCTCTGCGGGTCCTTCTCGACACTGGAGATGCCCACCCGCATGGCACCCCGATCGCGCAGGTGCCGGGTCAGCGCACGGGTGTCCACCCCGCTGATGCCCACCACGCCCTCGGTGGCGAGGCGGTCCTCGAGACCGCCGGTGGCCCGCCAGTTCGAGCCGATCCGGGCCGGGTCGCGGACCACGTACCCGGCCACCCAGATTCGACTGGACTCGTCGTCCTCGCCGTTGACGCCGGTGTTGCCGATGTGCGGGGCGGTCTGCACGACCACCTGACGGTGGTAGGACGGGTCGGTCAGCGTCTCCTGGTAACCGGTCATGCCGGTGGTGAAGACCGCCTCGCCGAAGGTCTCCCCGACGCTGCCGTACGCCTCACCGGGGAACGTGCGCCCGTCCTCGAGCACGAGGATCGCGGAACGTCTACGCGTCACTTGATTGCCTTTCCGTCCAGGACCGTCGGCTCGCCGCGCAGGAAGGTCGCCACGATGCGACCCGGCAGCGTCATGCGGGCGTACGGGGTGTTGCGACTGCGGCTGGCCAGCTCTGCCGGCTCGATGGTGCGGCGGGCGGCCGGGTCGACCAGGGTCAGGGTGGCCGGGGCGCCCGGGGCGGGATCGACGCCGTGCCCGGTCAGGCCGGCGATCCGGGCGGGGACGCGGGACATCCGCTCGGCGATCAGGTCCCACTCGGGACCGAGCACGTCCAGCGCGATGGACAGCGCCGTCTCCAGGCCGAGCATCCCCGGCCGGGCGTACGCCCACTCGCACTCCTTGTCCTCCACGGCGTGCGGGGCGTGGTCGGTGGCGATGATGTCGATCACGCCGTCGGCGAGCGCGGCGCGCAGCGCGGCGACGTCGGCGGCCGTACGCAACGGCGGGTTGACCTTGAAGACCGGGTCGTAGCTCTCCGCGCGCTCGTCGGTGAGCAACAGGTGGTGCGGGGTGACCTCGGCGGTGACGCGCACCCCGCGGGCCTTGGCCTGGCGCAGCACCTCGACGCTGCCGGCGGTGGAGACGTGGCAGACGTGCAGTCGGCTGCCCACGTGCTCGGCGAGCAGCACGTCCCGGGCGATGATCGCCTCCTCGGCGACCGCCGGCCAGCCGATCAGCCCGAGCCGGGTGGAGACCTCACCCTCGTGCATCTGGGCGCCCTCGGTGAGGCGGGGCTCCTCGGCATGCTGGGCGATGATCCCGTCGAACGCCTTGACGTACTCCAGGGCCCGGCGCATCAGCAACGGGTCGGCGACGCAGTGCCCGTCGTCGGAGAAGATCCGTACCCGGGCGGCGGAGTCGGCCATCGCCCCCAACTCGGCGAGGCGCTCGCCGGCCAACCCGACGGTGACCGCCCCGATCGGCTGCACGTCGACCATCCCGGCCTCCCGGCCGAGCCGCCAGACCTGCTCGACCACGCCGGCGGTGTCCGCGACCGGCGACGTGTTGGCCATCGCGCAGACCGCCGTGTAGCCGCCCAGCGCCGCCGCCCGGGAACCGGACTCGACCGTCTCGGCGTCCTCCCGGCCGGGTTCGCGCAGGTGGGTGTGCAGGTCGACCAGGCCGGGCAGGGCCACCAGGCCGGTTCCGTCGATGACGGTGGCGTCCGGCGCGGACAGCCCCGGACCGACCTCGGCGACGACGCCGTCGCGGATCAGCAGGTCGGTCGGCGCGGCGCCGACGATGCTCACGCTGGTGATGAGGTACGCGGTCACCGGTTGTTCCCTCCGAGCAGCAGGTACAGAACAGCCATCCGGACGGAGACCCCGTTGGTGACCTGTTCGACGATGGTGGAGCGGGGTGAGTCGGCGACCTCGGGGGTGATCTCCATCCCGCGGTTCATCGGACCGGGGTGCATGACGATCGCGTGCTCGGGCAGGCGACGCATCCGGGGACCGTCCAGCCCGTAGCGGCGGGCGTACTCGCGGGCGGAGGGGAAGTAGGAGTCCCGCATCCGCTCCCGCTGCACGCGCAGCATCATCACCGCGTCCACGTTCGGCAGCACCGAGTCGAGGTCGTACGACACGTCGATGCCCGGGGCGAGCGCTCCGGCGATGTCGACGGGGATGAGCGTGGGCGGGCCGACCAGGGTGACCTTCGCGCCGAGGGTCGACAGGAGCAGCACGTTGGAGCGGGCCACCCGGGAGTGCAGCACGTCCCCGACCACCGCGACCGACAGGCCGGCGAGCCGGCCCAGCCGGGCCCGCATGGTGTACGCGTCGAGCAGCGCCTGGGTCGGGTGCTCGTGCGTGCCGTCGCCCGCGTTCACGACCGACCCGTCCACCCAGTTGGCCAGGCGGTGCGGGGCGCCGGAGGCGGGGTGCCGTACGACGACCGCGTCCGCGCCCATCGCCTGCAGGGTCAGCGCCGTGTCCTTCAGGCTCTCGCCCTTGGCGACGCTGGACCCCTTGGCGGAAAAGTTGATCACATCGGCGCTCAGTCGCTTCGCCGCCGCCTCGAACGAGATCCGGGTCCGGGTGGAGTCCTCGTAGAAGAGGTTCACCACCGTCCGGCCGCGCAGCGCGGGCAGCTTCTTGATCTCCCGGCCGGCGACGGTGGCCATCTCGGCGGCGGTGTCCAGGATCTCGGTGGCGGTGTCGGCGTCCAGGTCCGCGCCGGAGAGCAGGTGCCTGATCATGAGTGAGCTCCCCCGTAGAGCTTGACCTCGTCCGTTCCGTCGGTCTCGGCGAGCGTCACCTTGACGCTCTCGGCGAGCGCGGTGGGGATGTTCTTGCCGACGTAGTCGGCGCGGATCGGCAGCTCGCGGTGGCCGCGGTCGACCAGCACGGCGAGTTGCACGGACGCCGGCCGACCGACGTCGTTGAGCGCGTCGAGCGCGGCCCGCACGGTGCGGCCGGAGAAGAGCACGTCGTCGACGAGGATCACCCTCTTGCCGTCGATGCCGCCGCTGGGCACCTGGGTCGGGCCGATCGCGCGGGTGGCGTGCCGGCGCAGGTCGTCGCGGTAGAGCGTGATGTCGAGCACACCGACCGGGACGACGACGTCCTCGAAGGTGCTGATCCGGGCGGCGAGCCGCCGCGCGAGGGGGACGCCGCGGGTGGGAATCCCAAGCAGCACGGTGTCGGCCGCTCCCTGGGTCTTCTCCAGGATCTGGTGGGCGATGCGGTCGACCACCCGCTGCACGTCGGCGCTGGCGAGGATCACCTTCACCGAGGGTTGTCGCGGTGGTGACGGGCGGGCAGCCTGTGGGGACGCCACGGCGGACCTCCTTCCCCGCCTCACGGGACGGGTCGTTAAAGGATGTCGGGCACCTCCGGCCGGGGAGCGTGAGCCGCCCTGGCCGGGGCTTCACGCCACGTTACCAGTGGTCACCGCGCCGACCGACAGCGGCCGCTGACCACCGGATCAGATCCCTGAAACACCGCTGACCCCCTCGGCCCTCCCCAACGGTAAGGTCACGACCACTTGACCAGGTGTCCCATTCCCCGTACCGTCACGCTCCGTAGCGATCGACGGGAGAACCCCGAGCAGCACTGGGAGTGTCCGAATGCCCTCTGAATACGCCAAATCTCTGGGCGCCCGCCTGCGCTCCATCCGCCAGCAGCAGGGCCTCTCCCTGCAGGGTGTGGAGGAGAAGTCGAACGGGCGGTGGAAGGCCGTGGTGGTCGGCTCGTACGAGCGTGGCGACCGGGCCGTGACGGTGTCCCGTCTGGCCGAGCTGGCCGAGTTCTACCGTGTCCCCGTCTCGGAGCTGCTGCCCGACGGCAGCGGTGTCCGGCACGAGCCCACCAGCAAGATCGTCCTGGACCTGGAGCGGCTCTACGACGAGGCCTCCGAGGACCTGGCCTACGTCGCCCGCTACGCCCGCGCGATCCAGCAGCAGCGCGGTGACTACAACGGCCGGGTGCTCTCCATCCGCGCCGACGACCTCCGGGCGCTCGCCATCGTCTACGACGCCTCACCGTCGGGTCTGATCGAGCGGCTCACCGAGCACGGCGTGCTGGTGGCCGACCCCCGGGCGTTCTTCGCCTCCTGAGCTGTCGCTTCACTGATCTGCCGTTCGACGAGAAGGGCCCGTGCCAGCTGGCACGGCCCCTTCTCGTTCGCGGTGCTCGGTGCTCGCGTCGGCTCAGCGGGTGGCGTACTCGGCGATGCGGCCGAGCACACCGTTGAGGAAGCGCGGCGAATCATCGGTCGACATCTGCCGGGCCAGCTCGACCGCCTCGCTGATCGCCACCGCGTCGTCGATCTCGTCGACGTAGAGCAGCTCGTAGACGGCGATCCGGGCCAGGTTGCGGTCGACCACCGGCATCCGGTCGAGGGTCCAGCCCTCGGCGTAGCTGGCGATCAGCTCGTCGATCCGATCAAGGTGCTCGGCGACCCCCTCGACCAGCCCCACGGTGTAGCCAAGGTGCTCCGGGCGGGGCTGTTCGATGCGCTGGAGGTAACCGGCCAGAACCTCGACGGGCGGACGATCCCGCAGATCGGCCTCGTACAGGACGTCCAGCGCCCGCTTGCGCGCCTTGCGGCGCGCCGGCATCTGCTGCTTGGGACCCTCAGCCATCAGGCGCGGCCGAGGTAACGGCCGTCGCGGGTGTCGACCTTGATCTTCTCACCGGTGGTGATGAACAGCGGAACCGGCACGGTCGCCCCGGTCTCGACGGTCGCCGGCTTGGTGCCACCGGTCGAGCGGTCACCCTGCAGACCCGGCTCGGTGTAGGTCACCTCGAGCACGACGCTGGTGGGCAGCTCGATGTAGAGCGGCACATCCTCGTGGGTGGCGACGGTCGCCTCCGCCTCGGGCAGCAGATAGTTGGCTGCCTCCCCGACGGTGCCGCCGGGCACGGTGATCTGGTCGAAGGTCTCCAGATCCATGAAGACGAAGTCCTCACCGTCGGCGTACAGGTACTGCATCGTGCGCTTGTCCACGGTCGCGGTCTCGACCTTGGTGCCCGCGTTGAAGGTCTTGTCGACCACCTTCCCGGACAGCACGTTCTTCAGCGTGGTGCGGACGAACGCACCACCCTTACCGGGCTTGACGTGCTGGAACTCGACGACGGACCAGAGCTCGCCGTCAAGGTTGAGTACCAGGCCGTTTTTGAGGTCGTTGGTGGAGGCCATTTCCTGCCTTGATCATCAATTGGCGGACAGACCTGGCAAGTCTACAAGCTGCGCCGAGATGTGTTACCCGCCGTGGTCGGCCGTCCGCGACCACGATGCCCCGAGAACGACCGGTGCACGTCCGCCGTGCCGCCAACACCCCGAGATTGGTTACAAGCCGTTACCGACCGGCCGCCCCCGGCCGCACCACTCCCGCAGCCTTTGCTCTGCTTCACCCCAGGCAACAGTCACCCTGAGTGGCATTCGACAGGGAGAGCCGTCTGCCTCGACACCGACTATGCGCAGCTCACCGCAGGTGTTTCCGTGATTGAAGCAGAGCAAAGGACGCGACGACCGGGGCGACCGCCGGAGCGCGGCCGACAGTCAGCGACAGCCAGTGACGGCCCACGTCCAGCAGCGTCGTTACGCAGCGTGATTCGACGCGGCGGGGGGCAGGAGACGCAGTTGCCGTTCAGGCGGTGCGGGTGGCGAGGTGGTGCAGCGCGAGACGGTAGCCGTCAATGCCGAGACCGCAGATCACCCCGGTCGCCACGGCGGAGACCACCGAATGGTGCCGGAACTCCTCGCGGGTGTGGATGTTCGAGATGTGCACCTCCACCAGCGGCCCACGCAGCATGGCGCACGCGTCGCGCACCGCGTACGAGTAGTGCGACCAGGCGGCCGGGTTGAGCACCACGGCCGCGCCCTCGTCGGCGGCGTCGTGCAGCCAGCCGAGCAGCTCGTGCTCGGCGTCGGTCTGCCGGACCGTGACGTCGAGTCCCAGCTCCCGACCGGTGGCCTCGCACAGCGCCACCAGGTCGGCGTAGGTCGTCGAGCCGTACACGGCGGGCTCCCGGGTGCCCAGCCGACCCAGGTTCGGCCCGTTCAGCACGTACACCCTCATGCAGTGGCCAGCTCGCGGTAGGCGGCTTCGAGCAGGGCGTCATCCGGGCCCTCCAGCATCGCCGGCCGGGCCAGCCCGTCCAGCACCACGAACCGCAGCCGGGCGCCCCGGGCCTTCTTGTCGACCCGCATCGTGGCCAGCAGCCGCGGCCAGGCCTCGGCGGGGTAGCTCACCGGCAGGCCGAGCGCCGTCAGGGTGCTCCGGTGCCGGTCGGCGGTCGGGGCGTCCAGCCGGCCGGCGAGCCGGGCCAGCGTGGCGGCGTACACCAGGCCGACCGCGACCGCTAGACCGTGCCGCCAGCGGTAGCCCTCGTTCTGCTCGATCGCGTGCGCCAGCGTGTGGCCGTAGTTGAGCACCTCCCGGACGCCCGACTCACGCAGGTCGCCGGCCACCACGTCGGCCTTGACCCGGATCGCCCGCTCGATCAGCTCCCGGGTCACCGGCCCGCGCGGGTCGGTCGCCGCCGCCGGGTCACGCTCGACAAGATCCAGGATCACCGGGTCGGCGATGAACCCGCACTTGACCACCTCGGCCAACCCGGCCGCCAGGTCGACGGCGGGCAGGCTGTCGAGGGTGGCCAGGTCGGCGAGCACACCGACCGGCGGGTGGAACGCGCCCACCAGGTTCTTGCCGGCGGCGGTGTTGATCCCCGTCTTGCCGCCCACGGCCGCGTCCACCATGCCCAGCAGGGAGGTGGCGACCGGCACCCAGCGCACCCCGCGCAGCCAGCAGGCCGCGACGAACCCGGCCAGGTCGGTCACCGCGCCGCCGCCGACCCCGACCACCGCGTCGGTACGCGTGAAACCGGCCGCGCCGAGCCGGTCCCAGCAGGCGGCCGCCACGTCGATCTGCTTGCCCGACTCCGCGTCGGGCACCTCGATCGGCAGCGGCTCGACGCCCGCCGCGCGCAGCCGTTCACCGAGCGCGTCGGCCAGGGCCTTGAGCGGGGGCGTGTGCAGCACCGCCGCCCGGGTCGCGCCGGGCAGCAGCCCCGGCAGCGCGCCCAGCAGGTCGCGTCCTACCAGCACGTCGTACGGTCGTTCGCCGCCGACCGGAATCCGGGTCACCTCGTCCATCGCCGGCAGCCTAGTCCAGCGGACGGCGTGGCGAGGGCGTCTGTCCACCTGCTGGCCGGGCGGCCCAGTCGGCCAGCAGACGGGCGTGCTCGGCCACGGCGGTGCGCAACGCGTCCGGGTGGCGCACGGTGAACGGGCAGCCCAGGCCGGCGAGCAGCGCGGCCATGCCGGGCAGGCTCTCGGCACGGGCGCGCAGCAGCACGCCGTCGCCGCTGGGGGTCAGCTCGGCCACACTGCCCGGGATGCGCCGCCGGGCGGCGACCAGATCGGTCTCCAGCAGCACCTCGACCTCGTGCCGGTACGGCACGCCGGCCAGCGACCGGGTCAGCCACGCCACCGCGTCGAAGCCGTCCGGCACCGTGAACGTCGCCGTGCCGGGCGTGACGGCGCCGATCCGGTCCAGTCGAAACGTGCGCACCTCGCCGCGCCGGTGGTCGTGACCGGTGACGTACCAACGGCCGGCGTGGAAGACCAGCCCGTACGGGTCGAGGTCACGATGCGACCGCTCACCGCGCCACGAGCGGTAGTCCAGGCTCACCCGCTGCCGCCGCCGGGCGGCCGTGGCCAGAGCCAGCAGGGTGCCCGACGCCGGTCGCGCCTGGGGCTCGGGCCGCCGCAGTGTGAAGCCGAGGTGCTCCCGCACAGCGGTGAGCCGGTCGGCGAGCGCCGCCGGCAGCACCCGGTCAATCTTCGCCAGCGCGGTCGCCGTGGCCGGCAGTTCGGTGGCCAGTCCCACCCGTTCGGCGAGGACCAGGCCGAGCAGCACGGCCACCGCCTCGTCGTCGGTGAGCATCAGCGGCGGCAGCTTGTACCCGGGATGCAGCCGGTAGCCGCCGTGGCGGCCCCGGTCGGCGAGCACCGGGATGCCCAGCTCGACCAGGGTGGCCGCATAGCGGCGCACGGTCCGTTCGTCCACACCGAGCCGGCTCGCGAGGTCACCGGCCGTCGCCCGGTGCCGGGCCTGGAGCAGCTCGAGCAGGGCCAGCACCCGACCGGCGGGATGAGACACGGGCCACTCCTTCAAACCGGGCGGATCCTGTCCGGTTTCGATCGTACGGTCGGTCGGTAGCCGAGAGAAGGAGTGACAGATGGCGACGTTCGTACTGGTGCCGGGGTTCTGGTTGGGCGCCTGGGCGTGGCGGGAGGTGACCGGCCTGCTGCGTGCGCAGGGGCACGACGTGCACCCACTGACGTTGACCGGGGTGGCCGAGCGCCACCACCTCGCCGGGCCGCAGGTGACCCTGGGGACGCACACCACCGACATCGTCCGGTTGATCGAGGTCGAGGATCTGCGCGACGTGCTGCTGGTCGGGCACTCGGGCGGCGGTATGCCGGTGACCCAGGCGGCCGACCTCGTGCCGGACCGAATCGCCCGCGTGATCTACGTGGAGAGTGGCCCGCTCCCGGACGGTACGGCGCAGTTCGACACGGTGCCGCCGCAGGAGCAGCAGCGGCTGCGCGCGGCGATCGGCGACGGCCACCTGCTGCCACCGCCGGCCTGGGACCCGGCGGCCGACCCGACCAACCTGGCCGGCCTGGACGAGTCGACGCTGTCCCTCCTGCGTGAGCGTTCCACCGGGCAGCCGCTGCGGACGGCGACCGACCCGGTACGCCGCACGGGTGGCCGCCCGGTGCCGACCGCGCTGGTCGCGAGCACCTTCCCGCTGACCGTGGTGCGCGAGATGATCGCCCAACGGCACCCGTTCTTCACCGGCCTGGCCGACGGCCCGTTGTACGAGCTGCCCACCGGGCACTGGCCGATGCTCAGTGAGCCGAAGGCGCTGGCCGACGTCCTCGACCTGATCGCCCGAGCCTGACACCGCGCCGATCTTGCGGTTGTGGTTGTCGAGATACCGGAAATGCCCCGGTACGTCGGCGCAGCAACTGCAAGATCGCGCGGCGGGGCGGGGGCGGCCCGGGCGGCGTCAGCGTGGGAGCAGGGCGGCGACGTCGGCGACGACGGCCGCCGGGGTGCGGCCGTCGGTGACCACCGTGTCGGTCGCCACCTCGGCGTACAGTGGCTTGCGCTGGTCCATCAGGTGCTTGAGGGTGGCTCGCGGGTTGATCGCCAGCAGCGGTCGGCCCGCGCCGAGCCCCACCCGCTTCACCGCGTCGGGCAGCTCCACCGACAGGTGGACGACCCGATGCCCCACCAGGGCGGCCCGGTTCTCCTCGGCCAGGACGGCGCCGCCACCCAGGGCGAGCACACCCGTGCCGGACGCGAGCGCCGCCGCCACGGCCGCCCTCTCCAGGGCCCGGAAGTGCTCCTCGCCCTCGTCGATGAAGATCTCCGGGATGCTCTTGCCGGCCATCTGTTCGATGTCGGCGTCGGTGTCCCGGAACTCCACCCCGAGGGAGGCGGCGAGCGCCTGCCCCACGGTGGTCTTGCCGCAGCCGGGCACCCCGACCAGAACGACGACCGGCGCCATCAGCGGATGACCAGCGCGTCGAGGTAGCCGGCCACGTTGCGGCGGATCTCGACGACCGAGTCGCCACCGAACTTCTCGGTGGCCGCCTCGGCGAGCACGAGGGCCACCATCGCCTCGGCGACGATCGCGGCGGCGGGCACGGCGCAGACGTCGGAGCGCTGGTTGATGGCGGTCGCCGGCTCGCCGGTGACGACATCCACGGTGGCCAGCGCCCGGTTGAGCGACGAGATCGGCTTCATGGCGGCGCGCACCCGCAACGGCTCGCCGGTGGTGATGCCACCCTCCAGCCCTCCGGCCCGGTCGGTGACGCGGCGGACGCCGGTGGCGGACGGAATGATCTCGTCGTGCGCCTCGGAGCCACGGGAGCGTGCCTGCTGCCACCCGTCGCCGATCTCGACGCCCTTGATCGCCTGGATGGACATCAGCGCGGTGGCCAGTCGGGCGTCGAGCTTGCGGTCCCACTGCACGTGACTGCCCAGGCCCGGCGGCACCCCGTACGCCAGCACCTCCACCACGCCGCCGAGCGTGTCGGCGGCCTTCTTCGCGGCGTCGACCTCGGCGACCATCAGGGCGCTGGCGTCCGGGTCGAGGCAGCGCAGCGGGTCGGCGTCGATGCGGTCGGCGTCCTGCGGGGTCGGACGCAGCCCGGGCTTCGCGGCCACCGGACCCAACTCGACCACGTGCGAGACGATCTCGATGCCGAGCGCCTGCCGGATCAACGCCTTGGCGACCGTGCCGACGGCCACCCGGGCGGCGGTCTCCCGGGCGCTGGCGCGCTCCAGGATCGGGCGCGCGTCGGTGTGGCCGTACTTCTGCATGCCGGCCAGGTCGGCGTGGCCGGGCCGGGGGCGGGTCAGCGGCGCATTGCGGGCCTGCCGGGCCAGCTCGTCGGGATCGACCGGGTCGGCGGCCATCACCGTCTGCCACTTGGGCCACTCGGAGTTGCCGACCCGGATCGCCACCGGGCTGCCCAGCGTGCGGCCGTGCCGCAGTCCGCCGATCACCTCGACCTCGTCCCGCTCGAACGACATCCGGGCGCCGCGGCCATAGCCCAGCCGGCGGCGGGCCAGCTCGCCCGCGATCTCGGCGGTGCTCACCTCGATGCCGGCCGGCACCCCCTCCAGCAGCGCGACGAGGGCGGGACCGTGCGATTCACCTGCAGTCAACCAGCGCAACACAGCGGTCAGTCTGTCACGGCGCGCGACGGGCACGTCGCGCTGCCCGTCGCGTCCCGCCCTGCGGACGGCGAGGACCGTCCGCAGGGCGGGACGGATCAGATGCCCCGACCGCGCTTGTGCAGCGTGCGCAGCACCGAGTCGGCCCGGACCACCCGGCCGGCGACCGCCAGCGCCAGGTAGGCGCGTGGCTCGCGAGGATTGCGGCGCAGCGTGTGCCGGGCCCAGCGCAGGGCCCCGCGCCGGTCGCCGGAGGCGGCCCGCGCGAAGGCGATCTGCCCGGTGACCCGGGCCTCGCCGGCCGGTTGCCCGGCGAACTCCGGGTAGCGCCGCAGCAGCCACTGCAACGCCTCGGAGATGGTGTCCCAGCGCTGCGCGAAGTACGACCGCTTGTGCCAGCGCACCAGCACCGACGGCGTCCGCAGGTTGATCAGCGGCGCGCTGCGGGCGGCGCGCAGCAGGAACTCGTAGTCCTCCGCGTAGCTGCCCGGGATCTCCTCGTCGACCAGGCCGAAGCCGTCGCGCAGCGCCGTCGCCCGGATCAGGAAGGTGGACGGGTGCAGCTCCGTCAGCCGGTCGCGCAGGAGGTCGTCGAGGGTGATCCGGTCCTTGTCGAGCACCCGGTCGACGGTGTGCCCGTCGTAGCTGACCCGGATGCCGCAGCAGACGAACTCCGCGCCCGGGTCGGCGGCCAACGCCTCCACCTGGGCCGCCAGTTTGCCGGGCAGCCACTCGTCGTCGTCGTCGCAGAACGCGACCAGGTCACCCTCGGCGGCGAGGGTGCCGCTGTTGCGCGCGCCGGCCAGCCCGGGCGTGCGCCCGTTCGCGATCACCCGGACCGTCCGGCCCGGACCGCCCAGGGCGGTCAGCGACTCGTCCGGCGTGGACTGGTCGAACACGACCACGGCCTCGATCGTGCCCGGGTACTCCTGGGCGAGGATCGCGGCGAGGGCCGCGCGCAGCAGCTCGGGGCGGTCCCGGGTGGGCACCACCACGCTGACGCTCGGCTGCCGGGTCATCGGGTCTCCTTCGTCGGCTGGCCCGTGCGGGTCCAGGTCCGCCAGCGGGGTCGGCGCCGGTTCGAGCGCGCCACCAGGTCGTCCACGATCTGCCCGACCCTGGCCACGGCCGCGCGGCGGGCCTCGTGCGCGGCCGGGTCGGCCCGGACCGCGTACCGGGAAGGGTCGGCCTGGCCGGCGGCGAGCGCGTCGTGCAGTTCCTCGCGGGTCTCGCAGAGCACCACCAGACCCGCCGCGCCGAGGCGGCGCGCGAAGAGCTGCTGATGGTCGTCGACGTGCTCGCCGCGCGACGGGTCCCGGGGCACCACGATGGGCAGGTGGCCGTGCCGGCGGGCCTCCAGGATCGTCGCCGGCCCTCCGTGACACACCACCAGGTCGGCGTCGGCCATCGCCTGTTGCAGGGCGTCGTGGCCGAGGAAGGGCACCGCGCCCGGCAGGGACGGCGCGACCGTGTGCCCGTGCTGCAGGGTCAGCCCGACCGGGCCGGCCTGCGCGTGCCACTGCGCCAGCCAGTCCACGAGCCGGTCGAAGGGATGCTTGTCGGTACCGACGGCGACGAGCAGCAGGGGCCGCTCGACGGGCGTCGTGTCGCGCTGGCGCGGCAGCCGCGACGGCTCGGCGGCGGCGTCGGCCCGGGGCGACTGGGCGCGGCGGGCGGTGCCCGTCTCCCCGCTCACAGCAGCGTCCCCACGACGGTGGCCTCCGGGTACTGCCGGCGCTGCTCGTCCCACTGCACGAGCATCGCGGACAGGAACGGGCGGCAGAGCCGAGCGGTCAGCGTCGGGGTGTCGATCCGGTCGTACACCTCGATGTAGACCGTCGGGATGCGACGGAGGCGGGCCAGCACCACGAACGGCACGGCGACGCCCGCGCCGGTGGTGACCACGGCGGCGACCCGCCGACGCCGCAGCACCCGCCAGGCCAGCCGCGCGTTGCGCAGCAGATTCGGTACGTTCCGGGTGGTCGGATGGTGCGCCGGCACCAGGTCCTCACCGGTCAGCAGCGACACCGCCTCCGGGGTGTCGAAGGTGACCCAGCAGCGCCGCCACCGTTCGTACCAGGGCCGCAGGGCGAGAAGTTGGGCCAGATGACCACCGCTGGATCCGACCAGCAGCAGCACCGGCGACTCGTCGTCGATGTTCGTGTCCACGCGACTCCCCACAAGTCCGCTTGGAATTCCGATTCACGCAAGGCAGAAGCAGATCACAGGTTTTCCGGTCGTTGAATAGCGCGACCGGACGAGGCGACGATCTCCCTTCGGCATGCTCAGGCCCACTGTCGACCCCACAGCCCATCGATCACCGTCACGACCTGCCATTATGTAATCACTCTATGACGCGTCCCCGGCGTCGGGAATTCTCCTGTTCACTCGCTATGTCGTTTCTCAATGACGTCCAACAGTGCGGGATGCAGCGCCGGGTTCCACCCGGCGCCGGCGTCGGCGAGCCGCCACGTACGTAGCCACATCTCCAGCAGGTACGCGTCGGCCACCAGCGCGCACCGCGCCGCGTCGAGGCCGAGCCGCCCACCGTGTCGCCCCAGGCACGCGTCCACGGCCGCGGCGGCCACCTCGGCCGATTCGCCACGCAGCACCAGCGACCGCTGGAACGCGTCGTGCGCGAGGTCGAAGCCGACCGGCACGTCCGGGCCGCTGTGCTCCCAGTCCCAGGCGACCAGGCGGCCGTCGTGCGTGCCCAGGTTCCACGGCACCCAGTCGCCGTGCCAGTGACCGAACTCGACGGTCGTGTCGCCGTGTCGGCGGGTCAGCGCGGCGATCGCCGCCACCGCCCGCGCCCCGGCGGACCCGGCCACGGCGGCCCGCTGCGCCTGCGCGACCATTCGAGCCAGGAACGTCGACGAGGCCAACGGGCGCGGCACACCGGGCTCACCGCCCCGCCGGGCGACCGCGAGCAACGCCGCGATCCGCGGCGGGTCGTCGGCCGGCACTCCCCGTACGTCCGGCGGCAGCGGCTCGATCACCGCGACGGCCTGACCGGCCCACGCCGTCTCGGTGAGCAGCCCGGGCGGCGCCGGGTGGTCGGGCACACCGGCCACGACGCGCAGCGCCCGCAGCGCGGCGGCCTCGGCGGTGACCAGGGCACGGGTGGCGTCGTTCCAGCCGATCTTCGCGTAGCCGCGGGGACGACCGTCGACGGTGAACAGTTGCAGCGTGGGCTTGGCGTTCGGGTCCGGCGGACGAACGCCGCACGCGGCCAGCAGGGGCGCACCGCCCAACGCGGCCGCGAGCCGCTCGCTCAGCACCAGATCGGCCACCGGCGCCCCCACCGGCACCGACACGGTCAGCGTCGGAAACGGCGCCAGGCCCGCCCCGCCCAGTCGGGCCAGCCCACCGAGCGCCGCCCGGAACGCGCGCACCTTCGGCGGCCGCAACGCGTTGTACGCCAGCAGCGACGCCGCGCCGGCCCGGGGCGCACCCAGCGGCACCAGGAACCGCGCCCGCGCCACCGACGGCACCACGGCGTACCGGGCGACCGCCCGCTGCCCGGCCGGCACCGCGCCGCCCACCGTCAGGTGGACCCGGTCGTCCGGAAACACCGCACGACTGACCCAGCCCAGCCCGTCCGTCCGCGAACGGGGGTCCGTGGCCGGGGTGACCCCGGTCGTCACGCCGCCCGGTCCGCCCAGTCGAGGTCCAACCCGAGCCGTTCGCGCAGCGCGTCGTTGTACGGGCGGTAGTAGTCGGTCAGCTCGGCGCGGACCGCCGGCTCCAGCGGGGCCGAGCGCCGGTCGTTGTAGACCTTGAAGTTCGGCAGGTCGTACGCGGGCAGCCCGAGGAAGTCGAGGGTGCGTCGGTAGGTGGCCCGGGAGTCGCGGTACAGGTCCTCGCTGGGCAGAAAGAGGATCTGGGCCGGGTCGAAGCGGTCCAGCCACGGCTCCAGGTGCTCCAGGTAACGCCCGCGCGCCCGGTACGTGTACCAGTCGTACGCCTCGCTGAACGCCTCCGGCTCGGCGATGAGCCGCTCCCGCTCCCCCGCCGTACGCGCCGGCTCGGCGGCCAGCGCGTCCGCGAAGTCCAGCGGCTCGATGCCGTGCGTACGGCGCTCCTTCCAGTGCGAGTACGCCCGCTCGACCGGATCACGCAGCAGCACGATCAGCTTCACGGTCGGCATCAGCGAGGCGACCCGCTGCGCGGCGAGCGGGTGGAACATGTACAGCGGCGCGGCCTCGCCGACCCGGACCGGCCCGCCGTGCCGCTTCGCGAGGGCCTCGCGCTGCCGTTCGGTCGGGAAGTGCGAGCGGTACCACGCCTCGCCGCGACCCCAGTGCTCCTCGAAGTAGTGCGCGGACTTGGTGTTCCACGCGGGGAAGAGCCGGGGCACCAGCGGGTGCTGGATGAGGTAGTTCCACAGCGAGGTGGTGCCACCCCGTTTGGTGCCGATGATCAAGAAGTCCGGCAGGGGTCGCCGGTCACTGGTGCGCACCCCGTAGTCGACCAGGGAATCCTTCACCCGGGTGGTCACCTGGGTCGGCACCAACTGCTTGACCCGGTCACGGATGGACGCCACGACGGCCCTCACCTACCTCTCGTCGATGCCGGGGCCGGCCGGGCGGCCGTGGCCGCCTCGTCGGATCCACGGATCTGCCTCATGGTCACCCGGATGCCGGCGCGCACCCGGGGCAACGTCAACAAGCCGACGCAGCCGGCCACCAGCACGGCGAGCGCCACCGCCAGGCCGGGCAGGCCACGCCCCCCGGCGAGCACGCCGACCGCCGCCGCGACGCCCACACCGCCGACGGTGGCCGCCGCAGCGCGCAGCGTCGCCCTGCCGGCAAGCGGTTCGCCGACCACCGACCGGGCGAAGCCGGCGGCGGTGAGGTTCTCGGTGGCGATGCCGGCGGCCCACGCCAGCGCCGCGCCCGTCGCGCCGTGACCGGGGATCAGCCAGAGTCCGAGCGAGACGGTCACGGTGAGCCCGGCCAGCGTGGAGACCAGGTGCAGGCCGCTGCGTCCGCCCATCAGCAGCAGGCTCTGCACGTTGCCCACACCGGTGTTCACCAACATCGCCAGCGCCAACACCGTCATCGCCGGCACGCCGGCGGTGAACTCCCGGCCGAACAACTGCAGGAACGCGAGCGCGAACACCGCCAGCAGCAGGTACACCGGCCAGGACAGCACCAGCCCCCAGATGGTCAACTGCCGGTGCACGGCCGCCGCGGCGGCCCGCTCACCACGCCCGAGCAGCCGGGACAGCTGCGGTGACACCGCGACCCGCAGGCCCTGCATGGCGAGCTGACCGGCCAGCACGTAGCGGCCGACCGCGCCGAACACGCCCGCGTCGGCCGGTCCGGCCAGCACCGACGTCAGCAGCACCCCCACCCACATGCTGCCGGCGTCGATGGCCGCCGAGGCGGCCCGGGGCAGGGCGAAGCGCCAGAACGTCGACCAGTCGGACCTGGTCGGCCGGAGCGCCGCGCCCCGACCCACCCCGAGCGGCCCGGCCACCAGCACCAGGCAGGCCAGCAACGCCAGGGTCGCCGGCACCAGCCAGCCGGTCATGCCGGCGAGCAGCCCGCCGCTTGCCAGCGCGGCGGCGCCGACCAGCGCCGGGCGGGCCACCGGCAGCAGGAGGAACTGCACGCCGACGTACGCGCGGATGGGCCGTACGCAGCGCAACGCGGCCAGCAGCAGGGTCATCGCCACCACCACCGGCACGGCGGCGAAGGTCAGCGTCAGCAACCCGTGGGCCGCGTCGCCCGAGCCGCGCAGCAGGCGGGGGGCGAGCGCGTCGGCGCTCAGCGCTCCCGCGACGGCGACGGCGAGCCCGGCCAGCAGCGGTGGGATCAGCGCCACTGGAAGCACCCGGGCCGCGTCACCCCGGACGCCGAGACGCCTTCGGGGCACGGCCCACATGAGCCCGGTCTCCGCGCCGAGCGTGCAGACCGCGGTGGCCACGGTGACCACGCCGATCGCGGCGAAGAACGCACCCGCGCCGGCTGTCCCGTACCCCCGGGTGATCACCACGGCCAGCACGAACCCGAACAGGCCGCTGACGGCCGCGCCGAGCAACCCGGCCACCCCGCTGCGGGCGCTGCGGCGCGTCTCGGCCGCGCTGGTATCCGCGGCCGCGCTCGGCGGGCCGTCCCGGCCGGCGTCGGCCGGCGGTCGGGTGGCGGCGGTCATGCCGGCACCGCCGTGGTGGAGACGAGCGGCGGATGCCACCGGTACGGGCGGGGCGCGCGTTCGCGTTCGGTGAGCGCCATGGCGAAGCCGACCGCGAAGAACGCGACAGCCAGGTTCTGGTTGGCCATGCCGTAGAACGGGATCTGCACGAGGCAGACCACCGGCACGACGGCCAACCACTGACCGGCCGCCGAGGTCGCCCGCGCGCAGACCACCGCGGCGGCCACGAACCAACCCAGGAAACAGAGCAGCGCCGGTACGCCGTGACTGAACAGCACCATCCACAGTTGCCCCTGCGTGCCGATCGGCGCGTCGGCGGAGACGGTGTCCACGTTCACCGGAGCGCCGTAGCCCAGCCACGGCGAGTCCTGTACGCGGCGGATCACCTCCGAGTAGAGCGACAACCGATCGCTGTTGGTGTCGCTGGAGTCGACCCGGTTGTTGATCAACTCGGTGATGGGGATGAAGAGCGTGGCCACCGCCCCGGTCACCACCACGCCGACGATGGAGGCGGCGACGCGGATGTTGCCCCGCAGGCTGGCCCGCACTCCGAGCACGGCGAGCCCCGCGCCGAGGCTCAGGAACATCGCCCGGTTCAGGGTGAGGAAGGCGGGGGCCAGCGACAGCGGCAGCGACGCCAGCAGCGCCCACCGCAGCAGCCCGCGACGGCGCAACATGGTGTACGCCACCACGCAGGGCAACGTCATCGCGTACGCGCTGCCGTAGTTGTTGGTGTACGCGAACGGCGCGGCGGGCCGGTAGATCGGGTTGAGCGAGCGAGGGCTGTATTCCGCGGTGGTCAGGTGCACCATGTCCTGGATGAACGGCGTACGGGCGACGCCGGCGGGCAGCAGCACCTCCATCGGGGTGGCCAGCGCGAACCGGGGTACGAGCACCCCGAGCCAGCCCAGCACCACCAGCGCGAACCAGAACGCGCAGAGCGGGGTGAGCACCGCCACCAGGTCGGCACGTTCCCGGGCGGCGGCGTAGACGTAGACGCCGACCACCAGCGCCGTCAGGTAGAAGGCGAGGCGCAGGGCGAACGTCAGCAGCGACGCCGGTGAGGAAAGTTGGGTGGCGCTGACGACCACGATCGCCAGGAACAGCAGCCAGATGCCGGCCATCGGGGGCAGCGGCACCCGGCCCCGGGTGAGCAGCACCGCCAGCAGCAGCGCGCCCAGCAGGGACCAGCCCAGGTAGAACGCGCCGAGCGCCCACCAGAGCGGCACGAGGCCGAACATCAACGCCAGGGGCCAGAGCGGCAGCCGCGCGGGTGGCGGTGTCGGCGGCGTCACTGCGGCGGCGGCCGGTGTGTCACCGGGTGGCGGCTCGGTCGCCGGGGCGCGGGTGACCGACACCGATCAGGCCCGGCCGTTGCGGGTGAGGACGAAGCCCAGCGGGGTGACCCCGGCGGCGCGCAGCCGCTCCACGAGCCGCCGCAGGTCGCTCTGCCGGCTACGGTCCCGCTCGACGACCACCACCGCGCTGCCCTGTCGGGCGACCGCGACGCCGCGCTCGTCGGACTCGGCCGGTGGCGCGTTGAACAGCACCAGACCGTGGTCGGCGCCCTGCCGCCAGGTGCCGAAGCGGACGCTGCCCACCCCCACGGTCACCTCGTCCGGCGACGCTGGACGGCCGTTGTCGGTCCGGGCGGACGCCACCCGCGGCAGGGTGAGCGTCACGTCCGGGTCGGTGGACGGACGGCTGCCGGGCGGGTGCGGGGAGGGCCGCCGAGTCGCCGGCGTATCGGCGGGAGCACCGCCCGCCGTCGGTGTGCCGGCCGGACGCGGCTTGGGCACCAGCGGGCGGGACGGGTCGACGGGCAGCCGCCCACGGTCGGCGAGGACGGCGGCACGCAGGCGCTCGACGCGGCCGCTGTCGTCGGCGACGAAGACCTCCCGACCGTCGGCGGCAAGCGCCACGGCCAGCCCGGCGGTGAGCGCCGTGACGTCCTCGCGGGAGGTGACAAGCGCGACCCGGGCCGGCTGGCGTACCCGCTCGGCGACCGCCATCGCCACATAGCGGACGTCCGCGTCGACCGCCCGGGGACTGCCCCGCAAGGGTGGCCGACGTACCGTGCCGAGCAACGGCAGGCCGGTGGCGTCCCGGCCGTCGGTGACCGAGCGGACCCGCCGGTCCGCCGACTCCCACGCGTACGCCAGCACGACGCCGATCAGCGCGCCGCCGAGCAGGCCGGCGACCAGGTAGAGCGGGCGGTGCCCGGAGGAGGTCACCAGCGCCCGCTCGGCGGTCTGGGTGACCCAGCCGGGGTTGACGTCGACCGCGGCGATCTCGGTGCGGGCCGTGTTGAGCTGGGTGAGCTGGTTGTTGATGCCGGACAGCTCGGCCAGCGCCGCGTCACCGGCGGCGGTGCCCTTGGCGCTGCTCGCGCGCTTCTGCACCGCCGTCTGCTGGGCGACGACCTTGGCGATGCTCGCGTCGTAGGAGCGCAGCATCTCGGCGCGCTGCTGCTCGTACATGGCCCGCCGCACGTCGAGGTAGGCCCGCGCGGCGAGGTTGGCGCCCTGCACCGCCCGCTGCGCGTCGTGTGTCTGGTAGGTGAAGCGCAGGATCTGCCCGCCGGTCGGCACCTCGACCTCCAGGGCGTTGCGGACGTCGCGCGGCTCGCCACCGACGGCGTCGGCGAGCCGCTGAACCACCTCGGTGCCGGTGGCGAGGCCACTCTCCACGTTCATGTTGACGGCGCGGTCGGCGCCCGCGCCGCTGGGCGTGAAGGCGTCGGTGACCACCGGTCGGACCGCCACGACCGCGCGGGCGGTCACCGCCGCCGGGACCAGCAGCACGTAGCCGAGGGCGGCGAGCAGGCCGACCAGGGCGACCACGACCACCAGCCGCAGCCGGTGCATCGGCACCCGCACCAGGTCGGAGAGCGTCACCACCCGGGTGCCGCCGGAGCTGGACGGGTCGGTTGGCCAGGGAGCGGGCGCGGCATCAGTCATGGAACTTCTTCACCGTCTGTTGAGGATTGCCCACGACGACGACACCCGGCGGCACATCGGTACGCACCACCGAGGCCGCGCCCACGACGCTGTCGCGGCCGACACGGACCCCCTTGAGCACCAGGGCGTGCGCGCCGACCCAGACGTTGTCCTCCAGCACAATCGGAGCGCGGGTGGCCGGGCCGGGCGGCGCGTGCCGTTGGTCGGGCGGCAGGTTGTGGAAGTCGTTGTCGAGCAGCTCGCAGTCGGACAACAGGCACCTGTCGCCGACCGTCACCGACGTCCAGGTGCCGATCCAGGTGGCGTTGAGCAGACAGTCGGCGCCCACGCGTACCTCGCCGGGGCCGGCGAAACGGACCAGCTTGTTGATGCGGGTGCGGTCGCCGATGGTGACCCGTACGCCCCGACGCAGCCGGATCCGGCCGCGGATCTGCACGTCCCGTCCGAGGGTCAGCCGCCGGTAGCGCAACCCGTACCAGGCACGTTTGAGCGTGAAGACCAGGTGGACCGTGCGTTTCGCACGGAATCCAGCGCCGCCGACCAACGACCCCTCCCCACATCGCGGGGCCGGCGGCGGTGGTACCGCCGCCGACCCGACGTGAACAATCTACCGATCCTCCGTTACGTTTGGTTGACCGTCACTGTACGGAGAAGAACATCGAGGGGACAGACCACGACAACTCGGGCGTCGCTGCGGCGATGAGCGTCGTCGCGGTGCCGTTGACCACCGCTGTCGGCGCGGCCGTCGGGTCGAACGGGACGCTGCGCAACCCGCCGTCTGTGGCACCGTAGACGATCCGACCGTCCACCCAGGCCATGCCACGCACGCTCGACCAGGTGACACCGCTCGTCGGCAGCGCGAACTCGGTCGCGCCGAGGTAGTTGCCGTCGATCTCGAAGTAGCGGTAGTAGAGGCTGTTGGCGCCGGTACGGGTGTAGTAGAGCCGACCGTCGAGGTAGAAGGCGCCGGTGAGGTTCGCCGGGGTGAACCAGTCGTTGTAGCCGGACGCCTCCCACGACGAGCCGATCGCGCCGCCGTTGAACAGCGAGACGTCGATCCGGCTGCCGGTGGGCGTACCCGCCACCGTGTGCGACCAGTAGATCCGGTCGTCCACCCGCCAGGTCGCGCCGGACGCGGTGTAGGCCGGCTGGCTGACGGTGGTGGGGGTACCCAGCGTCACGCCGTCGAACGGCACCTTCGACACCTCGCCCGCGCCGGTGCCCAGGTAGAGGTTGCCACTGCTGCCACTCGGCGGGTTCTTCGCCGTGAAGGTGCGACCGCCGGCGAGTGGGAACATGCCGAGCCGCCCGTGGTACTCCTCGCCCATGCCGTCGGAGTTGTGGCCGAAGTAGAGACCGTCCGAGCCGCGCCAGAGCACCGGCACCGCCGAACCCCAGGCGGTGGTGCCGGACGGCATCGAGGCGCTGCCGCTGCGGCGCGGGTTCCAGTTCACCGGCAGACCGGTGGCCGGGGTGACCGCGCCGATACCGAGCCGGTCGATCGCGCCCGGGCCGGCGTTGTCGCTGGCGTTCGGGTTGTTCAACCAGCGGAAGTGACCACCCAGGTAGATGACGTTGTCGGCCACCTCGACCGAGGTGATGGTGTCGTTGCCGGTGAAGTCGACCCAGGTGCCCAGCTGGCCGGTGCCCCGGGCCGCGGTCTCGAACCGGACCAGCGCGTCGCAGTACGCGCTCGGCCAGCCGGCGCCGCCGTTGCTGCCGACCACGAACCAGGTGCCGTCCTCGCCGAACTTGATGTCCTGCACGTAGTGCACGAAGGTCGTCGGGGCGGCGCACGGCGCGACGTACTTCTCGCTGCTCCAGTCCAGCACCGCCGGAGTGCCGGACACGTCGACGAGCGCGATCTGGTTACGCGGCAGGTCGTTGAGGAGCGTGAAGTTGCCGCCGACGGCCAGGGTGTTGCCGTCCGGGGCGACGTCGATGGTCCAGACGTACGAGGTGGTCCCGTGCCGTCCGACGGTGGCATCGATGGAGAAGGTCGGGTCGATCGCCCCGGTGGTCGCGTTCAGCCGGCCGAGACCGGCGTGCGCGGTGCCGTTGAGCCAGTTGAAAGCGCCGGCCACGTAGAGCCAGTTGCCTGACAGCGCCACATCCCGGACGGTGCCGCCGTCGGAGCGCCCCACCCAACTGTCGATGATCGCGCCGGTGCTCGGGTTCAACGCGACCAGGTTCTTGCGGGAGACCCCGTTGACGTTCTTGAAGGCGCCGCCGACGATCAGCGTGCCACCGGGCCCCGCCAGCAGCGTGTTGACCGCGCCGTCGAGCACCGGCAGGAAGCTGGTGGACATCGCGCCCGTGGTGCGGTCGTACGCGAAAAGGTAGCGCTGGGTGACCCACGCGGACGTGGCGGTCTGCCGGAGCTGGGTGAAGCTGCCGCCGACGAACACGGTGTTGCCGACCTGCGCGAAGGCGCGGGTCTCACCGTCGCGGGCGTGCGGGGTGAGGTCGGCCGGATTCGCTGACACCAGGGTCGCGGTCCCGGGGACCGGCACCACCGCCGCCGAGGAGGCCGTGGGGGCGCTGAGCACCGCGGCGAGGACCGCAAGCGCGACCACCCCCGCCCGGGTACGACGTCGTCCTGACAAACGCCATGAGTGCGAGAGTGTGGGCACGCTACGCCTCCAAGATGGATGAGAACCCGAGGTAGCGTGCCTCGCCCAGCCTGGTAGGCGCATCCGCCGATTGGGCGGTGCGTGAATCTGCTAGCCGACAGAACGCCGGAAGATCAGCTGGTAGATCTCCGATGAACGGCGGCTGTTTTCACGGTGTCGTCTAACGTGTCAGCGGCTCCCTCCGGTGGGCTGCCGCAGGTACGCGTCCTTGCCGGCCTGGGAAAACCCGGCCACGGCGGAGGCGTCGTGGTTCATCGTCATGTCACAGGTCGCCGTGCGGCTGGTCATGCCCGGCGAATTGAAGTAAATGGCGGCCTTGATCTTCGGGTGCGCCTTCAGGGCCGCCGGGAACTCCTGGAACCAGCGCTGCTTCGCGCCCGGGTCCTTGGCGTCGAAGTTCGTGCCGAACTCGGCGAGCATCCGGGGCTTGCCCGCACCGATGCCGTTCTGGTCGAGCCAGTCGTAGAAGCCGCCGATCGTCGTGCTCGGGCTCTTCCACACGGTGCTGCCGTTGCAGACGTGGAAGTTGTACGGGTCGTAGGCGACCCAGTCGACGTACCGGTCGCCGGGGTAGAGACCGGCGTACCGCGAGTAGTGCCCGGACCAGCCCATCATCGTCCACACCCAAACGGCGTTGTCCGCGCCCGCCTTGGCGAACCGCTCGTACACGTACTTCCAGGCGCGGACGAAGTCGGCGTCGCTACCCTTGCCCGGCTCGTCCTCCGGCTCGTGGTCGAAGCCCATGAACACCGGCACCTTGGCGGCCCGGATGCGACCGGCGACCGCGTCGATGGTGGCGTCCTGCCGGCCGCTGTAGACGTCGGACCACTTCAGCGTCGTACCGGCGGAGAAGTCGCGCGACTCCCAGGCGAAGAACATCAGCCGGCCCTGGCGCATCTGGTCCTGCTCGTAGGCGTCCGGGAACGCGCCGTTGCTGCCTTCGTTGGAGAAGTCGTGGTAGCGGTGCACGATGTCGAACTTGCGCCCGACCTGGGCCTCCACATCGGTGATCGCCTTGCCGTGGTCCCAGCCGGTGCCGGCGTTGGCGGGTGAGTACATCCCCCACCAGGCGCCACAGGAGGGCACCAGCGTGTCGGACACCTGGCCGCACTTGCCGGACGGGAGGGTGGGGCTCTGCGTCGGGGTCGGCGTACGGGTCGGCGCGACCGTCGGCGTGGGCCGCGGCGCAGCGGTGGTCGGCGCGACCGTCGGCGTCGGCGCGGGTCGGGTGGTCGGCGCGGACGTCGGCCCGCTACCCAGGTCGTAGCTGATCACCAGGCTGGGCCGCAGGTCGGCGTTGCGGTTCTCGACCGACGCCCAGTAGACGCGGGTTTCCAGGCCGGTCTGGGCCAGCGACACCGTCCAGGTGCCGTTTCCGGTGACCAGCTTGGAGACGTCCCACTCGTTGACGCCCTTGGCCACACCGGTCACCGAGTCCAACACGGTTCCCGCCTTCGCCGGGGCCGGTCGCGCCTCGCGGGCGCTCACCGACGAGGCGTGCGCGGTCACCGTGGCGGCGAACTGCTGCCAGGCGTGCATGCGCAGGGTCGCCCGGACGTTGACGGCGGCGGCGGGAAGCGTGGTCACCGCGAACTCGACGACCGCCTCCCGGCCGCCGCGCGGGTTGCCGTCGCAGCGCGCCGGGCAGGTCGCCAGGGTCCCCTTGGTGGAGTTGTCACCGTCCTGCGAGACGATGGTCGCGGTGGTGTCCGCCACCGCGCGGATCGACAGGTCGTCGCTGGCCAACAGGGGCATCATGGTCGCCACGATGCCGGCCACCACCGAGCCGCCGACGACGCCGATGGCGATCGCCTTGCGCCGGGGGCCGTTGCGGAACCGGGTGATGCGGTGTAGTCCGTGCCTGGTCAAGGAGAACTCCCTGTGTCTGGTGCGATAACCGTGAGCAGCGTATCGATGACCAGGGCACGTCGTCGGTAGGACAGTTTTCCGTAAGCGCGTCTTAACCGTCAGCTAAGGATCCGAGCGGATCGAACTGTCCGTCGCGTCCTCCTCGGCGGATCGGCCCAGGTCGGAAGCCCTCCGGACGTCACTTCTGCAGGCTCTTGTAGGCGGCCAGCCCGACGAGCGACGCCAGGACGGTCAGGCTGAAGCCGGCCACCACGAGGGCCCGGTCGGCCGGCGACCACGACGACGTGAATACCCGGAAGACGACCGAGCAGCCCAGGCCACTCACGAACACCAACATCACACGCGACTGAGGATGTCGAGCGCCGTTCCCTGGTGCCGCCACCCGATCACCCTCTCAGATGCCCTGGCTGATCGTTGATCGGATGACGGGTCAGAGCCAGCCCCTCTCAACATCGCGCAGTGCCCGGCCCGGCGGTTCCTCAGCCAGCCAGTCCTCCTGATTATGGTTGACCAGGATCCCACTCGCTCGGCTGAAGTCTCGGCGGATAGCGCCCGGACCCTCCACTTGAGAGTCCCACCGGGACGTCAGCTGCGGCGTTGCAGGAGGCCGGCGGTCAGAAGACTCACGCACGGGACGAGGAGCAGCGCCAGTGCGTACCGTGGCACCGGCAGGTCGTAGGTGAGGTACAAGACCACTCCCACCAGCCACAGCGCGGTGACCAAGCCGCCGAGCAGCAGATACTGTCTGCCACCGTCATGCGGCAGCGGCACACCGGAGCGGCCCTTCCTCCAGACCTGCACGACCATGACAGCGGCCAACACCGCCATGACGGCCACAAAGGACCAGCCGAGTGAGCCGTATCCGAGCGCAGCGACCAGCGCCAGGACGCTGAGGGCGCCGATGGCGAGAAGCACCAGGACGGACATCGAGGCCTCCGGCGGAAGGGACCATGACGTCAATGCCAGCCGAAGCCCCGCCGAGTAACGCAAAGGCATCGCCGAAGCCGTCTACCAAGATCCGACTTACGTTGAATTGTGATGAGCGCCGCCCCTTACAGCTCCTTGCCGAGCCAGGCCGCGGCGCTCTCAGCGGTTCGGGTCCTTCCGATGTCGCTCGATCCACAGGGCAACTGCGGCGAATATCGCCAGAGTCGCGGCCAGCACTGCAGCGGCGGCTTCCACCGGGCGGTCTACGCCGCCGATCAGAAAGAAACCCAGCACGCCGAGCGCCACGATAAGCGTCACCCATTTGACAACCACCGGTCTACTGGCCATAAATCCGCCCCTGGAGTCACTGATAGACGATTTTTCCGGCATTCCGCCCATGGTCGGATCTCACCGAGCTGAGCGGCAACCGCACCTCATACTGGCCCTACCGTGCCGCTGCCACTGGCCGCCGATCGGCGGCCAGTGGCAGCGGGGAACCTTCCTGCTATCTAGCGCTGCGGCCGGCCCGCCGGCTCCACAGGGCGTAGGCGGACACCACGGCCATGAGGGCTGCACCAGCACCGACAATGACCATTACTGGCCGGTTGAAGCCACTTCCCAAGGCGGCCACCACTATGAGGATCATCGCCACCAACAGGCTCCACAGGAAGATCTTCGGCGAGTTCCTCATGATGAGCTACTCCAATTCACGAAGGCTTGGCGGATAAGTTATAGGACCGAATCGCCATCCCCGTCGTAGCAACTTCCCAGGAATCCTACCGCACCGAGACCATAGCCAATTGCTGCCCCAAGAAAGGACCCGAAGCCGAAAGTCGCCGCCGTGAGAGTTCCGATCGCGATGACGAATGCCACAGAGGCCACGGCGCAGTTGAACTCGGGCGTGAACAACAGCCCTGTGGGATCGGTGTTGTTGGTGGGGTTGCAGCCACCGTATGAGTATGGCAAGTCCTTACCGGACGGGTCGCGCTGGGTGAACCGGCCCAGGCCCGGGTCGTAGTAGCGGGCACCGAACTTGGTCAGACCGGTCGCGCCGTCGAGCTGACCGGACGCGTACCGCCAGGGGTTCGACACCTGCTGCGACGCCGACAGCTGGATGCCGTACGGGTCGTAGCTGTAGGAGTTGACCTTCGTAGCGCTTCCGTTCACCAGACCCACCACCGAGCCGAGGCCATCGACGAGGTAGTAGTACCGCACCCCGTTGGCCCGCAAACCGATCAGCGAACCGGTGTTGTCCCGGGTGTAGTGGTCGGTGGTCCCCGGCGCGGGGTCCGTCGAGTTCGCGGTCACCGTGCCACCGGAGCCCGCCGGAGCCGTGGCCGAGGCGACACCCAGGGCCGAGCTGACGTACGTGGTCGAGCCCGCGCCCCGCCGCTCGGTCTGGTCCGCGCCGCCGTAGGTCAGCGGGGTCAACGCCGTCCCGCCCGGCTTGGTGATCGAGGTGGTCTGGTTGTTCACCGTGTTGTAGGAGAACGACCAGCCCGACGACGAGCCGGTGGTGTTGCCGTTGGCGTCGTACGAGTACGTCGTCGAGCCCGCCGACGTCAACTGGTGGGCGTCGTTGTAGCTGTACGACGTGGTGGTGCCGCTCTCCGTCTTCGAGGTGCGGTTGTAGTTCTCGTCGTAGTCGTAGCTGCGCGACAGCGCACCCGACGCACCCGTCAGACGGTTCAGCTTGTCGTAGGTGTACGTCGTCGTGCCGGACAGATCGGTGAGCTTCTGCCGCTGGGCGGTGTCGGTCGTGACCCCGTTGACCGTCTTGCTGTAGTCGTAGGTGAAGGAGGACAGCTTCTCCGACGTGCTGTCGTTGGTCGCCGTGATCGACGTCTGCCGGCCGGACTTGTCGTACTTCATCTCCACGGTGATCCGTGGTGACGTCGGCAGGTACATGAACCGCCGCCGGTTGTTCTCGTCGTAGGTGAAGGTCACCGCGCTGGACGCACCCGGCTCCAGCAGCGACGTCACCAGGTTCACGGCGTTGTAGCCATAGGTGACCGAGCCGCCGCCGTCGGTGTACTTGGTCATGTTCCCGTTACGGTCGTACTCGTAGCCGATCGGTGCCGCCCCCGGCACGGACTTGCTGCTGGGTCGGCCGAACCTGTCGTAGCCGAACGTCGTGACACCGGTCGGATCGGCCAACTGGGTGAGGTTGCCGTCCTTGTCGTAGGTGTAGTCGACAACGACGGCGCCCTTGAAGGTGATCTTGTCGACCCGGTCCAGTTGGTCGTAGACGTACTGGGTCTTCTGACCCTTGCCGTCGGTGTGTTCGAGCATGCGCGACAGCGCGTCCGGCAGGATGGTGGTGTCCCCCAGCGGCCCCGGGTTGTCCACCAGGGTCAGATTGCCCTTGGCGTCGTAGGTGTAGTTGGTGCGGACGTCCTTGCCGTCCTCGCGCCACTTGACCGTGCCGTTCGAGTTGTGCTCCGCCTCGTCGATCTTCTGCCCCGGATACTGCGAGCTCTCGGTGCCGGTCTTGTTGCCCGCAGAGTCGTAGGAGTAGGCGTTGGTGTTGCCCTGGGGATCCGTCGACCCGCTCACCGAATTCGGGTGCGAGGTGTCGTTGTAGGTCATCGTGGACTTCGCCCCGGTGGCGATGCCGACCGACGTCATGTTGTTGGTGTTGGCGTCGTACCCGAAGGTGGTGGTGTTGGTCAGTGCGTCGGTGGTGGTCTCGATGTTGTCGTTGGCGTTGTACTTCTTGGCCCGCTTGTGGCCGAGGGCGTCCTTCACCTCGGTGACCCGGTCGCGGGTCTCGTAGGTGTGGGTGGTGATGCCATCGGTGGTCGAGGCGGTGGCGTAGCCGTTCGGGTCCGTCACCTCGGTCTTGCCAGTGGAGTAGGTGAGCAGCCACCGTGCCTCGGCCGGCGTGCCGCCCGGGTTGGTCAACTCGAAGTAGTCGAGCATCCGGGAGGTGTCGGGCTCGTAGCCGAGGTTGGTGACCCGACCCTCGGGCGTGATGATCTTCGTAAGTCGATCGCCGGTGTATTCGTAGACCGTGACGCCGTTGGCGGTGTCGGTCACCGTGTTCAGGTTCTGGTCCGAGTTGTAGGTGTAGCTCACCCGGCGTCCGGTCGAGTCGGTCATCGAGGTCAACCGACCCGAGGTGTACGACAGGGTCACCACCCGGCTCTGGGTGTCGGTGACGGTGGTGACGTTCCCCGAGCCGTCGTACCCAAAGGTGATCTTGTTGTTGTTCTTGTCCTGGGTGCGCAGCAGCCGGCCGGTCGCGTCGGCGAAGTAGAAGCTGCCCTCGCTCTTGTCGAACTTCAGCCGCAGTTCCCCGGTGCTGGTGTTGCGGGTCAACTTGGCGTCCAGACTCGGCGGGGTCCGCCAGGAGTTGGTGCCGTCGTTGACGAACCGTGCGGTGAAGCCCGTGGGCGCCTGGTACGTGATGTCGGCGGTGGCGTGGTCGGTCTTGGAGAACGTCAGCTTCACGTCCTGCCCGGTGCCGAGCACCCAGCCCCTACCAAGCGTCGACGTGGCCGTCGACCGGGAGTTGTAGTAACGGTCCAGCACCAGGTCGGTGCCGGTGCCACGGATGTTGAAGTCGGTATCCCTGAGCAGCAGGTTGCCGTTGGCGACGTTCACCTTGAGCTGCAACCGGTCGGTCAGGTCCTGGTCCTGGAAGGAGAACCGGCCCTGCTCGCCGTTGGGCGAGCCGTCCGAGGTGGTCATGAACCGCCAGCCCGACCACGGACCGGCGACGCTGCCGTCGTGGCCGCGAGCCCGCCACTTGTACGTGGTGTTGGCGACGAGTTCGCCGGAGGGCACCGTCCAGCTCGACTCGCTGCCGTTCGTGACGCTGCCACCGGAACCGGAGACCTCGAGCGTCGACCCGCTGCGGTCGTAGATCTCGAAGTCGACCCGGCCGCTGCCGCCGTCCGGGTCGCTGAAGACACCCTTCATGGTCGGCGTCCGCGTCTCGGTCTCGCTCGCGTCACCCGGTTGCAGCCTGGTCGGGTCCAGCGCGTTGGGGTAGCTGTTGTAGTTCACGACCGCGTACGGGACCTGGCTCTGGATGTCCGCGTCGTCGGAGCGGAACTGCTTCCAACTGTCCGGGTCGGTCTCGCTGGTGGCCCGGATCCCCATGTAGGCGGTGGCCTGGTTGGCCGTGGCGGCCCGCTGGAAGAAGCTGGTGCCGGTGATGCTCACCCAGCCGTCGTCACAGGTGCTGTTCAGGCCCTTGGTGGCGGTGGAGGTCGCCTCCTGGTAGTTCCACGCCGGCTGGCTCGCCCAGCGCGTGGTGGAACTGGCGGCCCCGGTCGACCAGATCTGCCAGGACTTGGCGGAGCAGGTCGTGGAGTACCAGTTCCAGAAATAGACGGTCGCCGAGGTGATCTGCTTGCCGCGCAGCGCCGTCGTGCCCCAGTGGACGAACCCTCGGGCGACGCCGGGGTTCTCCCCCGACGCCTTACCGATCTGGATGTCGTTGGCCCCGGACCGGCCAACCGTGTCGTCAGACTTGACGTAGGTCGCGAAGGTGGACGAGACCGGATTGATCGACGGATCCACGATCACCGGGTAGACCGTCGAGGGGTCCGCGAGGAACGCCTGGTCGGGGGTGAGCGCCAGGTCCATCGCGCCGGCCCGCGCCGTCTGCTTGGCGGCGATCTTGACCACCCGCTTCGGGCCGCCGGTGGCCGGGTCGACGGACGAGTCCCACATCTCGGGGGTGGCCGAGGTGGCCACGATGCGGCCCTTGTCATCGGCGAAGCGCAGACCGCCGGCGCCGTCGCCGGTGGTGACCAGGCCCTTCGCCCGCACCGGCAGCCGCACCGACGCCACCTGGGCGGCGGCGGCCCGGTTCTTGACCAGCAGGTACTGCCGCACGCCGGTGCGGCTGGCCTCGACCACGAGGTCGACACCCGGCCGAACCTCCGGGTACGTCGCGCGGTTGGCGACCAGCACCGGCTTCGGTAGCGCGCCGGTCCACCCGATCGCGGCCCGGTGCGCGCCGACTCCGACGCTCAGCAGGTCGTGCTCACCCGCGCCCACCGCGCCGGAGACCTTGAGACCGTTGGGGTGGGCGACCGGTGCGACCGAACCATCCGCCTCCGCACGCATGGTGAGGTCGATCGGAACGAGCTGACCCCCGGCGTCCCGCATCCGGATCGGGCCGGAATAGACCTGGGCGGTCGAAGTGCCATCGGGGTTGACGAAGACATCCTGTGTCTCGCTGCGGGCAGCGAGGTTCTCCACCCGCTTGGCGCACCGGCGCGCGGCGTCCACCGCGGCGGCCTCGTCGGGCTGCTGGTCGGCGCAGCTGGTGTCGGGACCTGACGCCGGCGCTGGGGCGGCGACCGGGGCCGCGACCGCCGGCCCGGTCAGGGTCGGCAGCGTACCGGCCACCAAGGCCAGCGAAGCGGCGACCGCTAATCGTCGAGTGGTACGTGTTCCACGTCGGAAAAAGGCATGACTCACCTACGGACCTCCAAGTCCGAAAACGACAGTGATCGAACCGTAGGAGAGATACTTGCCGCGCGTCAATCATTAATTTGTGTTGCGTGATCGGCAGTTTAGCTACCCAATTAATCGCCTATAAAATGTCGCCTATACGTCGCAGTTGGGGCAGACCGGTCACCGTCTCCGCAATTTCAGGCGATTCCCAGCTGATTCCCATGGAGTTGCGTACGTACCTCTAGCAGGGGCGGCGCGCCTGACCCGGCCATGAATGCCGACCACCGTCGAAGAGAATTCGCCACGATGCCGATACGGGGCAGCGCGCCAGCGCACCGACCGCTAGGATGGACTCAATCGATTTTCGAGGGCCGCCGGCATCAATTTTCCCCGTACCTGAATAGTGCCCGAAGTCTGCCTGAATTCGAGTCGCGGCACGTGCGAAGAAATTCCAGCAATTGCGCCATTGGCCCGCCACGAATGTCAGCGGCGGGCCGCCACCAGAGCTTCCCGCATCGCCGTGAAGGGCGCGGTCACGCCGGTGAACTGCTCGAACTGACCCACCGCCTGTGCCAGCAGCAGGTCCAGTCCGGACACCACCCGCAGACCGGCCGCGCGGGCGCACGCCGCCATCGGCGTCGGCCACGGGTCGTAGAGCGCGTCGAAGAACACCGCGCCAGGCCGCCAGGTCGCACCACCGGCCAGCGGATCGGCGACCCCCTTCGGCACGGTGGACACGACCACGTCGGCGGCCGAGACGTGCCGTTGCGCGTCGGCCCAACGACCGGCGGTCAGGGCGACACCCAGCGCCGCCGCCACCGGCCGCAACTCGTCCACCGCCTCGGCCCGACGGGCCACCACGATGACCGACGAACAGGCCAACCGCGCGGCGGCGGCGAGAGCGGCGCGGGCCGTTCCACCCGCGCCGAGCACCGTCACCGCCGCGCCGGCCACCACCCCGGCCTCGGTGAGCACGTCCACCATGCCACCGACGTCGGTGTTGTCCGCGTACCACGTGCCGTCCGCACGGCGTACCAACGTGTTCGCCGCACCGACGGCGACGGCGACCGGCGACGCGGCGTCGGCCACGGCGAGCGCCGCCTCCTTACCCGGCATGGTCACCGACAGTCCGGCCCACTCCGGGCCCAGGCCAGTGACCAGATCCGGCAGCTCCGCCGCCCCGCACTCGATCCGGGTGTACGACCACCCGGTCAGCCCGGCGGCGGCGTACCCGGCGTTGTGGATCACCGGAGAGAGGGAGTGCGCGATCGGCGCACCGACCACGGCGGCCCGCACTAACAGTTCTCGCCGCTGAGCACGCCGTTGCGGCACATCTGTCGCTGCAGGTCCCGGAAGTCGGCATCGTTGGAGCCGTAGCCCATCGTGCCCTTCTTGTCGACGGTCATGAAGTAGATCCAGTTGCCCACCGGCGGGTCCATCGCGCCCTTGAGCGCGTCCTCGCCCGGGTTGCTGATCGGCGTGATGGTCAGGCCGTTGGCGCCATGGGTGCGGTACGGGTTCTTCGGATCGTTGAGCTCGCTGGCCTTCAGGACGTCGGAGTCCTTCGGGTCCTTGCCCTGCAACCGCAACCAGTAGTTGATCGCACTGTCGATCTCCAGGCACTTGCAGTGGTACTTGTCCGTGTACACCCGGTTGTAGATCACTCGGGATACCTTCGGGAAGTCGACGTGGTTGACCGACTCGGCCTGCGCGATGGAGGCGGTGATCAAGGCTTCGTACGGGGAGATGCCCCGCTTGTCCTGGACGGTGTCGACGAACTTGATCTGGTCGGTCACCTCGAGGAACTTGTCCACCATCAGCGACAGGATCTGCGCGGCAGTCGCCTTCGGCGGAAGCTCGTACGTCGCCGGGAACAAGAAGCCCTCCAGGCTCTTCGGCCCCTTCTTGCCGTCTCCCCGGTTGAACCAGAAGGCCGGCACGCCCAGCTTGACCGGGTCCTTCGCGGCGGCCTTGAAGTCGGCGACCGGAATCTTCGTCGCCTTGGCCAGCTCGTCATAGATCGCCAAGGTGATCATCCCCTCCGGGATGGTCACCCCGTTCACCACCCGGCTCTTCGGATCGAGCAGCAGGAGCAGGGCCTCGGACGCCTTCATCTCCTTCTTGACCTTGTAACGACCCACCTGGAGGTTCTTGCTGCGGGAGTTTGCGTCCGCCGCCTCGATGAAGGCCTTGACGCTCTTGACCACACCGGCCTCGTACAACGTGGCACCGACATCGGTCGCGCTGTCACCGGCCTTGACGTCGACCAGCACCTCGCCCGAGCCGGCACCGTCGTAGTCGGGCGTGACGAAGTAGTTCTGGATCCGGTCGAACCCGTAGTACGCGCCACCACCGATGGCGCCCAACAGGACCAGGGCCATCAACAACGCCAGGAACGTCTTGCCCCGGCCGCCGCCGGAGCCTCCCTTGCGCTTGCGGAAGCCGCGCCGGTGCCGACCCTTCTCACCCCGCTCCGGCTCGTCGAACCCAAGGTCCAGATCGTCGATCATTACGTCCGCCTCCGCTGCGCGTCCAGCCAGCTCTGCAGGATCTCCACCGCGGCCGCCTGGTCGACAACCGCACGTTGACGCTTGCCACGAACGCCACGCTCGGCAAGCCTACGAGAAGCGACCACGGTCGACATCCTCTCGTCGGTGAGCGTTACCGGGACCGGCGCTATCACATTGATCAGTCGGTCAGCGTACGCCGTGACGCTGAGCGCGGCCGGGCCATGTTTGCCGGCCAGATTGATCGGAAGCCCGACGACCACCTCGACCGCCTCGTGCTCGGCCACCAAGGCCGCGAGCTGGGCAATGTCGCTCGGCACCGCCTCCGGCGCGGCGGTGAGATCGCGGGCGAGGGTCACCAGCGGCGTGGCCAACACCCCGTGCGGATCCGAGCGGGACACCCCGACGCGCACCTGACCGACGTCCACACCGAGGCGAACTCCGCGTGTGAAGCCGCTCACCCTAGGTCACTCCTGTGCTGTCGACGAACCAGGGCGGACCATTCGGTCCGCCCTGGTCGACACTGACCGTCCATCACGCCTCGGTGATCGCCTTCTCGACGGTGAGCAGCAGGTTCGGCGCCTCGGTCGCGGGCAGACCGCCACCCTGGGCCAGATCGGGGCTCCCCCCGCCGCGCCCGGAGAAGGCCGCCTTCACCAGGTCGGACGCGGTGAGGCCACGGCTGCGGGCCGCCGCGTTGACCGCCACCACCAACGACGCCTTGCCGTTCGACCGGGCCGCCACGGCGACCACCGCCGGCCGCGCCGGGTCGATCTTGCCGCGAATCTCCTGGGCGAGGGTCCGTACGTCGTTGCCGGCCGCGCCCTCCGGCGCCTCGGTTCCCACGTACGCCACCCCGCGCACGTCCTTCGCCTGCGCGGCGAGCGCGCCCGCCCCACCGAGCACCAGCTGGGCGCGCAGCTTCTCCAGCTCCTTCTCCGCGTCCCGGAGCTGGGTGACCGTCTGCTCCACCCGGTCGGCGACCTGGTCGTTGGGCACCCGGTACAGCTCGGCCAGCCGGGAGACCAGCAGGTGCTCCTTGGCCAGGAAGCCGAAGGCGTCCATGCCGACCAGCGCCTCGACCCGGCGCACGCCGGAGCCGATCGACGACTCGGAGAGGATCTTCACGAGGCCGAGCTGCGCCGAGCGGGCCACGTGCGTTCCGCCGCACAGCTCCCGGGCGTAGTCGCCCACCTCGACGACCCGCACCTCCTCGCCGTACTTCTCGCCGAAGAGCGCCATCGCGCCGATCCGCCGCGCCTCGTCCAGCGACGTGATGAAGGCGTGCACCTCCAGGTCGGCCAGCAACACCTCGTTGACCTGCTGCTCCACGTCGCGCAGGACGGTCGGCGACACACCCGTCGGGGTGTTGAAGTCGAACCGCAGCCGGCCCGGCGCGTTCAACGAACCCGCCTGGGTGGCCGACTCGCCGAGGAAGTTACGCATGGTCTGGTGCACCAGGTGGGTGGCCGTGTGCGACCGGGAGATCGCCCGACGCCGGGTGGTGTCGATCTCGGCGTAGCCGGTGTCGCCGGGGTGAACCTCACCCCGGATGACGCGGGCCCGGTGCACGATCAGGCCCGGCACCGGCTGCTGTACGTCGAGCACCTCGACCTGGCCGTCCCCGACGGTGATGATGCCGTGGTCGGGCTGCTGGCCGCCGCCCTCGGCGTAGAACGGGGTCGTGTCGAGCACCAGCTCGACCATCTCCCCCTCGGTCGCCGCCGCGCGCGGGCCGTCCGAGCCCAGCAGTGCCCGCACCCGCGACTCGCGGGCCACCTCGCTGTAGCCGGTGAACGTCACCGGGCCACCCTCGTCGAGCACCGACCGGTACGCCGACACGTCGGTGTGCCCGGTCTTGCGCGCCTGCGCGTCCGCCTTGGCCCGGGTCCGCTGGTCGGCCATCAGCCGGCGGAAACCCTCGTCGTCGACCTTCAGGCCCTGCTCGGCCGCGATCTCAAGGGTCAGGTCGATCGGGAAGCCGTACGTGTCGTGCAGCTGGAACGCCTTCGCCCCGGACAGCGCCGTGCCGCCCGCCGAGCGGGTCTCGGCGATCGCCGTGTCCAGGATCGTCGTCCCGGCGCGCAGCGTCGACAGGAACGCCTCCTCCTCCGCGTACGCGTACTGCGCGATGCGGTCGAAGTCGGTCGCCAGCTCCGGGTACGACGGGGCCATGCAGTCCCGCGCGACGGGCAGCAGCTCGGGCAGCGCCCGGTCCTGCCAGCCCAGCAGCCGGATCGACCGGATCGCCCGACGCATGATCCGCCGCAGCACGTACCCACGGCCCTCGTTCGACGGGGTCACGCCGTCGCCGATCAGCATCAGCGCGGTCCGCACGTGATCCGCGACCACCCGCAGCCGGACGTCGTCCGGGTGCGACTCACTCGCCACGTGCCCGGAGTGCGCGCCGTACCGCTTGCCGGTCAGCTCGGCCGCCCGGGCCAGGATGGGCCGGACCTCGTCGATCTCGTACAGGTTGTCGACGCCCTGCAGGATCGAGGCCATCCGCTCCAGGCCCATACCGGTGTCGATGTTCTTCGCCGGCAGGTCACCCAGGATCGGGTAGTCCTCCTTGTTGGTGCCCGGACCCCGCTCGAACTGCATGAACACGAGGTTCCAGTACTCCATGTACCGGTCCTCGTCGACCGCCGGACCACCCTCGGCACCGTACTCCGGGCCCCGGTCGTAGAACAGCTCCGACGACGGACCGCACGGCCCGGGAATGCCCATGGACCAGAAGTTGTCCGCCTTGCCGCGACGCACGATCCGCTCGGCCGGCACACCCACCGACCGCCAGATCTCGTACGCCTCGTCGTCATCGAGGTAGATCGTCGGCCAGATCCGCTCCGGATCCAGCCCGTAACCACCCTCGGCGATCGACTTCGTGGACAACTCCCACGCCAGGGGAATCGCCCCGGCCTTGAAGTAGTCGCCGAAGGAGAAGTTGCCGTTCATCTGAAAGAACGTGCCGTGCCGGCTCGTCTTGCCGACCTCGTCGATGTCCGGCGTACGGATGCACTTCTGCACGCTGACCGCCCGCTGGTACGGCGGGGTCTGCTGGCCCAGGAAGTACGGCACGAACTGCACCATGCCGGCGTTGACGAACAGCAGGTTCGGATCGCTGATGGCGGGCAGCGGAGCGGACGGCACCACGGCATGGCCGTTCGCCTCGAAGTGCGCGAGGTACCGCCGCTTGATCTCCGCCGTCTTCATCGCTGGTGTTCCTCCGGAAAAATCTCTCTATCGCCGATCCGCGGGGACTCCCGCAGCTCGGCGAACTGGTCGTCGAACGCCTCGCCCTGGACGAACGCCTGGTGGATCTCCTGCTCGCGCTCGGCCATCCCGACCCGCACGTCCTCCACGAAGCTACGCACCGACTCCACGAGGCTGCCAGCGGATTCCGACAACGAGCTGGCGATGCCGGCCGGGGTGTACGCCTGCGCGGTCCGGGTCGCCCTGCGGACCACCACCACGCCCACGGCCACGCCGATGCCGAGCCAGAACAACCGCTTCATGTCGCGCTACCTCCTGTGGCCGGGTCGGTCAACGGCTGCCGCGCCGGGCGGCCCGCCGCTGCTGCTTGATGGTGTCGCGCACCTCGCGCTCGGTCTCGGCGTGCCGGCGGCTGGCGGCGGCCCGGCGCACGCTGTAGCCGAAAGCGGCCACCTTGACCAGCGGGTTCGCGGCCGCGGCGGAGACCACCGTCGCCAGGTTGGCGACGTTGGCGGTGACGTTCTGGGCGTGACTGGTCATCGTGTCGACCTTCGCCAACTGCAGGTTCACACCGTCGAGCGAGGTCTGCACCTGCTCCAGCGCCACGTTGACGTTCTTCACCGTGGTGTTGACGTCGCCGAGCAGCGGTCCCGTCCGGTCGTTGAGGTCGTTGATCATCCGGGTGGTGGCGTCCACCGTGTGCCGCAGCCGAAGGATCGGCAGCGTCAGGATGAGCACCAGCACCGCGAACGCGCTCGCCGCGATCAGCGCCGCGACCGCCAGAATGTCGCCCACGCGTGTCCTCCTCAAGCAGATTTCCGCCGGACCCGACGTCCCCGGAACGCACAACCGTGGTGCCCACCGAACCCACCGCACCGTCGCCGGCCGGCGCGTCCGCCAGCCCCAGACCCTACCGTCCGTGATGGAGAGCGGCTCAGGACGGTGAGGGTGTCACATCGCCCAGCGGATCCCCGCTGACGGTCGGGAACGGATCCTCCCCGGTCAGTGACGGATCGGTGCTGGGCTGCGGCCTGGTCCGCTCGTCGTCGATCGCGTTGCGCACCTTCACCGACACCAACGAGCCGGCGCACTCCCCCGCAGCGGCCGACGGCTCGGGGGACGGCACGATCGCCGGCTCCCCGTCGACCGGCGGCGGTACGCAGGCCGGCGCGCGCACCCACAGGTCGAGGGTCAACTCGTCCTGACGCCAGCACGTGTAACTGCCCTTGGTCTCCTGCTCGGGGCAGCGGCCCACCTTCCACGGCCGCCAACCGTCGCCGCGCAGCGCCTCCTCGTAGACCTTCGCCGTCTCTTCCGGCGACTTCTCGGAGGTGACGGTGCGCTCGCGCAGCCGGCAGTCGAGCAGGCACCAGCGGCTGCCGCTGACGTCGTCGACCGTCTTCGTCGCGGCCCACGCGGGCACGCTGAGCTGGTCCAGGTTGTCGAACACCGGGTCCCTGCTGAGGGTGCGGAGGCCGAAGAAGAGCGGCACCGCGCCGAGCAGCACGATGCTGACCAGCGCCAGGACGGCAACCCGCAGCCTGCGTCGTTCACGCGACTGCCGGTGCTGCTCGGACCGGGCGCCCGGGGCCGCGTCCTCGTCGTCGGCGACGTCCCCGCCGGCCGCGCGCAGCGCCGGCTCGTCGACCGGTTCGGAGGGTGGCCGGTCCACCGGGCCAGCCGCGCCCGGTGGCACGACGGCGGCACGGGCGACCGGTTCGCCGGCACGACCGGACGGCGGCACCGGGGCGACACCGCCGGGCTCGGGACGGCCGCCCTCGCGGGGCGGCGGCAGCGCCCGGCCCGCGGCGCGGTCCGCCGGACGCGGGGCGGCGGCACGCGCGGTCACGGGTGATCCGGGGCCGGTCTGCTCGGCGCCCGTCCGGACGTCGCCACCGGGTGGCTGGGCGACGCCCGGGGGGCGGACGGCGGCGCGCGCCGGACCATCCGGTCGGGGCGGCGCGTCCGGACCGACGCCCGGCGGGACCGCCGCACGAGCCGGACCATCCGGGCGGGGCCGGGCCGTACCGGGTCGGGGTGGCGCGTCCGGACCGACGCCGGGCCGTACCACCGCACGAGCCGCACCCTGCGGATCGACGCCGGGTGGGACAGCGGCGCGGGCCGCAGCGTCCGGACCCATGCCCGGGGGCGTCGCCGCGCGAGCGGAACCATCGGCGTTCGGCGGCACCGCCGCGCGGCCCGGACCCTCGGGGCGGGACCGGGGCGGGCCGTCCACGCGTGGACCGGGCGGGCTGCCGGGACCGACGCCCGGCGGCACCGCCGCGCGCGCCGGTCCGTCAGGGCGGGCCACGCCGGGCCGGGGTGGACCGTCGGGCCCCCGGCGGCCGGCGCCGGAGACCGGCGCGTCGCCGGGCGCGAGCCGGGCCCGGCCACCGGGTGGGCCGGAGCGGGCGCCGCGCACGGGTGCACCGGGCCCGGGTCGTCCGCCACCGGGCGGACCGACGTACGGGTCGTCACCGCGCTCGCCCGCCGGGCCGGGCCGCCCCTCGGCAGCCGGCTCGGCCGACGGGCGGCGGCGACGGTTGATCGGGTCCGGGGCGGTACCCGGAGCACTCCGACGGCCGACCGGGCGCTCCCCCGGGACGGGCGGCTGCGGCACGGGACCGCTCGGGTGCTCACCGGTGGTTTCCGAGGCGCGGGCGGCCCGGCGACCGGTGGGAGCGTCCGCGCCCGGGTCGGCGGGCGGTCCGGCGGCCCGGCGGCCGGTGGCACGCTCCGCGCCCGGATCGGGTACGGCGAGTGGAGCACCGGAGCGGTCGTTCAGGTCCCCGGCGGACGGTGGGCCGGTACGGCGGCCGACGGGCCGCTCCGCGGGCTGCCCGCCGCCCCCTCGACGGTTCACCACGGGCAGTCCCGGGTCGGTGTGCGGCAGTCGGCCGGCCTGACGAAGCCAGTCCGCCGGCCGCTCCGGACGGTCCCGGCGTTCCGGCTGCGGCTCACCGCCGGTCGCCGTGCGTCGGTCCTGCTCGTCGGGGACCGCCCGACGACGACCGGTGCCGTCGGTGGCCGTGCCGCCGGCGGGGGCAGCGCCACTTGGCGACGCGTCGGGCAGCGGCGGGGCGTTGCCCGAGCGGGGAACCGCCGGCTCGTCCGGTTCGGCGGCACGACGGCGGCCACCCCCGGCGGGGCGGGGTGGCTCCGGCGCGCCCGGGTCGACCGGCCCGGGACGACGCCGGGCCGTACGCGGGTCGTCGGCGATCGCGGGGTCGGGTCGCAGTCCGTCGGCGACCTGCGGAGCGACACCGGTCACGGGTCCGTCGAAGCGGGCAGCGCCACCGGCGGGCCGCGCCGGTTCGGGCGTACGTCGTCCGGACGGCGGGCCGTCACCGCTGAGCGGCCGGCCGCCGGCGCCCGGCTCGGGCGCGGGTCGACGGCCCGGCGGCACGGCGTCGGGCCGGCGCAGTGGCGGCACGGCCTCCGCCCGGCCGGTGGGCGCGACCTCGGGACGGGGGCCGGTCGGAGCGCCCACGGCCGGTGGACCCAGGGGCGGGCCGGACGGCCCCACCGTCGGACGCCCTCGCGCGGGGCCGGTGGGAGCGCCGCCCCTCGGTCGGGGGCCGGCGGGGTCGGCCGGGTCACCGCCGCCCGGGCGGACGGCCGGCGGCGTACGCGGGCCCGCGGCGCGCGGGTCGACACCGGGAGCCGGTTGATTGCCGCGCGGCGACGGCGGACCGGAGACGCCGCCCGGCCCGGGCTCACGCGGGCGCTCGACCGGCGCCCGGTCGGCGGGCGGGCGGGTGTCCGGGCGACGACCGGGCGGGGGCGTCTCGCCGGGCCAGGGTCCGTCGACACCTCGACGCGCCCCGGCGGCCTCGCTGTCCGGCCGGCGCGGGCCGGGGGGCGCGTCCGGGGGTGTCGGCATGCCGGCACGCGGGGGCACCGGCTCGACCGGAACCCCGTCCGGGCCCAGCTCGCCCCGTTGCTGCTTAGCCGAACGCAGGTCGTCGATCCAGCCGAACTCCTCGCCGGCTACCGGTTCCTCCGGCTCGGCCTCGGCTCGGCCTCGACCCCAGCGGCGGCCCTTGGCGCGGGGATCACGCCGCTCGTCCGGGCCCTCGTCGGGGCGGTCGGCACCACGCGATCTCACTGTTGACCCTCTCCTGCGGCGTTCGTGCCGCCGTCCTGCGTCGTAGCGGCACCGTCCACACCCGTGACCGCCCGGCCGTTCCGACCAGCAAGCGCCGTCGCCGGCTGCGGCGTTACCGGTCCCCCGGCGGCCGGAGCGGCTGTCGCGGGCGGTTCAGCGGCCTCGGTCGCCCTGGCGGCCGGGCTTTCCGGGCGGGCCGGTGGGACCGGCAGCCCGCGTACGATCCGGCGCAGCAGCGGCAGCCGCGTCGCCACGGACCGTTCCGCCCCGTGCGGGCCGGGCTGGTAGTAGTCGACGCCCACCAGGTCGTCGGGGACGTACTGCTGGGTGACCACACCGCGCTGGTCGTCGTGCGGGTAGCGGTATCCGGTGCCGTGGCCCAACCCGCGGGCGCCGGCGTAGTGCGCGTCGCGCAGACCCCGGGGCACCGCCCCGCCCCGCCCGGCCCGTACGTCGGCGATGGCGGCGCCGATCGCGGTGGTGGCCGAGTTCGACTTCGGCGCGGTGGCCAGGTGGATCACGGCCTGGGCCAAGTTGAGCTGCGCCTCGGGCAGGCCGACGTACTCCACCGCGTGCGCGGCGGCGGTGGCCACGCTCAGCGCGGTGGGGTCGGCCATGCCCACGTCCTCGCTCGCGAAGATGACGAGTCGTCGGGCGATGAACCGGGCATCCTCCCCGGCGACCAGCATCCGGGCCAGCCAGTGCACCGCGGCGTCGACGTCCGAGCCGCGCATGCTCTTGATGAAGGCGCTGATCACGTCGTAGTGGGCGTCGCCGTCGCGGTCGTACCGCACCGCCGCCACGTCGACCGCCTGCTCGGCGGTGGCCAGGTCGATGCGCTCGACGCCGAGGGCCGTGGCGGAGGCCGCCGCCGCCTCCAGCGCGGTCAACGCCTTGCGGACGTCACCGGCGGCGAGCCGGACGAGGTGGTCCTCGGCATCCGTGGCCAGGGTGAGCGCGCCGCCCAGGCCGCGCTCGTCGGCGACCGCACGGCGCAGCAGGAGGCGTACGGCGTCGTCGTCGAGCGGTTGCAGGGTGAGCAGCACGCACCGCGAGAGCAGAGGTGAGATGACCGAGAAGTACGGGTTCTCGGTGGTCGCCGCGAGGAGCGTGACCGTCCGGTCCTCGACGGCGGAGAGCAGCGAATCCTGCTGGGTCTTGCTGAACCGGTGCACCTCGTCGATGAACAGCACCGTCTGCGGCCCGCCGGAACGGCGCTGACGACGGGCCGTCTCGATCACCGCGCGGACGTCCTTGACGCCGGCGGACAGCGCCGACATGGCGACGAAACGGCGGTCGGTCGCGCCGGCCACCAGGTGCGCGATTGTCGTCTTGCCAATGCCGGGCGGCCCCCAGAGGATGACCGACATCGGCGCACCGCCGGACACCAGTTGCCGCAGCGGCGCGCCGGGGGCGAGCAGGTGGTCCTGCCCGATCAGCTCGTCCAGGCTCACGGGTCGCATGCGGACAGGCAGGGGCGAATCGTCCGCTACCGGAGTGAAGCCGTCTACACCGGCGGGACCCTCGGGCGCGCCACGCGACCCGGTGGGGGCACCGAGGGAGAAGAGAGCGTCGGACTCCATCACGAAGACAGTACCGGGCCCGACCCGAGACGCCGGAATCGCGCTACGGGCCGGGCCACCGCTGATCGGTCTCGGTCAGCCACGACCAGGACGACGACCCCGGTACCAGCGACCGCCGCCACCGCCGCGCGGCCCGCTGCCGACGCCGCCCAGGTAGAGCGCGAGCAGGAAGAGGCCGATGAGCACGAGGGTGTTCCAGTTGAACAGGTCGGGCGCGCCGAAGTTGGTGTCGAACAGGTCAATCAGCAGGGCGAAGCCAAAGACGATGGCCGCGAGAATGGCGAGCATGTCGGTCCTCCGGTGGGGGTTCCCAGTAGGTCGGCGCGTGATGTACCCAATCGGTCGACTCGCCAATCTCCACCGTGGATCGGGTCCATACACCGCCGGCCGGTCGCCGCTCACCTGCGGGCTGGGCCGATCGCAAGATCGCGCTGGATCCTGGATGTAGTTGTCTCCTCGACGTGCCGATGCCACTGGATCCAGGATCGAACGCGATCTTGCGGGGGTGGGCCTCGACCCGGGTCGGCCGCCTCGCGCTCGCCGCCGCTAGTTCATCGCGGGTCGTGCGTCGGCCGGGCACCGTCATCAAGATCCGCACAACTTCAGGGATGCTGCTGCTTCCGCCGCGGCTGAGGCAACAACATCCCCGAAGTTGCGCGGACCTTGGGCGCGGGGCGGGCGCGTCGAGGCACGGGCACGGGCGCGGGGCGCGGCACGGGCACGGGCGCGGGGCGCGGCACGGGCACGGGCGCGGGACGCGGCACGGACACGGGGCGGGCGCGGGGCGCGGCACGGGCGCGGGGCGCGTCGCCGGCCTGGCGCGGTCGCCGGCACGCCGGCTCCTAGGCTGGCCGAGTGATCATCGAGACCCAGGCGCTTCACGACCGGGCCACGATCCTGGCCGCCGTGGGCGGGCACCCGTTCGTCCGGCACTCGCTCTCGCCGGGCACTCCGGCGCGTGGCTGGCAACGCGACGGCGCCGTGCTGTGGTTGTTGCCACCCGAGCGCGGCTTCGGCGCCGACGCCGTGGGTCCGGCCGGGCCGGTACTGGACCTGTGCGCCACGCTGGTCGCCGAGGGCCTGCTCCGGCCGGAGAACCGGCTACACCTGCCCCGATTCGACCCTGCCCTGGCGGTCGGGCGGGTGGCGGTGGCACAGCACGTCGACTGGGACTTCCACTGGACCACCGTCGCGCCGCCGGAGCAGCCCGACGAGCAGCGGGTCGTTCGGCTGACCGACGCCGACCGCCCGGAGCTGGAGGCGCTGGTCGACGAGGCGTTCCCGACCACCACCACGCGGCCGGGTGACCCGACGGTCGTCGACTGGTACGGCATCCGGTCCGGCGACCGGGTGGTGGCGTGCGGCGCGGACCGCAGCCGGGGAGACGTCGGCTTCCTGGCGGGCCTGACCGTCGCCCCCGACGAGCGGGGCCGAGGGCTGGGCGCGGCGCTGACCGCCGGGATGACCCGGGCGCTGCTGTCCCGGCACGACACCGTCGCGCTCGGCGTCTACCCCGACAACGTCCAGGCGGTACGGCTCTACCGGCGTCTCGGCTTCACCAACACCCTGCCCCGCACCTCGATCCGCCTCGGTTCCGAGCGCTAGGGCCCGTTTCACAAGGGCGGTCGAGCCGGGGCGGCGATCGAAGGCGAGGTGAGGTCCGGATACCGGTGTCGTATCCGGACGCCACCGCAACGCCGCCGTACGCCGTCCCGGCCGGCCAGCCAGTTCTTAAGGCCGCTCGACCGGCACTGCCGCCACGGCCGGGTCCACGCCACCACCCGTGGGGGCCACGCCACCACCCGTCGGGGCCACGCCACCACCCGTCGGGTCCGCGCCGTCACCGGCAGGGCCGGCGGGGTCCAAACCGCCGCGCGGGCCGGGCAGGCCGGGCGGATCCACAGCAACGCCGGGGCCGGCCGGGTCCGACACGGCCCGCCGGTCGGCCCGCCAGGCGGGCAGGTAGAGCGGGGCGGCGACGGCCAGCACTACCGCGCCGACCACCATCGCCGTACCCACGCTGGTGCTGGCCGCGAGCGCGGTCAGCACGACTCCGCCGAGCGCGGCGGCCGGTTGCCCCATCATCGAGTTCAGGGAGAGCACGCTGGTGCGGTACGGGCCGTCGACCTGGCGGTGCAGCAGGCCACTGTGCAGCGGGTTCGACGCGCCGTGCACGGTGTAGCAGGCCAGATAGGCGACGAGCACCCCGACCGGGCCGGCGAACAGGCCCATCCCGACCACCGTGACGCCCTGCAGGATGCGCAGCAGGGCCGCGCCCGGCGCCGCCCCGGGCCAGCGCAGCAGCAGCGGGGTCAGCGCCGCGCCGGCGGCGTTGGCGATCCAGGCGGCGGAGCTGGCCGGCCCGAGCAGCGCGGCGGCGCGTTCCGGGTCGCCGACCACCTCGGCGAGCCGGACCGGCAGCAGCGATTCGAAGGTGATCATGCCGAAGCCCCAGAACAGCTCCACCGCCACCAACGCGAGAAGTACCCGGGATCGGCGCAGCAGGCCAACCGCCTGGCCGATCATGCGGGGCGCCTGCGTCACCGACGCGCGCACCGCCGCCAGACCGGTGGCCGGACGCTCCTCGACCAGCAGGACCAGCAACGCGCCGAGCGCCACCGCCTGCGCGACGAGCGCGGCCAGCACCGGCACGGTGAGGGCGCTGACCGGGCCGAGCGGCCCGAGCGCGACGAGTCCACCACTGAGCAGGGCCCCGCCGCCGATGGCGATGCCGATGACGGTGCCGGCGTACCCGAGGCCCTTCTCGTACTCGGCCCGCGGGTCGGCGGCCAGCGTGGCGTCGACGTACCAGGACTCGAGGGGGCCGCTGTCGAGCGCCCGGTAGACGCCCTGCAGGGCCCAGACCAGGAAGAACAGCGCGAAAGAGTCGGCCACCGCGAACACCGCGAGGGCGGCGAGGTTGAAGACTCCGGCGGCGAGCAGGACCGGCTTGCGCCCGAGGGCGTCGGCGACGCCACCGGTGGGCAGTTCCAGCGCGAGCACCAGCAGTCCCTGTGCGGTGGTGACCAGGCCGATCTGCGGCAGCGACAGGCCGCGCTCCTGCATCAGCAGGATCATCACCGGGATCAGCAGGCCCGTGGGCAGCCAGCGCAGGCCGTACAGCGTGAGGTAGCGACGCCGGACCTGGCGTACGCTCAGCGCGCTCACGACGCCACCTGCGCTCGCGACTGCGGGGCTCGCGAACCCGGCTCACTCACCAGCGCTCCTCCAACCGCGGGAAGCCGGCGACGAACATGTGCACCGGCTTGACGTCCCCCTCCGGGGCGGGCTGGTCGCGGTAGCGCATCAGCACCGCCCACAGCTCGTCGTTGAGCGCCCGCAGCCGGGCCGGATCGAGCGGCAACACCAGGTCACCCATGCCGGCGGCGTCGCGCCACTCGCGGGACTGGTGGTGCTCGACGCCCATCCAGCGCTCGGCCAGTTCGGCCATCACCCGCACCTGGTCGGCTTGAATCCACTGCACGGCGGCCCGGGCGTCGGGGTCGTCGTCGAAGTCGGTGGGTTCGAAGTTGCTGATGTCGTGCGCGGCCTGCCACCAGCGCTGCCGGCCGCTGCCCCGCGCCGGGTCCTCGGCCACCAGACCCACCTCGGCGAGCTGCCGGAGGTGGTAGCTGGTCGCGCCGGTGTTGGTGCCCAGCTTCTCGGCCAGTGCGGTGGCGGTCGCAGGGCCGTCGACCCGCAGCGAGCCCAGCAGGCGCATGCGCAGTGGGTGGGCCAGGGTGCGGACCTGTCGGCTGTCGAGGTGGACCTGCCGGGGCTCGGGCGGCTTGTTCGCGGGACTGGGGTCGGCATCCATGCATGCACACTATCGCTGCACACTTCCTATGCACAAGAGTTGTGCATAGGAAGTGTGCAGGATGTCAGGCCAGCAGTTCCCGTACCCCGCGCAACCGCGTCCGCAGCAGACCGGCGGCGCGGGTGAAGTCGAGGCGTACGTCGCTCGGGCGCACCACACCGACGGCGGCGGCCGTGGTGGTCTTCAGCCCTGTCGCGTCCAGCCCGAACCGCTCGGCGACCAGCAGGCCCAGCTCGGCCCGGCTGACGGCGTCCGCGCCGGCCACGTTGAGCAGACCGGCGTACGACGAGCCGACCAGCTCCAGCACGGCGTCGGCCAGGTCGGTGACGTCAACCGGGCACCGGACCTCGTCGGTGAACAGGACGGCTCGCCCGGCGAGCGCGTCGCGGCAGAGCTGGATCTGCTTGCTGCCCTCCCCCAGGATCAGCGAGGTACGCACCAGCGCCGCGCCGGGATCGATCGCGCGCACGGCGGTCTCGGCCGCCGCCTTCGCGGCCCCGTACGCGTTGACCGGGCTGGGCGGATCGTCGTCGGCGTACGGCTGGGGCCGGCCGCCGTGCAGCGCGTCGCTGGACAGGTGCACCAGGCGTGCGCCCACCTCGGCGGCGGCGAGGGCCACGTGGGCGGCGCCGTCGGCGGTGACCGTCCAGTCGTCGTACCGGTAGGGGGTCGAGACCACGGCGTCCGGCCGCACCTCGGCGACCAGCGCGCGCACGGCGGCGCGGTCGGTCACGTCCAACCGTCGCGCCGCGACCCCCGGCACACCGACGTCACCGCCGTGGAACGTGCCGACGACCGATAGCCCCGCGCGTAGACCCCGCCGACAAACCTCCCGGCCGAGAAACCCACTACCCCCGACGACAAGTACCCGCATCTCCGCCCACTCCCCCGTTGATCAAGAGGTTCGCGTCATCTCACGGGGCGATGATGACGCGAACCTCTTGATCAACCAAAAACGGGGTGGGGCTAGACCGGGTCGGCCACCGGGGCGGCCGGGCCGGCGGTGCCGGTGTGGGCCGCAGGCGCGGGCTTGGGCTTGGCGTCGATGCCGGCCTCGGCGCGCTGCTGGCCCGTGATCGGCGTCGGTGCGCCGGTCAGCGGGTCGAAGCCGCCCCGGGTCTTCGGGAACGCGATGACCTCGCGGATGGAGTCCGCGCCGGCCAGCAGCATGCAGACCCGGTCCCAGCCGAACGCGATGCCGCCGTGCGGCGGTGCGCCGTACTTGAACGCCTCCAGCAGGAAGCCGAACTTGTCCTGCGCCTCCTCCGGGGTGATGCCCAGCAGGTCGAAGACCCGCTGCTGCACATCACCCCGGTGGATACGGATCGAGCCGCCGCCGATCTCGTTGCCGTTGCAGACGATGTCGTACGCGTAGGCGAGGGCCCGGTCCGGCGCCTCCTCGAACCGGTCCACCCACTCCGAGTTCGGGGAGGTGAACGGGTGGTGCACGGCGGTCCAGCCGCCCTCGTCCGTCTTCTCGAACATGGGCGCGTCGACCACCCAGCAGAACGCCCAGGCGCTCTCGTCGATCAGGCCGGAGCGCTTGGCGATCTCGATCCGCGCCGCGCCGAGCAGCTCCTGCGCCTCGCGGGTGGTCGTGCTCGCCGCGAAGAAGACCGCGTCGCCCGGCTTGGCGCCGACCGCGTCGGCGAGCCCGCCCAGGTGCTCGGCGGAGAGGTTCTTGGCCACCGGGCCGCGCGCCTCGCCGGTCTCGGCGTCCAGCACCACGTACGCCAGGCCCCGCGCGCCGCGCGCCTTGGCCCAGTCCTGCCAGCCGTCCAGCTCCTTGCGGGTCTGCGCCGCGCCACCGGGCATCACCACCGCGCCCACGTAACCGCCCGCGTCGATCGCGCCGGCGAACACCCGGAACTCGGTGCCGCGCAGGTAGTCGGTCAGTTCGGTCAGCTCGACGCCGTAGCGCAGGTCCGGCTTGTCCGAGCCGTACCGGGCCATCGCGTCGTGCCAGGTGATCCGCGGGATCGGTCGGGTGATCTCGTGCCCGGCCAGGTCCTTCCAGAGCGCCGAGACGATCGCCTCGCCGAGGTCGATCACGTCGTCCTCGGTGACGAAGGACATCTCGATGTCGAGCTGGGTGAACTCCGGCTGCCGGTCGGCGCGGAAGTCCTCGTCGCGGTAGCAGCGGGCGATCTGGTAGTACCGCTCCATGCCGCCGACCATCAGCAGCTGCTTGAAGAGCTGCGGCGACTGCGGCAGCGCGTACCAGCTGCCGGGCTGCAACCGCACCGGCACCAGGAAGTCGCGGGCGCCCTCCGGGGTCGACCGGGTCAGCGTCGGCGTCTCGATCTCCAGGAAGTCCCGCTCGTGCAGCACGCCCCGGGCGAGCTGGCTGGCGCGCGAGCGCAGCCGCAGCGCATTCGCCGGGCCGCTGCGGCGCAGGTCCAGGTAGCGGTACTTGAGCCGGATGTCGTCACCGGCCTCGACCTGGTCGTCCACCGGGAGTGGCAGCGGCGCGGCCTCGGAGAGCACCTCCAGCGCGGCGGCGGTCACCTCGACCTCGCCGGTGGGCAGGTCGAGGTTCTCGTTGCCCTCGGGGCGGCGGGTCACCTCGCCGGTGACCTTCACGCAGAACTCGTTGCGCAGCGCGTGCGCGTCCTCCTCGCGGAACACCACCTGCACGACGCCGGAGCCGTCGCGCAGGTCGACGAAGATGACACCGCCGTGGTCGCGCCGGCGGGCCACCCACCCGGCGAGCGTCACCGTCGAGCCGGCGTCCGCGGCGCGCAGGCTTCCGGCATTGTGGGTACGGATCACGGCTGGCAACTCCTCATCGTGGAACAGTCCTCACCCGCATTGTGTCAGGGGTGGCCGGTCCCGCTGGGGGGCACCCGTCAGGCCCGGGTGATTCGCTGGTGGGCGAGCCGGCGAACCCGGCTCGCCGGGGCGTGACGGCGGTTAACGTGGCCTGATGCGCGCCGTACCGAACTGGGGCGTCGCCACGGCGGTGGCCGCGCCGGTGCTGCTGGTGGGCGGTTGGACGGTGGCGGGCGCCCGGCAGCCCGTCGGGTACGACCCGATCCGGGACACCATCAGCGAACTCGCCGGGCACGACGCCACCGACGGCTGGATCATGATCAGTGCCCTGGTGCTGCTCGGGTGCTGTTACCTGGCGACCGCCGCGGTGCTGCACGCGGCGGGCCTTCCGAGTCGCTTCCTGCTCGCCGTCGGCGGCGTGGCCACCATCGCGCTCGTCGCCTTCCCCCGGCCGGCGGTCGGCGGCTCGCTCAGCCACGGCATCGTGGCGACCATCGCCGTCCTGGCGCTGGCGCTCTGGCCGGCCGGGTCGGCGCTGCGACTGTCGCGTGGCCCGGACGCCGCGCATCCACGGACGCCGCAACCGCCCTGGGCGTTCCGACGCGGCGTGGCGCTGAGCGCCACGCTGGTGCTGCTGGCGCTCTTCGGCTGGTTCGCGTTCGAGGTGACCAGCGGATCCCGCACCGGCCTGGCCGAACGGGTCACCGCGGTGGGCGTCTCGGTCTGGCCGCTGCTGGCCGTGTTGTCGGCCCGCCGGGCGCACCTCACGTGGGCCGCCGGGGCCACACCGCTCGCAGCGGCCCTGCCGGCGACCGGTGTCGTACCCCCGGATCCGCTGCTGCCGACGGACGGGCCCGACCGGCTCGCGTGAGCCGACCCGGACGCGCGACGCGGGCCGCCGGAGTGCCCCGGCGGCCCGCGTGCGGTACGTCGATCAGAAGACGCTGACGCCGTAACGGCTCAGGACCTCGGTGACCGGCTGGAAGAACGTGGTGCCGCCGCTGCTGCAGTTGCCGCTGCCACCGGAGGTGAGGCCGAGCGCGGTGCCGCCGGAGAAGAGCGAACCACCGCTGTCGCCACCCTCGGCGCAGACGTTGGTGCGGATCAGGCCGGAGACCGAGCCCTCGGCGTAGTTCACCGTGGCGTTGGTCGCGGTCACCGAGCCGCTGCGCAGGCCCGTGGTGCTGCCGGAGCGCTGCACCGACTGGCCGACCGACGCGTTGCCGGAGCCGGTGATGTCCCGGTAGCTGCCGTTGTAGAGGTAGACGTTGCCGGCGGCGTTCGCCGAGTTGCTGTGCCGCACGATGCCGTAGTCGTTGCCCGGGAAGCTGGTGCCGGTACGGGTGCCGAGCAGGCTGGTCTGGCTCGAGTTCGAGTACCAGTTGGTGCCGAGGTTGGTGCAGTGCCCGGCGGTCAGGAAGTAGTAGGTGCTGCCACTGCGCACGTTGAAGCCCAGCGAGCAGCGGTAACCGCCGGTGTAGATGGCCTGGCCACCGGAGATCCGGGTGCTCAGCACGCCGGCCTCGGCCTCGACCCGCACCGCGCCGTTGGCGCGAGCGGCAGCCGCCTTGACCCGCTCCAGCTTGGCGCCGGTGACGGTGCTGTCGACGGAGACGACCACCTGGTTGGTGATCGGGTCGCTCCACCAGGCGGTGCCCGGGATCTTCGCCGAACGCTCCAGCTCGGCGGTGGCCCGGTTGAGCTCGGCGGCGCCACGGGTGACGTACCGGACGCTCGCTCCGGCCTTGCTGACCGCGCTCGCGGCGGCCGCGTCGGTCACCGTGACGACGGTCTTGCCGCTGGCGTCGATGTACGAGCCGGCGGAGCGGTCGCCGAGCTGAGCGGAGAGGGCCGCGCCGGCGTCGGGCGAGGCGGCGGGGGCGGCCTGGGCGGGTGCGCCGATGAGCGAGCCGACGACCAGGGTTCCGCTCACGGCAACGGTGGCCGCAACGCGGAAGGAGGACCTCGTGGGTCGCATGTAACAAACCTCCTGGGCGGGGGAGACGGGTCTGGCCGGGGATGGCTGACCCGAGGGCAACCCGGCCGATCTGCGAAAACCGGTCGAGTGAACTGAAGTATTCACATACTTAAGATCATTGACAAGAGCTGGTTTCGCCCGAATTCGTCGACCACCATCGATGACACTGTCGCAACACCACTGACACGCTCGCGGGCACCTACCGTCACACCCCGACGATCGCTGGATCTCTTTCGGACACCACCCGACGACGACGGCGGTTGACGCCACAACGGGCGGTGCCGCGGCGTCAGGAGGAGCGGCGGTGCGCGCCGGGCCCCGGTCGGGGCAGCACGTCACGCGGGTCCCGCACCTCGTGCCCGTCGGCGCAGCGCAGCTCGGCGCGCACCTCGGCGCCGCAGTCGCGGTGCTCCACGCGCAACGGCGCGCCCTCGGCGTCGGCCAGGTACCTATCGCCCCACCCGAGCACGGCGACGAGCACCGGCCAGAGGGCGAAGCCCATCTCCGTCAGTCGGTACTCGTGGCGCAGCCGGCTGCCGGGCTCCCGGTACGGCTCACGACGAAGGACGCCCCGCTCGACCAGCAGGGCCAGCCGGTTGGTGAGAACCTGCCTGGGGATTCCGGTACGGACCCGCATGTCGTCGAAGCGCCGTACGCCGCTGAACACCTCGCGCAGCACCACCATGGTCCACCGCTCGCCGAGGATCTCCATTGCGCGGGCGATCGTGCAGTTCTCCACCGACCAGTCCAGTGCTGCGGGCCTCATCCGACCAGGCTAGGTCTCATTGACAGACTCAGCAACACCCTGCGAGGCTGCATCCATGACGCAGACTCAGGAGCCGGCGCGCAGCCGTACCTTCACCTGGTCGGACCCGGCCGCCAACGCGGCGCAGGTCGGTCAGCGCAGCGGCCTCGACATGCTTCGCGCGATGATCGCGGGGGAACTGGCCGCACCCCCGGTGATGCACCTGCTCGACATGGCCCGCATGGAGGCCGACGAGGGCCGCGTCGTCGTCGAGCTGACCCCCCAGGAGTTCCACTACAACCCGCTGGGCACCGTGCACGGCGGCGTCCTCTCGACACTGCTGGACACCGCCGCCGCCTGCGCCGTACACACCACGCTGCCCGCCGGGGTCGGCTACACCTCGCTGGACCTGAACGTGAAGTTCCTCCGGCCGGTCACCGTCGCGAGCGGCACGTTGAGCTGCGAGGGCACAGTCCTGCAACGCGGACGCCGCACGGCCCTGGCCGAAGCCCGCCTAACGGACGCGCAGAGCCGCCTGATAGCCCACGCCACCAGCACCTGCCTGATCCTCCCCCTCCCCTGACCCCCAACCCCCACCCCCGCGCCGTCGATCTTGCAGTTCCTGTCGCCGAAACGCGGGCTGTGCCCCGATTCGTGACCACAGAAAGTGCAAGATCGACGGGGGTGGGTGGGTGCGGGACGCGGGGTGGGGGTGGGGGTTAGCGCTGGGCTAGGCGGGCGGCTCGGGCGTCGCGCTTTTCTTCGAAGCGGGACGCCGCGCGGTCCAGGGCGTCGAGCTGGGTGGCGAGTTGTTCCCGGGCGGCTTCGCCGTCGGCGTCGAGGCCGGTGACGTTGAAGACGTCCCACTGGCGCAGCACCGGCTGCAACACCTCGTCGCGGTGCTGGCGCAGGTCGTAGATGCCGGCGAGGGCGATCGCCACCGACTTGCGGGCGAAGCCCTCGATGCCGTTGCCGGGCATCTGGAAGTCGGCGACGACATCGGCGACGGCCCGCATGGCCTGGCTCGGGGCCAGCTCGAACGCGGCGGCGAGCAGGTTCCGGTAGAAGACCATGTGCAGGTTCTCGTCGGCGGCCACCCGGGCCAGCAGCGCCTCGCAGGCGGGGTCGCCGGTGGCCTTGCCGGTGTTGCGGTGCGAGATCCGGGTGGCCAGCTCCTGGAACGAGACGTACGCCAGCGAGTGCAGCACCTCGTCGCCGTGGGCGTTGGTGTAGCCCTCCGACATGTGCGTCATCCGGGCCCGCTCCAACGCCACCGGGTCGACGGCGCGGGTGACGGTCAGGTAGTCACGGATCGCGACGCCGTGCCGTCCCTCCTCCGCGGTCCACCGGTGCACCCAGGTGCCCCAGGCGCCGTCGCGGCCGAACAGGGTGGCGATCTCGTGGTGGTACGAGGGCAGGTTGTCCTCGGTCAGCAGGTTCACGATCAGCGCGGTGCGGGCCACGTCCGGGATCGTCGAGTCGGTCGGCGACCACGCCTCGCCACCGAGCGGCCCGTCGAAGGTGCGCCCCTCGCTCCACGGCACGTACTCGTGCGGGAACCACTCCTTCGCCAGCGAGAGATGGCGGTCCAGGTTGCGCGCGACTACCGGCTCCAGCTCGACGAGCAGGGCGGTCTGGCTGAGTGTGGTGCTCACGGTCACGAAGAACTCCCTACGGTGGCGTAACTTACGCTACCGTAGGTCCCCGCGACCGATAGCGCCAGTGGAAGCGCTCAGTTCACCGCCGGCCGGAGGTCACCCGCCGGTGGCGCCCAGGCCTGCGCGTCGGCCGTCACCTGCTCACCGGAGCGGATGTCCTTCACCTCGTCCGCCGCGCCGTCGGCCCCCGGGAACCAGACGTACGGGATGCCCCGCCGCTCGGCGTACCGGATCTGCTTGCCGAACTTGGCCGCGCTCGGGGACACCTCGGTGGCGATCCCCCGCCGACGCAGCTCCGCCGCGATCCTGTCGCTGGCCGCACGCTGCTCCTCGTCGGCGAGCGCCACCAGGACACAGGTGGGCACCGAACGGGAGACGGTCAGCTCCCCCGCGCCGAAGAGCAGCCCGAGCAGCCGGGTCACCCCGATCGAGATCCCCACACCGGGGTACGAGACCGCCCCCGCGCTGGCCAGGTTGTCGTACCGGCCGCCGGAGCAGATCGAGCCGAACCGCTCGTAGCCGCGCAGCTGGGTCTCGTAGACCGTGCCCGTGTAGTAATCCAGACCGCGGGCGATGCGCAGGTCGGCCACGCAGAGTCCGGGCGAGTGCCCGGCCGCGGTCTCCACCACCCGGACCAGCTCGTCGACGCCCTCGTCCAGCAGCGGGTCGGTGACCCCGAGCGCGCGTACGGCGTCGGCGAACGAGGCGTCCGGCGCGGAGATCTCGGCCAACGCGAGGCACGCCTTGGCCTGCGCCTCGCTCGCCCCCGCGGTCTCGGCCAGCAGCTCGACCACCTTCGCCGGGCCGATCTTGTCGAGCTTGTCGACGGTACGCAGCGCCGCCTCCGGGTCGGTCACCCCGATGCCCCGGAAGAAGCCCTCCCAGATCTTTCGGTTGTTCACCTGGATGGTCACCGGCGGGATGGGCAGGGCGCGCAGGGCGTCCCCGATGACCAGCGGCATCTCCGCCTCGTGGTGCGGTGCCAGGGTGTCCCGGTCGACGATGTCGATGTCGGCCTGGACGAACTCCCGGTAGCGGCCCTCCTGCGGCCGCTCGCCGCGCCACACCTTCTGGATCTGGTAACGACGGAACGGGAAGGTGAGCTTGCCGGCGTTCTCCAACACGTAGCGGGCGAACGGCACGGTCAGGTCGAAGTGCAGCCCGAGCTGGTCGTCACCACCGGCGCCCTCGGCGTCGGCGTGCAGCCGCCGGATCACGTAGACCTCCTTGGAGGTCTCCCCCTTGCGCAGGAGCTGGTCCAGCGGCTCCACCGAGCGGGTCTCCAGCGGGGCGAACCCGTACAGCTCGAAGGTGTCCCGGATCTTGTCGAGCACGAACTGCTCGATCATCCGCTGACCGGGGGTCCACTCCGGGAACCCGGAGATGGGCGTGGGCTTGCTCATCGCGTACTCCTTGCGGTTCCGCGCCCGTGGCGCGGTGGTGTCGTGGGTCCGCGCGCGGCGCGGACGAATGATCTAGAAACCCCGGGTGGGCGCGGCCGGCGACGTGCCGGCCACCTCGACGAGGTACGGGTTGCTGGCGCGCTCGCGGCCGATGGTGGTGCTCGGGCCGTGGCCGGGCAGCACGACGGTGTCGTCGGCCAGCGGAAGGATCTTGTCGCGCAGGCTGGCGAGCATGGCCGGCATGCTGCCGCCGGGCAGGTCGGTGCGGCCGATCGAGCCGGCGAAGAGGACGTCACCGGAGAGGCAGATCTCGTCCGCCTCCCAGCCCGACCCGGCGCCGGGCAGCCGGAACAGCACCGACCCGCCGGTATGGCCCGGTGCGTGGTCGACGGCGATCTCCAGGCCGGCGAGCGTGAGGGTGGCGCCGTCGGTCAACTCGGCCACGTCCTCCGGCTCGCTGTAGCTCAGCCGGCCGCCGAAGAGCGACGTCAGGTCGGCCGAGAGGCCCTTGGCCGGGTCGGCGAGCATCTCCCGGTCGCCGGGGTGCACGTACGCGGTGATCCCGCGGGCGTCGCAGACCGGCGCCACCGAGAACGTGTGGTCCAGGTGGCCGTGAGTCAGCAGCACGGCGGCCGGATGCAGGCGGTGCTCGGCGAGCAGCGCGTCGAGCTGGTCGAGCACCCCGATGCCGGGGTCGACCACCACGCACTGCTCCCCCGGCGCGGTGGCGACCACGTAACAGTTGGTGCCGAAGGCGTCCGCGGGAAAGCCGGCCACGAGCACGGGCGCTGTCCTCTCCGTCGAGCTGTCGTCCTGCCCAGCAGCCTATCGGGCGGGCCGAGCGGGTTTGCCGCGTCCGTCCCCCACGCCCCGACCGGCACAGTGACAACTTCCGATAAACGCTGCTCGGGGCAGGGTGGACCTCGTACACCACATTCCCAGTCACTAGCCGTACACTCTGGCGGGCGTGTGGCGCGGCACACGCGACGCCCGGACAGGCCGGGAGAGCCGGCCGCCGGTGACGATCAGGCGAAGAAAGGGGAGCACCTGTGGCTTCCAGCAGGGACCGGCAGCGCAAACTGGCGCGGGCCAAGCTCGACCGGCAGCTGGCACGCCGAGCGGCCGCCACACGGCGTCGTCGGCAGATCCAGGCCGGTGTGGGCGCCTTCCTGGTCCTCGCGGTGATCGTGGCCGGCTCGGCCTGGGCGCTCGGTGCGTTCGACTCCGACCCGAAGCAGAACGCGGCGGCCGAGGACACCTGCCTCTGGACCCCGCAGGACGCGACGGCGAACACCAACCTCAAGGACGTCGGCACGCCGCAGACCAAGGGCCTGCCCACCGACGGCACCCGGCCGATGACCGTCACCACCAACCAGGGTGCGCCGATCACCGCCGAGCTGAACCTGACCAGCTCGCCGTGCGCCGCCGCGAGCATCGCCCACCTGGCGGGTCGGTCGTTCTACGACAACACCAAGTGCCACGAGATCACCACCGACGGCGCGCTGCGCTGCGGTGACCCCAGCGGCACCGGCCTGGGCGGGCCCACCTACTCGTTCTACGACGAGGACGTGCCGACCGCGCCGTCGCCCTCGGCCAGCCCCGCGCCCGGACAGCCGCCGACGTACCCCAAGGGCACCGTGGCGATGATCTCCAACCCGCCGGGCACCAACGGCAGCCAGTTCCTGATCTTCTTCAAGGACTTCACCACGGCGGACCCGAAGTACCCGGTGATCGGCAAGGTCACCGGCGGCCTGGACGTGGTGGAGAAGATCGGCGCCCAGCCGACCGTGGACAATGGGACCGGGGCGAAGGTCAAGCCCAAGACCGACGTGGTGATCCAGAGCCTCACGGTCGGCGAGCCGGTCACCGGCGCGGCACCGCCGCCGTCCGGCGCCCCGGCCACCAGCCCGAGCGCCGGCTGACCGGTCGCCCCAACCCACCTTAAGCGGCACCCCGCAGCAGACAGCCAGGAGGATCCAGGCGTGACGTCCACCAGAGAGCGGCAGCGCGCGGCGGCACGCGCCCGACTCGAGAAGGAGATGGCCGAGCGCTCGGCCAAGGCCCGCAAACGCCGCCAGACGCAGGCGATCGTCGGCGCCGCCGCCGTGCTGGTGCTCGTGGTCGCCGGGACCGTCTGGCTTGCCACGACCCTCGGCGGCGACGACGACAAGGACAAGAACGCCGCGTCGGCGCCCGGGGCGTCCGAGTGCGTCTACAACGCGATGCCGGCCGACCAGCGGTCCCCGCAGATCAAGGACGTCGGGGTACCGAGCAACCAGCAGTCCGCCAGCGGTGTGCAGACCATGACGATCGACACCAACCTCGGCCCGATCACGGCCAAGGTCGACCGTTCGCAGGTGCCCTGCACCGCGGGGGCGTTCAGCCTCCTCGCCGAGAAGAAGTTCTTCGACAACACCAAGTGCCACCGCCTGGTGACCGAGGGCATCAAGGTGCTGCAGTGCGGTGACCCGAGCGCCACCGGCAAGGGTTGGCGCGACACCGACGGCACGGGTGGCCCGAGCTTCCGGCTGCCCGAGGAGAACCTGCCCACCGACAAGCGCCCGCCGTACCCGGAGGGTGTCATCGCGATGGCCAACTCCGGTCAGCCCGGCAGCACCGGCAGCCAGTTCTTCATCGTGTACGGCGACTCGCCGCTCGACCCGGCGTACACCGTGCTGGGCACCGTCACCGGTGGTATGGACATCGTCAAGGACGTGGCCAAGGCCGGCGACGACGGGGCGTTCGCCCAGCAGGCCGGTGGCGGCCACCCGAAGAAGGAGGTCGTCATCAAGACCCTCACGATGAGCGCGCCGCAGGGCTGACGCCCGCCAGCATGACGAAGCGCCCGCCGGCTCAGCCGGCGGGCGCTCTCGTATGCGGGGTACGCGTCAGGCGCCGGAGGTCACCCGGTACGCGTCGAACACGCCGTCGACCTTGCGAACGGTGGCCAGCAGGTGGCCCAGGTGCTTCGGGTCGGCCATCTCGAAGCTGAACCGGCTGACCGCGACCCGGTCACGGGTGGTGGTGACGGTCGCGGACAGGATGTTCACCCGCTCGTCGGAGAGCACCCGGGTGACGTCGGCGAGCAGCTTGTGCCGGTCCAGAGCCTCGACCTGGATCGCCACCAGGAACGTGGAGGCGGACGTGAGCTTCCAGCTCACCTCGACCACCCGCTCGGCCTGCGCCCGCAGGTCCTCGGCGTTGGCGCAGTCGTCACGGTGCACGCTGACCCCACCGGAGCGGGTGACGAACCCGAACACCGAGTCCGGTGGCACCGGGGTGCAGCAACGCGCCAACTTGATCCAGACGTCGCTGACGCCCCGGACCACCACGCCCGGGTCGCTGCTGCTCTGCCGGCTGCGCGGCGGCCGGGTGGCGACGGCGGTCTCGGCGATGTCCTCCGCCGCGCCCTCCTCGCCGCCGTAGGCGGCCATCAGCTTCTGCACCACCGACTGCGCGGAGACCTGGCTGTCGCCGACGGCCGCGTAGAGCGACGCCACGTCGGCGAGGTGCAGGTCCCGGGCGATCGACATCAGCGCGTCGGAGGTGAGCATCCGCTGCAACGGCATGCCCTGCTTGCGCATCGCCTTGACGATCGCGTCCTTGCCGGCCTCGATCGCCTCCTCGCGCCGCTCCTTGTTGAAGTACTGGCGGATCTTGGTGCGGGCGCGCGGGCTCTTGACGAAGCCCAGCCAGTCCTGCGTGGGGCCGGCCGTCTCGGACTTCGACGTGAAGATCTCGATCACGTCGCCGTTGGACAGCGTCGACTCCAACGGCACGAGCTTGCCGTTGACCCGCGCGCCGATGCACTTGTGCCCGACCTCGGTGTGCACCGCGTACGCGAAGTCCACCGGCGTCGACCCGGTCGGCAGCGGGATGACGTCACCCTTGGGGGTGAAGACGTACACCTCCTGGCTGGACAGGTCGAAGCGCAGCGCGTCCAGGAACTCGCTCGGGTCGGCGGCCTCGCGCTGCCAGTCCAGCAACTGCCGCAGCCAGGTCATCTCGTCGATGTGCGCCGGCGGGCCGACCACCGGGGTGCCCTTGTGCTCCTTGTACTTCCAGTGCGCGGCGATGCCGAACTCGGCGGTGCGGTGCATGGCGTACGTGCGGATCTGCATCTCCACCGGCTTACCGGTGGGCCCGATGACCGTCGTGTGCAGCGACTGGTACATGTTGAACTTGGGCATGGCGATGTAGTCCTTGAACCGACCCGGCACCGGCTGCCAGTTGGCGTGGATGACTCCCAGCGCCGCGTAGCAGTCCCGCACCGTGTCGACCAGGATCCGCACACCGACCAGGTCGTAGATGTCGTTGAAGTCGCGACCCCGCACGATCATCTTCTGGTAGATCGAGTAGAGGTGCTTCGGTCGGCCGGTCGTCTCCGCCTTGATCTTGGCGGCCTTGAGGTCGGTGCCGACCTTCTGGGTGACCTGCCGCAGCAACGACTCGCGCTGCGGCTGGTGCTCACCGATCAGCCGGTTGATCTCCTCGAACCGCTTCGGGAAGAGCGTGCCGAAGGCCAGATCCTCCAGCTCCCACTTGATCGTGTTCATACCGAGGCGGTGGGCCAGCGGCGCGAGGATCTCCAGGGTCTCCTTGGCCTTCTGCTCGCGCTTCGGCGCCGGCAGGAAGGACAGGGTACGCATGTTGTGCAGCCGGTCGGCCAGCTTGATCACCAGCACCCGTGGGTCCTTGGCCATCGCCACGACCATCTTGCGGATCGTCTCGGCCTTGGCCGCGTCGCCCAGCTTGACCTTGTCCAGCTTGGTGACGCCGTCGACCAGCAGAGCGACCTCGCCGCCGAAGTCGGCGCGCATCGCGTCGAGGGTGTACTCGGTGTCCTCGATCGTGTCGTGCAGCAGCGCGGCGACCAGCGTGGTCGTGTCCATCCCCAGGTTGCCCAGGATGGTGGCCACGGCGAGCGGGTGCGTGATGTACGGATCGCCGGACTTGCGGTACTGGCCGGAGTGCCACCGCGCGGCCGTGTCGAAGGCACGCTGGAGCAACCGCGCGTCGGCCTTCGGGTGGTTCTCCCGGTGGCTGGCGATGAGCGGTTCCAGCACCTCGCTGACCTGCGAGGTCTGCCAGGGCGCGTTGAACCGCGCCAGGCGGGCGCGCACCCGTCGACCGGTAGGCGCGTTGGAGAACCCGAAGCCGCCGCTCGGCGACGGGTCGACGTCCGTCGGGAACGGAACCACGACCCCGTCCGCGCCGGGCGACGCCTCGACGGCGCTCGCCGTGACCTCGGTAGGAGCCGTCACGCTGTCGGCAGGAGCGCTGCCGGAGCCGTTGTCGGTGCCCGTCACCCGGGCCGGCGCGTCGCCGTTCCGGTCGGTCACCGAGCCGTCAGCGTCGCCTGTGGGGTGCACCGTGCCCTCCGCCGGAGGGACGACATCGTGGGACACCGGCCTCCTCACCGCTCGCCGGAAACACGCCGGCCGTGTGTCGGCCGGCCTGGTCTCGCGTCGCCGGACGGTGTACCGCCGGCGTCAGCAATGGGCAATGCTACCCGCACGGACGGTCCCCTGCCGCTCCGCCGGACGGTCGACGCCCGAGCGGCCGGCCCGACCGGGCATCGGCTCGGCCAGTCGGCACGGCCGGTCGGCACACAGCGTGGGCATACCATCGTCCCGGCGCCGGCGCGATAGCGATCAAACGGTCAGCAGGGCATGGACCGGACGCGGTGACAGTCGCTCCCGCGCGCCCAGGAAGGCAAGCTCCAACAGTACGGTGAAGCCCGTCACCGTACCGCCCGCGCGCTCGACCAGGTCCAGCGTCGCCTCGGCGGTGCCCCCGGTGGCCAGCACGTCATCGACGACGAGCACCCGGTGGCCGGCGGTGAAGGCGTCCTCGTGCACCTCGAGCGTGGCCTCGCCGTATTCGAGGGCGTACGAGACCGAGTGCGCCGGGCGGGGCAACTTGCCGGCCTTACGCACCGGCACGACACCCACCCCGGCCGCGTACGCGACGGCCGCCGCGACGACGAACCCCCGCGCCTCGATGCCGACCACCACGTCGAACGCGTCCCGCCCGTGGTACGCGACGATCCCGTCGACAACCTCGCGGAACGCCTTCCCGTCGGCGAACAGCGGCATCAGGTCCTTGAACAGGACACCGGGCTTCGGGAAATCCGGTACGTCCAGCACCCGGCTGGCCACCAGTCGGGCGGCCTCCGGGCCGCTGTCCCCGCGCGGGGCGCTGCTGTGGGTTTCCGTCACGGCTGTTGCGTTCCCTTCCAACGACGACGGCGTCCGGCATGCTGCTCGCACAGACACCCCCACCCACCCCGAGCGCGGTGAAGCCACCCACCCCCCCCCCCGCGGCCCCCCCCCCCCCCGCGCCCGGGGCCCCC
>NZ_JBITDT010000009.1:225013-277840 GCF_044454415.1 Micromonospora sp. NPDC051543
CGGGGTGTGGTCGCGAGTGCCCGCGCGCTCTCCACGCCCACCCGCCGCCGGCCCCACGCCTCTCGCCCCCCCCCCCCCCGCCCCCCCGCCGTTCGGGCGTTTCCTCCCGGGTCAGCCCCGGGGGCGTTCAGCGCCGCTTGGCGCTCGGGTGCCGGGCTTGTCAGCGCCGCTTGGCGCTCGGGTGCCGGGCTTGTCAGCGACGCTTCGCGCCACCGGGCCGGTTACCGCCGCCGCCGGGGCGACCGCCCCGCGCGCCGGTCGGCCGCTTGCCCGCCGGCCGCGAACCCACCTTCGGGGCCGCGCCGGCCAGCGCCGCCGAGTCCGGGTCGATCACGTCGACCGCGTCACCGTCGACCGGCGTCGGCGTGACCTTGCCGGTGGCCTCACCACGGCCCAACGCACCTCGGCGGGTCTGCACCCGCTTGTTGTGCGCCTGGATACGCGGGTCGTAGTTCTTCAGCAGCGCCAGCAGCGGCGTCGCCACCAGGATTGAGGTCAGGAACGCCACCGCCATACCGACGAACAGCACCAGGCCGAGGTCCTTCAGGGTGCCCGCGCCGAGCAGGCCGGCACCGATGAAGAGCAGACCACCGACGGGCAGCAGCGCCACCACGGAGGTGTTCAGCGACCGCATGAGGCTCTGGTTGACGGCCAGGTTGGCCGCCTCGCCGTACGTCATGTTGTTGTTGGCGGTGATGCCCCGCGTGTTCTCCTGCACCTTGTCGAAGACCACCACCACGTCGTAGAGCGCGAAGCCCAGGATCGTCAGGAAGCCGATGATCGTCGACGGGGTGACCTCGAAGCCGACCAGCGAGTAGATGCCGGCGGTCAGGATCAGGTTCATGAACAGCGACGAGACCGCGGCGACGGCCATCCGCCACTCGAAGCGCAGGATCAGGTAGACCATCACCAGCGCGATGAAGATGATCAGACCCAGCACGGCCCGCTCGGTGACCTGGCTGCCCCACGCCTCGCTGACCTGGTTGCCGCTGATCTCGTTGACGTTGATGTTGAGGTCTTCGGCGATCTGGGCCTTGACCGCGTTGGCCTGCTCGACGGTGAGCTGCGGCGTCCGCAGCTCGTACGAGTCCCCGCCCGGGCCGCCGACCTTCTGGGTGGTGGCGACCTTGACGCCGGTGTTCTCGGCAGCAAGGGCCGAGTTGACCTCACGCTCGGCGTCGTCCAGGGTGCCGACGCTGGCCGGCACCTGGAACGAGTTACCGCCGGCGAACTCGATGCCGAGGCTGAAACCGCGGAGCGCGAAGCTGAGGATCGCGACCAGGATCAAAGCACCGGCGACACCGAACCACAGCTTGCGGCGGCCGACGATGTTGAGACCGGCCTCGCCGTTGTAGAGGCGGCTCGCCAAACCGTTTTGAGCCATCTCAGGCCTCCTTGGCGCGCGGGTTGCGGGGCTGAGTCTGCTGGCTGCGGGCCGGAAGAGCCCGGCCCAGGCCGCTGACCCGCGGGGACAGGAACGCCCGGGTCCGGGCGAACATCGTCATGATCGGGTGCCGGAAGAGGAAGACCACGACCAGGTCCAGCACCGTGGCCAGGCCGAGCGCGAACGCGAAGCCCTTGACCGTGCCGACCGAGACCACGTAGAGCACCACCGCGGAGAGCAACGTGATCGCGTTGGCCGAGATGATCGTCCGGCGGGCCCGGATCCAGGCGCGGGGCACCGCGCTGCGTGGGCTGCGACCCTCTCTGATCTCGTCCTTGAGTCGCTCGAAGTAGATGACGAACGAGTCCGCCGCCACACCGAGCGAGACGATCATGCCGGCGATGCCGGCGAGGGTGAGCGTGAAGCCGATCTGCCGGCCGAGCACCACCAGCGCGCCGAAGACGAGCAGCGCGGAGAGGATCAGGCTCAGGAAGATGACCGAGCCGAGCAGCCGGTAGTAGAAGAACGCGTAGATGATGACCAGCAGCATGCCGATGCCGGCCGCGAGCAGACCGGCGCGCAGGTGGCTGGCACCCAGGGTCGCGGTGACGTTCTGCGCCTCCTGCTGCTCGAAGGTCACCGGCAGCGCGCCGTAGCGGAGCTGGCTGGCGAGGGTGCTGGCGTCCTTCTGGGTGAACTGGCCGGTGATCTGCGAGTTGCCGGTGAGCACACCCTGGATCTCCGGCGAGGACACGATCTCGTTGTCCAGCACGACGGCGACCCGGCACTTGCCGTCCTGGCCGAGCGCCGTGGCGTCGCACGCCTGACCCTCGTTGTTGAACGACTCGCGGGTCAGCGCCGTCCACTTGCCCTGGCCGTCGCCCGTGAAGTCGAGGCTGACCACCCAGGAGTTGGACTGGTCGAGCACCGCGTCGGCGTCGTCCACGTCGGTACCCAGCACCTTGGCCTGGTCGAGCAGGTACTTCGATGCGCCGTCCTCGCAGGACACGACCTGCTGCTTCGGGTCGGAGATCGACGCCGGCGGGCGCTTGTCGAGCTGCGCGCAGCCGATCGTCGGCACGTTGAACTGCATCTGCGCCGGCAGCACGGCCACCTCTTGCGGGGTGAGCGTGCTGAACGGCTTGAGCTTGTCGCCCAGTGACGGGTCGGCGCTCAGGTCGGCGGGGGCCTGCAGGCCACTCGCGGCCTGCCAGGCGGCGGCCCCGACCTTCTGCTCGACGGCCTTGCGCTGCTCCTCGATGCTCGCCGGCACCGGCTCGGCGCTGGCGCTCGCGGAGGGCGCGGCGCTCGCACTCGGGGAGGCCGACGGGGTCGGCGTGGCGCTGGCGGACGGCGCGGGAGCCATCCCGCCCTGTCCTCCGCTGGCCGACGGGCTCACCTTCGCTTCGCCGGTCGCCGACGGGGTCACCTTCGGCGCGGCGCTGCCCGACGGGGCGCCGGACGGCGGCGCGGCGCTCGCGGTCGGCGCGGCGGCCGGCGGCGCGGTGGCCGCCCCGCTGCCGTCGGCGGCCTTGAGCACCTTGCGGAAGCGCAGCTCGGCGGCGCTGCCCACGTCGGTGAGGTCCCGGTTCTCACCGGGCAGGGAGATGACGATGTTCCGGTTGCCCTCGGTGACCACCTCGGCCTCGGCCACGCCGAACGCGTTGACCCGGCTCTCGATGATCTGGCGGGCCTCCTCGAGGTTCTCCGCCGTCGGGGGCTTACCGTCGACGGAGTTGGTCGCCTCCAGCGTGACCCGGGTGCCGCCGATCAGGTCCAGGCCGAGCCGTGGCTCCAGCCGGTCCTTGAAGCTGCCGCTGGCACCGCCCGCGAAGAACACCAGAAGGTAGAGGACGACGAAGATGAGCCCGAGCACGGCGAGTTGCCGGCCGGGGCGCATCTGTCCCTGAGGTGGTGCCACGGTTGTCCTGTCTCCCTGTACGGTCGCGCCGCTGCGCTCGGCGGCGGCGGCGAGTGTCGGGCCGGGGGTCCCGGCCAACGATCTGACCTGAGTCGGCGGGGTGCCGACACAGTGGCCGGACACGCCGGCACGGGGACGCCGACGGCCACGGGAACGTGCCGACGCCCGGCGTCGACCCAACTATCCAGTTTTCACGTCACGTCCGCTGCCCCGTCGGGCGCGGCGCCCCGGGGAGCCGGTCGGCCGGCCGTACCGCCGAAACCGTCGACCCCCGCGGGAAGGTCACTCCTTGACGGTGTCCGCGTCCTCGGTGACCGGCTCGCTCGGCAGCTCGGCGCGGGTGACCACCCGGGCGATGGCCGGGCGGGCGTACCGGGTCTGGACGCCCGGAGCGATCTCGAGCAGGACCGCGTCGTCCTCGACGCCGGTGACCGTGCCGTAGAGCCCTCCGATGGTGACGACCTCGTCGCCCGGGCCGAGCGCGGACTGCATGGACTCGGCTTCGCGACGACGCTTCTGCTGGGGACGGATCATCATGAAGTACATGACGCCGAAGAGCAGAGCGATCATCAGGATCGGCGTGAAGCCGCCGGCCCCACCACCCGCTGCAAGGTATTGCACGGTTACTGCCTTCCGATTGGTCTCCTGACCGGCACGGGGGGTGCCGGAGCGGAGGCGGATTCTCACGTCCTGTACAGACCGCGGCGAAGTCTAATCCCTGCACCTGAGAACACCGAATGCGGCACAGATCACGTTCACATTACGGCTGATCGGTATCCACGGAGAACAGATCGGGTGCTGGCGGGACATCCGCCCCAAATGTACCATTCGGTGGAGTACGCCCCAGATGCAGCCAGGCGGCCTCCGTGGCCACCCGCCCTCGGGGCGTACGCGCCAACAGGCCGGCACGCACCAGGAACGGCTCGCAGACCTCCTCGACCGTGTCCGGCTGCTCCCCCACCGCCACGGCGAGGGTGGACAACCCGACCGGACCACCCCGGAACGAGTCCACCAGGGCCCTCAGCACCGCTTTGTCCAACCGGTCCAGGCCCAGCGCGTCGACGTCGTACACCGTCAGGGCCTTGCGGGCGGTGCCGAGGGTGACCACACCGTCGGCGCGGACCTCCGCGTAGTCACGGACCCGGCGCAACAGCCGGTTGGCGATCCGGGGCGTGCCCCGGGAGCGGCCGGCGATCTCGGCCGCGCCGTCCGGAGTGATCGGCACCCCGAGGATGCGCGCCGAACGGTGCAGCAACGTCTCCAGATCCGCCGGGGCGTAGAAGTCGAGGTGCGCGACGAAGCCGAACCGGTCCCGCATGGGCCCGGTCAGCAGACCCGAGCGGGTGGTCGCGCCGACCAGGGTGAACGGCTCGACGTCCAGCGGGATCGCGGTCGCGCCCGGCCCCTTGCCGACCACCACGTCGACCCGGAAGTCCTCCATCGCGCTGTAGAGCAGCTCCTCCGCCGGTCGGGCGATCCGGTGGATCTCGTCGATGAAGAGCACGTCGCCCTCGGCGAGGCTGGTCAGGATCGCCGCCAGGTCACCCGACCGTTCGATCGCCGGGCCACTGGTCACCCGGATGCCCGCGCCCAGCTCGGCGGCGACGATGTTGGCGAGGCTCGTCTTGCCCAACCCGGGCGGCCCGGAGAGCAGGATGTGGTCCGGCGGCGACCCCCGCCGCATGGCGCCCTGCAACAGCAGGTCGAGCTGGTCACGCACCCGGTCCTGGGCGATGAACTCCGCCAGCCGCCGAGGCCGTACGGTCGCCTCCGCGTCCCGCTCGGCATCGCTGACGTACGCCGAGACGAGCCCGTCGGTCTCGCTCATCGGGTCCGGCCCAGCAGCCGGATGGCCTGCTTGAGCAGGACCGGCACGGGCGGGGTGGCCCCGTCGATCGTCTCCGCCACGGCGGCCACCGCCTGGTCCGCCTGCCCGGCCGTCCAGCCCAGCCCGACAAGCGCCTGCCGGACCTGGTCGGGCCACGCGCCACCGGTCACGCCACCGGCCCCGTCGGCGCCGATCGAGACCGGGCCGATGCGGTCGCGCAACTCCAGCACCAGGCGCTCGGCGCCCTTCTTACCGATACCGGGCACCCGGGTCAGCGCGGCGGTGTCGGCGTTGGCGATGGCCTTGCGCACCGCGTCCGGCGTGTGCACCGCCAGCACGGCCTGGGCCAGCCGCGGGCCGACCCCGCTGGCGGTCTGCAACAGCTCGAACAGCGCCCGGGCATCGTCGTCGGCGAACCCGTACAGGGTCAGCGAGTCCTCCCGGACCACCAGGCTGGTCGCCAGCCGCGCCGGCTGCCCCACCCGCAGCTCGGCGAGCGTCCCGGGAGCGCAGTGCACGGCCAGACCGACCCCGCCGACCTCGATCACGGCCAGATCCGGACCCGTCGCGGTCACCGTGCCGCGCACGCTGGCGATCATCGTGCTCCTCCTCGTCGTGCCCGGTCGGCAGCGGCGGCCAGCTTGGAGCGGGTGCCGCCACGCCACACGTGACAGATGGCCAGGGCGAGCGCGTCGGCGGCGTCCGCCGGTTTCGGCGGCTCGGCCAACCGCAGCAGCCGGGTCACCATCGCGGTCATCTGCGCCTTGTCGGCCGAACCGGAACCGGTCACCGCCGCCTTCACCTCGCTCGGGGTGTACGTCTGCACCGGCAACCCGGCCCGCGCCCCGGCCAGCACCGCGATGCCGCTGGCCTGGGCGGTGCCCATCACCGTACGGACGTTGTGCTGACTGAACACCCGCTCGACGGCGACACTCTCCGGTTCGTGCTTGGCCACCAACTCCGTCAGCGACCGGTCCAGGTGCAGCAGCCGCAACGCCAGGTCGTCGGCCGGATCGGTGTAGACCACGTAGTAGGCGACCAGCGTGCAGGGCCGGCCGGGCACGCCCTCGACGACGCCCACCCCACAGCGCGTCAACCCCGGGTCGACCCCCAGCACCCGCACGCCGCCCCCTCCCCCAGTACGTGTGTTCGACACCCTAACCCCCACCCTCCCCACCGCCCCCACGGGACACGCCTCACGCCCCGCGCCCCGCGCCCCGCGCCCCGCGCCCCGCGCCCCGCGCCCCGCGCCCCGCGCCCCGCGCCCCGCGCCCCGCGCCCGCGCCCGCGCCCGCGCCCGCGCCCAAGATCCTCACAAGATCCCCGAAGTTGCTGCCTCAGCCGCGCCGGAGACAGCAACATCCCCGAAGTTGCGCGGATCTTGACGGCGCGTGCCACCCACGATCACCGCCCGGCGCCGATCTGCGGGCCAGCAGGGCAGCGGCGCGGGCGGGCCTACACGGCCCAAGGTCACGCTCGATCCTGGATGTAGTGGCCTCTCACCTCGCCCACACCACTACATCCTGGATGCAGCACGATCTTGCGGGCTGCCTGGCGGGCGGACCGGCCGGGCCTGCACGGCCCAAGGTCACGCTCGATCCTGGATGTAGTGGCCTCTCGCCCCGCTGACGCCACTACATCCTGGATGCAGCGCGATCTTGCGGCCGGCGCGGCGGCCCAGCGGGCGGACCGGCGGCCCAGCGGGCGGACCGGCGGCCCAGCGGGCGGACCGGCGGCCCAGCGGCCGGACCGGCGGCCCAGCGGGCGGGGCGGCCTTCCAGCGGACGGGCCGGCACCTCAGCGGACGGGCCGGCACCCCAGCGGGCAGCGCGGCGGGCCAGCGGGCAACGGCGGTGGACGGAGGGGCACACACCTTTGCCCGGGAGTATGTGGCTCCGGCCCATGTGCCGACGGACACACAGCTCGTAACTTCTTGCGCCATGACGGCAGAACCCGTGGCGGTCCCCCACGTCGTACAGCTCGACCTCGCCGGTCGGACCGCCCTGGTCACCGGCGGCGGCAGCGGCATCGGGCGGGCGTGCGCCCTGCGTCTCGGCGCGGCCGGCGCGAAGGTGCTCGTGGTGGACCGCAACCTGGAGGCGGCCAAGGCCGTGGCCGCCCAGGCCGGCGGACGCGCTGAGGGCGTGGACCTGGCCGACGCGGCTGCCGTGGACGCCCTCGACGTGGACGTCGACATCGTGGTGAACAACGCGGGGCTCCAGCACGTGGCGCCGGTGCAGGACTTTCCCGTCGAGCGTTTCGAGTACATCCAGCGGGTGATGGTGGAGGCGCCGTTCCTGCTGATCCGCCGGGCGCTGCCGCACATGTACGCCCGGGGCTGGGGTCGGATCGTCAACATCTCGTCGGTGCACGGTCTGCGCGCCTCGCCGTACAAGGCGGCGTACGTCTCGGCGAAGCACGCCCTCGAAGGGCTCTCGAAGGTGGTGGCGCTGGAGGGTGCCGCACACGGGGTGACCGCCAACTGCATCAACCCCGCGTACGTGCGGACCGCCCTGGTCGAGAGCCAGATCGCCGACCAGGCGGCCAGCCACGGTATCGAGGAGGCCGAGGTCATCGAGAAGATCATGCTGGCCCGGGCGGCCGTGAAACGGCTGATCGAACCGGAGGAGGTGGCCGAGTTGCTGGCGTACCTCTGCTCGCCGCCGGCGGCCTTCATCACCGGCGCGTCGATCGCGCTCGACGGGGGCTGGACGGCCAACTAGTGGGTCCGCGCACAATGTCGACCATGTCGTCGCCGGTGGAGTTCCTGGAGCTGCTCGCCCGCGAGGCCGCCGCGGTGGAGTTCGAAGGCCCGCTGGTGGCCGCGCGGGCCGCGGGTGTGCCGCCGGCCCGGCTTGCCGAGTTGGAGCAGGCCAAGACGGTGGCGTTGCGGGTCCGCGCGCTGCTGGAGCGCCGTCGTCGCCGGGAGACCGAGCTGTCCGGCCTGTACGACACGGTCAGTGACCTGGCCGGGCTGCGCGACCTGGACGACGTGCTGCGGGCGATCGTGCACCGGGCGCGCAACCTGCTCGGCGCGGACGTGGCGTACATGACGTTGAACGACGACGAGCGCGGCGACACGTACATGCGGGTGACCGACGGGTCCGTGTCGGCCCGCTTCCAGCGGTTGCGGCTGCCGATGGGCGCCGGCCTGGGTGGTCTGGTGGCCCAGTCCGGCGCGCCGTACGTCACGGCCAACTACGGCGAGGACGCGCGCTTCCACCACACCGGCGAGATCGACGCCGGCGTGGGCGAGGAGGGCCTGGTGGCGATCCTCGGAGTGCCGCTGCGCCTCGGCTCCACCTCGATCGGGGTGCTCTACTCGGCCAACCGCTCGGCCCGGCCGTTCGCCCGGGAGGAGGTCGCGCTGCTGGTCTCCCTGGCCGCGCACGCCGCGGTGGCGATCGACACGGCCCGGCTGCTGGCCGAGACCCGTTCGGCGCTGGCCGAGTTGTCGGCGGCGAACACGACAATCCGGGCGCACAGCAGCTCGGTGGAGCGGGCCGCGGCGGCGCACGACCGGATGACGGCGCTGGTGCTGCGCGGCGGTGGCGTGGAGGACGTGGCGGCGGCGGTGACCGACGTGCTGGGCGGGGCGCTGCTGGCGTTGGACGCCGAGGGTCGCCTGCTGGCCCGGGTCGGCGAGATCGACGAGCCGGAGCGGGCGGACATCGTCGAGGCGGTGGCCGCGTCCCGGACCGAGGGGCGCAGCGTCCGCCGTGGTCCACTGTGGTACGCGGCGGTGGTCGCCGGTACGGAGAACCTGGGCGCGCTGGTGTTGCGTCCCAACGACGAGTTGGTCGACGCGGACCAGCGCATCCTGGAGCGGGCCGCGCTGGTGACCGCCCTGCTGCTGCTGTTCCGCCGGACGGTCGCCGAGGCGGAGGGTCGGGTTCGTGGCGAGTTGCTGGACGACCTGATCGCCCGGCCGCTGCGCGACACCGACGCGCTGCGCAGCCGGGCCCGTCGGCTCGGGGTGGACCTGGACGCGCCGCACGTGCTGGTGACGGTGGGCGACGACGCGATCGCCGCGACCGGCTCGGCGCGGCAACGGGTGCTCTCCTGGGCCACCACGTACGCCTCGACGCGGGGTGGCCTGGCGGCGGCGCGCGACGGTCGGGTGGTCCTGATGCTGCCGGGCCAGGACGCCGGCGGCAGCGCCCGCGCGGTGGCGCGGGACCTGTCGCGGGTGACGGGCCGGCCGGTGACCGCCGGGGCGAGTGGCCCGGCGACCGGGCCGGGGGCGCTGGCGGGGACGTTCCACGAGGCGGACCGCTGCCTCACCGCCCTCGGCGCGCTGGGCCGCGCCGGTCAGGGGGCGAGCACCGCCGAGTTGGGCTTCGTCGGGCTGCTGCTGGGCACGGTGGGTGACCAGGGCGACAAGGACGTGGCGCGGTTCCTCACCACGACGGTCGGGCCGGTCGTCGACTACGACGCCCGGCGCGGGACGGCGCTGGTGAAGACGCTGGAGGCGTACTTCGGGGTGGGCGGCAGTCTGGCCCGGGCCGCCGAGCAGCTGCACGTGCACGTCAACACGGTCACCCAGCGGCTGGAGCGGGTCGGGCAGTTGCTCGGCGCGGACTGGCAGCGGCCCGAGCGGGCGTTGGAGGTGCAGTTGGCGCTGCGCCTGCACCGGCTGCGCGCCCCGGCGGGCTGACCCGACACACGGTCGAGAGAGCCCGGCCAGGGCGGGGTCGGGTCAGCGGGCGCGGATGCCGTCGAGGACGGCGTCGACGACCTGCGCCGGCAGTTTGCGGTCGTCCAGCTCCGGGTTCCACTGGAGTACGCGTTGGATCAGCATCGGCCCGGTGAGCAGCGCCATGGTCACCTCGACGTCGATGTCGGGCCGCAGCAGGCCCTCGTCGATGCCGCGTCGCAGCACCTCGCGCATGAGCTGCCGCCGGGGCGCGATGATGTTCTGGTAGAGCTGGAACTGGTCCGGGCTGCGGTTCACCGCCGGCACCAGGCACGGCATGATCTTCGCCGCGCGCGGGTCGACGTTCTGCCCGACCGCGCCGACCAGCAGGAGCAGGTCGTCACGCACGGAGTGCCCGGCCGGCTGGGGCATGATGCCCTTGAGTCGGCGCAGCGCATCGAGCAGCAGCGCGTCCTTGCCGGCCCAGCGGCGGTAGATGGTGGCCTTGCCGACGCCGGCGCGGGTGGCGATCGCCTCGATCGAGAGCGCCTCGACGGTGCTGCCCTCGGCGAGCAGGTCGAGGGTGGCCTCGACGATCGCCTCGTCGGCGCGGATGCTCCGCGGTCGCCCGGGCGACCGCGGAGCATCGGCGGTGGACCTCATGTCGGACATGTCCCCGAACCTAAGCCGTCCCGGCCAACTCGGGCTCGGTGGCGGGTGCGGCCGACGCGGGCGGCAGGGCGTCGCGGCCCGGCATCCACCGCAGCACCACCACCATGCCGAGGGCCGCGACGATCGCGGACAGCGCCGCCGCCCAGTGCATGGCCGTGACGAAGGCGTCGTTGGCCGCCGAGATCAGCGTGGGCGCCGCCGGGCCGAGTTGCCCGGCCGCCGCGTACGCCCCGGAGATCGACTCGTTGGCCGCGTCCTGCGCCTGGGCGGGCAGGCCGGTCAGCGCGTCGCCCACGTCGCTGCGGTAGACCGCGCTGAGCACCGAACCGAGGACCGCCACGCCGAGCGCGCCGGCCACCTGGCGGACGGTGTTGCTCACCGCAGAGCCGACGCCGGCCTTCTCGCGCGGCAGCGCCGACATGATGGACTCGGTGGCCGGCGGCATGATGTTGGCCATTCCGACGCCCTGGAGGAAGAAGACGACCAGCACCATCCAGATCGGGGTGGAGGCGTCGATGAAGGCGAACGCGGCCAGCGCCACCACGGTCAGCCCCAGCCCGACGGCGGCGACCGCCCGGCCGCCGTAGCGGCGGACCATCGCGGCGCTGCGCGGCGCGAAGATCAGCTGGGCCCCGGCGAAGGGCAGGAAGAGCAGACCGGTCTGCAGCGGGCTGTAGTCGCGAACCAGCTGCAGATAGAAGGAGCTGAAGAACATCACGCCCATCGCGGCGAAGAACACCAGGCCGACGATGGCCACCGGCGCTGCGAAACGGGGCACCTTGAACAGGCGGACGTCCAGCGACGGGTGGTCGGAGCGGAGCTCGTGCCGCACGAACCAGGCCAGCACGGCGATGCCCACCAGGATCGAACCCCAGGCCACCGGACGGTCGAAGCCGTGCTCGCCGCCGTCGATGATGCCGTAGGAGAGGGCCACCAGGCCGACCACGGAGAGCAGGACGCCGAGCAGGTCGACGCGGCCGGGGCGCGGGTCACGCGACTCGGGGACGAGCAGCGCCACCAGGATCACGCCGGCGACGACCACCGGGACGTTGATCAGGAAGACCGAGCCCCACCAGAAGTGCTCCAGCAGCGTGCCGCCGAGGATCGGGCCGATCGCCACGGCCAGGCCGACCGCGCCGGCCCAGATGCCGATGGCCCGGCCGCGCTCGCGGGGATCGAAGACGTTGGAGATGATCGAGAGCGTCACCGGCATGATGGCCGCGCCGCCGACCCCCATCAGGGCGCGGGCCGCGATGAGCTGCGCGGGGCTGTCGGCGTACGCCGAGAGCAGCGACGCCAGGCCGAACAGCGCCAATCCGATCATCAGGAAGCGCTTGCGGCCGGCGCGGTCGCCGAGCACGCCGAAGGTGAACAGCAGGCCGGCGAAGACCAGCGTGTAGGAGTTGATCGCCCACTCCAGCTCGCCCTGGCTGGCGCCGAGACCGTGTACCGGGTCGGCCAGGGTGCGTAGGGCGACGTTGAGGATCGTGTTGTCGAGGACGACGACGAGGAGGCTGATCACCAGCACCCCGAGGATCGCCCACCTCCTCGGGTGTCCTGTGTTGTCGTGCAGCTCCATGCCCGGTTCTCCCCCCGGTTGCACCCGTCCGCAATACGATACGGGCCAGACTCGTAACGGCGAACAGACTACGACCGCCATTAACGATACGGAACTGTTTCGTATTGGAAGTGGTCGGCGTCACGTCTCGGCGCGACGCCGCTCCCCCGGCTCCGGCACGCTCAGACAGGCGGCCACGGCCGCCGGCAGCGCGCTCAGGTGGACCGCGGGCGCGGTGAGCGGTTCGATCCAGCCCGGCCCCGCGCCGTAGACGCGCAGGCCGGGAAAATCGCGGGCGAAACGCACCAGGCGGTACGCCCGGCCGGTGACCGGCGTCTGCGACCACACCACGACGGTGTACGGGCGAGCGCGGCGCACGGCGCTGCCCAACGCGGACCACGGCAGGGCCGGCCCCAGGTGCAGGCAGCCACGCCCGCGCTCCCGCAGGGCCGCGGCGAGGGCGTGTAGACCGAGCGAGTGCGCCTCCCGCTCGGCGCCGGCCAGCAACACCCCGCCGGTCGGCAGGGACCGCCCGGGATCCCGGCGATACACGTCCAGCCCGACGCGGACGCCCTCGGACAGGGCGTGTTCCACGGCGATCTCCCCGGCGTCGCGCCCCGACAGAGGCGCCAGCAGCGGCTGGCAGACCTGCTCCCAGAGCGCCGGCACGCCCCACTCGGCCGCCAACTCCAGCATCAGCGCGGCGACACGGTTACCGTCCAGGTCCTCGGCCGCCAGCGAGACCCGCTTGAGCGCGGTCTGCACGGCGTCTGCCGGCATCGGATCGGTCAGCACAGACGTACCCCCGGGTCGGTGTTCTCTACCCAGGGTTCGCCGCGACCGGGCGCGGCGGATGCGCCCGGCGCGGAATTTACCGGCGGAGGACCGACGCCGACCGGCGCGGCCCGACTTGACCGGATCGCCTAACTTGAAGATCCACACAGCCCAGCGGAAGGCCCCCACCCCATGCCCGTCGGCTTCACCATGGCGATCGTCCTCGCCGTCGCCCTGGTCGTCAGCGCCGTCGCCGCGCTCCTCGCCCCCGCCCGCTCGCTGAAGCGGGTGGCCGCCCTCGCCGCGCTCGGCTTCCTCACCCTCAGCCTGGTGGTCGGCATCGCCTCCAGCGCCCACTCGGTGCCGATCCGCTCGGTGGGCATCGTGACCAGCTTCGGCAAGCCGACCGGCGAGGTGACCGGCTCGGGCCTGAAGTGGGTGGCCCCCTGGCAGAAGGTCGGTGAGTGGGACGCGGGCCGGCAGAAGTACGACCACATCGGCGGCAACGACTGCGTCCGGGTCCGTACCGGAACGCTCGCCGACGCCTGCGTCGAGGTGCTCATCGAGTGGCAGGTCAAACCGGAGAACGCCCCCAAGCAGTTCATGGACTACAAGGGAGACTTCGACAGCTTCCGGGGACAGCGGGTGGGCGTGCAGCTCGACAGCGCGGTCAACGACGCGTTCGCCGCGTACAACCCGCTGGAGAAGATCGACGCGCGCACCGGCGACCTCAACGTCGACCTCAAACCGTTCGCGGCGAACATCAAGACCAGCGCGGAGAGCCGCCTCGCCACGGACGTCGACATCCTGTCGGTGACCATCACCCGGGTCAACCACGACGACAAGACCGAGGGCAACATCAAGGCGTTCCAGGACAAGCTGGCGCAGACCCGCAACCTGGAGCAGGACCGTAAGAACGCCGAGATCTCCAAGCAGATCACCGAGACCAACGCGAAGGTCGACAAGGTGACCCGGTGCCTGGAGATCGCCGAGAAGAACGGCGCGAACCCGGGCCTGTGCATCAACCCGGGCATCGTCACCGGCAAGTGACCCGGGGCGGAGCTCAGACCATCCGACGCAGCGCGTTCTCCACGGCGTCCGTCAACGGATCACCCTCCGTCGCCGGATGCCGGGTCAGCCCGAACTCGACGTCCGGCAGGGCGGGTAGGGCGTCGGCGTGGTGGGACGACATGCCCGGTTCGAGGTTCGCCGGCATGAGCGCGGCCACGCCGAGCCCGGCCCGGACCGCCGCGAGCACCCCGACCAGGCTGTTGCTCTCGAAGGCCACCCGCCAAGGCCGATCGGCACGCCCCATCGCGTCGAGCACGGCCGTACGCCAGGAGCACGGGGTCGAGAACAGCACGACGGGCAGCGGATCGGCGGTTACGTCCACACCCTGACCGACCGCCCACACCAGCGATCGGCGTACGGTCCAGCGCGGCGGACCGGGGATGTCCGGTACGGCGTCGAGCACGAGCTGGACGCGACCCGCGTCGTAGGCCTCCCGCATGGCGGAGTTGGACAGACTGAGGACCTCCAGCGTCGCGCGGGGGTGCAGTCGGGCGAGGTCGGCGAGCGCCTGCGGCAGCTGGGACGCGGCGAGGTCTTCGAGCAACCCGACGCCACAGTGGCCGGTGAGCGCACGCCCGGTCTCGGTCAGGGCCTGTCCGGAGAGCGCGAGGATGCGTTCGGCGTACGGCAGGAGCTGCTCACCCGCCCTAGTGGGAGAGACGCCGGACGGGGACCGGTGCAGCAGTGGATGGCCGACGACGCTCTCCAGCCTGCGCACCTGCTGACTGAGAGCGGGTTGGGTCTGGCCGAGGGCGCTCGCGGCGCGGCTGATGCTGCCAGCCCGTACGGCGGTGACGAACGACCGCAGCAGGCCCGTTTCCAAGTCCCTCGCCATAAGGCCTCATTATGCCTTACCCAAGCAGATGACCACTTCTTATGGGCTGGGCACCGGCCTAGCGTCGGACAGGTGACCAGCTATCGGCAGGTGCTCGGGGTGCCCGGCATGGCGCCCCTGCTGGGCGTCTCGCTGCTGGCCCGCACCGCGATCACGGCCGACGTGACCGCTCTGACGCTGTACGTCGTGCTGAGCCTGAAGCTGGGCTATGTGGCGGCGGGCGGTGTCGCGGCGGCCCTGACGGCCGGGGTGGCACTGGGCGGGCCGCTGCTCGGTCGCCTGATCGACTCGCGGGGCCTGCGCGCCGTACTGCTGGTCACCCTCCTGGCGCAGGTCGCGTTCTGGCTGAGTGTGCCGCTCCTGCGCTACGAGCTGCTGCTGGCGGCCAGCGTCGTGGCGGGTCTGCTGATGGTTCCCGTACAGGCGGTGACCAGGCAGGCGATCGCCGCGATGACGACAGCGGAGCTGCGCCGGACCGCCTTCGCGCTGGAATCGGTGCAGGGCGAGCTGTCGTACATCGTGGGGCCGGCGGTCGTGATCCTGGGTGCGGCGACCGTGTCCCCCGAGGTGGTGGCGTGGGGGGTCGGCGGCGCGATCCTGGCCGGCGGGTCCGGCATCGCGCTGCTCGACCCGCCGATGCGTCCTTACGGCGAAGGGGACGCCGCCACCACCGGACGGCTTGCCCGGCGGCAGTGGCTGAACGGCGACATGATCGCCGCGTTGACGATGGCGCTCGGCACGACGACGCTGCTCAGCGGTGTCGACCTCGCCATCATCGCCACGCTTCGAGAGGCCGGGCAGGTGTCCTGGGCCGCCGTGGTGGTCGTGGTGTTCGGGGTGTCCTCCGTCGTCGGTGGCCTGGTCTACGGGGCGCGGGCCCGGCCGCTGCCCACGTGGCTCCTCCTCGGCGCGCTCGGACTCGTGACGATTCCCGCCGGGCTCGCCGACACCTGGCCCTGGCTGTGTGTCGCCGTCGTCGGCAGCGGGCTCCTCACCGCGCCGACCCTTGCCACGGTGGCCGACGCGGTGAGCCGGTTGGCACCGCCCGGCGTACGCGGGGAGGCGACAGGTCTGCAGTCGTCGGCGCAGAGCGCCGGGTTCGCCCTGGGGTCCCCGCTCGTCGGCGTGGCGATCGACCTCTGGGTGCCGGCCGGCGGCTTCGCGGCGGCCGGGCTCGCCGGCCTGGCCGCCGCGCTGGTCGGACGCCTCCTGTCCCGCAGCTCGCTAGGCGTAGCGGAACAGGGGCGGGAAGACGAGGACCACGATCCAGGCCCAGCCGGCGTAGACCGGCAGGTAGCCGGTCTGCCAGCGCTCGAGGGCCGCGAACGGCGTACGCCGACGCACGAAGCTCAGTAGGAGCCAGGCCGACCACGCGAGGTTGACCAGCAGGACCACGTTCTCGCCGAGGGCCGCCGCCCGGTTGGGCGTGCCCCCGTAGTCGTCGGTGATGCGCCCGGTGATCTCGAACAGCACCAGCACGTCGATGGCCAGCGCGCTGAGCACGAGCGCCAGCTGGAGCTTGTCGAACGCGCCGGGCGGGGCCAGCGGGTCGCGGGCCGACAGCGAGTAGAGCAGCAGCCCCAGCACCACGACCAGCAGCAGGTCGAACAGGATCAGCGCCTCGCGCTCGACGTCGATGCCGTGGCTGGTCCAGACGACGGCCACGAGGAAGGCGAGGAGCGCGGCCGTGAAGAGCGGGGTGAACAGCCGGGTGAGGACCGGCGCGATGTTCTCGACGACACTCTGCTTGGCCTCGACCAGCCACCCGGCCACGACGGCCGCGGCCGCCGCACCGCAGGGTAGGAGCCACTGCGAGACGAACGCCTCCGGGACGATGCCGATGGCCTCGAAGGTGTTGAACAGGAAGGCGGCGAGCACCCCGCCACCGAGGGCCATCAGTACGAAGTAGATGAACCACTCACCGGTGAAGCGGATGAAGTCCATGCGTCGACGGGTCGAACGCCAGTCGTCGGCGACGTAGGCCAGGCCGACCACGAGCCACAGCGCGATCGGCAGGTGGACGCTGGTGACGACCAGGGACTGCGAGTCGCCCGCCAGGGGGTAGACGTTTGCCGCCAGCGCGCCGAGGACGAACAGCGCCACCAGCGCCACGACCACCGCCGGCCGGGCTCGGCGACGCCAGGCGAGGAAGGCCGCCAACCAGGGCAGCGCGAACAGGGTGAAGTTGCGCGTGTAGAACGAGCCGTCGTCGTCGAAGCTCAGCCCGAACAGCGCCGGCGCCTTGACCGACGCCACCGCACCGGCCGCCGCGGCGAGCATCACCCAGAGGTCCCGTCGGGAACGCGTGCCGGCGTCCGGGGCGCCGGAGTCGCCGGTGAGCACGAGCTGCTTCCAGAGCCGCTCCGAGTGTTCCCGGGCGAACTCCCGGGACAGCTCGTCGAGGCTGCCCATCCGTTTCACGGCGACCAGGAACGCCTCGTCCGCGCTGAGGCCCGCCGCGACGAGCGTGTCGACGGAACCGCGGAGGTGGTCCTCCAGCTCGTCGGCGTCGGCCGGGCTCAGCGTCCCGCGGCGCAGCACGTACCGACGCCACTGCGTCACCTGCGCCTCCAACTCCTGTGGACCGTCGTACGCCGTCACGCGAGACCCTCCAGCGGACGCGGCGTCAGCGGCGCGCGGTCGTGCCAGACCGCCTTGAGCGCGCCCACGACCGTGTCCCACTGCCGGCGCTGCTCGGCCAGCTCGGCCCGGCCCCGGTCGGTGATCCGGTAGTACTTGCGTCTGCGCTCGCCGGCGACCGCCTGCCAGCTCGACTCCACGGAGCCGAGCCGTTCGAGACGGTGCAGCAACGGATAGAGCAGCCCCTCGGTCCAGTCCAGCTCACCCCCGGACAGCTCGTTGATCCGCCGCAGGATGGCGTAGCCGTAGCTGTCCCCCTCGGCCAGGATGCCGAGCACCATCGGCGTCGCCGACGCGGCGACCAGGTCCTTGGCGACCTTCACGGGACCTCCCGTCCAACCCTAGAAGTACGATGCATAGTACTGCTAGGTATTTGCCCGCCGCAACGACTCCGACACGAAAACCCGTCGAAGATCGCGGTCGATCCCGCGACAATGGCCGACGTGCCGGAGATCGAGGTCGTCGTCGCCCACTCCGAGCGGGCGACCGTACGTGCCGGGGACGTGTTTCTCAAGATCGACGCTGATCCGGATCACGCGGACGTCGAGGTGGCGGCGATGGCGCTGGCACCCGTGCCGACCCCGGAGGTCCTCTGGCGCAATCCGCCCGTGCTCGCGCTCGCCGCCCTGCGCGGGCGGGCGCTCGGCCGTCTGGGCGAGCCGTCGACCGCGCCGGCGACGGCGTGGGCCGCGGCGGGCGCCGCCGTACGGACGCTGCACGACGCGCCGCTGCCGCCCTGGTCCGGTCCGAGCCTCGACGAGCTGGCCACGCGGCTCGACCGCGAGTGCGGGTGGCTCGTCGCGAACGACGTTCTCCCCGCCGACCTGGTCACCCGCAACCGGCACATCGCCGAGGCGGCGCTCCGCCCGTGGACACCTGTCTTCACGCACGGCGACCTGCAGGCGGACCACGTGTTCGTCGACGGTGACGAGGTAACCGGCGTGCTCGACTGGTCCGAGGCGAGCCGGGGCGACGCCCTGTTCGACCTCGCCATCCTGACCCTCGGGCACGAGGAGCACCTCGGCGACGTCGTGGCCGGCTACGGCGCCGATGTCGACCTCGACGTGATCCGGGGGTGGTGGTCGTGGCGCAGCCTGGTGGTGATCCGTTGGCTGGCTGAGCACGGCTTCGACCCGTCGGCACCCGGCTGCGAGGTCGACGTGCTGCGGGCGCGGATGTGACGAGCGTCAGGGGATGAGGCGGTCGAGCAGCTCGAACCGCTCGTACGGCTGGTCGTAGTCGCCGAAGTGGCCGTCGTCGCGCACGATCTGGGTGCCGCCGAGCCGCTCGAACATCGCGCGTCCCTGCCGGTCGTCGCAGCCGTACGGATCCTTGCGCGAGTTGACGAAGTAGATGTCGCGCACGTGCGACCGGATCGCGGCCCAGTCGTAGCGCTCCTGCAGGACGGGCTCGTCGCTCGTGTTCGGCCGGGTGCAGTAGCCGGCGACCAGGATCGCCTGGGCCACCGTCACGTCGACATGCTCGAGGAGCGCCAGGAGCAGGGCCGCGCCGCCGGAGTGGCCCACCAGGACGGTGTCCTCGTCGAAGTGGTGCCCGGCCAGCACCGTCGGCAGGAACGTCGCGATCGGCTCGACGTTGACGCCCGGCAGGTACGGCACCTCGACGGCGTAACCCCGGGCCTCCAGCCGCCGGGCCAGCCAGCGGTACCAGACGACGTCCGGGTTACCGCCGGTGCCGTGGAAGATGATCGCGTTCCGTCCCACCGTGCCCTCCTTGGCGTCGACACGTTGATCACACCACGGCTTGGTCCAGCGTGACGACCCAGCGGGCACCCTCGCCCCGCGCCAACTTCTCGAACGCGACCGGCGCCTCGTCCAGCGACATCGTGCCGCTCACCAGCACCCCCAGGTCCAGCGTGCCGTCGGCCAACTCGGCGGCCAGCACCGGCACCTCGCGGTCCGGGTCGGACGAGCCGTACACCGAGGAGCGCAGCGTACGGGCGGAGTGGAAGATGTCGAGCGCGCCGAGGCTGACCATGTCGTCCTTCGCGCCCATGCCGACCACGGTGACCGAGCCCCCGCGCCGGGTGAGCCGCCAGGCCGCACGGATGGTGGCGGCCCGGCCCACGCACTCGAAGGCGTGGTCGACGCCCCGCCCCTCGGTGCGAGCCCGCACCTCCTTGGAGAGCCGGTCGTCGGAGAGCAGGAAGTCGGTGGCTCCGGCGGCCAGGGCCAGGTCACGCTTCGCCTCGGCCACGTCCACGGCGAGGATCGTCGTGGCACCCGCGCGGCGTGCCGCGCTGAGCACGGCCAGCCCGACCCCGCCGAGCCCGACGACGGCGACCGACTCGCCGGACGACACCCGGGCGGTGTTCCGGACCGCTCCGAGGCCGGTGAGTACCGCGCAGCCGAGCAGCGCGGCCTGGTCGACCGGCAGGCCGACGGGGATCGGTACGACGGCGCTCTCCGGCACCACCACCGCCTCGGCGAGCGCGCCGAGACCGAGCGTCAGGTGCAGCGGAACCCCGTCTTCGGTCTCGCCCCGCGGCACCGTCGGGGCCGTCGTGTCCGCGCAGAGCCACGGCTCGCCGCGTCGGCACCACCAGCAGGCCCGGCAGGCGGGCGCCCAGTTGAGCACCACCGGTGTGCCGACCGTCAGCGCGCCACCCGGCCCGACCTCGGCCACCACCCCGGTCGCCTCGTGCCCGAGCACCAGCGGGAACCTCGCGGCGATCGTGCCGTTCACCATGGACAGGTCGGAGTGGCAGACACCCGCCGCCCGGATCGTCACCCGCACCTCGCCGGGGCCGGGCGCGGGCAGTCGTACCCGCTCGATCCGCAGCTCGGCCCCGCGTTCGCGGGCGACCAGCGCGCGGACGACGACCGGCGCGGACGCCGGCTCGGCGGCACCGCCCGGCGCGGCCGACGTCAGCTCGGGGCCGGTCATCGCTGGATCGCCTTCAGCTCGCAGAACTCGGCGAGCCCGTGCGTGCCCAGCTCCCGGCCGAGGCCGGACTGCTTGTAGCCGCCGAAGGGGGCGAGCGGGTTGAACGGCGCGCCGTTGATGTCGACGGCCCCGGTGCGCAGGCGTCGCGCCACCGCGAGCGCCGCGTCGGTGTCGGCGGACCAGACCGCGCCGGCCAACCCGTACCGCGAGTTGTTGGCGATGGCCACAGCCTCGTCGGTGTCGTCGAAGGGGATGACCGCGAGGACCGGGCCGAAGACCTCCTCCTGGGCGAGCGCGCTGTCCGGGTGCACGTCGGCGAAGACGGTCGGGGCGACGAAGTGCCCGCGCGCCGGCACCGGGGCGTCCGGGCCGCCGACGACCAGCCGCGCGCCGTCGGCGAGCGCCCGGTCGACGTGACCGCGTACCCGCTGCGCCTGCGCGTCGGAGACCAGCGGGCCGAGCCGGGTGGCCGGGTCGAACGGGTCGCCGAGGCGGTAACCGGAGACCGCCGCCGCGACCAGATCGAGCGCCTCGTCGTACCGGTCGCGGTGCACCAGCATCCTGGTCCACGCCGTGCAGGTCTGCCCGGAGTTGAGCAGGGCGTTGCCCACGCCCACCTTGACCGCGGCGGTCAGGTCGGCGTCGCCGAGGATCACGTTGGCGGACTTGCCGCCCAGCTCCAGCGCGACCCGGGTGATCCGGTCGGCGGCGAGTCGCATGATCCGGCTGCCGGTGGCGGTGCTGCCGGTGAACGACAGCAGGTCGACGTCCGGGTGCCCGGCGAGCGCCTCGCCCGCCACCGCGCCGGTGCCGGGGACCAGGTTGAGCACGCCCGGCGGCAGGCCGGCCTCGGTGACCGCGTCGAAGAGCAGGTACGCGGTCAGCGGGGTCAGCTCGCTCGGCTTGAGCACGACCGTGCAGCCGGCGGCGAGCGCGGACGCCACCTTGGCCATCACCTGGTGCAGGGGGTAGTTCCACGGGGTGATCGCGCCGACCACGCCGATCGGCTCGCGGACGACGAGGGAGTTGCCGATGCTCTCCTCGACCGGCGGACGGGCGGCGAGCGCGACGTGCTCGCGCAGCACCGTCAGCGGGAGCCCGACCTGCACGCGGGTGGCGAGCTTGAGCGGCGAGCCCTGCTCCACGGCGATGGTGCGGGCGAGGTCGTCGGCACGGGCGGCGAGCGCGGTGTGCAGCCGGTCGAGGTGCGCGGAGCGTTCCGCGGGCGCGGTGGCCGCCCAGCCCGCGAAGGCGGCGCGGGCGGCGGCGACGGCGGCGTCCACGTCGGCGGCCGTGCCGGCGGGGACCTGGCCGACGGTGTCGCCGGTGCTCGGATTCTCCACGTCGAGCACGTCGGTGCCGGCGGGAGGCGTCCACTCGCCGCCGATGTGCAGGTGACGCCGGAGGCGCAGGATGTCGGGGAGCGTCGACGGCGGTGCGGCGAGGTCCATGGCGTCCCTTCGGAGGTGGGCGGCGGGCGGCTCAGCGGCGGACGGCTCAGCGGCGGACGGACGATGAAACTAGCGCTGGGAGTTTGGACGCTACCCGCTGGACTGGCCGGACTCCACCGCCCCGAGGGGACCGACGGCGCGGTCGTACTCAGCGGCCAGCCCGTGCAGCAGCGCGTCCAGGCCGAGGGCGAAGGCGCCCTCGTCGACGCTCTGCTGGTGCTCGGCGAGCCGGTGCGCCTGGCGCAGGTGCGGGTAGTGCGCGGCGTACAGCTCGGGGTCCTCGACGAAGCCGCGGGCGAACGAGCCGAGCGCCGACCCGGCCACGAAGTAGCGCAGCGCCGCGCCGACGTGGGTGGCCCGGGCCGGTGGCCAGCCGGCGCGGACGAGACCGCCGTAGACCGCGTCGGCCATGGCGAGCGCGGCCGGACGTCGACCCGGCCCCTGCGCCAGGTACGGCACGATGTTCGGGTGCGCGGTGAGCGCCCGCCGGTACGACCACGCCCACTCGCGCAGCGCGGCGGCCCAGTCGCGGCTGGCGAATCCGCTGGTGTCGACGGTGCCGGTGACCCCGTCGGCGACCGCGTCGAGGATCTCGTCCTTGGTGGCGAAGTGGTTGTAGAGCGAGGGCCCCTGAACGTCCAGCGCGGCGGCGAGCCGGCGGGTGGAGAAGGCGGGCAGGCCCTCGGCGTCGATCAGCGCGGTGGCTGTCTCGACGATCAGCTGCCGGGTGAGCCGGGGCTGGCGGGGTCGGGGCACTGCGCTCCTCGTTCGGTCTGGGCGGTAGGTCTGGACGCACCAAAACTTACACCGCTAGTTTAGTGGTGACCGGCCGCGCCGACGCCAGGAGGACCATCGTGGACTTTTCGCTCACCGACGAGGAGCGGGCGGTGCGGGACACCGCCCGGTCGTTCATCCAACGCGAGGTGATGCCGCTGGAGGCGGAGGTGCTTCGCCGGGAGCGGGCCCACCAGCCGAGTCTGGACCATTCCGAGGTCCGCGAGCTGCAACTCAAGGCCCGCAAGTTCGGCTTCTGGGGTCTCGCGACCCCCGAGGAGTACGGCGGGATGAACCTGCCGGCCGTCCTCCAGTCGCTGATCTGGACCGAGCTGGGCCACACGTTCGTGCCGTTCCGCTTCGGCGGCGAGGCCGACAACATCCTGTTCCGCGCCACCGAGGAGCAGAAGCAGGAGTTCCTCGTCCCGACGATCGAGGGTGAGCGCCGGTCCTGCTTCGCCATCACCGAACCGGGCGCCGGCTCGGACGCCGCCAACATCCGGTTCTCCGCCCGCCGGGACGGCGACGACTGGATCCTCGACGGCGAGAAGACCTTCATCACCGGCGGTCACGACGCCGACTTCGCCATCGTCGTCGCGGTGACCGACCGGGAGAAGGGCGCCCGCAACGGCGGCGCGACCGCGTTCCTGGTGGACCGGGCCATGGGCTGGCGCTCGGAGTTCATCCAGACCATGGGCGAGGGCGGCCCCGCGTCACTCATCTTCGACGGCGTACGCGTGCCGCACCGCAACATCCTCGGCGAGATCGGGCAGGGCTTCGCCCTCGGCATGGAGTGGATCGGCAAGGGCCGCTACACCATCCCGTCGCACGCCGTCGGCATCGCCGAGCGGGTCCTGCAGATGGCCATCGAGTACGCCAACACCCGGGAGACGTTCGGCGCGAAGATCGGCACCAACCAGGCCATCCAGTGGATGATCGCCGACTCGGAGACCGAACTGGAGGCGGCCCGCTGGCTGATCCTGCGCTCGGCGTGGACCGTCGATCAGGGCCTCGACGCCCGACACGCCTCCTCCATGGGCAAGCTCTACGGCGCGCAGATGGTCAACCGGGTCGTCGACCGGGTGCTCCAGATCCACGGCGGCATGGGCTACACCCGGGAGTTGCCCATCGAACGCTGGTACCGGCAGGTCCGGCTCTACCGCATCTTCGAGGGCACCGACGAGATGCAGCGGCTCATCATCTCCCGGGACCTGCTGCGCGGGTACACGAAGATCGGCGGTCACCTGGCCTGAGCCCGAATGTCAGCCCGCCGTGAACTCCCTGACCCGGCCGAGCATCTACCCCTTTGACAGCTGCCCGCCAGCCAAGAGGGGAATGCTCATGCACCTACGAATCAGGGCCGTCGCGACGGCGATGGTCGTCGCCACGATCGGCGCCGTCGCGGTTCCGGCCGCGCCGGCGTCGGCCAACGTCAGTCAGGGCTACGTCATGGGCTCGGGAACCTGGACCGACGACTGGGGCGACGAGGGCCCGATCTCCGCGTCGACCCGCTCGTACAACAACGTGGTCGCGATGTGGCAGAAGATCCTGGTGGCCGACGGCTACCTCGCCGCCTCCGGAGTCGACTGCCGGTTCGGGCCGGCGACGACGGCTGCGACCAAACGGTGGCAGACCGACCGGGGACTCGTGAGCGACGGCATCGTCGGCTCCAGAACCTTCGCCAAGGCGGCAACCCGCCTCACCACGTACGAGGGTGACGACTGGTTCTACTACGACGGGCTCGGCAGCAACTTCGTCTACTTCGGGCGCCTTGCCGACGGCAAGTGGGACATGAGCCTCGGGCCTGATCTGGAGTGGAAGCCCCTCGCGTACACGTACGCGAGCTTCAGCGTCTGCTCCTGAACACCGGCCGGCCGTGCCCCGCAGCGGGGCGCGGCCGGCCCTTGCGGCCTCAGCCGACGAGCGCCGTCAGCGCCGCGTCCACGTCCGCCTCGGTCGAGTAGAGGTGGAACGAGGCGCGGACCCGGCCGGCGCGGACCGCCGCCCGGATGCCAGCCGCCGCGAGGCGCTGTTCCGCGTCCGGCACGTCGACGGCGACGATGGCGCTGTCCCCCGCCGGCCGGCCCAGGCCGGTCAGGAACCGGTTGGCCAGCGCAACGTTGTGCGCCTGGATCGCCGGCACGCCGATCTCGGCGACCAGGTCCATGGCGGGGGCCGCGCCCACCCAGCTGAACCAGGCCGGCGAGATGTCGAACCGGCGGGCATCGTCCGCCAGCCGCAACGGCAGCCCGTAGTAGGAGGCGTGCGGGTCCTGACCGGCGAACCAGCCGGCCGCGTCCGGACGCAGCCGCTCGCGCAGGGCGGGGGCCAGATAGGCGTACGCGGTGCCACGCGGGTTCATCAACCACTTGTAGCCGCCCACGGCCACCACGTCGGCCCGGCTACCGTCGAACGGCAGCCACCCGCACGCCTGGGTCGCGTCCACCACCACCAGCGCGCCCTGCGCGCGGGCGGCGGCCACGATCTCGTCGTACGCGGCGACGGCGCCGTCGGACGACTGCACCAGGCTGAACGCGACCACGTCCGTATCGGCGTCGATCGCGTCGACGAGCCCGTCCACCGGCACGGTGCGGACCGTGATGCCGCGCTCCTGCTGCACCAGCCAGGGGAACAGGTTCGAGGTGAACTCGATGTCCGGAACGACCACGGTGGCGCCGGCCGGCAGGGACGCCGCCACCGGCGCGAGCATCTGGGAGACCGTCGCCCCGACGGCCACGTCGACGTCGGGCACCCCGATCAGACCGGCGAACGCCGTCCGGGACCGCTGCACCGACTCGCCCCAGCCCTCCCAGGAGGTGCTGCCGACACGCCACTGGGCCAAGGAGTCCTGCAACGCCGTCCAGCCCGGCTCGGGCGGCAGCCCGTACGAGGCGGTGTTCAACCAGCCGGGCTCCGGCTTCCACAACTGCTGCGCCTGCGCGATCTCCATGCCACCGACGTTAGGCCTGGTCACCGGCGGTGAACCACGGCCAATCGGCAAGCGGCGGCCTGCCAGTGGTCTCCAGTCGTGGCACCGAGGCAGTGGGGCCGACCCGACCGGCGATACCGACTGTGCACGAGGGACTACGCTGCTGGGGCATGAACGACGGCAGGCTTGTCGAGGCCCGGCAACGTATTGATGCCTCCACCACCGGGCATGTCGACCTGAGCGGTCTCGATCTCACCTCAGAAGACGTCACCGAGTTGCTGCGCGACACTCGGGCCTTCGCCGAGGTCGTCAGCCTCGATCTGGCCAACAACAAGCTGGACACCCTGCCGGACGCCGTCACCGCCTGGACGTCTCTCACCGTGCTCGACCTGAACGACAACCAGCTCACCACGCTGCCGGACGCCGTCGCCGCCTGGACCACCCTGGAACAGCTCACCCTGAGCGACAACCGGCTCACCACGCTGCCCGACGCCGTCGCCGCGTGGAGCGCCCTGGAACAGCTCATCCTGAGCGACAACCGGCTCACCACGCTGCCGGACGCCGTCGCCGCGTGGAGCGCCCTGGAACAGCTCGACCTGGACCGCAACCAGCTCACCACGCTGCCCGACGCCGTCGCGGGCTGGACCGCCCTGACGTACCTCAACATGAATCACAACGAACTCGGCGAGCTGCCGGACGCCGTCGCCGCCTGGACCACCCTGGAACGGCTTTTCCTGAGCGACAACGGGCTCACCACGCTGCCGGACGCCGTCGCCGCGTGGACCACCCTGGAACAGCTCGACCTCGACCGCAACCAGCTCACCACGCTGCCCGACGCCGTCGCGGGCTGGACCGCCCTGACGCACCTCAACATGGATCGGAACGAACTCGGCGAGCTGCCGGACGCCGTGGCGGGCTGGACCGCCCTGGAACGGCTCGACATGGACCACAGCCAGCTCACCACGCTGCCCGACGCCGTTGCCGCCTGGACCCGCCTTGAGATCCTGTTCCTGGATGGCAACCAGCTTTTCGCACTGCCCGACGCCGTCGCGGGCTGGACCGCCCTCACTCAGCTGCACCTGGACAACAACCAGCTCACCGCGCTACCCGACGCCGTTGCCGCCTGGACCCGCCTTGCGGTCCTGTACCTGAACGGCAACCAGCTCACCGCCCTACCCGACACCGTCGCCGCCTGGACCGCCCTAGCCGACCTGCATATGAGAACCAATCGCCTCATCGCCCTGCCCGACGCCGTCGCGGGCTGGACCGCCCTCGTCAATCTGGACCTGTACGACAACAGGCTCACCGCCCTACCCGACGCCGTTGCCGCCTGGACCGCCCTCGCCGACCTTCACCTGGGCAGAAATCAGCTCACCACCTTGCCCGATGCCGTCCCGGCCTGGACCAGCCTCACCGGCCTGTACCTGCAGGACAACGAGCTCACCGCCTTACCCGACGCCATCGGTCGGCTCGCAGAGCTCCGGACGCTCGTCGTGGGCGACAACCCACTCCCGCCCGAGGTGCTGGCCGCCGAGGCGGAGGGCATGGAGGCTCTCCTGGCGTTTCTCCGGAATGTCGCCACCGACGGGATCCCGATCTCGGAGGCGAAGCTCCTGTTCGTGGGCGCCGGCGAGGCGGGAAAGAGTTCCCTGCTCGGAGCGCTGCGGGGCGAGCCCTGGCGGGATCGCCACCAGACGCAGGGCATGGACATCAAGTCGCTGGTGGTGACCCACGCCGGCCGGGAGATCACCCTGAACGGGTGGGACTTCGGCGGCCAGCAGGCCTACCAGCCGGCGCACCAGTTGTTCTTCAGCGCCCCGGCCGTCTACGTCGTCGTCTGGAAGCCACGTCCGGGTGTCGCGGCCGGCATGGTGGAGTCCTGGATCGCCATGATCGCCCACCGGGCCCCGGACGCCCGGGTGCTCGTGGTCGCGTCGCACGGCGGACCGACCTCGCGGGCGGACGCCATCGACGAACAGCACCTCAAGCAGCGCTTCGGCGATCTGATCATCGGCTTCCACGAGGTCGACAGCGCCGTCCCGGACGACCGGCTGGAGGCGCTGCGGGAGGCGATCTCCGTCGCCGCCGGCACGCTCCCGCACGTGCACCGCAACTATCCGGCGAGCTGGCAGCGGACGATCGAGGTGGTCATCGCCGACGGTCAGCAGGTGATCGACTACCGCGACTTCGAGACGGTGGCCGAGGCGCAGGGGCTGACCGCCGCCCAGGCCCGGGCGTTGGCCGGCAACGCCCACCACCTGGGAAAGTGGATCTACTACGCGGACGACGACGCGTTGGCCGCGTTCGTGATCCTCCAACCGGACTGGCTCAACGTCGCGATCGCCGCCGTCCTCGACAGTCGGGACGCCGTCGACGCCCTCGGTCTCGTCCCGCACCGCATGCTCGGCCGCCTCTGGGGTGCCGCGCAGGCGCCCGACGGAACGCGCTACACCAGGGAGCAGCAGCGACTGTTCCTGGCGCTCATGGGCCGCTTCGAGCTGACGTACCAGGTCTCATCGGACGCCTCACGCGAGCCGGTGAGCCTCATCGCGCAGCTCGTCCCCGCCGCCCAGCCGGGCCTGCGCGGAGCGTGGGTCGACTTCCGTCCCGGGGACCGCGAGTACCTGGAGGTGTGCCGGATCTCGGAGGGCCCGGCGGGTCCCGTGGTCATTCCCGAATCGCTGATGTACCGGCTCATCGTCCGGCTGCACCACCAGCGCTACACGGAGCCCGACTCGATGCAGGGCGTGCACTGGCAGCAGGGCGTGGTCCTGGAGAGCCGGTACGGCGCCCGCGCGCTCCTCACGGTGCGTACCGGAGTCGGTGTCCAGGTCCAGGTCCGTGGCCCGGATGCCGTCACCTACCTGCGACAGGTCACCGACGAGATCCGCTACTGCATCGAACGGTTCTGGCCCGGCCTGACCACCGTCGCCCTCGTCTCCTGCCGTGACGGGTGTGGCCTGCCCACACCCGGCGCGGGACTGTTCGACGTCGACAAGCTCGTCAAGCTGCGCGACGTGCACGGGCAGAGCGTGGCGCAGTGTCCCGTCTCCAGCTGCGACGCCTTCCCGGCCATCGACGCGCTGCTGGGCGGGTCGCACGCCGGCCACGACGCGCTCGCGGTGCTGCAGGACGGCGTTGCCCTGGTAGACCGGCACGTCCGCGGGTTGAGTCGACGGGTCACCGAACTCAGCGACACGGTCAAGGCCAACCTCGCGGGCGTGAACGCCCGGCTGACGGCCCTGATGTGGCAGCTCAACGACGAGGCTACGGACGGGCCGCGCCTCTTCACCCTCACTCCCGTCGAGTCCTCCCTACGCAATCCGCAGTGGACCTCCATCCGGATGCGGCTGACGTTGTACTGCGAGCACTCGCTTCAGCCCGTGCACGTCCTGGAGCCCTCCCGACGCGATGCCGGCGTCTACTCCATCGACGTCGCCCGGGAATGGTGGGTCCGGGCCGTCCCGCTCCTGCAGGCCACCTCCATGCTCCTGAAGCCTCTGCTCGGCGTTGGCGTGGCCGAGCTCAAACTGGAGTTCAGCGACGAGCAGTGGAAGGCCGTGGAAGAGCAGGTCTCGCTGGCCAACGAAACACTGAACGCTGCGGCGGAGGCCGCCGACCACCTCACCGCCGACGACCACAGCGCAGGCCTGGCGGAGCAGGCCCCGGGCGCACCGCCGGCGCCGATCATCGCCGAGGGCGCCACCCTCCGGACGCTGCACGCCGCGCTGCGCGCCCAGGACGTCACCATCGCCGATCTGCGCAAGGTCGTCCGCCCGGACGGCCGCATCCTCTGGATTCACCGGGAGTTCGAGCACCTGTACCACAGCGGCCTGCCCGTCATCCCCTGACCGGACCGGCTCAGGGTCGTCGGGTGGCGTCGGAGTCCGGGTGGATCCGGGTGAGGCTGTCGGCGAGCCCGGCGAGCCACCTGTCGACCTCCACCAGGTGCCGCACCGCGGCGGAGTCGACGTCGCCGAGCAGGGGGCCGAGCCGATCCACCTCGTCGACGCAGTCGATCGGTACGGGCATCGGCCCGGCCGCCCGACCGTGCGTCACCTCGCCGGCCAGGTCGTCGTACGCCGACCGCAGCTGCCCGGCCGTGTCCCGCAGCATTTCCGCTGCCGCCGGCCAGCCGGCCAGGCAGCCGGGCGGGTTCCGGCGCAGCAACGACTCGGCCCCGGGCACCACGTGGTGTCCGGCGCTCAGGGCGGCGTCCCAGTTCAGCTGGGCGCGCCGTGGGTCGTGGCGCTCGGAGTGGTACTGGCAGTAGGACGAGTCGACCAGGATCATCCGCCGGCCGACCCGGTCGAAGTCGTGCTCGGGGGCCCGCCCGTCGCCGAGCACCGCCTCGACGGTCCGCTCGACCGCCGCCCCACTGACCGCCAGGTAGCGGGCGGCGTTGTGCCGTAGATCGTGGCCGGCACCGCGCGGCCACATGGCCACACCGGCGAGCACGCCGATCACCGCGCCGAGCCCGACGTCGACCAGCCGCGCCTCGGCCAGCCGCCACCCCTCGGGGCTGAGCTGGGTGAACACGACGGTCAGCAGCAGGGTGAACAGCGCCTGCTGCCACACCGGGCCGAGCAGGCGACCGACACCGAACGCCAGCAGCAACGAGACCGGCAGTACGACGGCGTACACGACCGGCTCCTGCACGACGAGCACCAGCAGGCCGCTCGCGACCACGCCCGCGATGGTGCCGAGCACTGCGGGTCGTAGCGCGGTGCGGGTGTCGGCGGCCGAGGTGCGCAGGACGGTGAGGGTCGCCAGGAGCACCCAGAAGCCGTGGTTGAGGTGCAGCACCCCGGCCGCCACCCGGGCGACCGCCAGCGCCACCGCCAGTCGCAGCGCGCTGTGCAGGTGCGCGGAGCGGGGTGCCAGGTGGGCGCGGAACTGTCGCCAGTACAGCGTCCACGCGCTGTGTCGCGCGTACTCGAAGAGCCGGGGGTAGGCGTCGACGTCGGCGGCGCGCGCCCCGGCGGCGATCCGGGTGCCGACGGCGAAGATCCGGACCTGGTCGGCGAGGGCCAGCGCGGTCGCGTCCCGGCACATCCGGGGTACGTCCGCCGGGCCCGATCCCACCGACGCCTCCGCCGTACCGATCGCGACGTCCAGGTCCCGCAGGTCCACCTGGGGCGCGTCGGAGAGCAGGCTGCGGCTGGCGGCCCGGGTCGCGTCGGCGCACGGGCGCAGCAGCCGCGCCGCCGCCAGGTCCGGGATCGGCGTCGACGGGGCGTCCGTCGCGAGCCGGTCCGCCGTGGCCAGCACCTCCCGCAGCGCCGCCGCGGCGATCCGCAGCGCCCGGTCCTGGGCCCCGGCCGCCGTGGGTGACGACTCCCGGGGGTTGCGGGCCAAGCCGAGCACGGCCACCAGGTCGTACGCCCGCTCGCGCCGCCCGTCCGGAGCCCCGTGGCCGGGGGCGGTCAGCACGTCGGCGGTGGCGTCGACGAAGGCCGCGACACTGTCCGCCGCTCGGGCGAGCAGTTGCCGGTAGGAGACGGGCACCGGGTCGGGCCAGAGCACCACCTCGGCCGCGGCGAGCAGCACGATCGCGAGGGTGACCCCGCCGAGGCGCTGCGGCAGGCTGCCGGGCTGGTACGGCGGGAACGACGCCAGGATGTAGAAGAGTTGGAACGCGCTGGCCAGACCCACGAGGCGCGGGCTGCCGACGCCGCCGAACGTCACGACGAACCCGATGACCAGCATCCCGCCGGCCGCCGCCCAGGTGCTCCACGCCAGCAGCGTGCCGGCGGCGATCAGCGCCCAGACCGCCGGCAGTGACGTGACGAGGATCCGCGCCCGTTGTGACGCCGGGCCGGGCAGTTGCGCGAACGCCCCGGCGGCGATCGTGCCGAACAGCGCGTACGTGGCGAGCAGTGGGCTGCCCACGCCGTAGCGGCAGGCGTAGAAGAGAACGGACGCGACGAGGGTCAGCCGGGCCGCGCGTCGCAGGACGGCGCCGTTCGGGTCACGGCGACGAAGCCGGCCCACGAGGCTCGGTCCGCGCACGCCTAACTCCCCCGAGTCGTCGCGGCGCCCCTCCCCGGCATCCCATTCTCCACGCCGCCTCCGCGCGACGAGGGGTTTCCGGGCGCACTGGGGTTAGCTGGTCCGCCGGCCGATACCGCTGCGCCACCGAGGCAAGGCGACCTTCGATTCCGAGTCCATGTCGGGATAGGTCCCGTCGGCGGCTCGCTCAGGCACGAGGAATGCCGGCGAGCCGAGCACCATCCCGCTTTACCCGGGGGGACGGACCAGTCGGTAATGATCGGCGATCAACTGTTGGGGAGCATTAGGCACGTCAGATATCGGCGGCGCGGTGAATCAGTCATGAATACCAATTTTGTGAGGATGTGGCAGCTCAACTCCCGACTGGATGGAGACGAGGGTATCGGCATCGATTACCGATGGGAATTCGGTTGCCTGCCAGGCCCCAAAACATATTCGAACATCCCAAAGCGGAGAAGGCCAGCGTTGCCCGCCCGTAGTCGCTGCACTACCGTGCGGCACATGCGCTCTCGCCCGCTCTGTTATGCCGACGCGGCCCGTCTGCTTGGCAGCCCGGAAAATCCCGTGATACGAGCAGTCGGCGCGACAAGCGGCATGATTGCCGCCGGCCTGACCGCGGCTGGCCTCGGCGGAGCCGACTTCCTTTCCCTGGGCCGCGAAGTGATCACCTGGGGCAACGCGGCAATGGCCGGCCTGCACGAGCGGATCGCCGGCCTCCGGCGTTTCGACCGCACGCAACGTCTCGTAGCCGCCCACGCGATCATCGTCGTCACCGCCTTCTACGAGGCACTTGAGATCGCCTTGGCCGACCATCCAGAGGTCGACCTGGCAGATGCCGCACTGACCGCCGGCGAACAGGTCGCCATCACCACCTCAACCGCGGTCGTCGACCGCTACGCCGACCTGGTGCGGGTTCTCATCGATACACCGCCTCCGATGCCCGCGCCGCACCAACCCTTCGAGACGACCATCGGCGCACTCGGCGCCTACTTCGGATCAGCGGCAGCAGCCTTGCGGGACTTCCTGCACGGCCTCAACGCATTCGAGGGACGCGACGATCGGGTCACCGAGACCATCGCGGCCATCGAAGGAGACGTACGCCGGATCGCGATCGACCGGTACACGCAGGCGTATCGGGCACTCATCACGCAGGCCCCCGAGTTCGGGGTCTGGGCGAGCATGGTCGATACCGAGGCCACCCGCGCGCTGCTACGAGACTCGGTCGCCGGCCTGTCCAGACAACTTGCCGATCTGCGCGCGGTGTCGGCTGCGACCGCCGTCGACGCCGTCCTGGCCGGTCTCGGCCGGCGGTACCGGGCCGGATTGGACCGAGCCATCCTGGCCTCCGCGCATGCGCCTCGCCACGTCGTGCTTCCCAGCCTGGGCAAGGGTTACGTCAACCCGCACGGCCGGGTCGCGGTGGCCGGGCCCTACGATCTTCCCGCCACCGAGACGTGGTGGTCACGGGCCACCCGCCTCGATGACGTCCATGCCTTCCTGCTGGCGCACCTGACCGGACCGCACGCCGTCGAGAGCCCGCTCGTCGTACTGGGTCAGCCCGGCTCGGGCAAATCCGCGATGACGAGGGTTCTCGCCGCCCGGCTTCCTCCGGCCGACTTCCTGGTCATCCGAGTCGAACTACGCAACGTTCCCGCTGACTCCTCGATCCAGGGGCAGATCGAAGAGGCGCTCGTGCAGATGCTCGGCGAACGGGTCTTTTGGCCCGACCTCGCCCGCCGCGCGGGCGACGCGCTGCCCGTCGTCGTCCTGGACGGCTTCGACGAGTTGCTGCAAGCCACCGGGATCAACCACGCGGACTACCTCGACCAGATCCGGCTGTTTCAGCAGCGCGAGGAGGAACTTGACCGCCCGGTCGCCGTGCTCGTCACCAGCCGTACCGTGGTCGCCGACCGAGCGCGGTTCCCGGACAACTCCGTGGTGCTGCGACTCGAACCGTTCGGAGAACCGCAGATCCGGGCGTGGCTCGACGTGTGGAACGACCACAACGGTGCCAGCCTCACCGCCCGGGGATTGCGGCCGTTGTCCGCCGAAACAGCCCTCGCACATGGCGAGTTGGCGAGTCAGCCACTGCTGCTTCTCCTGCTGGCGCTCTATGACGCAGGTGACAACGGCTTGCAGAACGCCGAGGGCGACATGCGCCGCGTGGAACTCTACGAACGACTCTTCGCTGATTTCGTCGAACGCGAGGTCGACAAACAGGAGCGCGGCTACACCGACGACCAACGCGCTCACGAGATCGCTGCGGAGTGGCGCCGTCTGATGGCGGTCGCCATCGCCATCCTGAACCGGGGCGGTGATGTGATCCTGGAGGCCGAGCTGGATGCTGACATCCCGCACCTGCTGTGGAATGAAGACCTCCGCTCGCCGTCGGCCGAGTCTGCCGACCGGGCGCTCACCATGAGCCAGCTGATGGTCGGTCGGTTCTTCTTCATCCACGAGTCGCGAGCGACCCGGGACACCAGCGGACCGGAACGCAGCTTCGAATTCCTGCACGCCACCTTCGGCGATTTTCTGGCCGCCCGACAGATTGTCTCCGCCCTTGTCGATCTCGCCGAAGAACGCGTCCACCAACGACGGCGTCAGGGTGTGATCGATCCCGGCCCCTTGTACGGGGCGACATCATTCGTCACTATCACCCGGCGAACTCCGTTGTGGGAATTCTGCCGGGGAATGTTCGCGCGAATGGACCCACGGCAGCGTGGGATGTGCCGCGAGCTGGCTCTGGAGCTCCTGCCTGACGTCGGATATCCGCACCCCACCTGGACGAGAGGCGAATACGAACCTCGGCGGACACCGGCCGCCGTACGGCAGGCGGCGTTCTCGGCTAACCTGGCCTGCTTCGTGCTGTTGGTGTCGGACGGCCCCGTGGACGCGGTCGAGTTGGTCGGGGAGCCGGTCGTCGACAGCTGGCGACGGCTGGCGCTGCTGTGGCAGAGCCAACTCGACGCCGAGGACCGCAAGCGGATGTGGCAGACACTTCGCGTGGCATGGCGGCTTGATGTGTCTCCCACCCGTCTGGAGGTACGCCCCGAGGACGGCGCCGATATCAGCGTCTACGAGTCGCTGCCCTGGCCACCGGATGCCCGTCCGGGCACCCAGCCGCTTGATGGTCGGGTATCTGCCATGGCGCCGGACGTGTTCGTCGCGGCGGACAGCCGCATCGGGCGGTCCCTGCGTCGGTCGGCGTTCGTGCAGACCGGACACGACGTTCGGGAGTGCCTCTACGACCTGATGCCGTACTGGCAAGAAGCTGGCGTTCCCGGTCTGCATGAGATCGACGGTGAGCCGTTCCTGGTGTCCGAGGCGGCGCTCTTTCTGCAACTACTGCTGTCGCCAGCGGATCCGCAACGGCGCGACACGCGGGCCGACCAGTACACCTGGGCCTTCGCCCTCACGCCTCTGCCACGGCAGCGGAGCCTGCTCATCCGGCAACTGGCTGACGATGCTCCGGGTTTCTCCGCGGCGAACCTGAGGAAGATCTTCGGACGCCTCACCATGGACGACCTCGTGAGCAACCCGACGGAGAGCGAACGGATTGTCATCACGGTGGCAGCGCGCGAGGATGATGGGCCAACGCTCGCAGCAGGACTGCTGCGCGCTGTTCAGCGCGGTGTGCCCAGCGAACCGGTCGCGCCCGCGCGTGAGCAGGTCACTCACCTACACCGGATGCTCGGCCTGGCGGATCCGTTCGCGCTCCCGGACCGGCCTTCCCGATAGTGGTCGGCTTCGGTGGAACCCCCTGCGGTCGCGCCACCCGCCACGCAACGCGGACACGACCTCGTCAGCGATGAGCAGGCGACCGCAGAGGGCTTCCAAGCTCCGGATCAGGCTCTCACACCTGCGGTAATCGCCTCGTCGTCGTCGGACCGCCGCGGCTCGGACTCCTCGTCGTCGTGGTCGTCGAGCATTGTCGCCTCGTCGAACGGGTCGTCGCCGCGGAGGACCTCGGCCGCCCGCTCCCGATCGAACTCACCGGTCCAGGTGCCCACCAGCACGGTCGCCACCGCGTTGCCGGCGAAGTTGGTCAGCGCCCGCGCCTCGGACATGAAACGGTCGATGCCGACGATCAGGCCGACCCCGTCGACGAGGTCCGGGCGGTGCGACTGGAGGCCACCGGCCAGCGTGGCCAGCCCGGCGCCGGTGACACCGGCGGCGCCCTTGGACGCGATCACCATGAACAGCAGCAGCGAGATCTGCTCCCCGACCGCGAGGGGCTTGCCCAGCGCGTCGGCGATGAACAGCGACGCCATGGTGAGGTAGATGGCCGTGCCGTCGAGGTTGAAGGAGTACCCGGTCGGCACGGTGATGCCGACGACCGGCTTGCTGACGCCGAAGTGCTCCATCTTGGCGATCAGCCGGGGCAGCGCCGACTCCGACGACGACGTCGACAGGATCAGCAGGAACTCCCGGCCCAGGTAGCGCAGCAGCGAGAAGATCGAGATCCGGGCGATGAACCAGAGCAGCGCGCCCAGGATCACGAGCACGAAGATCAGGCAGGTGGCGTAGAAGCCGACCATGATCTGGGCGAGGCTCTTGAGGGCGTCGACGCCGGTAGCGCCGACCACGGCGGCCATCGCGCCGAACGCGCCGACCGGCGCCAACCACATGATCATCGCGAGGACCTTGAAGACGACCCGTTGGATGACGGCGATCGCGCCGAGGACGGGCTCACCGCGTCGGCCCAGCGCCTGGACGGCGAACCCGACGAGCAGCGCGACCAGCAGCGTCTGGAGCACCTCGCCCTCGGTGAGCGCGGAGAGCAGCGTCGTCGGAATGATCCCGAGGAGGAACTCCGTCGTACCGCCGGCCTCGTCTCCGGCGGCGGCCTTGCCGGCCCCCGCGAGGTCCTGGCCCAGGTTGAGGCCGGAGCCGGGGTGGATGAGGTTGCCGACGACCAGGCCGATGGCGAGCGCCACGGTCGACATGGTCAGGAAGTAGCCGAGGGCCAGGCCGCCGACCTTGCCGACCTTCGCGGCCTGCCGGACCGAGCCGACGCCGAGCACGATGGTGCAGAAGATGACCGGGCTGATCATCATCTTGATGAGGTTGACGAAGCCCGTGCCGATGGGCTTGAGTTCCTTGCCGAAATCGGGGGCGACCAGGCCGACCACGATGCCGGCGAGCACGGCCACGATGACGGCCAGGTACAGGTAACGGGTACGGTCCCGGCGGACCGACGGTTCCGCCGTGGTGGTGGATGCGGTGGTGTCCATGTCGACAATGTGAAGCGCGTCTCACCCGTTGACAGCCTTGCGGTCATTCTGTTCACCGCTGACCGGGAGAAGTCCGAGGAGGTGCCCGAGGTGGCCCGACGGCAGTGGAGCATCGCGGGGCAACTCTTCGCCCTCCAGGCGGTGGTGGTGACGTTGCTCGTGCTGGCCGGCGCGGCGGGCGCCGTCTGGCTGGCCCGCGCCGACTCCCGTCAGGCCGCTCAGGAGGAGGTGCTCGCGGTGGCGCAGACCGTGGCCAACTCGCCCGACGTCCGCGCCGCCCTCACGACCGCCGATCCCGCCCGCACCCTCCAGCCGTACGCCGAGTCGACGCGCAAGGGCACGGGCACCGACTTCGTGGTCGTGATGGCCCCCGACCGCACGCGCTTCTCCCATCCCACGCCGCAGGAGATCGGCAAGCCGTTCGTCGGCGAGATCGGGCCCGCCCTGGCGGGCCACGCGTTCACCACCACCAACGTCGGGACGCTCGGCGAGTCGGTGCGCGCGGTCGTTCCGGTGTACGACCAGCAGCGGCGCATCGTCGGCCTGGTCTCGGTGGGCATCACCACCCGCGCGATCAACCGGAAGCTCCTGGGCCAACTCCCCGTGCTGCTCGGTGTCGCGGCACCGGCCCTCGCGCTCGCCGCGACCGGTTCCTGGCTGCTCAGCCGCCGGCTGCGCCGCCAGACCCACGGCCTGGGACCGACACAGATGACCCGGATGTACGAGTACTACGACGCGGTCCTGCACTCGGTGCGCGAGGGGCTCGTGGTGCTGACCACCGACCGGCGGGTGGCCTTGATCAACGACGAGGGCCGGCGACTGCTGGGCCTCGACGCCGACGAGCCGGTCACCGACCAGCCGGTGGCCGACATCGACCTGCCACCGGCGGTGGCCGAGCTGCTCGCGGCCGGCCGCGACGCCCTCGACGAGCCCCTGCTGGCCGGTGACCGGGTGCTGGTGGCCAACCAGCGGACCGCCCGCTTCGAGGGGGCGGCGCTCGGCACCGTGCTGACCCTGCGCGACCAGACCGAGCTACGGACCCTGGCCAGCGAGCTGGACTCGGTGCGTGCGCTCACCCAGGCGTTGCAGGCGCAGACGCACGAGTCGGCCAACCGGCTGCACACCGTCCTCACGCTGGTGGAGCTGGGCCGCGCCGACGAGGCCGTCCGACTCGGCACCCGGGACCTGGCCCTCGCCCAGCAACTGACCGACCGGGTGGTCGACGCGGTGACCGAACCGGCGCTCGCCGCGCTGCTGCTCGGCAAGTCTGCGCAGGCCGGCGAGCGCGGCGTGGACCTGGTGATCGAGCCGGACTGCCGCCTCGACGACAGCCCGCTGCCGACCAACGACCTGCTCACCGTCGTCGGCAACCTCGTCGACAACGCCCTGGAGGCCGTCGCCGGTACGCCCCCGCCGCGCACCGTGCGGGTCTTCGTCGGCACCATCGACGACGAACTGGTGGTTCGGGTCGCCGACAGCGGACCCGGGCTGGCGAAGGAGCGGGTGGCGGACGCCTTCCGGCGCGGCTGGTCCACCAAGAGCACCGGGCGGGGGCTCGGGCTGGCGCTGATCGGGCAGGTGGTCCGCCGTCACGGCGGAAGCGCCGAGGTGACCCGCTCGGACGCCGGCGGCAGCCTGTTCACCGTCCGGCTCCCAGGGACACGGCCGTGAACGACATCCGGGTGCTCGTGGTCGAGGACGAGCCGCTGCTGGCCGAGGCGCACGCCGCGTACACCGAGCGGGTGCCCGGTTTCGCGGTGGTCGGGGTGGCACACACGGCACGGGCGGCGATGGCGGCCCTGCGCGCCAACGACGGCGGCGACGTGGACCTCGTACTCCTGGATTTTCGGCTGCCCGACCTGCACGGCCTGGACGTCTGCCGGGCGCTGCGCGCGGCCGGCAGCAGCGTCGACGTCCTCGCGGTGACGTCCGCGCGGGACCTCGCGGTGGTGCGGACCGCGGTCTCCCTCGGGGTGACGCACTACCTGCTCAAGCCGTTCACGTTCGCGGCGTTCCGCGACAAGCTGGACCGCTACGCGGACTACCGGGCACAGGCGCTCGCCGACGGCGAGGTGGCCGCCCAGCACGACGTGGACCGGATGTTCGCCACGCTGCGCGGCGCGACCGGGCACAGCCTGCCCAAGGGGCTCGACGCGCAGACCCTCACCCGGGTACGCGCCGCGCTGGCCGACGGCTCCACTCCCGGAACGGGGCTCTCCGCGACCGAGGTGAGCGCGGCGACCGGCATCTCCCGGGTGACCGCCCGCCGCTACCTGGAGTACCTGGTGACGATCGACAGCGCCGTCCGCCACCCGCGCTACGGCACCCCCGGCCGCCCCGAGGTCGAGTACCGCCCCCGCTGAGCCGACGACACCAGCCCTGAAATGCGGTCCACCGATGGGATAGGTGGAAGAATCGACGACAGGCCGATATCCAGGAGGTGTGCCCGTGACGTCGAGTAACGCCGAACGGATGCCACAATGGCCGGAGGCTGAGCACGTGCCGGCCGAGGAGTTGGCCCGCCGTCAGGGCATTCGGCCCGTCACCTCCGTCGACGACCTGGCGCGCCCCGATCTTTTCGAGTCGGACGACGAGTTGGACGAATTTCTCACCGACCTGTACACCTCTCGGCGGGCCGGTGCCGCGTGAGCCTCGTCGTCCTCGACACCGATGTGGCATCAGCAATTCTCCGAGGGCGGCTGCCTGACCGCCTCCGGGCACGATTGGCCGGTAAGACCCTGTGCATCACTTTCGTGACGCTCGGAGAGCTGACCAAATGGACGGCGCTGCGGAGTTGGGGGCCGCGCAAGCTGGCTGATCTCGCCGAATGGCGGTCAGGGATCGTCCTGCTTCCGTTCGACGAGGCGGTCGCGGTGACCTGGGGGCATCTCCAGGCGAGGGCTCAGCACCGTGGGCGGCCACGGCCGACCAACGACTCGTGGATCGCGGCGTGTTGCCTCGTCGACCGGCTGCCGCTGGCGACGTTCAACGGCAAGGTTTACGCCGACTTCGCCGAGTATGACGGGCTGCGCCTCTTCGACGTTACCTGACTTCACCCCACGGGCGTGGGCGGGAACTCCGTGGCGCGGCGGTGATCCGTTGTTAGACTCGGGCCGTTGGGTCAGCGGTACGAGCAGGGAGACCAGACATGGCGGGTGACGACGACATCTCCGGGTGAGACCGGACATGTTCGGCCATCGGTTCGGCGCGCGTGTGCGCGGCCGAGGTGGCCATTCGTCGCTCCACCGGTCCCGGTTCGTCGTCGGGCGGCTTACGCACGCCCAGCCCACCCTTGAGGTCACGCACCATGTCTGACGCTTTCATCGTCTGCTCCAACCTGTCCTTCTCCTGGCCGGACGACACCCCGGTCTTCTCTGATCTGTCCTTCAGCGTGCCCGGCGGTCGCACCGGCCTGGTCGCGCCCAACGGCGCCGGCAAGAGCACCCTGCTACGGCTGATCGCCGGAGAGCTGCGGCCCAGCGGCGGCAGCGTCACCGTCGACGGTCTGCTCGGGTACCTGCCGCAGACCCTGCCGCTCGCCGGGAACCTGGCCGTGGCGCAGGTGCTCGGCGTCGCCGAACGCATCGCGGCGCTGCACGCCATCGAGGCCGGGGACGCCAGCGAGACGCACTTCGCCACCATCGGCGACGACTGGGACATCGAGGAGCGCACCCGCTCCGAGCTGGATCGCCTCGGTCTGGGCGACCTGGCGCTCGACCGGCCGCTGCGCACGCTCAGCGGCGGCCAGGTGGTCTCCCTCGGGCTGGCGGCGCAGCTGCTGCGCCGTCCGGACGTCCTGCTGCTCGACGAGCCGACCAACAACCTGGACCTGGCGGCCCGGCACAAGCTCTACGACGTGCTCACCGACTGGTCCGGGTGTCTGCTGCTGGTCAGCCACGACCGGGAGCTGCTGGACCGGATGGACCGCATCGCCGACCTCGAACGAGGCGAGATCAACTGGTACGGGGGCAACTTCACCGCGTACACGGAGGCGGTACGGGCGGCACGCGAGGTGGCCGAGAGCAACCTGCGCAACGCCGAGCAGGAGGTCAAGCGGGAGAAGCGGGAGATGCAGCAGGCCCGGGAACGGGCCGACCGGCGGGCCAGCAACGCCTCGAAGAACCTGAAGAACGCCGGGCTGGCACGGATCGTCGCCGGTGGGCTGAAGCGCAGCGCGCAGGAGTCGGCGGGCAAGTCGCAGGAAACCCACTCCGCCCGGCTCGGCTCGGCCAAGGCCCGACTCGACGAGGCCGGTCGCGCGGTCCGCGACGAGGACACGATCACCGTCGACCTGTCCGACACCACAGTCCCGTCCGGACGGACGGTCTTCTCCGGCCAGGGGATGCGGGCCCGGTTCGACGACCGGGACCTGTTCGGCGGCGACGGCGCCGACCTGGTGATCCGGGGGCCGGAGCGGATCGCGCTCACCGGGGCGAACGGCGTCGGCAAGTCGACGCTGCTGCGCCTCGTCAACGGCGACCTCGAACCGGCCGGCGGCGAGATCCGCCGGGCCGACGGGCGGATCGCGTACCTGTCGCAGCGGCTCGACCTGCTGGATCCCGACCGGACGGTGGCGGAGAACTTCGCCGCGTACGCGCCGAGCCTGCCGGACGCCAAGCGGATGAACCTGCTGGCCCGGTTCCTGTTCCGGGGCGCCCGGGTGAACCTGCCCGTCGGGGTGCTCTCCGGCGGGGAACGGCTGCGCGCCACCCTGGCCTGTGTGCTGTGCGCGGAGCCGGCGCCGCAACTGCTGCTGCTCGACGAGCCGACGAACAACCTGGACCTGGTCAGCGTCGCCCAGTTGGAGAGCGCGCTGTCCGCGTACCAGGGGGCGTTCGTGGTGGTGAGCCACGACGAACGGTTCCTGGCCGAGATCGGCGTGCAGCGGTGGCTGCGCTTGACCGACGGCCAGCTACGCGAGATCGCCGCCCCCGACCAGGGCTGAGCCCGACGGCCCGGCCGGCGCGTGCCGGCCGGACCGAGGGCGGGTCAGCTCACGTTCGCTGGGCCGAGGACGCTCTTGAGGTCACCCATCAGCGCGGTCGTCGCCGCCACCCGGAACGGTCCCAGCCGCAGGGTGGTGGTACGGCCGCCGTTGAGCAGCTTCACGTGCACCTCGGTGTCGCCGGGGTGCAGCACCAGGGTCTCCTTGAGCCGTTCCACAAGCGGCGGGGTGCACCGGTGCACCGGGATGGTGAGGGTGACCGGCTTGTTGGTGGCGCTGGTGCTCACGTCCGGCATGGACATGTCCATCGCCATGATGCGCGGGGTGTCGTCGCGGCGGTCCACCCGGCCCTTGACCACCACGATGGCGTCCTCGGCGATGTACTGGCCGATCACCTCGTAGGTGTTCGGGAAGAACAACGTCTCCACGCCGCCGGCCAGGTCCTCCAGGGTGGCCGAGGCCCAGGCCCGGCCCTGCTTGGTGACCCGCCGTTGAACGCCGGAGAGGATGCCGGCGAGGGTGACGACCGCCCCGTCGGGCACCGCGCCGTCCTCGGCCAGGGACGCGATGGTGGTGTCGGCGGCCGCGCCCAGGATGTGTTCCAGGCCGAACAGCGGGTGGTCGGAGACGTACAGGCCGAGCATCTCGCGCTCGAAGGCCAGCTTGTCGCGCTTCTCCCACTCGCTGTCGCCGATCACCGGCATCACCGTCGTGCTGCCGGTGTCCGCGTCGCCGAAGCCGGCGCCGAACAGGTCGTACTGGCCGACGGCCTCCTTGCGCTTGACGTCGGCGTACGCGTCGATCGCGTCGGCGTGCACCGCGAGCAGCCCCTTGCGGGGGTGCTCCATGGAGTCGAACGCGCCCGCCTTGATCAGCGATTCGATGGTCTTCTTGTTGCAGACCACCGCGTCCACCTTGGACAGGAAGTCGTAGAACTCGGCGTACTCGCCCTTCTCCTCGCGGCACCGCATGATCGAGGCGACCACGTTCGCGCCCACGTTGCGGACCGCCGCCAGGCCGAAGCGGATGTCCTTGCCGACCGGGGTGAACGGGCCCGCCGAGGTGTTCACGTCCGGCGGCAGCACCTGGATGCGCATCCGGCGGCACTCGGACAGGTACAGCGCCATCTTGTCCTTGTCGTCACCGACCGACGTGAGCAGCCCGGCCATGTACTCGGCCGGGTAGTGCGCCTTCAGGTACGCCGTCCAGTAGGAGACCAGGCCGTACGCGGCGGAGTGCGCCTTGTTGAAGGCGTACCCGGCGAACGGCACCAGGACGTCCCACACGGCCTGGATCGCCTCGTCGGAGTAGCCGCGCTCGCGGCAGCCGTCCCGGAACGGGATGAACTCCTTGTCGAGGATCTCCTTCTTCTTCTTACCCATCGCCCGGCGCAGCAGGTCCGCCTGGCCGAGCGTGTAGCCGGCGAGGATCTGCGCGGCGCGCTGCACCTGCTCCTGGTAGACGATCAGACCGTGCGTGGGCGCCAGGATCTCCCGCAGCGGCTCCTCCAGCTCCGGGTGGATCGGCGTGATCTCCTGGAGGTTGTTCTTGCGTAGCGCGTAGTTGGTGTGCGAGTCGACGCCCATCGGACCGGGCCGGTAGAGCGCCAGGACGGCGGAGATGTCCTCGAAGTTGTCCGGCTTCATCAGCCGCAGCAGCGAGCGCATCGGCCCACCGTCGAGCTGGAACACGCCGAGGGTGTCACCGCGGGCCAGCAGCTCGTACGCGGCCGGGTCGTCCAGCGGCAGGGCCAACAGGTCGAGCTTGAGGTTGTGGTTCAGCTCGATGTTCTTGACGGCGTCGTCGATGATCGTCAGGTTGCGCAGGCCGAGGAAGTCCATCTTCAGCAGCCCGAGCGACTCGCAGGTCGGGTAGTCGAACTGCGTGATGATCGCCCCGTCCGCGTCGCGACGCATCAGCGGGATGTGCTCGATGATCGGCTCGGCCGACATGATGACACCGGCGGCGTGCACACCGGTCTGCCGGATCAGCCCCTCGATGCCCTTGGCCGTGTCGATCACCTTGCGCACGTCCGGGTCGGAGTCGTACAGGCCCCGGATCTCGCCCGCCTCGGCGTACCGGGGGTGCTTCGGGTCGAAGATGCCGGTGAGCGGGATGTCCTTGCCCATCACGGCCGGCGGCATCGCCTTGGTGATCCGGTCACCGACCGCGTACGGGAAGCCGAGCACCCGCGCCGAGTCCTTGATCGCGGCCTTCGCCTTGATCGTGCCGAAGGTGGCGATCTGGGCGACCTTGTCCTCACCCCACTTGTCGGTGACGTACTTGATCACCTCGCCGCGCCGACGCTCGTCGAAGTCGATGTCGACATCCGGCATCGAGACACGCTCGGGGTTGAGGAACCGCTCGAAGATCAGACCGTGCGGGATCGGGTCCAGGTCGGTGATGCCCAACGCGTACGCGACGAGCGAGCCGGCCGCCGAACCACGGCCCGGGCCCACCGCGATGCCCTGGTTCTTGGCCCACTGGATGAAGTCGGCGACCACGAGGAAGTACGACGGGAAGCCCATCTGGTTGATGACGCCCAGCTCGTACTCGGCCTGGACGACGTGCCCCTCCGGGATGCCGTTCGGGTAGCGGCGGGCCAGGCCGGCGAAGGTCTCCTTGCGGAACCAGGACTCCTCGGTCTCGCCCTCGGGCACCGGGAAGCGTGGCATCAGGTTGTGGAACTCGAACATGCCCTTCGGGTCGACCTTCTCGGCGACCAGCAGGGTGTTGCGGCAGCCCTGCTGCCACAGCTCGGACGAGTCGACCGCGCGCATCTGGTCGGCGCTCTTGACGAAGTAGCCGCCGCCCTCGAACCGGAACCGGTTGGGGTCGTCGATGTTGCTGCCGGTCTGCACGCACAGCAACACGTCGTGCGCGGTGGCCTGCGCCTCGTGCGTGTAGTGCGAGTCGTTGGTGACCACCGGCGGGATGTCCAGCTTGCGGGCGATCTCGGTGAGCCCCTCGCGGACCCGGCTCTCGATGGAGAGGCCGTGATCCATGATCTCCAGGAAGTAGTTCTCCTTGCCGAAGATGTCCTGGTAGCTCGCGGCGACCTTGAGCGCCTCGTCGAACTGCCCCAGCCGCAGCCGGGTCTGCACCGCGCCGGACGGGCAGCCCGTCGTGGCCATGATCCCCTCGGCGTGCTCGGCGATCAGCTCCATGTCCATCCGGGGCCACTTGACGTAGTGCCCCTCCATGGAGGCGCGCGAGTTGAGGGTGAACAGGTTCTTCAGACCCTGCGCGTTCTTCGCCCACATGGTCTTGTGGGTGATCGCGCCGTTACCCGACACGTCGTCGCTCTTCTGCTCCGGCCGACCCCACTTGACCCGCGCCTTGTGGTAGCGCGACTCCGGCGCCACGTACGCCTCGACGCCCAGGATCGGGGTGATCCCGGCGGCCATCGCCTGGTTGTAGAAGTCGTTCGCGCCGTGCATGTTGCCGTGGTCGGTGATCGCCACCGCCGGCATGCCCAGCCGGTTGGCCTCGGCGAACAGGTCCTTCAACCGGGCCGCTCCGTCGAGCATCGAGTACTCGGTGTGCACGTGCAGATGCGCGAACGAATCAGCCATGCGTGGCGCCCCCCGGCGGTGTGGATCTAGGTGGTCGGAGCCGACCGGCACCTACCCTACCGAGGTGATCTCGGCGGCTCCACCGTCCGCGCCGAGGGTCGTGGTCCGCGTCTCGTCCAGCAATCTTCACGACCGCTCCCGGCTCGCCAGCACGAACCCGCGGGCAGCTCCGCGGCCCGGACGGCAGACGTTCGGCCATGATCGATTAAGGTGCGACCCCGGCACCGTGGCAGAGCACCTGCGTCGGTACGGGTGGCAGGGGCCACATCCGTTCGTATAGTCGGCGAACTGCGCTGAGGAGCGGCAATGAGCGGTTGGGACATCTCGGTTCATGCGGCATATGCGGGCGGGCTCGCCACACGCGTAGCGGAGCTACGGAGACGCTTTCCGGACGCTCTGCTGACATGTGACCTTTACGACGAGCGTCCCGGCCCCGAACTCATCTGTTGGGACGGGCATCCGCAGGAGATCTGGGTGTGGATCTTCGAGCCCGACGACCCGGCGGGAGCGCGACGTGCCCAGAACCGGCTGGAGCAACTCCTCGCGAATCCGTACGAGTTGGTCCGCATCGTGGACAAGCCCGTGGTGGCCGGTCCCAACGGCATTTTCGAGCAGGACTGTGTAACGGCGTCCAGCTACTTCGACGTGGACGGGCGGATCGAGGTCCGCAGCGGCCCTGACGACGGCATCCAGCTGTACCGGGCGTTCGGCATCGACGGCAAGGATGACATCAACGAACGACTGGCGATCAACCTGGCGCTCGGCGACGCCCACGAGGCGGACCGTGACTCCCGGAAGTTGCTGGGTTTCCAGTACGAAAGCGAAGACGCTGCCGACCAGCCGTCCTCGCCTCGGGCCACCTCGGATGGCCGGCCCTGGAAACGGCCGGAGAGCGTTGACCTCCTGCTCACCATCGACCTCCCCGACGGCGACAACGAGAAGGGACGCGTCGTCCAGGAATGGTTTGAATCAGCTCGGAACTTCTTTGCCGAACTCCTGCCATCCGATGCGCTCGCCGGGGCAGCTCGCGGAGGCACCTGTGGGGTCGAGGCGGTCATCGGGGCGGCGGACGGCGACGAGCAGCGTTCATGGCAACTTCCCTTCTTTAGCGACGAGGAATGGCAGTCGTTCGTCGGGCAGGTCGACTGGCGAACGCACGACTTCCAGTACCTGCGTGTCGGTGCCGCCGACGGTCAAGGGACCCCTGGGGTGGCTGTGCTCGACGAGGGGTCACTCGAGGTGGAGTTCTGGCAGTACCCGATGGACGGCCGGCGACGAGCGGTGCTCGGAATCACGCTGCCCCGGGCCGTCTTTGTCAGGTTCAGCGAGCGGGCGCACGCGTTGCTGCGTCGGGCCGCCGAGCACGGTGCGCTCTTCGGCATGGTCGGCATCAGCTACGGCACGAGTTTGAAGACCGGCCTTGAGTACGCGCTTTACCTGCACCCGAGTGAGACGGTGCGGTCCGTGGAGGACACCCTGCGCGGCTATTCATGGATCACCATCATCTCGGAACCAGTCGCAGAGCGCCTGGGTGGCGCCGAACGACTGCGCAAGACCGGCGCGTTCGTGCGGGTCGACCACCTCGCCGGTGGCGGCTGGTGGCTGCAGGCAGCCGAAACCTTCGATGACTACACCGAGGCGGCAGCCGAGCAGGTCTACTCAGCGCTGCGCCCGGTGCTGCCCGAGGGGGCCTACCCATCCACCTTCAAGGACGAGTGGCGCGACTGAGCCCGCCACCTGTCACTCCAGCCGCACGTAGAGGAGTAATAGGCTCGGGAGATGGCGAGGTACTACGACGTACACCCGGAGAACCCGCAGCCCCGCGTGATCGGGCAGGTGGCCGACCTGGTCCGCGGCGGCGGCCTGGTCGCCTATCCGACGGACTCCTGCTACGCGCTCGGCGTCCAGCTCGGTAACCAGAACGGGCTGGACCGGATCCGCCAGATCCGCCATCTCGACGATCGGCACCACTTCACGCTTGTCTGCCACGACTTCGCGCAGCTCGGCCAGTTCGTCCAGATCAACAATGCCGTGTTCCGGCTGGTGAAGGCGTCCACGCCGGGCAGCTACACGTTCATCCTGCCGGCCACCAAGGAGGTGCCCCGCCGGATGCTGCACCCGAAGAAGCGGACCGTCGGCGTGCGGGTCCCCCGGCACACCGTCACCCAGGCGCTGCTCGCCGAGCTGGGCGAACCGCTGGTGTCCAGCACGCTGACGCTGCCCGGCGAGGACGAGCCGATGACGCAGGGCTGGGAGATCAAGGAACAGCTCGACCACCAGCTCGACGCGGTGCTGGACGCCGGCGAGTGCGGCATGGAGCCGACGACGGTGATCGACCTTTCCGGGCCGGAGCCGGAGATCCTGCGCCGAGGCGCCGGAGACGTGTCCCGCTTCGAGTAGCCCGGGTCGGGTGCCGGATCGGACGAGGACGGACCAGCGCCGACGGCCGTACGCTTGGGGATCGGCCACCGGCGAGCATTGGACACCCGGCATGCCCGACCCCGCTGATCTCGACGCCCTGGCCCGCCGCGCCGCGCAGGGCGACCTGGCGGCGCTGGACGCCCTGCTGGTCGCGGTGCGTCCGGAGGCGCTGCGGCTGTGCGCCCGATTCCTGCCCAACCGCCAGGACGCCGAGGAAGCCTGCCAGGACACGCTCCTGGCGCTGGCCGGCGGCATCACCCGGTTCGAGGGTCGCTCCTCGTTCCGTACCTGGCTGCACCGGCTGGCCGCCAATCGGGCCCGCTCCACGTACCGCACGCTGCGTCGCCGCTGCCGACTGGAGGCCAGCGGTGTTCCGGTGCCCGATCAGCCCGATCCGCGACGGACCAGCGTGGTCGCGGGCACCCGCCTCGATCTGCTCGACGCGTTCGACTCGGTCCACCCCGACCACGCCGAGGTGGTGGCCCTGCGCGACGTGCTCGGGCTGAGCTACCCCGAGATCGCCACCCTGCTCGACCTACCGGTGGGCACGGTGAAGTCCCGGTTGCACCTGGCCCGGAGGCAGGTCCGGCAACGGCTCGGCGACGGATGATCCCGGCGGGTCCGGCAACCGCTCGGCGCGCGACGAGCGCGGCGTCGTTCCGCCGGCTCGCCGTCGTCCTCGCGGTCGCCGTGGGGGTCGCCGCCTGCGGCGCCGACGCCGTCGCGCCGCTGCCCGTCCAACCGCCCGGCCCGACCCCTGCGACACCCACGCCCTCGGCGACCTCCGCGATCCCCTCGCCCGCCGGGTCGCCGTCCCGGCCGCCGCCGACCCGCGGGCGTCCGCCCGCACCACCGAGCACAAGGGGTACGCCCCGAACGACTCCCCCGCCGACGGCCGCGACCCCGGCCTGTCGGGGTGCCGTCCGCTACGACCTGCCGCTCGCCGAGACCGAGCTGGAGCTGCTGCGGTCGCTCTGCTTCGCCACGGGCGCGGTGCTGCGGATCCAGGGCATCGGTCCAGGGCTCGTCAGCGTGGACCGCCCGGAGCTGGTCTCCCAGCAGTACGAGGCGGGCGTGGTGGACATTCGCTTCGTCCGCCCGGGCACGGTCGACGTCACGATCCCCGAGGAGGGCCGGGAGCACACCATCACCGTGGTGGTCCGCTGACCGTCGACCCGCGGCGTCAGCGGGCCCCACCGAAGACCAGGCCGTGGTCCCGGAAGGCCGTCGGCAGCGCGGCGGACATCAGCATGACGCCGAACATGATGCCGAGGATCAGGTACGGGATCGGACGCCTCCGCGGGCTGTAGGTGTCGGTGATCAGCGTCGTGGTCACCCACACCGCCCACAGCGTCGACAGGGCGAGCAGCGCCTGACCGACGCCTGTCCAGGTCTGCTCGGCGGCCATCTTCTGCGAGGCCAGCGTCAGGCTCGCGATGAAGGCGAGGTCGAAGAACAACTCCAGCAGGTCCGCCCGCTGCGGCCCGCCCTTTCCCCGGGTGAGCGGCCGACGCGGGTCCTCCATCACGCTGACAGCCTCACACCGACGGACCTGCCATCGGAGCCTTTTCCGGCAGCGGACGGCCGGTCACCGCACCCGCACCCGCACCCCGGCGAGCAGGGTGTCGACGAACTCGGTGGCAGTGTTCGGCGGCGGCGTGATCTGCGCGTACACGAGGGCGGCCCGGTGCAGGGCGGCCGACTCGACGATCAGCGCCCGGCCCCGGTCGCAGCGGTACGCCACCACCGTCCACTCGACGCCCGCCTGGCGGGTGGTGCGGGCCGGCGCGGGCGTGCAGTCGCCGTGCGTGCGCTCGGCCAGGAACCCGGCGGGCGTGGCGCGTGCCGCCGTGCTGGCGGAGAGGCCCACGAACGCGCCGGGCAGTCGGGGGTCGGCGGCCCACCGGCGGGGTTGCGGCGACATCACCAGCGCCGGCTCCGGTTCGCCGTCGGTGCCGTACTGACCGGCCCAGGTGGCGCCGGCGGCGGACCAGCCGGGCGGCAGAGCCACGGTCAGCGGCCCGGCCGTGTAGGTGCCAGCGGCGGCCCGGGTCGACACGGTGCCGCCCGGTTCGGCGCCCAGCGCGCCCATGGCGGCAACAGCCACGACCGCCGCGCCGGCCCGTCGTAGCCGGTGCGGGCGGGCCGGGGCAGGTGATGGCTGTCGCCGTACCGGGCCGGTGAACCCGGCCAGCCCCGCGCGGGTCAAGGCGGCGTGCAGGGCCGCGGCGTCGGGATAGCGGTCGTCCGGGTGGTATGCGGTGGCCCGGGCGAGCACCGCCGCGACTCCCGGCGGCACGCCGTCGCGGAGTCGAATCTGCGGGGCAGGTCGCGGCGGGTCGGGTCGGTCCGGATGCGCGCCCGTCGGGTCGGCGGCCAGCAGCCGGACGCCGAGCCGGCCGAGCCCGTACACGTCGGCGCGGGTGTCCACCACCGCCCCCGGATGGTCCTGCTCAGGGGCCATGTAACCGGGGGTGCCGGCCCGGGCGGTCAGTCCCGAGGCGGCGGCGAGCGCCTTGGCGAGCCCGAGGTCGGCGATCAGCACCTGTTCGGCATCGGGGGCGTCCGGACCGGCAGAGCGGAACAGGACGTTGCCCGGGGTGAGGTCACGGTGCACGACACCGTGCCGGTGCAGTACGGCGACCCCGGCGCAGACCTCGCCGAGCAGCCGCAGCGCGGTCGGCGCGGGGATCTCGCCGTGGGCGAGGCGGTCCCGCAGGCTCCCCCGGTCCGCCCAGGCCAGGACCGCGTACGGCCGGCCGTCGGGCAACTCACCGACGGTGTGCACCCGGATCAGCCGCTCGTGCTCCAGACGGCGCAGCAGTCGGGCCTCGTCGAGGAAACGTTCCCGGACCCGCAGGTCGTGGCTCCAGTTCTCGGCCAGCACCTTGATCGCCACCCGCGTGTCGAGCACCGCGTCGTAGCCCAACCAGACCGTCGCGAACGAGCCGACGCCCAGCAGTCGCTCGATGGCGTAGGGCCCGATCCGCTGCGGAGCCGTCACCGTGTCACCCCCGGCCAGCACGGTCCCTTCCACAGTAGACCGGTCCGGTCCGAAACCCGACGAACCGCTGCGGCCGACGCGGTGACTAACAGGGCAGGAGACCCATCACCGAAGGAGCCCACCATGAGACGTCCGCTGACCCTTCTCACCACTGCCGCGCTGGCGCTCGGCACGCTCGTCCCGATGACCGTCGCCGACCCGGCGGCGGCAGCGCTCCCGGCCGGCGGCGCCTCGGCGCACGGCCCGCTCACCGCCGCCGGGCACACCCACCCGCAGGTGCTCAGCGTCGCCGGGGCCGGCGTGTACCGGATCGGCGCCAGCCTGGCCGCGCTCACCGCGGCCGGCCACATCGACTGGACCGCGCCGGGCTGCGGCACGGTGGTCCACGCCGGTGCGACCGGTTCCTGGGCCGGTGTCCTCCTGCTGGCCTTCCGCGACGGACTACTGGTGGAGGTCGGTACGGCCACCGCGCCGCCGCAGTCGCCGGCCGGGGCCCGGGTCGGCATGTCCTTCGCGGAGTTGGAGGCGATCTACGGCCCGCGCGGGTCGCTGATCCGTAACGACGCGGGGGACGCCGAGGCGTACCTGGTTCGCGTCGGGTCGCGGGTGGAGCTGTTCACCGGGCACCCGATCCGGCCGGGCGTGGGCTACTTCCAGGTCGGCCCGGCCAGCTACGTCGAGCGGAACTTCCGCCAGGGCGTGTCCTGCTGAGTGTGACCAGGTGGCGGGGCGTCCGGTGTCGACCGGGCGCCCCGCACGTCGTAGCGATCGAGGCAGGACTTGACACACACGATGATGTCGCAGTGGACAACACTGTGTGACACACAGTATGGTGTGACACATGGTTAGCGAGGACGTTCTACGGACGCACCTACAGGAGTTGCGTCGAGGCACCGTCGTGGTGGCCAGCCTGGTCGCGCTGCGTCGACCGGACTACGGCTACGCACTGCTGCAACGGCTCACCGACCACGGCTTTCCGGTGGACGCCAACACCCTCTACCCGCTGCTGCGCCGCCTGGAGGACCAGGGGCTGCTGACCAGCGAGTGGAACACCGAGGAGAGCCGGCCGCGCAAGTTCTACCGGACCAGCGACGAGGGCGAGTCGATGCTGAGCCGGCTCCTGGACGACCTCGCCGCCGTACAGACCTCCATCAACGGCCTGATCCAAGGAGTCGACCGATGAACACCCTGACCGATCGCTACCTCGCCGCCACCCTGCGCTCGGTGCCCGCCCCGCGCCGTGACGAGATCGCCACCGAGCTGCGCGCGTCCATCGAGGACATGATCGAGGACCGGACGGGGGGCGGCGCGGACGCGGCAGTCGCCGAACGGGAGGTGCTCACCGAACTGGGCAACCCCGACCGGCTGGCCGCCCGCTACGCCGACCGACGGCTCCAGCTCCTCGGCCCCACCTACTACCTGGTCTGGCTTCGGCTGCTGAAGCTGCTGCTCAGCTTCATCCCGGCGCTCGCCGGCACGGTGGTCGCGGTGGTCGCGGTCGTCGAGGGCAAGGGCTTCGGCGCCATCGGCCCGGGCCTCGTCGTCGCCCTGCACGTGGCGGTGCACATCTGCTTCTGGCTCACCCTGGTCTTCGTCCTCATCGAGCGGTCCCAGTCGCCCGTCGACCTGCCCGAATGGACAGTCGACGAACTGCCCGACGTCCCCGCGCACCGGGACGTCTCACTCGTCGACACCATCGCGGCGGTGGCGATGCTGGTGGTGTTCATCGGCTACCTGCCCTTGCAGCACTTCCAGTCCTGGGTACGCGACACCGACGGTGACAACATCCCGCTCCTCGACCCGGCTCTCTGGTCGTTCTGGCTGCCGGCGCTGATCGGCGTGCTGGCCCTCGACGTGGTGTTCGAGATCGTCAAGTACCGGATCGGGCGCTGGAGCTGGCGGCTGTTCGCGACCAAGGCGCTGCTCAACCTGGCGTTCACGGTGCCGGTGGTGTGGCTGGCGCTCTCCGACCGACTGCTCAACCCGGCCCTCGGCGAGCGGTTCGACTGGCTGGCGGTCGCGGACAATCGCGAGATCCTCGCGGTCATCATCGCGCTGAGCACCGCCGGGATCGCGGTGTGGGAACTGATCGACACCGCCCTGAAGACCCGCCGCCAGACCACCTGAGCGGCACCCGAGACGGGGGGGCGGGCGGGGGGGCCCCCCCCGGCGCTCCCCCCCCCCCCCGCCAAACCAACGGCGGGGGGACCCCCCCCCCCCACGGCTGCGGAGCAGATCGCATGACTACCATGATCG
>NZ_JBITDT010000009.1:277850-337123 GCF_044454415.1 Micromonospora sp. NPDC051543
CGGGTATCGGGGGGTGGGAACTGATCCACCCCCCCCTCACCCCCCGCCCCCACACCACCTGCGGGCCACCCGAGACGGCGGCCCGGCGCGGACATCCGCGCCGGGCCGCCGTGCGTACGACACCGGACCGCTCGCCGTTCGGTGGCTCTGACCAGGGGGAAGGGCTTGGTGCATTGCGCTTGATCGACTCCAGTTCACGGAAGTGGGGGTGTCCAACGCGCAGGGACACCCCCACTTCCACGATGTCGAGTCGATCACGCGTTGGGCGCTACTCCGTCGGCCTTGGTGTGCGCCAGGAATGCGGCCCAGGCCCCCGGGGAGAAGGTGAGCGCCGGCCCTTCGACGTCCTTGCTGTCCCGAACGGCCACGACGCCGGGAAGATTGTCCGCGACCTCGACGCAGTTGCCCTCATTTCCACTACGCGTGCTCGTGCGCCAGCGGGCACCGGTCAGATCACTCATCGTAGGTCTCCTTGATCACTGTGCTCACCAGATCCTCCGACGCGCGCTCGGGCAGGGCAAGATCCCAAAGCGCCTGCCAGACCTCAGAGTACGTCTGGACCTCGGCCGCACGATCGAGGTAGAGGCCACCGGTCAGCGACTCGCTGTAGACCGTGCTGGGCTCGGCCGGCCGAGTGCCAACTGCCGGAAGATCGAGCAGGACAAAGGCTCCGGCCACGGATGCTCGGTGCGGACCGACCCCCAGCGGCAGCACCCGGACCGCGATGTTCGGCGCCTGGGCGGCGTTGACCAGGTAAGCGAGTTGCATCCGCCAAGCCTCGATGTCATCGATGGGTCGGCGGACCACGGCCTCGTCGACCACGACGTCAAGACGCGGTGCCGCAGGACTACGCCTGGTCAACAACTTCTGCCGCTGCATCCGTAAGGCGACCTTCTGCGCCACCTCCTGCGGGGTACGTCCGGGCTTGGTCTCGAACACCGCAGCCATGTACTCCGGGGTCTGGAGGAGCCCGGGTATGAGGGTCGGCTCGTACTGGCGGATGGCGGAGGAGGCCGCCTCCAGCCCCACATACAACTCGAACCAACCCGGGATCACCTCGTCATAGGCGTGCCACCACCCCCGGAACTTGCTCTCCCGAGCGAGACTGACCAACACCTCGGTCAACTCGGCAGACGTGCCGTAGAGCTGACACATCAAGACCACGTCATGGGTGCGCAGCGCAGTCTGGCCACTTTCCAGCCGGTACATCTTGGCCCGGGACCATTCGAGGTCATTGGCGGCAGCCTCAAGGTTGATTCCGGCTTCCTCACGTGCCTGGCGCAGAAGCCGGCCCAGTTGCCGCCGTGGAACTGACGAACCGACCTCACTCATCCGGCCTCCGGTCTCACCTCACGTGGCCTCTCTGTCTCATCTGGAACAGAATGACCGGCCAAACGAGACGGCGTCAATCTCGAAGCGTGGTTTTCGACATGAGACGTTGCAGATTGATGGTTGGACGCAGGATCGTGCCTGGTAGATGCCCTACTCGCATTGATCTCGGGAGGCAGGCGATGTGCCGTTGGAAGTGGTTTCACCGTCCAGACGAGCCGATCGACGTGGTGGAGCGGACCAGCTTCCCGGCTCGCACCGGGGCCTACCGGCTCACCACGCCGTCCTCGTCGAGAGGGAAGGGCGCGGCGTCGTCCCAGCGAGGTGATCGCGATGATGGGTGAGCAGCCCCGGCCGGAACCGCCGTTTCTCGTGACGATGGCGAGCTACGTGATCGACTTCCACCACCGCAACGTCTGCACCAGGTGCACGCCAGACGGTTCGTGCCCCCGCCTCGTCGAGGCGAGTGATCATCTCAAGGCGTGGCGCGACCGGAAATCCGACGGCCGTGCGGGCGGGTGATCTGTTCCAGGTCACCCGTGCGGCGAGTATCCAGTTCAGTCGACCGATCCTGTTCCGCGTCATCCGCGTGCTCGATTGGCCCACCTACGACGGGTGGGTCTGGCTCGACGGCTACGAGGTCGGACCGGGACTGGACGCGATCGCTCGACGATCGATCTTCGTACGGCCCGCCGGACTGCGACCGGTCGTCAGGTCGCGGGCAAGAGGGCGCTGACCCATCTCAGGCAGCTCAAGGCCGGGCCGAGCATTTGATCGACTCCGGTTCATGGAAAGCGGGGTGTCCGCCGCGTGCGGACACCCCGCTTTCCGTGAAGTCGAGTCGATCAAGCGCCCGGCGGACGGAGGCCGGAGCTCAGGCGTCGACGGCCGCCATGACGTCGTCGGAGACGTCGAAGTTCGCGTAGACGTTCTGCACGTCGTCGCAGTCCTCCAGGACATCGATCAGCTTGAAGATCTTGCGAGCGCCCTCTTCGTCCAGCGGGACGTTCATGCTGGGGATCAGGGAGGACTCGGCCGACTCGTACTCGATGCCGGCGTCCTGCAACGCCGTCCGCACCGGGATCAGGTCGGTCGGCTCGGAGACGACCTCGAACGCCTCACCCAGGTCGTTGACCTCCTCGGCGCCGGCGTCGAGGACGGCCATCATCACGTCGTCCTCGCTGGTGCCCTCCTTGGGCACGATCACCACGCCCTTGCGGGAGAACATGTACGACACCGAGCCGGCGTCGGCGAGCGAGCCGCCGTTGCGGGTCAGCGCGGTGCGCACCTCGGTGGCCGCCCGGTTGCGGTTGTCGGTGAGGCACTCGATGAGCATGGCCACACCGTTCGGGCCGTACCCCTCGTACATGATGGTCTGCCAGTCGGCGCCGCCGGCTTCCAGGCCGGAGCCGCGCTTGACGGCGCGGTCGATGTTGTCGTTGGGAACCGAGCTCTTCTTCGCCTTCTGGATGGCGTCGAACAGCGTCGGGTTACCGGACGGGTCGCCGCCACCGGTCCGCGCGGCCACCTCGACGTTCTTGATCAGCTTGGCGAACATCTTGCCGCGCTTGGCGTCGATGACGGCCTTCTTGTGCTTGGTCGTCGCCCACTTTGAGTGGCCGGACATCTTCTACCTCCGTCTGTCATTGCACGCCTGCGTCGACTGCCGCACCGATTCCGCGCCGCATCCGGCGATCCGGCGGCCGGTCGGCCCCGCGGGAAGTACCGCGCCGGGCGACGGCCCTGCCGAACCGCGGCAATCTTACCGAGGTCACACCCCGCCGTGTCACACCCGGGACCTGCCCGGGGCAGCGGCGCGGCGTCGGGGCCCCTCAGACCAACGGCCCGGGGGCCCGATCCATGCCCGCGCGGGGGCGTCGGCCGCTCAGGCGGTCCGTGCCAGCTCGACGAAGTACGCGTGCAGGCGCAGATCGCCCGTCAGCTCGGGGTGGAAGGAGGTGGCCAGCAGGTTGCCCTGCCGGACCGCCACGATCCGCTCGGCGGCCGGGCCGCCGGTCACCGTGCCGATCACCTCGACGGCCGGGCCGACCCGCTCGACCCACGGCGCCCGGATGAACACCGCGTGGAAGGGGTCGCCCGCCACGCCGGTGATCTCCACGGGCGCCTCGAACGAGTCGACCTGCCGCCCGAACGCGTTGCGCCGTACCGTCATGTCGATGCCGGCGAAACCGCGCTGGTCGGCGCGGCCGTCCAGCACCTCGGCGGCGAGCATGATCATGCCAGCGCAGGAGCCGTAGACGGGCATCCCGTCGGCGATCCGCTTGTCGATCGGCTCGCGCATCTCGAAGATGTCGACGAGCTTGCTGATGGTGGTGGACTCGCCGCCGGGGATCACCAGAGCGTCGACCGCGTCCAGCTCGCCCGCACGGCGAACCGGGCGGGCGTCCGCACCCGCCGCGGTCAGCGCCGCCACATGCTCGCGGACGTCACCCTGCAGGGCGAGGACACCGATGGTGGGTGCGTTCATCCTCACCGCTCCTCCCTTCGTTCGCGACTGCGGGGCTCGCAGGAGCGGCTCACTCCTCGCGCTCACCAACCGCGCTCGGCCAGGCGGTGCGGCTGGGGGATCTCGTCGACGTTGATGCCGACCATCGCCTCACCCAGACCACGGGAGACCTTCGCCAGCACGTCCGGGTCGTCGTGGAAGGTGGTGGCCTTGACGATCGCGGCGGCCCGCTGCGCCGGGTTACCGGCCTTGAAGATGCCGGAGCCGACGAACACGCCCTCCGCGCCGAGCTGCATCATCATCGCGGCGTCGGCCGGGGTGGCGATCCCACCGGCGGTGAACAGCACGACCGGCAGCTTGCCGCTCTCGGCGACCTCCTTGACCAGCTCGTACGGGGCCTGCAACTCCTTGGCCGCCACGTACAGCTCGTCGGCCGGCAGCGACGACAGCCGGCGGATCTCCTGGCGGATCTTCCGCATGTGCGTGGTGGCGTTCGAGACGTCACCGGTGCCCGCCTCACCCTTGGAGCGGATCATGGCCGCGCCCTCGGTGATCCGGCGCAGCGCCTCGCCCAGGTTGGTCGCGCCGCAGACGAAGGGCACCGTGAACGCCCACTTGTCGATGTGGTTCGCGTAGTCGGCCGGGGTCAGCACCTCGGACTCGTCGACGTAGTCCACCCCCAGCGACTGGAGGATCTGCGCTTCGACGAAGTGCCCGATGCGGGCCTTGGCCATCACCGGGATCGAGACCGCCGAGATGATGCCATCGATCATGTCGGGGTCGCTCATCCGGGACACCCCGCCCTGCGCGCGGATGTCGGCGGGCACCCGCTCCAACGCCATCACCGCGACCGCGCCGGCGTCCTCGGCGATCTTGGCCTGCTCGGCGTTGACGACGTCCATGATCACGCCGCCCTTGAGCATCTCGGCCATGCCCCGCTTCACGCGGGCCGTGCCGACAACGGGGGCGGTACCGGTGGTCGAGGCGGTGGTGTCGGACACGGGTCGGCGCTCCTAGAACGTGCGGTGGGCGGTGGCAGCGAAAATGCTACGCACGGCGCAACGCCGCTTCGACAGCCAATCAGGCCCCCGGTGGCCTGCTCTGTGGCCCCGCTCACGGTCCGCCGGCACCGCTTTCGAGCTGGTCAGCCGGCCGGCACGTCCGCCGGCACGACGAGCGTCGGATCGTCGATGTCGAAGTAGCGCGGCCACTGGTGACCCCGCCCCATCCGCAACAACCGCACCAGCGGGCGGCTACGCGCCGACCGGGCATCGCGGACCAGGTCGGTGTGCACCTGCCGGGACAACGCGAGCCGGCGGCTCGCCGCGATGACCGCCGTGCAGTCCGCGTCGGCCGGGTCCAACCGCACCGTGCGTAGCTGCCGGGTCAGGTCGTTCTCCGCCGCCTCCCGCTCGTCCGGGGCGGCGTCGAGCGCGATCCTGGCCGCCGCGTACAGCTCGACGCCGAACCGCCGCTCCGCCAGCACCGCGGCGGCCGCCGCCCGGCGCAACAGGTGAGCGTCGAGGGCCCGCGCCGCAAGCTCCGCGCGGGCCTGCAGCCGCTCGACCCGGCCGGCGGTCCAGATGAGGTACGCCGCAAGCACCCCCACGAGCACGCTCGCGGCCACCACCCACCACATGTGCGGCATCGTAGTGCTGCTCCGTTTCTCCTCCATCGCGCGCGTCGCCGCTCGTCACCGGCGTCACCAGGCGCACCATCGGTCACTCCGGCTCAGCCCAGCCCCACCCATTCCTGGTCGATGACCCGTCCGTCGGTCGCCTCGATCGCCGCTGCGTATACCTCCAGAACACGGCGGGCAACCATCGGCCAGTCGAAATTCGCCACCACCTGATCACCGCAGGCCGTCAGCGCGGCCCGTGCTCCCGGATCGTCGAGCAACTCGGACAGGGCGTCGCGCAGCCCCACCGCGTCGCCGGTGGGGAACAACCGTCCCGCCCGCCCACCGTCGAGCACCCGGCGGAACGCGTCCAGGTCGCTGGCCACGACCGTGGTGCCGGCGGCCAACGCCTCGGTGAGGATCATGCCGAACGACTCGCCGCCGGTGTTCGGCGCCACGTACAGGTGCACGCTGCGCAGCATCCGCGCCTTGTCCGGCTCGGAGACCAGACCGAGGAACGTCACGCGCTCCCGCAGCTCGGCGGGGAACTGGTCGTAGAGGTCGTCCGGGTCACCCGGGCCGGCGACCAGCAGCCGCAGGCCCGGACGGGTCGCCGCCAGCGCCACGAAGGCGTCGCGCAGCACCGGGAAGCCCTTGCGCGCCTCCGTGAACCGCCCCAGGAAACCCAACGTGCCGCCGGTGCCCGGCCCGCACTCCCCCGGCCACTGCGGCAGCGGCTCGGCGTCGGCGAACTTCGCCACCGCCACGCCGTTGGGGATCTCCACCGCGCCGCCGTCCATGTGCTCGACCTGCACCTTGCGGGCCAGCGCGCTCACCGCGATCCGGGCGGTGATCCGCTCCAACACGATCTGCAGCACGCCCTGCGCGGCCGCCAGCACCCGCGAGCGGGTCATTGCCGTGTGGAAGGTGGCCACCACCGGCCCGCGCGCCGACAGCACCGCCAGCAGGGAGAGGCTCAACGTCAGCGGCTCGTGCACGTGCAGCACGTCGAAGTCACCGTTGGTGAGCCAACGCCGGACCCGGGCCGTGGAGACCGGGCCGAACGCGATCCGGGCCACCGACCCGTTGTACGGCAGCGGCACCGCCCGCCCGGCGGACACCACGTACCCCGGCAGGTCGGCGTCCTCGTCGGCCGGCGCGAGCACGCTGACCTCGTGCCCGAGGGTGATCAGCGTCTCGGCGAGGTCCACGACGTGGTTCTGCACGCCGCCGGGCACGTCGAAGGAGTACGGGCAGACGATACCGATCCGCATGCGTCAGCCACCCCCTTCAGGACCGACCCGAGGTCGACGCCGGCAGGTCCGTGCCCCCCGCGCCGCGCTGGTCCAGCCACATCCGCTGCAACATGTGCCAGTCTTGCGGATGCCGGGCGATACCCGCCGCCAGACGGTCGGCGATCATCTGGGTCAGCGACCGGACCCGCGCGTCGAGCGGCCCCGCCTCCGGGCCGGGCACCGGCAACGGGCCGGCGAGCGACGCGCAGGCCCTGTCCTGCTCGTACCACATCGAGGCCACGTAGAGCGGCGCACCGGTGTGGATCGCGAGCAGCGCGGGGCCAGCGGGCATCCGCGTCTTCGCGCCGAAGAAGTCCACCTCGACGCCACGGGCCGACAGGTCCCGGTCGGCGAGCAGCGGCACGATCGCGCCCGAGCGCAGGCGGTCCAGCAGCACGTCGAACGCCGGACGCGGGCCGCCGTGGGTGGGCAGGATCTCCATCCCCAGCTTCCCGCGGAACGCCACGAAACGCTTGTAGAGCCCCTCCGGCTTGAGCCGCTCCATGACGGTGGTGATGGGCCAGCCGCTGGCGGCCACCCAGGCGCCCGCCGCGTCCCAGTTGCCGGCGTGCGGCAGCGCCACCACCGCGCCCCGGCCGGCGGCCACGTCGGCGGCCAGCAGTTCCGCGCCGTCGAGCCGGAACCCGGACAGGATCTGCGCCCGGCTCAATGACGGCAGGCGGAACGCCTCCATCCAGTACCGGGCGTACGAGCGCAGGCCGCGCCGCACGAGATCGTCCAGCTCGGCCTCGGGCACCTCCGGGCCGACGACTCGGCGCAGGTTGGCGCGCAGTCGAGTCGTACTCCCGCCGCCCTGGCGGTGCGCGCGGTCCGCGCCCTTCGCGAACGCCGCCGCCACCAGCGGCCGGGGCAGCGCGCGGACCAGCCGCCAGCCCGCGACGTAGCCCAGCTCGGTGAGGTTCACGCGGCCCGGCCGCCGGTCGCGCTCACGCCTGGCCGTCCGGCTGGAGCTGCTGGGCCTGGCGGTAGACGTGCGCCATGCGCTGTCCCACCGTGAAGATCGAGATGGCGGCCAACAGCCAGAGCGCGATCTCCAACGCGGGCTTGACGTGCAGCCCGGTGAGGATCCCGCCGACACCGACGATCAGCAGTCGCTCGGTGCGCTCGGCGATGCCCACGTTGCAGGTCATGCCCAGCCCTTCGGCACGCGCCTTCACGTACGAGACGAGCCCGCCGGCGGCCAGGCAGAGCAGCGCGGCGGCGACGCCCGAGTGGTCGCCCTGGGTGGCCAGCCAGTACGCCACCGCGCCGAAGACGGCGCTGTCGGCGACCCGGTCCATGCTTGAGTCGAGGAACGCGCCGAACCGGGTGGAGCCGCCGCTCATCCGGGCCATCGTCCCGTCGAGCAGGTCGGTCAACGCGAACAGAGTCACGATCAACGCGCCCGCGACCAGATGGCCGCGGGCACCGAAGCCGAGCGCGCCGACGAGCACACCAACGGTGCCCGCGACGGTGACGACATTGGGGGTGACGCCCGCGCGCAGTAGGGCGCGGGCAATCGGCTCGACGACGCGGGTCATCCCCGCGCGGGCCGACACTTGGAAGATCTTCGCCATGGCGGTCCCCACGATAACGGTCCGCGCAGCTCCGGCCATAACGCCGGTCCCGACGACCCGCCCGGGGCAGGCTTGTGTGTGTCCGGCAACGGGTGTGAGATCGAGCCGGGAGGTGAGCCAGCTCACCCGTCCGCCCGTGGATTTCTCACCGGGCAGCAGACCACCGGAGGATATCGCCGCGCACTCGCCCCGGGCCGCTTCCACCTCGCGCGGCGGTCGCCACCCACCACCGGCTGAGGGAGGTGCGCCCCATGGCGCAGAAACATCAGGACAAGGGGGCCGCCGGCGGCACGCCGGTGGTGACCGAACCCGCGCGGGTTCGCAACGTGGCGCTCGTCGGGCACTCCGGCGCGGGCAAGACCACGCTCGTCGAGGCCCTGCTCGCCGCGACCGGCACGATCGGCCGGGCCGGCAGCGTCGTCGACGGCACGACCGTGGGCGACCACGACCCCGCGGCGGTACGCCAGCAGCGCTCGGTGAGCCTGTCGTGCGCGCCCCTGCTGCACGACGGCGTCAAGGTCAACCTGCTGGACACGCCCGGGTACGCCGACTTCGTGGGCGAGCTGCGTGCCGGTCTGCGGGCCGCCGACGCCGCGCTGTTCGTGGTCTCCGCCGCCGGCGGGATGGACTCGGCCACCGTCGCCCTCTGGGAGGAGTGCGCGGCGGTCGACATGCCGCGCGCCGTCGCGGTGACCCGCCTGGACGCGCCCCGCGCCGACTTCGACGAGACGGTCGCGCTCTGCCAGCGGGTCTTCGGCGACAACGTGATGCCCCTCTACCTGCCGATGCTCGGCGACGACGGCATCTCCACCGAGGGACTGCTCGGGCTGATCACCCGCCGGGTCTTCGACTACACCGCCGGGCTGCCCGCCGACGTTCGCGACCCGGACCCGGAGCACCAGCGGGCCATCGACGAGTCCCGCGACGAGCTGATCGAGGGGATCATCGCCGAGAGCGAGGACGAGACCCTGATGGATCGCTACCTCGACGGCGAGGAGATCAGCACCGAGGTGCTCATCGACGACCTGGAGAAGGCCGTCGCCCGGGGCCATTTCTACCCGGCGGTGCCGGTCTGCGCCGAGACCGGCGTCGGCCTGGACGCGCTGCTGGAGTTGCTGACCGCGGCGTTCCCGTCACCGCTGGAGCACGAGCTGCCAGCGGTCACCGGGGTGGACGGCTCGCCCCGCCCGCCGCTGACCTGCGATCCGGACGGCCCGCTCGTGGCCGAGGTCGTCAAGACCACCGTCGACCGGCACGTCGGCCGCGTCTCGCTGGTCCGGGTCTTCTCCGGCACGCTACGTCCCGACGACACGGTGCACGTCTGCGGGCACGGCATGGCCGAACGCGGGCACCCCGACCACGACGCCGACGAGCGGGTCGGGCACCTCTACACGCCGCTGGGCGCCACCCTGCGCGAGGTGCCGCACTGCGTCGCCGGCGACATCTGCGCGATCACCAAGTCGCCCAGCGCGGAGACCGGCGACACGGTGTCGGCCAAGGACGACCCGCTGCTGATCGCGCCGTGGGAGATGCCGGAGCCGCTGCTGCCGGTGGCGATCGTCGCCCGCAGCCGCGCCGACGAGGACGCCCTCGCCCGCAACCTCGCCCGGCTGATCGCCGGCGATCCCACCCTGCGGCTGGACCGCAACCCCGAGACCCATCAACTGGTGCTCTGGTGCATGGGCGAGGCGCACGCGGACGTCCTGCTGGACCGGCTGCGCTCCGGGGGCGTCGAGCTGGACACCGAACCGGTGCGGGTGTCGCTGCGCGAGACGTTGACCGCCCCGGCGCGGGGGCACGGCCGGCACGTCAAGCAGTCCGGCGGCCACGGCCAGTACGCGGTCTGCGACATCGAGGTCGAGCCACTGCCCCGGGGCGCCGGCTTCGAGTTCGTCGACCGGGTCGTCGGCGGCGCCGTCCCGCAGAACTACATCCCGTCGGTGGAGAAGGGCGTCCGCGCCCAGCTGGAACGCGGACTGGTCGCCGGCCACCCGGTGGTCGACCTGCGGGTCACCCTGGTCGACGGCAAGGCGCACAGCGTCGACTCCTCCGACGCGGCCTTCCAGACCGCCGGAGCGCTGGCGCTGCGCGACGCGGCCGAGCGCGGCCAGCCGGCCCTCCTGGAGCCCATCGACGAGGTGACCATCCGGGTGCCGGACGGCTCGGTGGGCGCCGTGCTGGGCGACCTGTCCGCCCGGCGCGGCCGGGTGCTCGGCACCGAGCCGGACCCGGACGCCGACGGCCGCACACTGGTCCGCGCCGAGGTGCCGGCCCTGGAACTGCTGCGCTACACCGTCGAGCTGCGCTCGATGACGGCCGGCACCGGCACCTTCCGCCGCCACTTCGTCCGCCACGACCCGATGCCCACCCATCTGGCCGACCAGACCCGCAAGGAACACACCCCGTAACACTCCGCTCCCGCCGACCCGCGTTTCGGCTGGCCCGGTCGCCCGCGTGCCGTCTCTGACGGCTGCCGGCCACGGGCGAGCCGTCGCGAGCGGGCGGAGGGGCGCCCTAGGTGTTCGCGTCCTGTCGAGCTGCCCCATATTCGGGACACCGCAGCGGAGGAGGACGGCCGACGAGGAGCGCATCCGCGCGCACATGGCGGGTGGGTCGCGGCAGGCCGAGGAGCTGTTCGGTTGTCCCATATCTGGGGCAGCTCGACAGGAAGACACCAGCACGGACCAGGCCGGCGCAGGACCACGCCGGCACCAGACCACGCCGGCACCAGATCCGACCAGCACCGGACCAAGCCGCCACCAGACCACGCCGGCACCAGACCACGCCAGCACCAGATCCGACCAGCACCGGACCAGGCCGCCACCAGACCACGGTGGCACGGGCCGGCGCGCGCGGCACCGCCCACCCGCCCGCGTGATCGGCCGGCGCCGCACGCGGCGGCCGGCCACGGCACGCGGCGGCACGCCGCGACGGCTGGACAGGCGTGCGCTCTGGGCGCGGCGAATTGGGGTCAGGGGTGGGTCTGGGGGTGGGTGGGGCGGGGCCAGTGGGGGCGGTCGGCGTCGCGGAGGGCCGCCGTGCGTAGGGCGGCTAGTTGGCGTTCCACCTCGACGAACTGCTCCGCCGGTAGCGGGCCGCGGTGCAGTGCCGCCGCGTTCTCCTCGACCTGGGCGACGGTACGGCAACCCGGGATCGGGATGGTCCGCCCGCTGCGGGCCCAGATCCAGCCCAGCGCGCCCTGGGCGAGGGTACGACCGTCGGCGGTCAGCGCGGCACGGACCGCGCCGACCCGGCGGAGCCATTCCGGCGCCGGCCGGCCACCGCGGAACCACTCCAGCCAGCCCGGCGTCAACCCGCGTACGTCGTCGCGGGGCAGCGTGGACGCGGCCGTGTACTTGCCGGTGAGCAGCCCCATCCCGAGAGGCCCCTGGTCGATGCTGGCCAGGTCGTACTTGTCGCAGACGGCGAGCACCTCGGGGGCGTCGCGCAGCACCGACAGGGCGTGCTGCACGGCGGCGGCGCCCGGGGCGGTCGACCCGAGGGTGGCGGCCCGGTCGGCGCGGTCGGTGCTCCACCCGTACGCCCGGATCAGGCCCTCGGCGACGAGATCCTCGCAGGCGGCGAACAGGGCCTCCGCCCGGTGCACGGGCAGGTCGGCCAGGTGGAGCTGGTAGAGGTCGATCCGGTCGGTGCCCAGCCGGCGCAGCGAGGCGGTGACGGCCCGCCGCAGGTACGCCGGTGACGCGTCCTCGCCGGTGGCCTGCCGGGTCGCCTCGTTGAACGTGTAACCCCACTTGGTGGCGATCACGGCGTCGTCCCGGCGGCCGGCGAGCGCCCGGCCCAACACCCGCTCGCCGTGCCCCGCGCCGTACGTGTCGGCGGTGTCGAAGAGGGTCACGCCCAGCTCGAGCGCGCGGCGTATGGCCCGCACCGACTCGTCGTCGTCGACCGCGCCCCAGCCCAGCGGCTGACTGCCCTCCGCCCAGGGGCCGGCGATCGCCCAGCACCCCATGCCGAGGGCGCTGACCTCGATGCCGCTGCGCCCCAACATCCGTGTCGTGACTGCCATCGGCCGATCGTGCCACCTCCGACGGGCCGGGGCGTAGCAACCACGGACGCGGAAACGCGGTACGCGTACGCCGTCGGCGTACGGCATGATCGTCGCCATGCGACGGCTGGGCGTGGACATCGGCGGGGTGCTCATCGAGCCGGCCGACGACGACGCCGACACCTCCTTCTTCGGCGCGCACTACCTGCGTACGCCCATGGTCGAGGGCGCGTTCGACGCGCTCGCGGCGCTCGGGCCGACGTTCGACGAGGTGCACCTGGTCTCCAAGTGCGGCGAGTCCATCGAGCGGCGGACCCTCCAGTGGTTGGCGCACCACGACTTCACGGCCCACACCGGGATCCCGGTCGAGCGGATGCACTTCTGCCGGACCCGTCCGGACAAGGCGCCGATCGCCCGGCGGCTCGGCCTGACCCACTTCGTGGACGACAAGCTGGAGGTGCTGGGCTACCTCGACTCGGTGCCGCACCGGTTCCTGTTCCGACCTCGCCCGGCGCAGGTCGCCGCGTACGCCGCGTTGCTGCCGCTCGTACACCGGGTGGAGAGCTGGCCGGAGCTGGTGCCGCTGCTGCGCGCCGACTAGCCGGCCCGGCGCGGACGCCGCGCGGGCGGCGCGGTCAGGACGGCCAGGCGCGGGCGAACAGGTCGCGGGTGTCGTGCAGCAGCTGCGGCAGCACCTTGGTGCGGCCGATCACCGGCATGAAGTTCGCGTCGCCGCCCCAGCGCGGCACCACGTGCTGGTGCAGGTGGGCGGCGATGCCGGCGCCGGCGACGCCGCCCTGGTTCATGCCGAGGTTGAAGCCGTGCGCGTTGCTCACCTTGCGGATCACCCGCATCGCGGTCTGCGTGTGGGACGCCAGCTCGACGGTCTCCGCCTCGTCGAGGTCGGTGTAGTCGGCGACGTGCCGGTAGGGGCAGACCAGCAGGTGCCCCGGGTTGTACGGGTAGAGGTTGAGCACCACGAAGACGCGCTCGCCGCGGGCCACCACGAGGCTCTCCTCGGCGGGCAGCCCGGGGGCGAGACAGAAGGGGCAGCCGGTCGGCTTCTCGTAGCCCTCGGCGGGGCGGTCCTCACCCGAGATGTAGGTCATCCGGTGCGGCGTCCAGAGCCGTTCCAGGCCGTCCGCCATGCCGCCGCTGTCCGTGTCTCGCTCCGCCCCTGTCACGAGCCGATCCTACGGAGCCGGGCCGGCGGGCCGCGACACCCGTGACCGGAAACTCGCTGCTGCAACTTCTTGACGGAGTCGAGACTCAGCCGTGAAACTTCCATTCATTCATTTCATTTTATCGATGGATGGAGAGCTTCATGATCCGTCAGCTCGGCAGGATCCTCGCGGCGCTCGCGCTGGCCGCCGTCACCACGGTGACCGGGGTCACCCTCACCTCCAGCGCCGCGCACGCCGACGGCTGCTACACCTGGGTTCGCACCCTGTCCCAGGGGATGTCCGGCGAGGACGTCCGGCAACTGCAGATCCGCGTCGCCGGCTACCCCGGTTACGCCGCCGTGCTCACCATCGACGGCGCGTTCGGCCCGGCCACCCGGTCGGCGGTGATCCGCTTCCAGCAGGCGTACGGGCTGGGCGCGGACGGAATCGCCGGCCCGAACACCTTCAACCGGCTCTACGCGCTCCAGGACGACGACTGCACGCCCGCCAACTTCAGCTATGCCGAGCTGAACAACTGCAACAGCACCTGGTCCGGCGGGGCGGTCTCGGCGAGCACCGCCCGCGCCAACGCGCTCGTCTCCATGTGGAAGCTCCAGGCGCTGCGGCACGCCCTCGGCGACGTACCCATCGCGATCAGCAGCAGCTTCCGCAGCTACGCCTGCAACAGCGCGGTCGGCGGGGCGTCGAACAGCCGGCACCTGTACGGCGACGCGGTCGACCTGGTCGGCTCACCGTCGTTCTGCCGGCTCGCCCAGCAGGCCCGCTACCACGGCTTCGGCCAGATCCTCGGCCCCGGCTACCCGGACCACAACGACCACACCCACGTGGCGGCGGTCGGCGGCTGGTCAGCGCCGAACTGCGGCATCTGACCCGATCGCGCCGCCGCCGGCTACTCGGCGGCGGCGGACGGGCCGACGTTGGTACGGGAGGTGACCACGTCCAGGATGTGGTTCACCGCCTCGGCGGTGGGCACGCCGTTGCGCTGCGAGCCGTCGCGGTAGCGGAAGGAGACCGTGCCGGCGGCCACGTCGTCGTCACCGGCGATCACCATGAACGGGATCTTCTGCTGCTGCGCCGTGCGGATCTTCTTCTGCATCCGGTCGTCACCCGCGTCCACCTGCGCCCGGATGCCCTCGGCGCGCAGCGCCGCGACGAAGCCGTGCAGGTAGTCGGTGTGGTCCTCGCGGATCGGGATGCCGACCACCTGCACCGGCGCCAGCCAGGCCGGGAACGCGCCCGCGTAGTGCTCGGTGAGCACCCCGAAGAACCGCTCGATGGACCCGAACAGCGCCCGGTGGATCATCACGGGACGCTGGCGGCTGCCGTCGGCGGCCTGGTACTCCAACCCGAAGCGCTCCGGCTGGTTGAAGTCGACCTGGATGGTGGACATCTGCCAGGTCCGGCCGATCGCGTCGCGGGCCTGCACGGAGATCTTCGGCCCGTAGAACGCCGCGCCACCCGGGTCGGGCACCAGGTCGAGGCCGGAGGTCGCGGCGGCGGTTCGCAGCGCCTCGGTGGCCTCCGCCCAGTCCTCGTCCGCGCCGATGAACTTGGGCGAGTCGTCGCGGGTCGACAGCTCCAGGTAGAAGTCGTCCAGCCCGTAGTCGCGCAGCAGGTCGAGCACGAAGCTGAGCAGCGTGGACAGCTCACCGGCCATCTGCTCGCGGGTGCAGTAGATGTGCGAGTCGTCCTGGGTCAGACCCCGGACCCGGGTGAGGCCGTGCACGACACCGGACTTCTCGTACCGGTAGACCGTGCCGAACTCGAACATCCGCAGCGGCAGCTCCCGGTACGACCGCCCGCGGCCCCTGAAGATCAGGTTGTGCATCGGGCAGTTCATCGCCTTGAGGTAGTAGTCCGCGCCCTCCAGCTGCATGGGCGGGAACATCGTGTCCGCGTAGTACGGCAGGTGACCGGAGGTGTGGAACAGCTGCGCCTTGGTGATGTGCGGGGTGTTGACGAACTCGTATCCCGCCTCCTCGTGCCGCCGCCGCGAGTAGTGCTCCATCTCCCGACGGATGATGCCGCCCTTGGGGTGGAAGACGGCCAGGCCCGAGCCGATCTCGTCGGGGAAGCTGAACAGGTCCAGGTCCGCGCCGAGCTTGCGGTGGTCGCGCCGGGCGGCCTCCTCCAGCAGCTTCAGGTACGCCTTCAGCTCGTCCCGGGTCGGCCACGCGGTGCCGTACACCCGCTGGAGCTGGGGGTTCTTCTCCGACCCGCGCCAGTACGCGGCGGCCGAGCGCATCAGCTTGAACGCGCCGATCAGGCGGGTGGTCGGCAGGTGCGGGCCCCGACACAGGTCCGACCAGCAGACCTTGTCCTCCTTGGCGTCGAGGTTGTCGTAGATGGTCAGCTCGCCGCCGCCCACCTCCATGACCTCGTCGGTGTCCAGGCCCTCGCCCTTGACCTCGATCAACTCCAGCTTGAACGGCTCATCGGCCAGCTCGGCGCGCGCCTCGTCGAGGCTGCCGAAGCGGCGGCGACGGAACCGCTGCCCGGACTTGACGATCTCCTGCATGCGCTTCTCGAGCTTGCTGAGGTCATCGGGCTGGAACGGCTTGTCGACGTCGAAGTCGTAGTAGAAGCCGTTCTCGATCGGCGGCCCGATGCCCAGCTTGGCCTCGGGGAAGACGTCCTGCACGGCCTGGGCGAGGACGTGCGCGGTGGAGTGCCGCAGCACGTTGAGCCCGTCCGGCGAGTCCAGGCTGACCGGCTCGACGGTCGTGTCCTCGGCCGGCGTCCAGTCCAGGTCGCGGAGCTGGCCCTGCGGATCGCGGACCACGACGATCGCCTTGGGGCCGTTCGCGGGCAGTCCGGCCGCGGCCACCGCGTCGGCCGCCGTCGTCCCGGCGGCGACGACGACGGGGTCGGCCACGGCGGGGGTACGGGGTGCGGACACGGTGACTCCTCCAAGCAGTACGACAGGGTGCCGACAGTCGGCCCCTGCCGATGCTATCGGTCGCGACGTCGGCACTTTCCGGACGGCTCGCGTTGAACCCCGCACGGACGGCGTTGAACCTTTCGCGCCTCGAATCCGAACTAGGTGGTGTGGCCGGAAACCGGTGCCGGTCGCGCCGAGACGGATGGGGGCACGAGATGGCGAGCACGCACGGCGGTGGCCGCCCGCGGCGGATCGCGGCGGTGACCGCGCTGACCGCGGCCGGGCTGCTGCTCTGGCCCGCTGCGGCGGCGCAGGCCGCGGACGTGACGACCACCCCGACGGAGGCACGGCAGGGCGACGCCGTACGGCTGGAGTTCAGCGTGCCCGAGGAGCGCGCCGGCACGACGACCAAGCAGATCGAGATCCGGTTGCCGGCCGACGCGCCGGTGGCCGAGGTCTACCCGATGTCGGTCGACGGCTGGGCGCCCCGGATCGACTCCAAGACCCTGGACAAGCCGGTGGCGGGCATCCACTCCAACGGGGTGAGCACCGTGACCACGGCGGTGACGTGGGTCCGCGTCGGTGAGGGTGCGACCGGCCCGGCCAAGCTGGCCCTGTCCATGGGCCCGTTGCCGCAGGCCGAGCGGCTCACGTTCGAGGTCGTCCAGACCTACGCCGACGGCACGGTCGTCCGGTGGGCCGATACCGGCGGCGACCACCGCGCGCCGGTGCTGACGCTGCTGCCGGCGGTCCCGGGCGCCGCCGCACCGGCCGCGCACGGCGGCGGCCACGGCGCGCCCGCGGCGGGCGGACCCGCCGCCGGGGACGGTGCTGTGAATCCCGCACCGGTCGGCCGGGAGGGCGACGAGGAATCCGGCAACGCCGACGGGATGCTGGCCGCCGGCCTGCTGGCCGGGCTGGGCGGCGGCGCGGCGATCGGCTGGGTGGTCAGTCGCTGGCGTCGACGCGACCCGGCCCAGACCGAGGCGCTCGACGAGGTGACCGGCAGCGCCGACGAGCCGCCTTCCCTCGCCGAGGTCACCGGCCGCGCGGACGAACCGGTGTCCGCCTCCCGCTGATCCACCCCGGGTTCCCGCAAACCGCGGCATCCGAGGCTCGCGGACGGCCCGAGTTCCGGGAACCCGGGGTCGATCAAGCCGGGCCCGGCGGAGATCAGGGCAGCCAGGCGGGTAGCGGCTCGCGGGCGGCCAGCCACGCGGCGGGGACGCCGCCCGAGGTGCCGACCCCGGTGTAGGCCGCCACCACCGCCCCCGCGATGGCGGCCGTGGTGTCCACGTCGCCGCCGGCGCGTACGCAGGTCCGGATCGCCGCCGGGTAGTCGTCGAGGTGGGTGGCGGCCACCCAGAGCGTGAACGCGACGGTGTCCTGGGCGGTCACCCGGGCGCCGTTGCCGAGCGCGGCCACCACTCGGGACAGCGGGCGGCCGAGCAGCCCGACGGCGGTGTGTACGCCACGGTGCACCTCGGTGCCCGCGTCGACCACGGCGGCGACCCCGGCGAGGAGCCGGGCCGGGGCCGGTCGGTGGCCGTCGAGGCGGGCCCGGGCGGCGAGCGCGGCGGCCACCGCCACGGCGACCGCGCCGGCGATCCCCTCGGGGTGCGCGTGGGTCACCTCGGCCGAGGCGCGGGCCTGCGCGGCGGCGCGGGCCGTGGAGTCGGCGAAGTACGCGCCCAGCGGACCCACCCGCATGGCTGCCCCGTTGCCGCAGGAGCCCTGCCCGTCGAAGGCGGACGCGGCGGCCACCGGCCACGGGGTGCCGCTGCGGATCAACCGCAGGATCAGCATCGCGCCCGCGCCGTAGCCGCGTCGCGCGTCGCAGCGCTCGGCGAAGGCCAGCGCCAGCCGGTCCCGGTCGATGGTGCCCGCCGCAGCCAGTTCGGCGACGACCGAGCAGGCCATCTCGGTGTCGTCGGTCCAGGACCACGGTGCCGGTGGCAGGCTGCCCGCGCCGGGTTCGGCCACGCCCGACGGGTCGGCCCACGCGCCGGGCCCGTCGTCGCCGGGAACGACGGCCGTGGCCGGCGGGGCGTACCGCTCGCCGAGCGCGTCACCGGTGGAGAGGCCGGCGAGACTGTCCCGGGCGAGCGCCAGCCGAGCGTCGGCGAACAGGGTGAAGGACATCGTCGTACCAGCTTGCCCGCTTCCCGGGTACGTCGCAACGCGATCAACTTGCCAGGCCAAGTACCGTCTTGTCGTGGCCTCCGTGCTCCTGGTCGAAGACGATCACGTCGTACGCGGCGCGATGCTGCGGTCCCTCGCTGACCGTGGGCACGCCGTGCACGCCGTGGGCACCGCCCTGGACGCGCTGCGACGGGTCGCCGCGGAGACGCCCGACCTGGTGGTGTTGGACCTGGGCCTGCCCGATCTGGACGGCTCGGACGCGCTGCGGATGCTGCGCGGCATCACCGACATCCCGATCATCATCGCCACCGCGCGCGACGACGAGCAGTCGGTGGTCAAGCTGCTGCGCGCCGGGGCCGACGACTACATGGTCAAGCCGTTCACGGGCGCACACCTGGACGCCCGCATCACCACGGTCCTGCGGCGCGCCGGACGGGCCAGCCGGACGGTGCAGCCGGCGGTGCACACCGTCGGCGGGCTGCGGGTGGACGTCGGTGAGCGCAGCGCCCATCTCGACGGGGAGCCGCTGGCGCTGACCCGTAAGGAATTCGACCTGCTGGCGTATCTCGCCGCACGACCCGGGCGGGTAGTGTCCCGCCGGGAACTCTTGGAGGAGGTATGGCGGCAGCCATCGGTCGGCGAGGATCAGACCATCGACGTACACCTGTACTGGCTTCGCCGAAAGATGGGCGAGTCCGCGGCGAAGCCGCGCTACCTGCGCACCGTGCGGGGGGTCGGGTTCCGGCTGGTGGCACCGGACTGAGGACCGCGCTGGCCCTGCTCACGGCCGGCATGTGCAGCCTCGTCGCGCTCGCGTTCCTGATCCCGCTCGGGTTGAGCCTGCGGGGGCAGACGCGCGAGGAGGCGATCGCCGACGCGGCCCGACGCAGCGCGCTGGTCACCGGCGCGTTGGCGGTGAGCACGGACCGCGCGGTGATCGAACGGGCCGTCGTGGCCAGCGGCGACGATGCCGCCGTCCGGCCGGTGGTGTACGGGTTGGGGCTGGACGAGTCCGCGGGCCGCGCCGGTGGCGCCGACCTGGACCGGGCCCGCGCCGACCGTCGCTCGCTGGTCACCGACGTCGACGGCGGGGTGGTCCGGCTCGACCCGGTGGTCCTCGGCGACCGGACGGCCGTGGTCGAGGTGTTCGTGCCGGACTCGACGCTTGGCGAGGGCGCCGGTGGCACCTGGTTGCTGCTGTTCGCGGTGGGCGCGGCGATGGTCGGCGCGGCGGTGTTGGTGGTCGATCGGGTGGCCGCCCGGGCGGTGGACGCCACCCAGGGGCTGGTCAAGGCCGCTCTGGCCATCGGCGACGGCGACCAGGGCGTACGCGTGGACCCGACCGGTCCGCGCGAGCTGGCGGAGGCCGGGTACGCCTTCAACCGGATGGCCGACCGGCTGGACGCGGCCCGCACGGACGAGCGCGAGTTGGTGGCCGACCTGTCGCACCGGCTGCGGACGCCGTTGACCGTGCTGCGGCTCGACGCGGAGGCGCTGGAGTCCGACGACACCAGCGTTGGCTCGTTCAGCCCAGCGGAGCTGGACCGGCTGCGGGGTATCCGGCGCATCCGCCAGGCGATCGTCACCCTCGAGGGCGAGATCGACGTGCTGATCAAGACCACCCGCAAGGCGGTGGCACACGAGGCCGGCCCGGCCATGTGCGACGTCAGCGAGGTGGTCCGGGACCGGATGGTGTTCTGGGCGGCGCTGGCCGGTGACCAGAACCGGCCGCACCGGGTCACCGGCGCCCAGCTACGCATCCCCGCGCCCGTGCCCCGGGCCGAGCTGGCCGCCGCGTTGGACGCGGTGATCGGCAACGTCTTCCGCTACACGCCGCAGGGAACGGCGTTCGAGGTGGCCGTGTCCCGCCGCGACGGGTACGTGGCGATCCGGATCGACGACGCCGGCCCGGGGATCGCCAACCCGGACCGGGCGCTGCGACGGGGTGCCAGCGACCAGGGCTCGACCGGGCTCGGCCTGGACATCGCCAAGCGGGTGTCGTTGCAGGCGAACGGCTCGGTGAGCATCGACCGGGCCCGGCTGGGCGGCGCCAGCGTGGTGATGCTGCTCGCCGACCCGGACGCCACGCCCCGGCAGGTCAACCGGTTCGGCCTGGTGGGCCGGATGGCCCGCGACGCCCGGGATCAGAAGAGCAGCGGTCGTCGCTGGCCCCGCCAGCGCCCCACCGACGACTGAGCGTCCCCCGACGGGCGGAGGCCGCCCGAACGACGACCGAGCACTGTCGACCGACGGCCGAGGCCCGCCCGGCCGATCGGTTGACGGGCGCGCTCCGATCGGCCGGGCGGGCCGGGGCTGTGCGGTGGCACAAGTCTTCCTTAGATCAAGGTTAACGAGCACGGTCAGACGCTTGCGGGCTGACAGGATCAGTGCACGAACCCACCAGTTCCACCGGCCAGCGCACCGCGCACCCACCGGCCGGTGGAGCCGTGCGCGCGGCGGGAGTTTCAGGTCCCCCCACACCCACGCTCCCGCCGCGCGCCCCGCTCACCCCGTACCTCAGCCGGCGTCGGCCACGTACGCGTCGATCTCCTCGATGATCCGCTGCTTGCCGGCCGGGTCGAGGAAGGACGCGGTCACCGCGTTACGGGCCAGCGCGGCCAGCTCCTCCGGGCCCGCACCGAGCAGTCGGGCCGCCACCGCGTACTCGTCGTTGAGGGTGGTGCCGAACATCGGCGGGTCGTCGGAGTTGATGGTGACCAGCAGCCCGGCCTCGACCAGCCGGGGCAGCGGGTGTTCGTCGAGGTTGGCCACGGCCCGGGTCCGCACGTTCGAGGTCGGGCAGATCTCCATCCCGATCTGCCGCTCGGCGAGGTAGGTGAGCAGTTCCGGGTCCTGTGCGGCGGAGATGCCGTGCCCGATCCGCTCCGCGCCCAGCTCGTGCAGGGCGTCCCAGATGGTCTGCGGGCCGGTGGTCTCGCCCGCGTGCGGCACCGAGCGCAGGCCGGCGGCGCGGGCCTGGTCGAAGTAGGGCCGGAACTGCGGCCGGGGTACGCCGATCTCCGGGCCGCCCAGACCGAAGCTGATCAGCGAGTCCGGCCGCTCGTCGAGGGCGATCCGCAGCGTCTCCTCGGCGGCCGGCAGGCCGGCCTCGCCGGGGATGTCGAAGCACCAGCGCAGGTCGAGGCCGAAGTCGGCGGCGGCGCGCTTGCGGGCGTCCTCGATCGCCTCGCAGAACGCGGGCGCGGGAATGCCCCGCCGCACGTGCGAGTACGGGGTGATGGTCAGCTCGGCGTACCGGACCTGCTGGCGGGCCAGCTCCCGGGCCACCTCGTGGGTGAGGAGCCAGACGTCCTCCGGGTCCCGGATGAGGTCGACGACGCTCAGGTAGACCTCGATGAAGTGCGCGAAGTCGCGGAACTCGAAGTAGCTGGCGAGCGCGTCCGGGTCGGCCGGGACGGGGGTGTTGCCCTCGTGGCGGGCAGCCAGCTCGGCGACGATCCGGGGCGAGGCGGAGCCGACGTGGTGCACGTGCAGCTCCACCTTGGGCAGCCCGGCGATGAAGGTGGTCAGATCGGTCACGGGTTCTCCTGTGCGGGGGCGCCGGTACGGGCGACGACGAAGACGCGGCGGAACGGGAAGGACACCTGACCGTGCCGGACCGGGTAGGCGGCGCTGAGGCGTACCCCCAGCTCGGCCCGGAAGGCCGACCAGCCGGCGGCGTCCAGCGCGGCCCGGACGGGTCGCAGCGCGGTGCCCTCCATCCAGGCGAGTACCGGGTGGTCGGCGGCGGGATCGGCCGGCAGCAGGTGCACGTAGGTAGTCTCCCAGGCGTCCACCGCGCAGCCGGCGGTGGTCAGCAGGTCCGCGTAGTCGGCCGGTTCGTCGACGGGGTCGGTCCGCTGGAGCGGCGCCAGCTCGGCCCGCCAGGCCGGGAGACCGGCGACCTCGCGCAGCGCCCGGTGCGACGGGGCGTCGAAGTTGCCGGGGACCTGCATGGCGAGCCAGGCGCCGGCGGGCAGCTCGACGGCCCAGCGACGCAGCAGCTCCTGGTGGCCGGGCACCCACTGCAGGGCAGCGTTCGTGATCACCACGTCCTCGTCACCGGTTGGACGCCAGTCGCGCAGGTCGGCGACGGCGAACTCGACCGGGGTCGGCAGGGCCCGCGCGCGGTCGATCATCTCGGGCGCGGAGTCGAGGCCGACGACGCGCGCGTCCGGCCAGCGTTCGGCCAGGATGGCGGTGAGGTGGCCGGGTCCGCAGCCGAGGTCGACCACCGCCCGCGGCCGGGCGGCGGGGATCCGGTTGAGCAGGTCGTGAAAGGGGCGGGAGCGCTCGTCGGAGTAGCGCAGGTACGTCGTCGGATCCCACATCGCCGCCTCCAAAACCGTACGTCCGTCTTGTTGACGGTACGACTCGCGTGGCAGCCCGGCAACCCGATCACTAGGCTCGGGACATGGAACAGCGCAGCTTCAACCGGCTCGGCCGGACCGTCGGGGTCGTCGGCCTGGGCGCCTGGCAGCTCGGCGCCGACTGGGGAACGGTCAGCGAGGCCGACGCCATGGCCGTGCTCACCGCCGCCGTGGACGCCGGAGTCACCTTCCTGGACACCGCCGACGTGTACGGCGACGGCCGCAGCGAGCAGCTGATCGGCCGCTTCCTGCGCTCCCGGCCGGACGCCGGGCTGACCGTCGCCACCAAGATGGGCCGGCGCGTCGAGCAGCGGCCCGAGGCGTACACCCTGGCCAACTTCCGGCAGTGGACCGACCGGTCCCGGGCCAACCTCGGGATGGACACCCTGGACCTGGTCCAACTGCACTGCCCGCCGACCGCCGTCTTCGCCGACGACGCGGTCTTCGACGCCCTGGACACCCTCGTCGCGGAGAAGGCCATCGCGGGGTACGGCGTCAGCGTCGAGACCTGCGACCAGGCGCTGACCGCCATCGCCCGGCCCGGCGTGGCCAGCGTCCAGATCATCCTCAACGCCGTCCGGCACAAACCGCTGGAGCAGGTGCTGCCGGCGGCCGCCGAGGCCGGCGTCGGGATCATCGCCCGGGTGCCGCTGGCCAGTGGCCTGCTCTCCGGCCGGTACGACGAGCACACCGAGTTCCCCGCCGACGACCACCGCAACTACAACCGGCACGGTGCGGCGTTCGACGTGGGCGAGACGTTCTCCGGCGTGGACTACACGCAGGGGCTCGCCGCCGTACGCCGGCTCGCGCCGCTTGTCGACGCCGACCGCACCATGGCGCAGTTCGCGCTGCGGTGGGTGCTGGACCAGGCCGGCGTCACCGTCGTCATCCCGGGCGCGCGCGACGCCGAGCAGGCGCGACGCAACGCCGCCGCGGCGGACCTGCCGCCACTGGAGGCCGCCCAGCTGGCCGGCGTACGCGAGGTCTACGACGAGCTGATCCGCCCGCAGGTGCACGACCGGTGGTGAGCCGCCGACCCCGGGTGCTCGCGTCGCGCCTCCGAGACGACGATGCTGGACGCCCGGGGCGGCGTACCGCCCGATCCGGCGAGGAGGGTGCGCGATGAGGGGTTGGCTGACACTCACCCTCGGCCTGCTGGCCGTGGTGATCGGTGCGGTGTGGACGGTGCAGGGCCTCGGCTACGTCAGCGGCAGCCCGATGACCGACGAGACGCTCTGGGTGGTGGTGGGCCCGATCGTGGCCGCCGCCGGGCTGGTGGCGCTCTGGCTGGGACTGCGCTCGCGACGCCGCCGGTGAGAAGCCAGCCTGGTCGCCGGCGCGAGCGGGCGAGCGGTGGACGTGGAAAGCCCCGCATCCCAACACGGGATACGGGGCTTCACTTCAACGAGCCCTGACCGGCGGGGGCCGGCCAGATGTGTCAGAGGGGACGGACCTGCTCGGCCTGCGGGCCCTTCTGACCCTGGGCGATCTCGAACTCCACCCGCTGGTTCTCCTCCAGCGTGCGGTAGCCGCTGGTCTGGATGGCCGAGAAGTGGACGAACACGTCAGCACCCCCGCCGTCGACGGTGATGAAGCCGAAGCCCTTGTCAGCGTTGAACCACTTCACGGTTCCCTGCGCCATGTGTATCTCCTTCTAAAACTGGCGGCCGTGCACGCCGTGCGGCCGATTGGCCGTTTTCGAGCAGCGGCGTCTGAGGCGGCCTCCACGAAGGAGACTTCTCTCAACCCACGCCATCTCGCAACAGCGTGGAACAGCAAATCACGTACGCAAAAAGTCTGCACGACCTGTCCGACGAATTTCTCCGACATGTGACCTGACGGATGACTCAGGTCGCTGGGCGGCGTTGCGAGTCGTGCGAAAGGCCCCCTTCCCGTCGATGGGGAAGAGGGCCTGACGTCTATGCGTCGGTCAGTCCGGCCAGTGGCCGGTCATCCGGCGGACGCCGACCGCCCCGCCCCGGTCCACGGCGGCACGGACCACCGCGAAGATGGCCCCCTGCAACGCCGCGGCGGCCAGGATCTCGCCCCAACCGCGATCCTCGTCGGTGGCGTTCGGCGCCTCGCCGTCGCCCGCCGTGACCTTCCAGACCTGCCGGAAGATCGCGCCGGCCACCGTACCCGCGGCGATACCCAACAACACGCCGACCGGCCGGTACGCGACCTTGCCGATGCTCCTGCTCACCTACGCCTCCCCCGCACGATCATCAGCACCACCACGGTGGCCACCGCGCTGGCGGCGATCGCCGCCCACGGCACCGGGTTGCGTCGAACCAGCTCGCTCTTCTCGCGGACCAGGCCGCCCTTGTCGTACGCCTGGGCGCGGGCCATCCCGGCGCCGCGCGCGGCCTGCCCGCGGACCCGGGCCACGGTCTGCGCCGCCTGCTCGCGCATCCGCTCCTTCGCCTGCTCGGCGGACTCCTTCAGGCGGGCCTTGACGTCCGCCTTGGCGGCCAACGCCTCCATGGTCTCGCCCAGCTCCACCCGGGTACGGCGGATCTCCTCGCGCAGGGCCTCGGTGTCGCCCGTTCCGTTGCCCGTCATGCCCGTCCCCTGTCCTTCACGGCGGCGGCCACGGTGTCCACGTCGGCACGGAGGCTGCGGACCGTCGCCGCCGGGACCGGTGGGACCGCACGACTGACCTGCTTCTTGCCCACCAGCGCGAGGATCCCGGCCACCAGGAAGAGCGCCACCGCCACGATCAGCGCGGCGGCCCAGGCGGGCAGCACCAGATCCAGCAGCAGGATGGCGGTGACGACGAGCGCGCCCAGGCCGTAGAACGCCAGCGCACCGCCGCCGCCGAACAGGCCGATCCCGATGCCGGCGTGCTTGCCCTTCTGGGTCAACTCCGCCCGGGCCAGCGCCAGTTCGTCCCGTACCAGACGGGATACCTGTTCGGTGGCCCGCTGCACCAGCTCGGCGGTGGAGGGCTCGCTCCCATTGCGGGATGTGCGGGCATTCGCCACGTCAGCCATGCTGTCCTCCTTTCCTCATCACCGCGCTGTATGCCCGGAGTCGCCGCCCGCCAATCCTAAATCCCGAGGTGCGGCGCACCGACGTCGTTGTCCGGATGCCGCGCCGACAAGCTGAGTGGGTCACCCCGATCACGGCAGAGACGTCCGGCAGCACATCCCCCGCGCAACCCCAACCAAACCTCCCCAGACCCCACCCCTCCCATTCGCGGCGATCATGAAGTTATTGCCGGGACACGCCGAAGCAAGAGGCAATAACTTTCATGAACAACGGGGTGAGTACGGGAGTTAGGGGCGGGTTTCCTCGGGGCCCACGAAGGCTTCGCTGCGGGCGTCGCCGTCGTCGCTGCCGCCGAAGACACGGGCGTCGTCGGGCGCCTCGGTGTCGGACGGGCGGCGGACCGGCCGCCTCGGCTGCACCCACTGCCAGGACAGGTTGCTGTTGGCGTCGCCCAGCTCGGTGCGGACGCGGGGCATCGCCGTGGGCCGGTTGTCCCGGATCCAGCCGACCAGGTGCTCGCGGACGAGGGCGCGCAGGTCCCACAGGCTGCCCGCGTCGGCGGCGCTGACCAGCGCGCGTAGCCGCACCATCCCGCCGGTGGCGTCGGTGACCTGGAGGACGCAGACCCGGCCGTCCCACAGCTCGGTGCCCTCGACGAGCCGGCGCAGCTCCTCCCGCATGATCTGCACCGGCACGGCCCAGTCGACGTCGAACTCGGCGGTGCCGAGCACCGCGGCCTCGGTACGGGTCCAGTTCTGGAACGGCTTGCTGGTGAAGTACGAGGTGGGCAGGATCAGCCGCCGGTCGTCCCAGATCTGGACCACGACGTAGCTGAGGGTCAGCTCCTCGATCCGACCCCACTCCCCCTCGACGACCACCACGTCGTCGAGGCGGACCGCGTCGCTGAAGGCGAGTTGCAGCCCGGCGAAGACGTTGCCGAGCAGGCTCTGGGCGGCCAGGGCGGCCACCACACCGACGACTCCGGCGGAGGTCAGCACCCCGGCGCCGATGCCCCGCACGCTCGGGAAGGTCATCAGCATCACGCCGATGGTCAGGATGACGATCACCGCGACGGTCAGCCGGCGCAGCATCACCACCTGGGTACGCACCCGCCGGGCGTGCCGGTTGTTGGGCACGTCGACCCGGAACCGGGCGAGCGCGGTGTCCTCGACCACGATCAACAGGGCCGCCACCAGCCAGGCGGCGCTGGCGATCACACAGAGCACCAGCAGATGCAGCAGGAGCCGCCGCCAGCTCTCGCCGACGGCGTACCCGGTGGTGAAGCGGGCGGCGAACTGCACCGCGAGGACCGTGGCGGCGACCTGGAACGGACGGTGCGCGTGGTCGGTCAACTCGGTCAACAACAGGGACCGGCGGCCGAACCGCCGGGTGATCCGGTGGACGACCTCGACCAGGAAGAGGGCGACCGCCGCCGCGGCGAGCGCGGCGACGGTCGTTTCGAGATAGCTCTGCACGAGTGGGGCGCTTCCCTTCGACCGAGCGGCGGAACTTGGGGCAAAAGCCCAATAGTGCCCGACGTCCTCGGTATCGACCAGCTCAGACCTTGCGGTACCGGGACTGGAGGAAGCAGTAGACGCCGAAGGCCGCGATGCCGAGGGCGACCAGGGCCAGCAGGAACGAGCCGTACGACTGCTCGCGCAGCGTGTGCAGGGCGGCGTCCAGACCACGGGCCTTCTCCGGGTCGTACTTCACCGCCGCGACGATGACCAGCAGGCCGGCGATGCCGTACGCGACACCCTTGGCGACGTACCCGGCGATGCCGAGGCGACGGGCCAACTGGCGGGTCTTCGGGCTCATCTCGCCGGTCTTGAGGTGCTTCTCGAACGTCTTGCGGATGCCGTAGATGACCAGGCCGATGCCGATCGCCGCGACCACCAGCCCGGCCAGGCCGACCAGCCAGCGGCCACCGGTCGAGGTCATCAGCTTGCCGCTCAGCGCCTCCTGGTTGTCGGCGCTGTTCGACCCGGCCTCGGAGAACACCTTGAAGGCGGTCCAGGCGAAGTAGAGGTAGACGACGGTCCGGCCGGCCGAGGCCAGCCGCTCCATGACCCGCTCCTTGCCCCGCTCGGCGCGGTGCCCGCCCGCCGCCTCGAGGCCCTGCCAGATCGCCATGGCGAGCAGGCCGACCGCGACGGCGATGACGAGGAACTTGCCGAGGGGCTGTTCCGAGAGGGTACGCAGCGCGCCGGACTGGTCGCCGTCGTCGGACGACGTGCCGAACGCGATCTGCAACGCCAACCAGGCGAAGAGGAGGTGGACGATGCCGTAGCCGATGAAGCCGGCCCGGGCGAGGAGTTCCAGCCACCGGCTGTCCGCCGTTCGGGAGGCGGTGGCTTCGGCGCTACGGGTGAGTGACATGGCGTCACAATCTCCGATTACGAAGATCCCCAAACGTCGGCCACCGCCGCCCGCGCGGGTCAGTTACCCGGGTTGCGGGAAACGCGGATCTTGACCTGCTGGTCGGTGACGCTGTCGACGGTGACCGCGAACCCGCCGGCCTCGGTGGCCTGCTGGCCGGTGGTGAGGGTGAGCTGCTCGCCGGCGACCTCGACGGTCACCTGGTCGCCCTCGGCGCCGACCAGCTTCGCCTCGACGCCGAGGATGGTGGCGCTCGCCTCGACGCCCCGCTCGAAGGTGACCGTGCAGGCGTCCAACCCGCAGTCGGTGGAGGCGCCCTGGGAGCTGCAGCCGGCGAGCAGGGCGAGGCCGAGCGCGACGGCGGCGACCAGACCGGCGGCACGGCGGACGGGGGGCAGGGGGATGGTGGCGGGTCGGTTCGTCACCCCGCCAAGGGTACGAGACGTCCGCGACGACCGGGCGGGGGCGAGCGTGGCCGGCGTCCCGGCTAGGGTCCGGGCATGGCCTTCGACATCGCCCGTACCCGGGCCGCCTATCCCGCCCTGACCGAGGGCTTCGTCCACTTCGACGGCGCCGGAGGCACGCAGACCGCGGCCGGCGTGATCGACGCGGTCACCGACGCCATGCGCGCCGCCGTCGGCAATCGCAGCGCCGCCTTCACGCCGGGTCGTCGCTCGCTGGAGATGGTGGCGCAGGCCCGCTCGGCGGTCGCCGACCTGCTCGGGGCCGAGCCGGACGGGGTGGTGCTCGGGCCGAGCGCGACCGCGCTGACGTACACGCTGGCCCGTACCCTCGGCGCGACCTGGCGGCCCGGCGACCAGGTGGTGGTGTCCCGGCTCGACCACGACGCCAACGTGCGCCCGTGGGTGCAGGCCGCCGAGGCGGCCGGCGCGACGGTGCGCTGGGCCGAGTTCGACCGGCACACCGGTGAGCTGCCCAGCGGCCAGTACGCCGACCTGGTGGGCGAGCGCACCCGGCTGGTGGCGGTGACCGCCGGCAGCAACGCCATCGGCACCGTGCCGGACGTGCCGGCGATCGCCAAGATCGCACACTCGGTCGGGGCGCTGGTCTGCGTGGACGGCGTGCACTCGGTGCCGCACGGTCCGACCGACCTGACGTCGCTCGGCGCGGACGTGCTGGTCACCAGCGCGTACAAGTGGTCCGGGCCGCACCTGGCCGCCATGGTGGCCGACCCGAGCCGGTGGGCGGCGTCGCGCCCGGCGAAGCTGGTGCCGTCCTCCGACGCCGCGCCGGACCGTTTCGAGTACGGCACACCGAGCTTCCCGCTGCTGGCCGGCGTGACCGCCGCCGTGGATCACCTCGCCGCCCTGGACCCGGACGCGACCGGCGACCGCCGGGCGCGGCTGCGGGCCGGGCTGGCCGCCGCCCAGGCCCACGAGGAGGCGCTGCTGGACCGGCTGCTCGCCGGTCTCGCCGAGCGGCCCGCCGTCACGGTCTACGGCTCGCCGGCCCGGCGCTGCCCGACCGTCTCCTTCCGGGTCGCCGGGCTGTCGCCGCAGCAGACCCAGCAGGCGCTGGGCGATGCCGGGTTCTGCCTGTCGGCCGGCGACTACTACGCCTACGAGTACTTCCAGACGATGGGTCTGCGCGACAGCGGTGGCGCGGTGCGGGCCAGCATCTACCACTACAACACGGTGGACGAGGTGGACCGGTTGCTCGCCGAACTCGACGTGCTGGCCGCCGGAGCGGGGACAATGGCCCGGTGAGCACCCTCGTCGAGGACAATCCCGCCAAGAACCGATTCGAGATCCTGGTTGACGACGCGTTGGCCGGCTTCACGGCCTACCTGCCGCGCGGCGAGGACGTGCTGGTCTTCACGCACACCCAGGTGGACCCGGGCTTCCAGGGCAAGGGCGTCGGCGGCGCGCTGATCCGCGCCACCCTCGATGAGGTGCGGGCCCGGGGTGGGCGGGTGGTGCCGCAGTGCCCGTTCGTGGCGGCGTTCATCGACAAGCACCCCGAGTACGCCGACCTGGTGGCCGAGCACCTGTAGCGTCAGCCGCTCCGGCCGGTCAGCACCTCGGCGGCGGCCCGCCCGCTGGCCCGGGTGGCGCCGTGGGTGGCCAGGTGCACCGCCCCGGCGACCAGTTCGGGCACGCCCAGTTCGACCACGACCGCGTCCGGCCGGTCGACGAGCGCCCGCCGCACCGCCGCGTGCATCCAGTCGTGCCGGTGCAGGTCACGCACGACCAGCACCAGCGGGCGGTCCCCGGCGTCGGCTCCCGGGTCGGCGGGCACGTCGTTCTCGGCGTGGCGGACCGTCGTCGTTCCGGGCAGCAGTTCGCCCAACGGCCCGCCGATGCCCCACGGGGTCTCCGCGCCGATGGCGATGTTGCGCGGCGGCTCGAACTCGACCACGTGGGCGGCGCGGGTCAGGGGCAGCGCGACCGGCGCGTCCGGGCCGGTGGTGACCCGCACGGCCCGCCGGGCGGCGACCAGGCCGACGTCGGTGGCCCGGTGGGCGGCGTTCGGGCGGGCGGCGCGGGCGGCCACCGTCCAGGCGGCGAGCTGACCGACCCGCTTGGCGGCCTCGGCGAGGCGCTCCTCGGGCAGCTCGCCGGAGACGACGGCGGCCACGATGGCGTCGCGCAGTTCCCGGGCGGCCTCCTCGTCGCTGCGCTCGCCACCGACGCAGATGGCGTCGGCCCCGGCCGCGAGCGCCCGCACGGCCGCGCCCGCGAAGCCGTACCGGTCGGCGACCGCGCGCATCTCCACGGCGTCGGTCACGACCACGCCGGAGAAGCCCAACTCGTCGCGGAGCAGGCCACCCAGGATGCGCTGGCTCAGCGTGGCCGGCAGGTCCGCGTCGAGCGCGGGCACGAGCAGGTGGCCGGTCATCACCGCCTGCGCGCCGGCCGCCACCGCGGCACGGAACGGGGCCAGCTCGCAGGCGTCCAGGCGGGCCCGGTCGGCGGTGATGCGCGGCAGGTCGTGGTGGGAGTCGACGCGGGTGTCCCCGTGCCCGGGGAAGTGCTTGGCGCAGGCGGCCACGCCGCCGCCCTGGAGGCCGCGGATCCAGGCGGCGGTGTGCCGCGCGACGAGCGCCGGGTCGGCCCCGAACGAGCGGACGCCGATCACCGGGTTGGCCGGGTTGGAGTTGACGTCGGCGTCCGGGGCGTAGTCCAGGGTCACCCCGGCCGCCGCCAGCTCGATGCCGAGGTCGAGGGCGACGGCCTCGGTCAGCGCCGGGTCGTCGACCGCGCCGAGGGCGTAGTTGCCCGGTCGGGAGCTGCCCCGGCCGGATTCGATCCGGGTGACGTCACCGGCCTCCTCGTCGATCGCCACGATGACGTCCGGCCGCTCGGCGCGCAGCGTCGCGGTGAGCGCCGCCACCTGGGCGGTGTCGACGACGTTGCGGGCGAACAGCACCACCGAGCCGAGCCCCTCGCCGAGCCAACGGCACACCCAGGGCGGCGGCGTGGTGCCGACGAAACCGGGTTGCAGGACGGCGGCTGCCAACGTCGGAAGGTGCCCGGCCGGCGCGGTCACGCCGTCGCCTCGAAACGGTCGACGTTCCCCGCCGGCGCGGTGACGCCGACCCGCTGGTTGCGCTCGCTCATGCGGCCCCGTACCCCATCTCTCGCGCGCCCTCGGCGCACCGTCCTCGGCAGGCGGTGCTGCCATGGTCACACCGAGCGATTCAATAGTCAATAAACCTTACAGTTGCCCGATGCGGCCCTTCCCCGGAAGAGTGCGGGGATGGACACCGCCCCGCTGGCCGACGCCACGAGCCCGGCCGACATCCCCGGCGTACGCCTGCTCGGCCTGGTGGTCGGCGCTCTGCTGCTGCTCGCCGCGATCCGGGCCATGTTCGGCCGACGCTGAGGCGATCAGGCCCCGACCCGGCGGTGTGGCCCGCCGCGACCGGGGTACGGCTCTCCCCAACAGCAGGACCGCGCGCCGAAGGGGAAGTCATGAAGATCGGGTATTTTCTGTCCAGTGAGGAGTACACGCCGGCCGAGTTGCTGGCGCAGGCCCGCGGCGCCGAGGCGGCCGGCTTCGAGGCACTGTGGATCTCCGACCACTACCACCCCTGGGTCGACGCGCAGGGGCAGAGCCCCTTCGTCTGGTCGATGATCGGCGCGCTCAGCCAGGTCTGCGCGCTGCCGGTGACCACGGCGGTGACCTGCCCGACCGTACGGATCCACCCGGCCGTGATCGCCCAGGCGGCGGCGACGAGCGCGGTGCTGCACGGCGGCCGGTTCGTGCTCGGCGTCGGCACCGGCGAGGCGCTCAACGAGCACATCTTCGGCGACGCCTGGCCGTCCGCCGACGTGCGGCTGGAGATGCTCGAAGAGTCCATCGAGGTCATGCGCGAGCTGTGGCGGGGCGACTTCGTCAACCACCGGGGCACGCACTACACGGTGGAGAACGCCCGGGTCTACACGCTGCCGGACACCCCGCCGTCGATCTACGTCTCCGGGTTCGGGCCGAAGGCCGTCGACCTGGCCGCCCGCATCGGCGACGGTTACGTGAGCACCATGCCCGACGGCGACCTGGTCCGGCGCTTCCGGGAGAACGGCGGCGGCGACAAGCCGTGCCAGGCCGGGTTCAAGGCGGCGTTCGCGGCCAGCGAGTCCGAGGGCGCGCGGATCGCGTACGAACGCTGGCCCAACGCGGGCGTGCCGGGCGAGCTGTCGCAGGTGCTGCCCTCGCCGCGCCACTTCGAGCAGGCCTCCGAGCTGGTCACGCAGGACATGGTGCGGGAGGCGTTCGTCTGCGGCAACAGCGCCGACGCGCACCTGGAAATGATCGACCAGTACGCCAAGGCCGGCTTCGACGAGCTGTATGTGGCCAACACCGGCCCGCACTTCCAGGGCCTGTTCGACCTCTACCAGCGCGAGGTCCTGCCCCGCCTACGGTGAGACGGAACGCACCCGAGCCCATGATCGCGAAGGAGTGTTTCGGTGGTCGTGGGCTCGGGTACCTCCGGCCCTCGATGAAACTGTCCACGCACTCGATGACGTTGCGCCGCGCCGCGAAGAGCCTCTTCGGCTGGAAAGCGCTCCGGCCCAACCAGCTCGCCGCCATGCGCGCGGTGATGAAGCGACACGACGCCCTGGTGGTCTTGCCCACCGGCGCCGGCAAGTCGGCGATCTATCAGATCCCGGCCAGCCTGATCCCCGGCCCGACCGTGGTGATCTCTCCGCTGCTGGCCCTCCAGCAGGATCAGATCGCGGCGCTCAACGAGCGGCAACGTCCCGAGCTGCGGGCGGTACGGATCAGCTCGAACGAGTCGGCCGCCCAGCAGGCCGAGGCGATCGCCGAGATCCAGGCCGGGCGGGCGGAGTTCCTGTTCATCACCCCGGAGCAGTTGAGCAACCCGGACCGGATGGCCGAGGTCGCCGCGCTGAAGCCGGCGCTGGTGGCGATCGACGAGGCGCACTGCATCTCCGCCTGGGGGCACGACTTCCGTCCCGACTACCTGGCGCTGGGCCACCTCATCGAGGGCATCGGCCGACCGCCGGTGGTCGCGCTGACCGCCACCGCGTCACCGCCCGTACGCGACGACATCATCGCCCGGCTGCGGCTGCGCGACCCGGAGGTGGTGGTCTCCGGGCTGGACCGGCCCAACCTCTTTCTCGAGGTGGCGCACTGCCCCACCGAGGACTACCGGTGGCGGCGGCTGATCGCCCTGCTGCGCGACGACGAACGGCCCGGGATCATCTACGTGCCGACCCGCCGCTCGGCGGAGGAGTTGGCCGAGAAGTTGACCAAGGCGGGCTTCCCGGCGCAGTTCTACCACGGTGGGATGCCGATGGGCGCGCGCAACGAGCTGCACGAGGCGTTCCTCGCCGATGAGGTGCCCATAATGGTGGCCACCTCGGCGTTCGGCATGGGCATCGACAAGCCGAACATCGCCTGGGTGGTGCACACGGCGCTGCCCGACTCGCCGGACAGCTACTTCCAGGAGATCGGCCGGGCCGGGCGGGACGGGCAACCGGCCCGGGTGCTGCTGCTCTGGCGGGCCGAGGACGTGGGCCTGCAACGATTCTTCAGCGGTGGCCTGCCGGACGAGAACGAGCTACGGGACCTGGCCGCGCTGCTGCGCCGCAAGCCGGCCACGAAGACCGAACTGCGGGAGGCCACCGGTCTGGGCCCGCGCAAGCTGGGCCAGTACCTGGCGTTGCTGGAGCAGGTGGGGGCTGCCGAGCCCCGCGCCCGCCAGCGCATCGGAGCCCCGCGCTACTCCCCCGCGGCGGTCGACGCGGCGGCGGCGGCCCTGGCCGAGGCGGAACGCCAGCAGACGGTGACGCGTTCACGTACCGACATGATGCGGGCGTTCGCCGAGACCACCGCCTGCCGGGGGCAGACCCTGCTGGCCTACTTCGGCGAGCAGATGACCGAGGTCTGCGCGCACTGCGACAACTGCCACCGGGGTACCAGCACCGCCGACGAGGGCGCGGTCGGCCCGTTCCCGGTGCACAGTCAGGTGCGTCACGGCGAGTGGGGGCGTGGCCTGGTGCTCAGCTACGAGGACGACAAGATGACGGTCCTCTTCGACGAGGTCGGTTACAAGACCCTCTCGGTGCGCGTGGTGTCCGAGCAGGGTCTGCTGACCCTCGACTAGCCTGACCCGGGCACCGCACGGGGCCCGGCGGATCGACTCAAGCAGCACCGATTGACCACACAGAGCAGGGCGGAAGGGGCATTGCCGTGATCGAGCAGCCGGCGTACACCGGTTTCGGTTTCTCCGACGAGGAGTGGGGGCTGCTGGTCGGCCTGCCGCAGTCGGTGCTGACCGCCGCGAGCGCCGCCGAGTCCGACGGCACCCGCCGGACCATGGCGGAGAACGCGGCCGGTCTGGAGTCCATCGGGGCGGGCCGGGAGTCGGCCAACCCCCTGGTCGCCGCCGTGGCCGGCGAGATCGTGACCCGGGTCGGCGACCCCGAGGCCGGCGAGGAGCTGCCGGTCATCGCGCCCGCCGACCCGCAGGCGTACATCGACGACGTGCTGGTGCGGGCCCGTGAGGCGGCCGTGCTGCTGGCCGCCCGGGTCGACGAGGGCGAGGCCGGCGCGTACAAGCACTGGCTGGTGACCATCGCCGACCAGGTCGTGGGCGCCGCGTCCAGCGGCGGTCTGCTGGGCCTGGGCGGCGAGTCGGTCAGCGACTCCGAGCGGCGGTTCCGCGACCGACTCGCCCAGGTGCTCAACGACTGACCGGGGCGACGTCCGACAGCGACGGTCCGGTCGGCTCGGCGGCCAGCGCCGCGGGGTCGGCCGGACGGACGCCGCGCAGCGTCAGCAGCGCGGCGACCGCGCCGAGGGCCATCGCCACCATGGCGGCGAGGGCGGCGAGGTGCAGCCCGTCGGTGAAGGCGAACCGGGCCGCGTGCAGCACCGCGTCACCGACCTCCGCCGGCAGTCCCCGGGTCACGGCGAGCGCGCCGCCCAGGGTCTCGCCGGCCGCGTCCCGGGCACCCGTCGGCAGCCCGGCCGGTAGCTCGTCGAGAACCTCGCGCCGGTAGATCGCGGCGCCCACACTGCCCAGGATGGCCATTCCCAGCGCGCCACCCAGCTCGCTGCTGGACTCGGTCAGCGCGGACGCGACACCGGCCTGCTCCGGGGGCGCCGCGCCGAGCACCAGCTCGGTGACGAGCGACATCACCATCACCAGGCCGCCCGCGTACACGCTCGCGCCGACGAGCAGCAGCCAGAGGGGCGTCTCGGGGGTGACCCGGGTCAGCACCGCGAAGCCGACGACGGCGATCACGAAGCCGGCCCCGATCAGGTACGCCCGCTCGACACGCTGGGCGAGCGCGGCGGCGGCCGGGGCCACCCCGCCGACCGCGAGCGACGGCACGAGGCTCCACAGTGCCGCGCGCAGCGGGCTCAGGCCGAGCACCAGTTGGAGGTGCTGGGTGGTGAAGATGGCGAAGCCGACCAGGGCGAACATCGCGAGCAGGTTGACCGCGAGTGATCCCGCGAAGCCGCGCCGGCGGAACAGCGCCAGGTCGATCATGGGGTACGCCCGGGTCCGCTGCCGGTGCAGGAAGAGCGCCCCGACCAGCAGGCCGGCGACGACGGCCAGCACCCGCGCCGCGCTGACGCCGTCGCGGGCCATCTCCTTGATGCCGTAGATCACCGGCAGCAGCGTGCCGAGCGACAGCGCCGCGCTGAGCAGGTCGAATCGGCCGCGCGTCAGGTTGCGGAACTCGGGGACCAGGACCGGGGCGAGCAGGAGCAGGAGCAGCATCGCCGGGATGTTGATCAGGAAGATGGATCCCCACCAGAAGTGCTCCAGCAGGACGCCGCTGAGCACCGGACCGATGGCGATGCCGCCGGTCAGCGTGGCGGTCCAGATGCCGATCGCGGTGCCCCGCTGCTTGGCGTCGTGGAACATGTTGCGCACCAGGGCGAGCGTGGACGGCATCAGGGTCGCCCCGCCGACACCGAGCACGGCGCGCGCGGCGATCAGGGTCTCGGCGCTGTCGGCGTACGCGGCCAGCAGGGACGCCGCCCCGAACGCGGTCGCGCCCAGCAGCAGGAGCCGACGCCGGCCGATCCGGTCACCCAGGGCGCCCATGGTGATCAGCAGCCCGGCCAGCACGAAGCCGTAGATGTCGAAGATCCAGAGTTGCTGGGTGGCGCTGGGCCGCAGCTCCTCGCTGATGAACGGGACGGCGAAGTAGAGCACCGACACGTCCATCGAGACCAGGAGCAGCGGAAGCATCAGCACCGCGAACCCGATCCATTCCCGCCGGCCCGCGCGGGGTGCCGGTGCGGTCGTCGCTGTCATGAGAACTCCTTCTGCGTATGACGTACGCTTTAATGCGTAGACCATACGCAGAACTAGGATGGCGGGGCAAGGAGGAAATGTGGCGGAGACGAAAGACGACAGCGGCCCGGCGCTCCCCCCGGCAATCGAGAGCGCCTGGGGGCTGCGGGAGCGGGCGCCGAAGGGCCCCCGGCCCGGCCTCACCGTGCCCGGCATCGTCGACGCGGCCGTCCAGGTCGCCGACGCCGACGGGCTGGCGGCCGTGTCGATGAGCCGCGTGGCCAAGGAGTTGGGCGCCGCCACCATGGCTCTCTACCGGCACGTCGGCTCAAAGGACGACCTGCTGACGCTCATGGTGGACGTCGGCTACGGCCCCTCGCCCGGCCCGGCCGCGCCGGACGACGACTGGCGTACCGGCCTGACCCGCTGGGCCTGGGCCGAACACGACGTCCTGCGACAGCGCCCCTGGCTGCTGCACATACCGATCTCCGGACCGCCGATCACGCCCCAGCAGCTCGGCTGGATGGAGGACGGCCTGGGCTGCCTCGACGGCACCCCGCTGCCCGAGGCCGAGAAGATGTCGATCCTCCTGCTCCTCACCGGGTACGTCCGCAACGAGGCGATGCTCACCAACCAGATCGCCGAGGGCAGCCGGGCCGCCGGTGTCGAGCCGGCCGACATGATGCCCGCGTACGGCGCGATGCTGGCGCGACTGATCGACCCGGCCCGCTTCCCGGCGCTGACACGGGTGCTCGACGCCGGCGTCCTCGACCAGGACGATGGCCCGGACGACGAGTTCACGTTCGGCCTTGACCGGATCCTCGACGGCGTCGAGGCCCTGATCACCCGCCGGACGGCGTGAGGGGGCGCGGATGCTGGCCAGGAACACCATCGACACGACCGTCCTGCCGCCCGCCGAGCGGTTCGGGATGTGGCTGGAGCTGCTGGCGCGCACCTCCGTGCCGGTGCGGGTCGAGTCCGCGTCCGCCGCCGACTTCGCCGCCCGCGCCGACTTCACCGACCTCGGCGGGTTCGAGGTGATCGGCTACGAGTACCCCTCGCTCGACGTTTCCCGCACCCGCAAGCTGATCAGACGATCCGATCCGGAGCTGTACATCCTCGCCCTCACCACCAGCGGGCTCGGCATGTCCAGCCAGGACGGTCGGCGCAGCGAGATCCTCGCCGGCGAGTTCACCTTCTACGACGCCTCGCGCCCGCACGACGTCTGCCACTACGCGAGCGAGCCGGGGCGGACCCGGGCCACCTCGATCACCGCGCTGATTCCGCACGCCGCGCTGCCGTTGCCGCCGAAGCGGATGGCCGCGCTCTTCGGCGGCCGGATGACCGGCAGCGAAGGGCTCGGGGCGCTGCTGGCGCAGTTCCTGGTCCAGGTGACCGGGCACCCCGAGCAGTACCACGCCGCCGACGCCGGCCGGCTCGGCGCGCTGGGGCTCGACCTGGCCACCACCATGCTCGGCCGGCACCTGGTCGCCGAGGACGCGGTGCCGACCGAGGTACGCCGCCGGGCGCTGGTCACCCAGGTGCAGGCGTACGTCCACCGTCACCTGGGCGACGCCACACTCAACCCACAGGTCGTCGCGGACGCCCACCACATCTCGCTGCGGACGCTGCACCGCCTGTTCGAGGGCGAGAACACCACCGTGGCGGCGTACATCCGCGACCTTCGGCTGGCCCGGTGCCGGCGCGACCTCACCGACCCGGCGCTGCGGGCCCAGTCCGTGCAGGTCATCGCGGCACGCTGGGGGTTCGGCGACAAGGCCCACTTCAGCCGGGCATTCCGGGCGGCGTACGGGATGAGCCCGCAGGCGTGCCGCGACGGTGATCCGGTTACGGCACGGGACGTCAACGACCTGGCGTCCAGAGTCAACTCGACCCAGGCAGACTGACAACCGACGCGGCAGAGGCGGCGCCCGCGTACTCCGGGGCCCGCGTCGGCCGCGAACGGGGGCCGTGGCGAGGCGCCCGCCGCGGCGCGCGGCGGGCGGCCGCCCGGTGTCGCCCCCGGCCGAGGCTCCGGCCCCGTCGCTTCCCCCCCAGGATCGTCGGCGGGGCCGGTCAGGCCTTCTCCAGCAACTCCAACACGACCCGCTCGATCTCCTCGCGGGTGGCGCTCGGGTCGACCGGCACCACCACCCCGTCGTGGTAGAGGTCGACGACCCGCGGATCCACGTAGGACGTGCGCGCCACGGTCGGGGTGTTGCCCAGCAGCTCCGCCACCGCGCACATCACCGCGGTCACCGCCCTGCGCCGGGCGGTGACCGAGCGGGCCGGGTCGGCGGCGGCCAACTCCGCCGCCGCGCGCACCGTGGCGTGCCAGGTGCGGAAGTCCTTGGCGGTCATCTCGCCGCCGCTGGCGTCGCGCAGGTAGCCGTTGACCTCGTCGCTGCGCACGTCCCGCCACTCCCGGCCGTCCCAGTAGCCGAACAGACGGTCCGCCCGGCGGCGACGCCGACGCAGGTTGACCAGCACCTCGCACAGCTGTGGGTCGTCGATCCGGCGCACCTGCTCGATGCCGCCCTTGGCGGGGAACTCGAAGACCACGCAGTCGCCCCGGCGTCGCGCGTGCTCCGGGCGCAGGGTCGACACCCCGAACGTCGGATCGTCGCCGGCCGCGTACTGGTCGCTGCCGACCCGGAACATCCCCATGTCGAGCAGACGGGCGACGGTGGCCAGCACCCGATCGCGGTTCAGTCCCCGCCCGACGAGGTCCTGCCCCACCCGCTCGCGCAACGTCGGCAGCCGTCGGGCCACCTCCAGCATGCGGTCGAACTTCGCCGCGTCCTGCTTCTCCCGCCAGACCGGGTGGTAGAGGTACTGCTTGCGCCCGGCCGCGTCGACGCCGGTGGCCAGGATGTGTCCGTTGGCGTGCGGCGCGATCCACACGTCCTGCCAGGCCGGCGGGATCACGAGGTCGTTCAGCCGCGCCCGGATGGCCGGGTCGCGCACGACGGCGCCGCTCGGATCGACGAAGGTCCAGCCCCTGCCGCGCCGTCGTCGCCCGTAGCCGGGCCGAGCCGGGTCGCTACGCCGTAACCGCACCGGAGACCCGCACCACCCTCTCCACCTCGTCCACGGCGGCCAGCACCTCGTCCAGCGGCAGAGCCGTCAGTGTCGGGTGGCTTCCTACCCCGTCCCACCTGGGCCAATCCCCCTCGCCGGCCCAGAGCGCCCGGTGTCGGGGACGGTCCGGCGGCGGCCCCCACGCCGCCGGAGGCACCGGCCCGAAGAGCACCACCGAGGCGGTCCCGTACGCGGTGGCCAGATGTGCCACACCGGTGTCCCCGCTGACCACCAGCCGCGCGTCGGCGACCAGCGCGGCCAGCGCGCCGAGGTCGGTCCGGCCCGCCAGCACGGCGACCGGCGGCAGTTCGGCCGCCTCGGCCACCCGCTCGGCCAACCCGCGTTCGTCGGCCGAGCCGGTGACCAGCACGCGGTGCCCCCGCTCCCGCAGCGCCCGGGCCAGCGCCGCGAACCGCTCGGCCGGCCACCGCTTGGCGGGGACGTTGCTGCCCGGATGCAGCAGGGTCGCGCCGACCGGCAGGCCCGCCGGGTCGGGTCGGCGCAGCCCCAGGTCACGGCGGTCGGCCGGGATGTCGTACCAGGAGAGCAGCCGGCACCAACGGTCCACCTCGTGCTCGTCGTCGCGCCAGCGCGGCCCGTCACCGAACCCGGCGTCGGCGTTGGCGAAGGCGACGAGCCGCCCGGGGCGGGCGGCGGCCAGCAGCCGGTGCGACTGCGGCCCCCGCCCGTGCAGGTTCACCGCGATCTCCGGCGCACGGCCCGGCCGCAGCGGCCCGTCCAGCCCGGTGGTGTCCACCAGCTCGTCGACGCCGCCGACCAGGTCGACCAGCGGGGCCAGGCCGCCCGGCGCGGCGAGCGCCAGCTCGTGATCCGGGTACGCGGCCCGCAGCGCCCGCAGCGCGGGCACCGCGGTGACCAGGTCGCCGACGCCGAGGGCGCGCAGCACGAGGATCACGGGTACGACGTCTCCTGCTCGGCGCACACCACCATCTCCCGCACCGCGCAGCCGGGCGGCTGTTGGAGCGCGAACATGATCGCCGCGGCCGTGTCGGCGGGGTCGTTGAGGATGGCGTCCGGACCGGGCTTGTACTGCGGATCGCGTTCGTCGAAGAACGCGGTGCGCATGCCACCGGGGATGAGCAGGGTGACCCCGACCTGACCGGCCAGCTCGGCGGCCAGCGCACGGGTGAACCCGACGACGCCGAACTTCGCCGCGCAGTACGCGGTGGCGTCGCTGACCGCCTTCACGCCCAGAGTCGAGGCGACCGTGACGATGCGCCCGGCGGAGGTCTGCAGGAACGGGAGCGCGGCCCGGATCACCGCGGCCGTGGCCAGCAGGTCCACGGTGACGATCCGGTCCCACGTCTCCCCGGGCACGTCGGCGAGCCGGCCCGGCACGTCCACACCGGCGGCCGTCACCACGGCGTCCAGGCCGCCGGCCTGCTCGGCGAGGTGCCGGGTGGCCACCTCGGCGGCGCGGGTGTCGGCGAGGTCGCACTCGGTCCAGTCCACGCCGTCGACCGGCGGCTGCCGGTCCAGCACGAGTGGACGGCCGCCGGAGGCGGCCACCGCCGCGACCACCGCCGCGCCGAGCCCGCTGGAACCGCCGGTGACCAGGACGGCAGGTCCGGCGTCGGGTCGTGTCGCGGTCATCGGGTCCGCTCCCCTGTCGTCGTGACCGGGACGGCGATGCCGACCGGCGGTGGCGGCTTGCTGTCCGTGTCGAGGGCCGGCCCGGCGGCGGCACGCGCGATGAGGTCGCTGGTGGAGCGGCCGTCCAGGTACGGCACCACCACCGTGTTCCCGCCCCACCGGCGCAGCACCTCCGCCTCGGGCAGCGTGGACGCGTCGCCGACACCGCTCGCGTAGTCGCCGCCCTTGACCCAGACGTCCGGGCGCACCCAGGACAGCACCGCCTCGGGCGTCGGCTCGTCGAAGACGAGGACGGCGTCGACGCAGCTCAGAGCGGCCAGCAGCCGGGCGCGGTCGCCCTCGGGCAGCACGGGTCGCTGCGGCCCCTTCAACCCGGCGACGCTGGCGTCGGAGTTCACGCAGACGATCAGGCAGTCGCCGAGCTGCCGGGCGGCCTGAAGGGTGGCCAGGTGCCCGGCGTGCAACAGGTCGAAGCAGCCTCCGGTGGCCACCACCGTGCCGCCCGCGCCCCGTACCTCGGAAAGGAGCGCGGCGACCGCCGCGACACCCACCCGCTCAGCGCCGACGCCGGGCCGGCGGGGGCCGCGCACGCTCACCACGTCGGCCGGGGGTGGCAGGGCCGTGGCCACTCCCCCACCGGCCACGAACGTGGAGGCTTCGGCGACGGCCGCCTGCACCGCCTCGGAGACGAGCGCGCCCTGGGCCAGCGCGAGGCTCGCGGCGGCGGCGAACCGGTCGCCCGCCCCGCAGGTGTCGCCCTCGGCGCTGCCCGACGTGGGCACCACCAGCGGCGTCGACCCGGCGTGGCAGAGCAACGCGCCGTCCCCGCCCAACGTCACCGCGACCGCGCCCGCCCGCCACCGTCGACGCAGTCCCTGCGCACCCTGGGAGGCGGTGGCGATCCGGGACGCGCCGGGCAGCGTCGGGACCAGTTCGCGCACCTCCGACTCGTTCGGCGTGGCCAGGTGCACGCCGGGTACGGCCGCCGGCCCGCGCGGGTGCGGGTCCCAGACGACCGGCGCGCGGGTGGCGGCCAGCGCGGCGCGCAGCGCGGGCTGCCGGGCGACGCCCCGGCCGTAGTCGCTGACCAGCACCGCCGACGCGCCGGCGAGCACCCGCAGCACCTCGTCGGAGGGCTGGCCCGGCTCACCGGACGGGCCACCCCGGTCGTGGCGCAGCAGCACCCGACCCCGGGCCCGCAGCCGGATCTTCTCCGGCGTCGCGCCGGCGAGGGCCAGCGGGTACACCCGCACGCCGGCGGCGGCCAGCAACGCGCTGAGCCGCGCGCCCCCGGCGTCGTCGGCGAGCGCGGTGACCAGCACCACGTCGGCGCCCTGCGCGGCGGCGAAGACCGCCGCGAGGCCCGCGCCGCCGGGCCGGTCGACGGCCGAGGTCTCGTCGAGCACCGGCACCGGGGAGTCCGGGCAGAGGCGGTTCACCACCCCTTCCACGTCCCGGTCGAGCAGGGTGTCCCCGACGACCACCACGGGTCCCCTCACGCCTACCTCCTCATGCTCACGCGTCGATCTGCTGGGCGGTCGGGCCGTCGAGCACCACCTCGACCCCGGTGCGTACCGGCTCGGGCGCGAGCCGCCCGGCCGACGCCGGTACGGCGGCGGCCAGCGCCGCGGGCAACTCCTTCTCGAGGTACTCGCAGATCAGGTGACTGGTGACGAGGTGCAGCTCCTGGACGACCTGGGTGTCGGCCGACGACACGGCGAGCACCTCGTCGCAGGCGTCCGCGAGGGGGTTGGGAGCGGGCCCGGTCAGCGCCCAGGAGGTGAGCCCGGCGTCGCGCGCCGCGTGCGCCGCACTGAGCAGGTTGCCGCTGACGCCGCTGGTGCTCAGCAGCAGCAGCACGTCGCCGGGTCGGCCGTGGGCGCGGACCTGACGGGCGTAGACGTCGGCGTAGCCGTAGTCGTTGGCGATGGCGGTCACCGCGCTGGTCTCGGCGTGCAGGGCGATCGCCGACAGGGGCTGGCGGTCGTCGTGCAGCTTGCCCACCAGCTCGGCGGTGAGGTGCTGGGCCTCGGCGGCGCTGCCGCCGTTGCCGGCGACGAGCAGTCGTCCGCCGCCGGCCAGCCGGTGTGCCAGGTGGGCACCCCAGCGCGCCAACTGCGGTTCACACCGGCGGTACGGCTCCAGTGCCGCGGCGAGGTTGGTCAGGTGTGTGTCGAGCGGGCTGACCGCCGGCATCAGGCCACCACCCGGGTCGGCCGGCGTACGGCGGCGACCTCGTTGTAGACCTCGGCGAGGCGTTCGGCGGTGGCCTGCCACGAGTAGCGCGACCGGGCCCGCTCGCGGGCCGCCGTGGCGTACCGGAAGCGGCGGATCCGGTCGTCGAGCAGTCCCCGGATCGCGGCGGCGAGGGCGTTGGGGTCGCGGGCCGGCACGAGGTCACCGGTCGTACCGTCGACGACGGTGTCGCGGATGCCGCCCACGGCGGTGCCGACGACCGGCACGCCGCACGCCATCGCCTCCAGCGGCGTCAGGCCGAACGGCTCGTACCAGGGTGCGGCGACCAGCAGGTCCGCGGACCGGTACCAGCGGCCCATCTCCTCGCGGGGCACCGCGCCGACCAGGTGCACCCGGTCGGCGACCCCGCACGACTCGGCGAGGGCCCGCAGCCGCCGGGCGTACGGGTCGGTCTCCAGCAGCCCCTCGGGCGGGCCGCCGACCACGACGCACTCCGCGTCGGGCACCAGCGCCATCGCGCGGACGACCGTCTGGAAGCCCTTTCGCTCGACCAGCCGGCCCACGGTGAGGATCCGGGCGCGGCCCGGCTCCCGGTCGGCGGCCGGCCCGAGCGGGGCGAACGAGGCGAGGTTGACGCCGGAGGGCACGACCGTCATGCGGTTCCGGGGCACCCCCATCCGGACCAGCTCGCCGACCTCGTCGCGGCACTGGGCGACCACCCGGTCCACCGAGCGGCCCAGCTCCCGCTCGTAGGCGATGCGGCGGGCCGGGCTGGTGTCCTGCACGCCCTGGTGGCGGCGCTTGACCGTGCCCAGCGCGTGGTACGTCTGCACCACCGGCACACCGGCCTGCCGGCCGGCGGTCAGCGCGGCGAGGCCACTCATCCAGAAGTGCGCGTGGATCACCTCGGGCGTCCAGTCCCCGCCCCGCCACCGCTCGACGAGCCACCGGCTGAACTCGCGCATGTGCGGCAGCAGCGCGTCCTTCGCGACCGGCTCGGCCGGGCCGGCGGGCACGTGCACCACGTCGTACCCGTCCGGGGCGCGGACGGTCACCGGCAGGTCGAGGGCGTCGCGGCGGGTGTAGACCCGTACGTCGTGCCCGGCGGCGGCGAGCGCGGCGGACAACTCGGCCACGTGCGTGTTCTGGCCGCCGGCGTCCTCCCCTCCGAGGATGGCGAGCGGGCTGGCGTGCTCCGAGATCATCGCGATCCGCATACTTCCTCCTCCAGCAGCCGGTCCCAGTCAGCGAGGAAACGGTCGAGGCCGTACCTGTCGCGCGCGGCGGCCTGGGCCGCCACGCCGGCCTGGCGTGCGGCCGCCGGCTCGGCGATGAACCGGCGGGCGGCGTCGAGCAGGACGTCCATCCGGGTGGCGAGGGCCCCCGCCTCCGGGGGCACGGCGGTGATCGCCTCGGTGGTGGCGAGCGCGACGACCGGCATGCCGATCGCCATCGCCTCGATGAGGCTGAGTCCCAGGCTGGTCCAGCGGCACAGGTGCAGGTACGCCCGCCGGCGGGCCAGTTCGGCGTGCATCCGGTCCTGTGGGACGTCGTCGTGGCTGGTGAGCCGGTCGGCGGGCAGTCCGAGGTGGTCGGCGAGGCCCGCGACGCCCATGCCGAACACGTCCAGGGGCGCGATCTCGGCGAACTGGGGCAGCAGGTCGGTGCCGGTGACCCGTCCCCGCCGCACCGGCTCGTTGATCACGACGGCGAGCCGGTCCAGCTCACCCGTGTACGACACGGCCGGCGCGACGATGCCGTGGTCGACGACGCCGGTGCGGGTCGCGCCGGTGTCCCAGAAGATCTGGTTGAACCCGGTGACGTGGGCGACGAGCAGGTCGTCCCGGTCGGCCATCGGGTGCCGGGTGTGCGGGACGTCGCCCTTGGGCGTGTTGTGCTCCACGTAGATGGCGGGCAGGTCGCGACCCGGACGCCGGCCCAGCCACTGCTCGGCCAGGTCGATCTCCTCGGGGCGTTGCAGGACGACCACGTCGACGTCGGCGTCCGGCAGGTCGTCGGGGGCCACCTCGACGGCGCTGTCCGGCCACGGGTACGTCCGCGCCCGACCGAGGCCGTACGGACCCCGGTCGGGCGTGGTGGGGATCAGGTAGCGGTGACCGCCGTGCACGAAGGACGTCGTCCAGGAGCCGTGCACGTGCCAGAGCAGGATGTTCATCGGACGCCACCACCGCTGACGGTCAGGGTCCGTACCGCCTCGACCACCTCGGCCGGGTCGACGCCGCTCAGGCACGGATGGCCGGGGACCGGGCAGCTCGCCGCCCGGGTGTCGCGGCAGGGCGCGCCCGCGTCGCCGAGCCGGACGGTGGGCACCCGGTAGGGACCCCACTGCCCGAAAGGGACGGTCGGCGCGAAGAGGCTCACCACCGGTACGCCGGCGGCCGCGGCCAGGTGGGCGGGTCCGGTGTTGCCGACCACCACGGCGGCGGCGTCGGCGACGAGCGCGGCCAGTCCGGCCAGGTCGGTCGTACCACCCAGGTCGGTGCCGCCCGCCGCCGCGACCCGGGCGGTCACCGTCCGCTCGTCGGGCCCGCCGGTGACCAGCACGCGATGCCCGGCCGCGCTGAGCGCCCCGGCGATGCGGGCGGCCAGCTCGGTCGGGCAGGCCCGGCTCGACGCGGCCGAGCCCGGGTGCAGCACCACGTAGCCGGGGTCGCCGACGGCGGCCGGGCGGGACGCCACGGCGCCGTCGCGGAGCCGCAGCACGGGTTCGTCGCCGGCCGGCAGGCGGTGGCCGGCCGCGGCGGCGAGGGAGAGCGCCCGCTCGGGTTCGGGGACACCCGCCGGCACCCGGTGGCGGATGTCCACCAGCGCGCCCGGGTAGTCGTCGCTGATCGCGGCGATCCGGGTGATCCCGGCCATCCGCAGCAGCAACGCCAGCGGTAGGGCGGACTGGTGGAACGAGGTGAACACCACCGCCTCGTCCGCGCCGACGGCGGCGAGCCGGGCGGTCAGGCGTCGCATGTCGTCCGGGTCGACGGGCGTCGGCGCGGGATCGATCCACGGCAGCGGGTGTTCGATGATCTCGTCGACGCCGGGCAGCAGCTCGGCGGCGGCCCGCCCACGTGGTCCGCAGAGCAGCACCACCCGTCGCGCGCCGGCCGCGACGGCCCGGATCGCCGGCCCGGTGACGAGCACGTCCCCGGCCGAGTCCGAGCGCACCACCAGAGCGGTGCCCACTCCGTCGGCGTCTCGCGCGGGCTGCACGGCCCGCTGGCGGCGCAGGATCTCGTCGACCGCGGACGGCAGGTCCGGCGCCACCCAGCCGGCGGCGGCGATCTCCTCCGGGCGGGTCACCGGCGTGGGCACCAGCACCCCGGCCGCACCGGCGGCCAGCGCCGCGCCCACGTCCCGGCCGATGTCGCCCACCAGTACGCAGCGCGACGCGCTCGTGCCCAACTCCCGGGCGGCGGCGTGCACCAGGCCGGGCGACGGCTTGCGGCAGTCGCAGCCGTCGGCGTCGTCGTGCGGGCAGACCAGCCAGGCGTCGAAGCCGCCCAGCAGCTCCTCGACGCGGGCGTGCACCGCCCGCATCTGCTCCTCGTCGAAGTAGCCCCGGGCCAGGCCGGACTGGTTGGTCACCACCGCGAGGCGCAGACCGGCGGCCCGCAGTCGGTCCAGCGCCGCGCGGACGCCCGGCAGCGGGCGTACCTTCTCCGGGTCGCCGTTGTACGGCACGTCCTCGATCAGGGTGCCGTCGCGGTCGAGCAGCACCGCGTCGTACAGGACGCCACCGTGCGGTGCGGCAGGCCCGCGACCAACCCGGCCAGCACCGGCGTACACCCGGGCTGACCTGCGCTGATACGGATCCTCCTGGTCCTGTCGCACAGCCGGCGGGTTCCCGGCGCCCGAAGGAGTAAACGTCGTCGTCGGCGCCGTGGGCCAACGCCACCGGCGGTGCCCCGGTCGGCCTTACCCGCCGCCCGGAAGAAGCTAACCCGACGGCTCGTTAGCCTCCGTCACCGCAGGGGTATGGGAGTTCAGTGGCGATAGTGGAGAAAGTGATCGACGCTCCCCCGCAGCAGGTGTTCGACGTGCTGGCCGACGGGTGGACGTACAGCGACTGGGTGGTCGGTACGGCGCACGTACGCGACGTGGACGACGCCTGGCCCCGGGTGGGCAGCCAACTGCACCACCGGGCCGGGCCGTGGCCGTTCTCGTTGGAGGACGCCTCGACGGTGCTGGTGTGCGAGCCGCCGCACCGGCTGGTGCTGCGCGCCGGGCTGTGGCCGGCCGGGGAGGCGATCGTGGCGTTCAGCCTGGAACCGGTCGACGGGGGCGCCACCCGTGTCCGCATCGGTGAGGACTTCGCGGCCGGTCCGCTGCGCTGGGTCCGCAACAAGGCCAACGATCTCGTGCTGCACCTGCGTAACCGGGAGACGTTGGCCCGGCTCTCCGACATCGCCACCCGGCAGAAGGGCCCGCAGTGACGCGGACGGTGGTGCGCCGCCGCCCGCGCTGAGCGCGCTGCCACCTGCGGGCGGCCGGACCCACGGGGAGCCTTTTCAATCCGGGTCGGGCAACTGGCTACCCTCTGGGGTAGCCGTGTCCGCAAACCGAGGATGTCCGACATGATCGAGCCCGTCCAGCTGCCGTCGCCGTGGCGAGACGTACACCTGACAGTCGTCGTGCCCACCTACAACGAGGCGGGCAACCTGCCGGCGCTGGTCGAGCGGCTGCTCGCGCTGCCGCTGCCGGGACTGCGCATCCTCGTCGCCGACGACAACTCCCCCGACGGCACCGGGGAGGTGGCCGACAAGCTGGCCATCGAGTACCCGGAGCGGATCGAGGTGATGCACCGGGCCGGCAAGGAGGGCCTGGGTCGGGCGTACGTCGACGGGATGACCCGGGCGCTCGAGGGCGGGGCGGAGTTCGTGGCGCAGATGGACGCCGACCTGTCGCACCCGCCGGAGGCGCTGCCCGGGATGCTGGGCGCGCTGCTCTCCACCCAGGCGGGCGTGGTGATCGGTTCCCGGTACGTGCCGGGCGGCGAGCTGGACGAGAACTGGCCGCTGTACCGCCGCGCGCTCAGCGGCTGGGCGAACCTCTACGTGCACACGCTGCTGCGGGTGCGCATCCGCGACCTGACCGCCGGCTTCAAGATCTGGCGGGCCGACGCGCTCAAGGACATCGGCCTGCACCGGGTGCAGTCCAACGGCTACAGCTTCCAGGTGGAGATGCACTACCTGGCCACCAAGCTGGGGCACACCATCCTGGAGGTCCCGATCCGCTTCGAGGAGCGGCGTGACGGCGTCTCCAAGATGACCACCGCGACCAAGGTCGAGAGCGCGCTGATGCCGTTCCGCCTGCGCAGCAAGCACCGCAACATCACCTCCTGATCGCACCTCGTCGGTCAGGAGGTTCGCGGCGCGAATCTCCTGGCCGACGGTTCAGGTCGGCGGGTAGATGCTCCGGTGGGCCGCGGCGATGGTCGCCGCGTAGGCGGTGCCGGTCAGGGCGCGGTCGCGGGCCAGCGCCGCGCGGGCCGCGTTCGCGCCCGGCGCGCCGTGCACCCCACCGCCCGGATGTGCCGACGAACTGGCCAGAAAGAGCCGGTCCACCGGAGTGTCCGCACGGCCCAGGCCAGGGATCGGGCGCAGGAACAACTGTTGGTACGCGGCGGCGGTGCCCCCGCCCAGCGCGCCACCGACCAGGCTCGGGTCGCCCTTCTCCAGGTCGGCCGGTCCGGCCACGTGCCGGCCCACGATGAGCTGCCGGAAACCCGGGGCCGCCGCTTCGAGCACGTCCTCCATGCGCTGCACGTGTTCGGCGATGTCCTCGCTCCGCCAGTTCCGCCGGAACGGCAGGTGGGTGTACGACCAGAGCGACTCGGTGCCCGGCGGCGAGTGGCTGGGGTCGGCCACCGACATCTGCCCGACCAGCAGGAACGGGTCCCGGGGCAGCTCACCCCGGGCCAGCTCGCCGGCGTAGCGGGTCAGCCCGTCGAGGTCCGCGCCGAGGTGCACCGTGCCGGCGCCGGCGATCGCCCGGTTGGTCCACGGGACTCCGGCGGAGAGCGCCCAGTCCACCTTCAGCGTCGAGCCGTCCCACCGGAAGTGCGCCAGGTCCTCGACGAGCCGCGACGGCAGGACCGCCGCACCGACGAGGTCGAGGTAGAGCGCCGGCGCCGGCACGTCGGCGAGGACCGCCCGCCGGGCCCGCCACAGCGTGCCGCCCTCGGTGCGTACGCCCATCGCCCGGCCGCGCGCCGTGAGCACCCGGTCGACGCGCGCGCCGTACAGGATGCGGCCGCCGCGTTCGGCGAGGCGGTCCACCAGCGCATCGGTGATCCGCCGCGCGCCGCCGTCGGGCACCGGCCAGCCGACCTGCTGGCCGAGCATGGCCAGGAGCCAGCCGTACACGCCGGATCCGGCCTCCTCGGGGGACAGGTCGGTGTGCAGGGCGCATCCGGCGAGCAGCGCCGGGCCTCCCTCGCCGTCGAACAGCTCGTCGCCGAGTTTGCGGACCGGCACCACGAGTCGGCGGGCCAGCCGCAGCGCCCCGGCGACCCGCAGCCGGCGCAGCAGACCCAGTCCGCCGCGTACCGGCGGGAACGGCGTGGTGATCGTGGTCAGCATCGGCTCGGCCACCTCGAGCCAGTCCGTGTACGCGTTCAGCCAGCGCTTTCCGTCGCCGGGGGCGAACTGTTCCAGCGAGGCGGCCGTGGCGTCCGGGTCCCGGTTGATCACCGCGGCCCGTCCGTCGGGCAGCAGGTGCGCCAGCACGTCCGGGGCGTGCCGCCAGGACAACCCGTGGCGGCCGAGGTCGAGGCCGTCGAGCACCGGCGAGGCGTACCCGAGGGGGTAGAACGAGCTGTAGAGGTCGCTCAGATAGCCCGGCGCGGTGACCTCGGCCGACTGGACGGCGCCGCCGGGTACGGCGGTCGCTTCCAGCACGACCACGTCCCACCCGGCGTCGGCCAGCAGGTTCGCCGCGACCAGGCCGTTGTGCCCGGCGCCGATGACGACGGCGTCCGCGCTCTCGGCGCCGGTGGTAGTCATCCGACCCGCCTACCCGGGGCGCAACCGGGCGAAACGCGTTTGTCTCGCCGGGACCCGGGCATCCAGCGCCGCATGTACACGGTTGCGCAGCTGGTGGGCGGGGTGTGGGGCGCGGGCGGGTCCGGCGGCGAGCTGGTCGTGTGTGATCCGGCGGACGGCGAACCGGTCACCTCGGCGCCGGTCGCCACGGCCGACGAGGTCGGCAAGGCGGCCCAGGCGGCACGCGAGGCGGCCGACGAATGGGCGGCGACCGCCCCGGCCGAGCGGGCGGCGACCCTGCACCGGGCCGCGGACGCGGTCGCGGCGCTCGCCGACGAGCTGGCGGCGGCGGTCACCGCCGAGATGGGCAAGCCACTCGCGGACGCCCGCGGCGGCGTCGAGGCGGGCATCGGCACCCTGCGACAGTACGCGGAACTCGCGCCGCTGCGCGGCGGACGGACGTTGCACGGCGCAACCGACGCGGTGGACTTCATGACCCCGCAGCCGCGCGGTGTGGTCGCCGCGATCACCCCCTGGAACGACCCGGTGGCGGTGTCGTGCGGGCTGCTCGGCGCGGCCCTGGTCACCGGCAACGTGGTGCTCTACAAGCCGAGCGAGCGGACGCCCGCGACGGGTTGGCTGCTGGCCCGGGCCCTGGACGGGGCCCTGCCCGCGGGCGTGCTGTCCCTGCTCACCGGCGGCCCGGAGGTCGGGGCGGCGCTGGCGGCGCAGGACGTGGACGTGATCGCGCACGTCGGCGCCACCGCCACCGGGCGGAAGATCGCCGCCGCCGCTGCCGGCACCGGCGCGAAGGTGCTGCTGGAGAACGGGGGCAGCGACCCGCTCGTCGTCGACGCGGGTGTCGACCCCGAATGGGCGGCGCAACAGGCCGCGCTCGGCGCGTTCGCCAACGCCGGGCAGATCTGCGTCGCGGTGGAGCGGATCTACGTGCACCGCGACCTGGCCGACGACTTCGTGGCGGCGCTGGTGCGCAGGGCCGACGCGTTGCGGGTCGGGCCGGGGCGCGACCCGGGCACCGACCTGGGCCCGCTCGTCGACCGGCGGCACCGCGACCACGTGCACGGGCAGGTGACGGCGGCGGTGGCGGCCGGCGCGCGGGTACGCACCGGCGGGGAGCTGCCGGACGGACCGGGCGCGTACTACCCGGCCACCGTGGTCGCCGACTGCCGGCACGACATGGCGTTGGTGCGCGAGGAGACGTTCGGGCCGGTCGCCCCGGTGGTGGTGGTCGACTCGTTCGACGAGGCGCTGACCTGTGCGGCGGACTCCCCGTACGGGCTGGCGGCCACGGTGCTGACCGCGTCGATGAGCCACGCGCAGCGGGCCTGGCGGGAGCTGCCGGTGGGCACCGTGAAGGTCAACGCGGTGTTCGGCGGGGCGCCGGGCGGAGCCGCGCATCCGCGCCGGGCCAGCGGGCAGGGCTTCGGGTACGGCCCGGAGCTGCTGGACGAGTTCACCGCCACGAAGGCGGTGCACATCGAGGCGCCCGGCGGCGGGCGGTGGTGAGCGGTCACCGGTGAGCGGAGCGGTGGTGAGCGGCACGGGGCGGACGCAGGGGTGGCGCTTCCGCCCCGTGCCACGCCGCGCGTGGGTCAGTCGCCGTGAGCCTTGCGGGTCGCCCGGTCGTTGGCCTTCTCGATGGCCGTGACCAGCTCCGACTTGGTCATGCTGGACCGGCCCGGTACGTCCAGCTTGCGGGCCACCGACATCAGGTGGTCCTTGCTGGCGTTGGCGTCCACCCCACCGGCGGTGGGGGCACGCCGCTCGGGGCCTCCACCGGCGGCCTGGCGGTCGCTCGGGCCCTTACGACCCTTGGGCTCCCAGTGGTCGCCCACCTTCTCGAACTGGTGCTTCACGGCGGCGAAGGCGGTACGGTGCGACCGCTCGCCCTCGCCGTAGGTCTCCACCGCCGAGTCGTGCGTCTTGGCCCAGGTGCGCTGCGCCTTGTCCGAGGAGCGTCGCAGCGTGCTGGGCATGTCCTCGCGCGCGGGCATCTCGTCCTCCTGAAGCATCGACAGAGTCACTGTGTCCGTTCCCTGCGAGCGCGGCGGCAAACCCTGGCGGCGTCGGCGGGCCGTCGAGCGGGTTTGTCGCTTTCCCGCCCTGGGTACCGGCCGGTCCAGGCCAGACCGGACGACCGGTCATCCGGTGGCCGGGGCACAGGGAGCGGGCATGACGACCACGGATCCCGGTACGACACTCACCGGTTCGGGGGTTCCCCGGCGGATCCGGCAACTGAGCTGGCGGACGTGGCGTGGGGTGCTGGTCCGCAGTGTGCAGAACTTCGTGAACGACAACTGTTCGGACTGGGCCGCCGCGCTCACCTACTACGGGGTGCTGGCGCTCTTTCCGTCCGCCATCGTGGTGGTGGCCCTGGTCGGGCTGGTCTCGTCGGGCGAGCGGACCCTCGACACGGTTGTCGACCTGGCCAAGCAGGTGGGCGCCGGTTCGGTGGTGGCCGACGACGACGGCGGCGTGGTCGGGGTGATCCGCTCGGTGGTCGTCCAGCAGAGCAACGCCAAGGTGCTGCTGAGCTTCGGCCTGCTCGGCGCGCTGTGGTCCGCGTCGGGCTTCATCGGCGCGTTCACCCGCGCCTCCAACGCCATCTACGGGGTGACCGAGGGTAGACCGGTCTGGCGGCTGCGGCCGCTGCAGATCGGCCTGGCCGCCGTGACGCTGGTGCTGCTCGCGGTGGTCGCGCTCGCCCTGATCGTCAGCGGCCCGGTCACCGACGCGGTCGGCGACCTGATCAACGCCGGTGGTCTGGCGCGAACGGTGTGGAGCGTCGCGAAGTGGCCGGTGCTCGCCCTGGTGATGATGGTGCTGCTGTCCCTGCTGTTCTGGATCGCCCCGAACGTGCGCCAACCGCGCTTCCGCTGGCTCACCCCCGGCGGCTTTGTGGCCCTGCTCTCCTGGGCGGTGGTGTCCTTCGGTTTCGGCTTCTACGTCGCGAACTTCGCCACCTACAAGACGACCTACGGCAGCCTGGGCGCGGCCATCGCGTTCCTGGTCTGGCTCTACCTGTCCAACAGCGCCCTGATGCTCGGCGTGCAGATCAACGCCGAGGTGCAGCGCGGCCGGCAGTTGCAGGCGGGCGAGAAGGACGCGGGCGATCCGGTGCTGCCGCCGCGCAAGCCGGCCGAGGACTGAAATCGACCGGATGTCCGGCCCGAGGGCCGGTTCGCGACCCGGTGCCGGTTTACCGGACGAGGTGCCGGGTAGCGCAGAAGACATGGAGCGTGGCAACAGCAAGCACGGACCGAGGATCGACGAGCAGATGAGCCAGGAGGTCAGCGGCCTCGTGCAGGGGCCGGGCACCGGCGGCTCACGGGTCGATGAATCCCGGGTGCCCGAGCCGGCCGGTGAGGACCAGCCGGAGGCCACCACGGCCCCGGCGGGCGACCTGCGCACCGGCACCCCGCAGGGCATGAGTTCCACCGACGTGGAGCAGCGCAGCCGGCTCGGCCGGTTCATCTCGATGAGCGCGCTGCCCGGCGACCGGCTGGTGCTCATCGCCAGCGCGCGGGAGAACGAGGCGCCCGACGACGTCGTGGCGGCGCTGGAACGGCTGCCCGAGGGCACCGAGTACCAGACGGTCTCCGAGGTGTGGGCCGCGCTCGGCAACAAGAACGAGACAACCCGCTGGTAGTGATCGCCCCCGATCCGACAGACAGCGGCCGAAGGAGGATTGACCGATGAGTGGCGTTACCGAACACGTCGAGGTTTCCGTACCCGTGCGGACCGCGTACGACCAGTGGACGCAGTTCGAGGATTTCCCCCAGTTCATGGAGGGCGTGCAGGAGGTCCGGCAGCTCTCCGAGACGATGACGCACTGGACGGTGGACATCGCCGGTGTCAAGCGCGAGTTCGACGCCGAGATCACCGAGCAGCTTCCCGACGAGCGGGTCGCGTGGCGTTCGACCGGCGGCACCCAGCAGGCCGGTGTGGTGACCTTCCACCGCCTGGACGAGAGCAAGACCCGGGTCACCCTCCAGCTCGAGTTCGAGCCGCACGGTGTGGTCGAGCAGGCTGGCGACAAGCTGGGCATCGTCGACCGCCGCGCCAAGGGCGACCTGGAGCGGTTCAAGACGTTCATCGAGCGGCGCGGTCAGGAGACCGGCGCCTGGCGTGGCACGGTGGACCGCCCGCAGCCGTGATCGGGCGTACGCGATCGACGATGGCCGCCGGGCTCCCGGCGGCCATCGTCGTGTTCCGGGCCGTGGAGCACCTGTTTGCGATCATCGCGCCCGGGTACCGCTGATGGCATGACGGACGACAGGGTGTGGCGTGATGAGGAGCGGTTGCCGCTGGAGGAGTTGGAGCGCGCCGTGGCGGGTTCCAGCATCGACGGGCAGGCCGACGACGTGACCGGCAACGACGCCGGCGAGGAGGCCGCCTTCGGGCATGGCGCGGCGGCGGTCGACCGGGGCGGCGAGGCGCCGGGGCGGGAGCCGACCGACCCGGAGCGCGCCTACCGTCCGTCCACGACCGGTCGTACCGGACCGGACAACGGATAGTCCACGCCGGGCGGCCCGGTCCGTCCGGCGTCGTCGGACGGCCGGCGGGTGCCCAGCTCGTAGAGCACGATCAGCGCCAGGGCGAGCACCACCAGAGCCGGGCCGAGCGCCTGTACCGACACGTTGCTGATCAGCACGCCGAGGCCCGCCGGAACGAGCGCCGCGCCCAGACCGGCGGCGCCGATCTGCAACCCGATTGCGCGGTCCGCGTGCACCGCGCCGACCCGCTCGGCGGTGGTGAGGGTGAGCAGCGGAAAAACCGGTGCGGCGGCGAAACCGAGCACGACCAGGCCGAGCACGGTCAGCACGGCCGAGCCGGGTACGGCGATCAGCGCCGCGCCGACGGCCATGCCGGCCAGGCTCACCCGCAACACCAACCGGGGCCCGAGCCGTTCGGCCACCACCCCCTGCACCACCCGGCCGAGGAAGAGACTCCCCCAGTACGCGGAGACGCAGCCGCCCGCCACCGCGTCGCTCAGGCCGCGCCCCTGGGTGAGCAGCAGGAACGCCCACAGCCCGGCGGACACCTCGATGGCCACGTACAGCGCGAACGCCAGTGTCCCCGACCAGACGACCGGCAGCCGCAGCGTGGCCAGGACCGGCACCCGGACCGGCGCAGCGGTGTCGGACGTTTCCGCCCTGGCCCCGGGAGTGGGATCGCGGCGTCGCCACGCGCGTACGGTCAGCGCGAAAGCCGTGGCGAGGGCGAGCTGGGCGGCGGCCACGATGCCGTACCCCCACCGCCAGGCGAGCCCTGCGCTCAGCGCCGCTGTCATGATCAGTGGACCGATCGCCATGCCCAGGCCGAAGAAGGCGTGCAGCCAGTTCATGTGGCGCGGACCGAACGCGCCGGCGGCGTACGCGTTGAGCCCGGAGTCGACAGCGCCGGAGCCCAGCCCGAGCAGCAGCGCGCAGCCCGCGATCACCGCCAGCCCGGGGCTCAGGGCGTATCCGGTCAGCGCCAGGCTGGCGAGCAGGGTGCTGGCGGCGAGCAGCGCGCCCACGCCGATGCGGGCCAGCGTGAACCCGGCCAGCACGCTGGAGGTGAGGTAGCCGACGGTGCCCGCGGTGAGCAGCAACCCGACGGCCTCGGTCGGGACGCCGAAGTCCGCCCGGATCGACGGCCAGCCGACGCCGAGCAGGCCGTCCGGCAGGCCGAGGCTGACGAACGCGAGGTAGGCCAGCAGGAGCAGCGCGGCGCGGGGTGGCGGGGGCGAGTTGGACATGGGACAGCATCCTGCCGCAGCGCACCCTACCGGCGGAGGTGGCAGCCCGCCCGCCGCGACAAGAAGTGATGTCCGGATGGTCGAGAAAGCGGACAGCTCAGTCAGAATCGGCCGATCGGGGGACGGCAAACCCGCGTGTTCGCGTAAGAATTTCGGGATGCATCAAGGCTCTGGAATCCTCTCCACGCGTCAGCGCCGCATCGCCTGGCTCGGCTTCCTGCTCGCCGCGCTCCAGGCGCCGGTGTCGGCCCGGCTCGTCTCCGACGACTCGTGGCTGTTCAGCGTCTGCGTCGCGCTGATGGTGGCCACCGTGATCATCGCCGACGACGCCGCCCGTCGCCGGCCCGCCAACGCCCCCAGCGAGTAGAGCGGCCAACCGCGCTTTCGGCCAGGGGCGCCTTGCTGGTGCCCTTGACTGCCCGTTACCTGGTCACCGGCCGGAACCGCCCTCCGGCAGTTCCGGCCGGTGACGAATCAGACGGGCTCGATCGCGAGGCCGGTGATCTGGTCGTCCTTGATGTCGAACACGAGGGCGAAGGACAGGGGCCCGCCCGGGAAGTCACCGTCCCCGGAGGCCACCAGCCGGCCGTGGGCGAACGAGGTCGGCGTGAGCACGACCCTGGGGTTGATCAGGTGCCCCTGGATCCACTCGCGGATCTCGGCCTCGCCGGCCCAGGTCTGCCCGTCATCGCGCACGGCGGCCCCGTCGCCGAAGACCGCGGCCAGCTCGTTCGCGTCGTGCGCGTTGGTCGCCGTGATGAAGTGATCGACGGCCTTGGGCAGAGTGATCTCGCTCATTTTCTCTCTCCAGTCTTCTCGGATGCCAGGACGCGGGCGCGTGCTGGTGTGCGACAGGCTCAGAAGTCCGCTCCGCGGGAGAGCTTCTCGTTCGCGCGCAGCTCCGCGAGTGCGTTCTCGTGCATCGCGACAACGGCGTCGTAGCCAGAGTTGCCCAGCACGATCCGGTTCGGCGGGACGGGTGCGTTCAACGCGCTGATCACGGCCTGCACTCCACGAACGGGGTCTCCCGCCTGCTTGCCGTTGTGGTCCACGAACGCCGCCCGAACGCCCTCGACCATCGGTACGTAGGCGTCGACGACCTCGTTGACGTCCTCGTTCTGGAAGTAGGCGAAGGCCTTGGTGCGGAACGCTCCCGGCTCCACGACGAGCACGCGCACGCCGAACGGCTCAACTTCCTGGCGCAGTGTCTCCGACAGTCCTTCGACCGCGAACTTCGCCGCCGCGTAGTAGCCGAACCCCAGCGCGCCGACGAGGCCCGCCACCGACGACATGTTGACGATCCAGCCGCTGCCGCGTGCCCGCATACCGGGCAGGACCGCGCGCACCACCTCGACCACGGCGAACAGGTTGAGGTCGAACGTGCGGCGGATCGTCTCGTCGGGGGCACCCTCGATCGAGCCGTACCAGCCACGGCCCGCGCTGTTCACGAGCACGTCGATCCCGCCGAACCGGTCCTCGGCCGTCTTGACCGCCGCACGCACCTGGTCGGCATCGGTGACGTCGAGCGGGAGGACCAGCACACGGTCGCCGTACGACTCAGCCCACTCCCGCAGCTCAGCGGGCCGACGCGCGGTCACCACCACCTGATCGCCCTGCTCCAGGGCAGCCTCGGCATAGACGTGGCCGAACCCGCCGGGCGTCCCACCCGTGATGAACCAAGTCCTCATGGACTTCTCCTTTCGCTATAGAGCGCAATGTAGCGCTACATGAGCTAATGTAGCAACCATGCAGAATGCACGAGATCGACTCCTGCTCGCCGCGGCGGAACTACTGGAGAGCGGCGGCACGGTGTCCACGAGGTCGGTGTGCGATCGCGCCGGGGTGCAGGCCCCGACGCTGTACCACCACTTCGGCAGCAAGCAGGGCCTGATCGACGCCGTGGCGAGCCACGGCTTCACCCAGTACACGGCGGTCGAGAACTCTGGCGACCCGCTGAACGACCTGCGCGAGGGCTGGGACAGACACGTGCGGTTCGGGCTGGAGCACCCGTCGTTCTACGGGCTGCTCTACGGCCGCGCAGAGCCGGGAAAGCCCTGCGCCGTCACCGCTCCCGCGCACGCCGCGTTGCGCGACCGGCTGACCGCCGCCCGGAGCCGACTCAAGGTGCCGGCGGCCGATGCCGCCGAACAGGTGTTGGCCGCCAACGTCGGCATCACGCTCACCCTGATCAGTCAGCCGGAGCCGGATCTCGGGCTGTCCGGACGCGTGCGCGAGGCCGCGCTGGCCGGAGTCCTACGCATGGCCCCCACCGACGCTCCCGCGACTCGCGCCAGCGCCGCGCTGACGCTGCGTGCGCTGGTCGGCGACGACCCGGGCGACCTCACCCCTGGCGAACACGCACTGCTCGGCGAACTGCTGGACCGCCTGGCCCGCTAGGCCGTGTCTTGGAAGGATCTTGGTGGAGGATGGTGTAGCGCGTCCTTCGATGGCCTGGGACGGACTCCGGCGTTCCGACCGCCACGCCCATGCGACCGACGGCGACAACACCCTGGTGAGCGTGATGCCTGTGAGTCATCTAGATGCAACGCCGTTCAGTTAGGCGTTTGGTGTGGTCGTCAAGGGTCGGGGCTGATGATGTTGATGTTGGTGGTGGCTTGGTAGCTGCGTCGGTCGATGG
>NZ_JBITDT010000010.1:0-40290 GCF_044454415.1 Micromonospora sp. NPDC051543
ACCCGCAGTCAACACATGCGCTCGCGCCACCCAAACTCCTTCGACCGGTCCGTACCGTGATCAACGATCACTTGCACGGACCGGTCGAACCCGCCGTGCGGAATTTGACGCGAACCTCTTGATCGACGCCGGGAGGGGTTAGAGGTCTAGGAGGATTGTTTTGGGGCCTATGTTGGTGCTCTCCACGAGCATGTGGGTGCGGAAGCGGCCGGTCTCGACCTTCGCGCCGCGTTGGCGCAGGGCTTCCACCACCGCCGTCACCAGGGGTTCGGCCATCTCGGCGGGGGCGGCTGCCGTCCAGCTTGGACGGCGGCCCTTGCGAGCGTCGCCGTAGAGGGTGAACTGGCTGACCACCAGGATCGGCGCCCCGACGTCGGCGGCGGACCGCTCGTCGTCCAGGATGCGCAGCTCGTGCACCTTGCGGGCCATCGTCGCGGCGGTCTCGGCGTTGTCGGTGTGCGTCACGCCGAGCAGCACCAGCAGGCCGTCCTCGATCGCGCCAACCACCTCGTCGTCCACCGTCACGCTGGCCCGTCCGACCGTCTGCACCACGGCCCGCATCAGCGCACCACCGCCACCGTCGGCACCAGCTCCGCCGCAGGTGTCAGCGCCAGCGCCGCCACAGTGGGCACCAGCGCCGCCGCCGGAATCGGCAGCGGCGTCGCCGCGCCGGTCGGCGGCATCACTCGGTCACCGGCTCGATGAAGCCGCGTTCGACCAGGTGCGCGACGATCGGGCCGGCCGCCTCGGCCATCTCGTCGGGTTCGACGTCGTGGGCCGCCGCGAGCAGGGCGAGCTGGTCGCGCAGCGGTAGGCGGCCGTCCGCCCCGCCGACCAGCGCCAGCACCAACGGGTCGATCTCCTCGGTCCAGCGCAGGCCGTGCGGCATCGCGAGCACCTGCCGGTCGACCGCCCAGCCCTCGTCACCCATGGTGGCCTCCTGGCGGAGCTGGAGACCCTCGGCGGCCCGGTAGCGTTCGGCGAGCAACGCCTTCGTGTCGCGTACCCGCAGGAAGTCCTGGCGGTCGAACCACGCGCCGATCTGGTCGCCCAGCGGCGGCTGGACCCGCTGGCGCAGGTCCTCCACGCGGACCACCGGATCGGCGTGGCCGCCGCGGCGCAGCGACACGATCCCGAAGCCGATCGCCTCGATCTTGTGCTGGTCGAACCAGTCCAGCCAGACGGCCGCCCGTTGCGGGTCGGCGCCCTCACCGACGTCGGTGAGCCACAGGTCGACGTACGCCATCGGATCGGCGACCTCGCGCTGGATCACCCAGGCGTCCAGGTCGGTACCCGCGAACCAGCCGGCCACCCGCTCGTCCCACTCCTCGCCGGCGACGTGCACCCAGTTCGCGAGGTACTGCATGGTGCCGCCCTCGGTGAGCAGGCCGGGGGCGGCGGCGGCCAGCTCGGCGGCGATGGCGTCACCCACCCGACCCGAGTCGCGGTAGACGTGTGTGGTGGTTCCCGGGCCCACCACGAACGGCGGGTTGCTCACCACCAGGTCGAACCGACGGCCGGCCACCGGCGCGACCATGTCGCCGCGCAGCAGCTCCCAGTCCTGGCCGTTGAGGGCGGCGTTCGTCGCCGCGAAGCGCAGGGCCCGATCGGAGAGGTCCGTGGCGGTCACCGTGTCGGCGTGGGTCGCGAGGTGCAGGGCCTGGACGCCGGAACCGGTGCCCAGGTCCAGGGCGGCGCCGACCGGCCGGCGTACGGTCGCCCCGATCAGGGTGTGGGTGGCGCCGCCGATGCCGAGCACGTGTTCGGCGTGCAGGGGTCGACCGGGCCGGGCCGAGGCCGGCACGTCGGCGAGCACCCACCAGTCGTCGCCGTACGGTTCCAGGTCGACGCCGGCGCGCAGGCCCTCGTCGTACCGCTCGACGATCCCGCCGGCCAGCGCCTCGGCGAGCCCCAACGGTGCCAGCGCGGCGGCGACGGCGGCCTCCGGTTCGGTCTGGTCGCAGATGAACAGCCGGATCAGCGTGGCGAGCGGATCGCGCTCCTCGGTTGCGCGCAGCGCGGCCCGGTGGTCGTTGCGCGCGACCGAGGCGGTGGCCTGCGGGCCGAGCCGTTCGGCGATGCCGTTGCTGGTGAACCCGGCCCGGGTCAGCGCGGTCCGCAGGGCGTCGACGCCGGCGGGGGAGAGCAGCATGTCGTGTTCGTCCACGTCGCCATCCTGCCCCGCGTCGCGTTCCGAGTCGGCGGCACCCGCCGACGGACGTCGGAGCGTCGGTGTCCGACCGGGTCGGTGGGCGGGGCAGGATGGTGGCCATGACGCTCGTGCTCCCCATCGACCCCGAGGCCAACCGTCTGCTGGAGCGCAGCCCGCTGGCCCTGCTGGTCGGCATGGTCCTTGATCAACAAGTCTCGATGGAGAAGGCGTTCTCCTCGCCGTACGTGCTGGCGCAGCGGCTCGGTCACGACCTGGACGCGGCGGAGCTGGCCGGCTACGACACGGAGGCGCTGATCGCGCTCTTCGCCACTCCGCCCGCCCTGCACCGGTTCCCGAAGGCGATGGCGACGCGGGTGCAGGAGGTCTGCCGGGTGCTCGTGGAGCGCTACGACGGCGATGCGGCGTTGCTGTGGTCGGGCGTCGCCGACGGGCCGGAGCTGCTACGGCGCGTCGCCGACCTGCCCGGCTTCGGCAAGCAGAAGGCGCAGATCTTCGTGGCGCTGTTGGGCAAGCGGTTCGGGGTGACTCCGCAGGACTGGCGGACGGCGGCCGGAGGGTACGGCGACCCCGGCGCGTACCGGTCGGTGGCGGACGTCACCGACGCCGACTCGCTGCGCCGGGTGCGGGAGTACAAGCAGCAGATGAAGGCGGCGGCGAAGGCCGATCAGGGCTGACGTTCAGGCGGCGGTGGGGTGCGCCAGGGAGGCCAGCGCGCGCCGGACGTCGGCCAGCGAGACGGTGGCCGAGTCGTCCAGGTCGGCGAGGCCGGCCTCGATCCACTGCCGCATGAGCGTGGTGACCCCGATGCCCCGGGCGTCGGCGGCGGCGCGGACCCGCTCGTAGGTCTCCAGCGGCAGCCGGACCGACCGGCTCACCATCGGCACGTCGGTGTCGGGTGTGGGCAGGTCGACCGCCGGGCTCTCGTCGATCAGCTCGGCGAGCCGGTCGTCGCCGCTGTGGAACTGCTTCGTCGCGTCGTTGCGGTGCATCGTCACGGCCCCCCTCATCGGCGATCTCTCCGCACGGCCTCGTCGTAGCGCTTGGACTCGACGTCGCTCAGCTCGCGGGCGGAGAGGATGTCCCAGTCGTTGTCGGTGCCATCGGCCTCGGCGAGCAGCACCGCCAGGCGGCGGCCCCGACGGGCGGCGGCGTAGACCACCATCACGTCGTCGCCCAGGTGGCGGATGACCCGTCGCGCGCTGTGCAGCGCCTCCCAGACTTCCCCGGGCGTGACGTCGTAGACCCTGAGGTTGGCCAACGCCTCGTCGGTGAAGCTGAACCTGCTGCCCACGTGGCGCAGCGTACCACGCACGTAACACGTACCGGGATGACTCGATATTCGCTGATCACGGCTTCGTGGTGACAGGATGAGGCGTAATCCCCTCGAGGAGGTTCCTGGTGAAGCGTCAGGCGTACGAGCCGATTCTGATCACCGATGCCTCGCGCAGCCAGCACGATCAGCTCACGAGCCGTCAGCGCCGCTATGTCCTCATGATGGGCGTCCGGGTGGCCTGCATCGTCGCCGGAGCGATCCTGGTCGGCGCGAAGGCCCCCCTGCTCTGGCTCTGGTTGCCGCTGTGCGCCATCGGCATGGTGCTCATCCCGTGGCTGGCCGTGCTGCTGGCGAACGACCGGCCGCCCAAGGAGGAACACCGGCTGGCCAACCGGTTCCACCCCCGGCGGCGGGTCGAGACCCCACCCATGAGCCTCACCGCCGAGGAGCGCCCTCACAAGATCATCGACGTCGAGCCCTGACCCGCCCCGCGGGCCAGGGCTCCGACGTCTCAGGCCGGTGGTCGGGCACCGACGCTGGAGACGGCCAGCGCCCCCAGTTCGGTCGCGCGGTCCAGGGCCGCGGTCGCGGTGGCGCCGCCGAGCCAGGCGGTCAGCAGGCCAGCCGCGAAGGCGTCGCCGGCCCCGGTGACGTCCACCACCGCCACCCGCCGGGCCGCCGCCACGCTGACCGTGGCCGTTCGGCCCTCGACCCACACCGCGCCCGCCGCGCCGCGTTTGACCACCACCCGCCGGGCCGTCGCCGACAACGCCCGCCCCTGCGCCGCCGGGTCCAGACCGCCGGCCAGCACCGTGGCCTCGTCCGCGTTGACCAGGAGCAGGTCGACGTCTCGTACCCAACCCAGGAAGGTCCGCGCGCCGACGCGCCGCAGCGGCCCCGCTGAGGCCGCGTCGACGCTGGTGGTGAGCCCGCGCTCGCGGGCGGCGGCCAACGCGCGCAGCCCCGCTGCGCGCGACGCGGCGTCCAACAGGGTGTACGCGGACAGGTGCAGATGCCCCGCGTCGGGCGCCGCCGCGACGGCCTTCTCGACGTGCTCGGCGCTCAACCGCAGGTTCGCGCCCCGCGACGTGACCATGGTCCGTTCGCCGTCGGTGGTCAGCACGACCACCGTGCCGGTGGGTACGCCCGGTACCCGATCGAGGACGCAGTCCACGCCCGCGCGGGCCAACTCGGCCGCCCGGTCGCGCCCCGCGTCGTCGTCGCCCACCGCGCCGACGAGCGTCACGGCGAACCCTTGGGCGGCCACCCAGGCGGCGGTGTTGGCCGCCTGCCCGCCGCCGCCGAGGCTGATCTCGGCCTCGGTGTCCGTGCCGGCGGCGAACGGCCCGGTGAGCACCGCGACCACGTCGGTGATCACGTCTCCGACGACGACCACGCGGGTCCCAGGGGTCATGCCGGGACGGCGGCGCGGGCGACCGTGGCGACCGCGATGCGCGCTGCCAGGTCGGCGTTGCGCAGGATGATCCGGATGTTCACCGCGAGGCTCGCGCCCTCGGTGGCCGAGTGGAAGTGCGCCAGCAGGTACGGCGTGACGGCCTTGCCGGTCACCCCGTCCCGCTCCAGCAGGGCCAGGCCGTCGGCCAGGGTCCGGTCGTGCAGCTCGGGGTCGAGCTGCTCGTCGACCGGCAGCGGGTTGGCGACGAGCAGCGCGCCGGTGTGCACGGCGTGCTCGTCCCTGGCGGCCAGTACGGCGGCGACCTGCTCCGGCGAATCCACCGACCAGTCCAGCTCGAAGCCGGCGTCGGTGAGGTAGAAGCCGGGGAACCGTCGGGTGCGGTAGCCGAGCACGGCGACCCCGAGAGTCTCCAGGCGCTCCAACGTCGCGCCCACGTCGAGGATCGACTTGACTCCGGCGCAGACCACCGTGATCGGCGTCTGGGCCAGGGTAACGAGGTCCGCCGACTCGTCGAAGGTGTGCTCCGCCTCCCGGTGCACCCCGCCCAACCCGCCGGTCGCGAACACCCCGATCCCGGCGGCCGCGGCCACGGCGCTGGTCGCGGCCACGGTGGTGGCGCCGTCCGCGCCGGTGGCCGCCGCCACGGCCAGGTCGCGCACCGAGAGCTTCGTCACACCATCGACGGTGGCCAGTCGGGTCAGCTGCGCGTCGTCCAGACCGACCACCAGCTCGCCACGGATCATGCCGATCGTCGCCGGCACCGCCCCGGCGTCCCGGACCGCCTGTTCGATCTCCCGCGCCACCCGCAGGTTCTGCGGGCGGGGCAGGCCGTGCGAGACGATGGTGCTCTCCAGGGCGACGACGGGTCGGCCGTCGCGCAGGGCTGCGGCGACCTGGGTGCCGTAGGTGATGCGAAAGTCAGTCACACCGGCACCGTACGGGGTCGGACGCCGGCCGGCCTCAAGTGGACCCGGCCGTGATGACCTGCCAAACTTGTCGGTTGGAGGTGCAGACGTGAGCACAGAGGTTCTCGAGCGTCCGGAGCTGAAGGACGCCGACACCGGTCCGGAAATGTTCCACTACGTCCGCAAGGAGAAGATCGCCGAGAGTGCCGTCATGGGCACCTTCGTCGTCGCGCTCTGCGGCGAGACCTTCCCGGTCACCAAGGCGGCCAAGCCGGGCTCCCCGGTCTGCCCCAAGTGCAAGGAGATCTACGACTCGTACCGCGAGTGAACCCCCGCCGGTCCTTCGGCCGGCGACGTAGCCTGCGGCGGTGACCACCTCCACCGCCCTGCTCCTCGCCGACCTGACCGGGGTCGCGGTGTTCGCCGCCTCCGGGGCCTCGGCCGCGGTGGCCAAACGGCTCGACCTCTTCGGTGTCGCGTTCGTCGGCTTCGTGGCCGCGCTCGGCGGCGGCATCTTCCGCGACCTCGTCATCGACGAGGTGCCGCCGCTGGCCTTCGCCGACTGGCGGTACGCCACGACCGCCGCGATCGCCGCGGTCGCCGTGTTCTGGCTGCACCCGCAACTCGCCCGGCTGCGCACCACCGTGCTGGTGCTCGACGCGGCGGGCCTCGCGTTGTTCACCGTGACCGGCACGCTCAAGGCGCTCGACGCCCGGGTGCCGGCCGTCGGCGCCTGCCTGATCGGCATGCTGACCGCGATCGGCGGGGGGCTCGGCCGGGACCTGCTCACCGCGGAGATCCCCGTGGTGCTGCGCCGGGAGATCTACGCGGTGGCCGCGCTGGCCGGCTCGGTCGTGGTGGCGCTGCTGTACCGGACCGGCCAGGCCGGTCCGGTGCCGCTCACCGCCGCCGCCGTCGGGGTGTTCGGGTTGCGCCTGGTCGCGCTGCGCCGCCGCTGGTCCGCACCGGTGGCGACGGTGCGGCCACCGCGCACCGGCGACCCCTGGTGAGGCCCGTTCCGCCGCGGTCGCGGATGTGACCAGCGGGGCGTCGCCTGGGCCTGCGGGCGCGCGCTGGTTATGCTGGGTCGGCCTTCGCGGCAGCTTCTGCGCGGAGGCGTTTTCATGGGCGGCGGTACTCGTGGCCCTCGCCCGGTGTCCGCCGTCGTGCGGTCGGAGAGGAGCTTCGCGTGGCAGCCCGGACGCCGGTGCTCGAGACGTTCCCGGCACTGCGTGCCTGGCAGCGCAAGGCCCTGGTGGAGTACCTGCGCCGGCGCGGCGACGACTTCACCGCGGTCGCCACGCCGGGCGCCGGCAAGACCACCTTCGCCCTGCGCATCGCCGCCGAACTGCTCGCCGACGGCACCGTCGAGGCGGTCACCGTGGTGGCACCGACCGAGCACCTGAAGACCCAGTGGTCCGAGGCCGCGGCCCGGGTGGGCATCCAGCTCGATGCCGCGTTCCGCAACGCCGACCTGCACTCCGCCGCCGACTTCCACGGCGCCGTGATCACCTACGCCCAGGTCGGCATGGCCCCACAGGTGCACCGGCGTCGCACCATGACCCGAAGCACCCTGGTCATCCTCGACGAGATCCACCACGCCGGCGACTCCCGCACCTGGGGCGACGGCGTCAAGGCCGCCTTCGAGCCCGCCGTACGCCGACTCATGCTCACCGGCACGCCGTTCCGCTCCGACGACAACCCCATCCCGTTCGTCGAGTACGAACGGGGCGGTGACGGGCTGCTGCGCTCCCGCGCCGACTCGGTGTACGGCTACGCCGACGCGCTGCGCGACGGGGTCGTCCGGCCGGTGCTCTTCCTCGCGTACTCGGGGGAGACCCGCTGGCGTACCAACGCCGGGGACGAGCTGGCGGCCCGCCTCGGCGAGCCGATGACCCAGGATCTGGTGGCGCAGGCGTGGCGTACCGCCCTGGACCCGGCGGGGGACTGGATGCCGCAGGTGCTGCGCGCCGCCGACGCCCGGCTCACCGTGCTGCGCAACGCGGGGATGCCCGACGCCGGTGGCCTGATCATCGCCACCGACCAGCAGACCGCGCGCTCGTACGCCAAGCTGATCGAGCAGGTGACCGGTGAGAAGGCCGCCGTGGTCCTCTCCGACGACCAGGGCGCTTCCGCGCGGATCGCGACGTTCGCGGCGTCCGACCAGCGGTGGTTGGTCGCGGTGCGGATGGTGTCCGAGGGCGTCGACATCCCCCGGCTCGCCGTCGGCGTCTACGCCACCAGCGCCAGCACGCCGCTCTACTTCGCCCAGGCGATCGGCCGGTTCGTGCGGGCCCGCCGCCCCGGCGAGACCGCCTCGGTGTTCCTGCCCAGCGTGCCGCACCTGCTCGGGCTGGCCAGCGAGATGGAGAACGAGCGGGACCACGTCCTGGGCAAGCCCAAGGAGTCCGACGGCCTCGACGACGACCTGCTGGAACGCGCGCAACGCGACGACCAGGCCAGCGGGGAGCTGGAGAAGCGGTTCGCCGCGCTCTCGGCCACCGCCGAACTGGACCAGGTGATCTTCGACGGCGCGTCGTTCGGGACCGCCGCGCAGGCCGGTACGCCCGAGGAGGAGGAGTACCTGGGCCTGCCCGGTCTGCTCACCGCCGACCAGGTCTCGCTGCTGCTGACCAAGCGGCAGGCGGACCAGATCGCCGCCCAGCGCCGCCGTACCGCCGAGCGAGCCGCTCAGCCGGCCGCTGCGCCCTCGGCAGCGCCTCCGGTACCCCTGAGTGCCGCCCAGCGTCGTGTGGCGCTCCGGCGTCAACTCAACGCTCTGGTGGCCGCCCGGCACCACCGCACCGGCCAGCCGCACGGCAAGATCCACGCCGAGCTGCGCCGGCTCTGCGGCGGGCCGCCGAGCGCCCAGGCCACCATCGAGCAGCTAGAGGAACGCATCGCCACCGTGCAGACCCTCTGACCCCACGCACCCCACGACCCCAGCACGGACGCACGGCGAGCATCCGGCGCCTCCGCACCCCGGGCGTCCCCCGCACCCTAGGCGCCCCGCACCCAGGCACCCCCCCGCGCACCCCGCGCACCCCGGCACCTCAGGCACCCCCGCCGCATCCGAGGCACTCGCGCATCCGAGGCACTCGCGCATCCGAGGCACTCGCGCATCCGAGGCACTCGCGCATCCGAGGCACTCGCGCATCCGAGGTGCCCGCGCATCCGAGGCGCTCCGCACCCCAGGCCCGCACGTGTCGGGTACTGCACCAAGATCGTGCTCGATCATTGATGTAGTGGTGTCACGGGTCTGTGAGGCCACTACATCCTGGTTCGAGCACGATCTTGGCCGGGCGCGGGCGGGTGCGAAGCGGGGAGGGCCCGGTGCCCAAGATCTGTGCAACTTCGGGGATGTTGCTGCCTCTCGCGCCTCGGACCCAGCAATATCCCCGAAGTTGCACAGATCTTGGCGGGCGCTCGGCTGGGCTGGGCAGGGAAAAGCCGACCGGAGGCACCCCGTGTGGGGTACCTCCGGTCGGCTATGTCGGTCGCGGACTTAGTTCGCCATCAAATCGGCGCCACGCCAGGTGAACTCGGGGTCCGTCGCGAACCGCACGGTGATCTTCACGAGATCCTCCGCGTACTTGTTCGCGTGGTGCCCACAGAACACCAACTCGCTCCCACCCGAGAGAGAGATACGGAGCTTGCCGGCAGCATTGCAGCGGTCGCACCGTTCATCGGCGGCTGGGGGAGCCACCGTCTCGGGCGGCGGCGTGAGGGTCGGGGTCATCGCCTTCCTCCTCTGGTCGTCACCGATGAACAATCTCTTCGGTCGTTGCTCACCTATCGTGCAACACCCGTGCTGGGCCTTGCCTTCCCTGTGTGCCCGCGGGGGACCGAGGTCACACATGGCAGGGACAGTGTGCCGTGAACCCAGGGTGCCACGTCAACGATCACATTCGTGCATCCGGACGATCACCATCTGGCGTTGCACGCCAGGTGGTCAAAACGACACGTTCGGTTGACGAAACAGGCTCAGTCCAGGTAATCCCGGAGAACCTGCGACCGGGACGGGTGCCGCAGCTTGGACATCGTCTTGGACTCGATCTGGCGGATCCGCTCCCGGGTCACCCCGTAGACCTGACCGATCTCGTCCAGCGTCCGCGGCTGACCGTCGGTCAGGCCGAAGCGCAGCCGTACGACGCCCGCCTCACGCTCGGAGAGCGTCTGCAGCACCTGCTGGAGCTGGTCCTGCAGGAGCGAGAACGAGACGGCGTCGACGGCTACCACGGCCTCGGAGTCCTCGATGAAGTCACCGAGCTGGCTGTCGCCCTCGTCACCGATGGTCTGGTCCAGCGAGATGGGCTCCCGAGCGTACTGCTGGATCTCCAGCACCTTCTCGGGTGTGATGTCCATCTCCTTGGCCAGCTCTTCCGGAGTGGGCTCGCGGCCCAGGTCCTGGAGCAGCTCACGCTGTATGCGGCCGAGCTTGTTGATGACCTCCACCATGTGCACCGGGATGCGGATGGTGCGGGCCTGGTCGGCCATGGCGCGGGTGATGGCCTGGCGGATCCACCAGGTGGCGTACGTGGAGAACTTGTAGCCCTTGGTGTAGTCGAACTTCTCGACCGCCCGGATGAGACCGAGGTTGCCCTCCTGGATGAGGTCGAGGAAGGCCATGCCGCGTCCCGTGTACCGCTTGGCCAGGGACACGACCAGACGGAGGTTCGCCTCGAGCAGGTGGTTCTTGGCGCGCTCGCCGTCGCGGGAGATCCAGCCCAGGTCGCGGACCATCTCCCGGGCGAGCTTCTCCTCGCCCTCGTCGGCCGCGCGCAGCTGCTCGGCGGCGTAGAGCCCGGCCTCGATCCGCTTGGCCAGCTCCACCTCCTGCTCGGCGTTGAGCAGCGGGACCTTGCCGATCTGCTTCAGGTACGCCCGGACGGAGTCGGCGGAGGCGGTCAGCTCGGCGTCGCGCCGGGCCTGCTTGAGCGCCTCGGACTCCTCGTCGTCCCACTCGAAGTCGTTGTCGGTGGCCGACGCGGCGGCGTCGGTCTCGGCGGCCTGGGCCAGCTCGGCCGGCTCCTCGACCACCACGTCCTCGATGGTGGCGGCGAGCTCCTCCGGGTCGATCTCACCCTCGGCGCCCTCGCCCTTGCCGGCCGCCTTGACCGGCTTGGCGCCGGCCGCCGCGGCCACCGTGGCCTTGGTCGCGCGGGTGGACTTGGTCGCCTTGGCCGGGGCGGCTGCCGCGGCGGCGACCCCGGCGGTGCTGCCGGCGGCCTTGCGAGCGGCCACCTTGCGCGGGGCGGGAGTCGCCGGCGCCTCGTCGGAGGCGGGCGCCTGCTTCGGGGCGGGCGCGGCGGCCTTCTTGGTCGTCTTGGCGGTGGTGGCTCGGGACGCGGGGGTCGTCGAGCGAGCTGCGGCGACCCGGCGGCGGGTGCTGGCCGAGCCGTCCACCACCACGGTCACTCCCGCCTCGGAGAGCGCCCGCAGGATCTTCTTGGCCTGGGCCGGAGTCACCTCGGCGGTCTCGACGGTGCGCGCGAGCTGAGCCGACGTGAGCTGACCGCCAGCGCTCTGCGCATGGGCGATCAGGGTGTCGGTGAGCGAGCGAACGTCGGCGCCGGGCTGGCGGGGTTCTGTCACGAATGACCTTCCGGAGGCGAAGAGCGGGCACGGCCGGGTCGTCCGGCACGGCGGGTCAACCGTGCTGGGCGATGTGGTTGAGGGACCCCCGTGTCCCGGGCCGGCCGGTGGTCTCGGCGGTCCGTGGCGCGTGGGCAGGGGTGAATTGTAACGCCGTCTGCGGCGATCATCCTGCGCCGCACGGCGTAACGGCGGCGGGACCGCCGATTCGGCGCAGATGTGGACTTTGTAAGGATGATACTCGCGCACGGCCCGCAACGCCCCGGTCGTGCCGGAAGGGAACCCTGGAATGGACCGTTCGGCACCGCTTCCGCGGGAATTGTTGGCGATTGCGATCGAGGTGGCGCGGGACGCCGCGGCGACCGCGTACCGGATGCGGGTCGAGGGAGTTTCCGTGGCGGCGACCAAGAGCACGGTCACCGACGTGGTCACGGCCGCCGACCGAGCCGTCGAGCGCCAGGTCCTCGACGCCCTGCGCCGGCTGCGGCCGGGGGACGCCGTCCTCGGCGAGGAGTACGGCACGACGGACACCGGCCCGGTGGCGCCGGGCGGGGTGCGGTGGATCGTCGACCCGATCGACGGCACCGTGAACTACCTCTACGGGTTGCCGTACAGCGCGGTGTCGCTGGCCGCCGAGGTCGACGGGACGGTGGTCGCCGGCGTGGTGCGCAACGTGCACACCGGTGAGGAGTGGACCGCCACGGCCGGTGGCGGGGCGTGGCGCGACGGCGTCCGGCTGAGCTGCTCGGGTGAGACCGACCTGGGGCAGGCGCTGGTCGGCACCGGTTTCGGCTACGACGCCGGCCGTCGGGCACACCAGGCGTCGGTGGTGGCCGGCCTGATCGCCTCGGTACGTGACATCCGCCGCCTCGGCGCCGCCGCGCTGGACCTCTGCATGGTTGCGGAGGGGCGGCTGGACGCGTACTTCGAGAAGGGGTTGTCGGCCTGGGACCAGGCCGCCGGAGGCCTGGTCGCCGCCGAGGCGGGTGCCCGGGTGGCCGGCCTGGCCGATCGACCGGCCGGCCCGGACCTGGTGATCGCGGCCCCGCCGGCCCTCTTCGGTGAGCTGCACGACCGGCTGGCCGCCCTGGACGCCTCCGGCGGCCCCTGACTCCGGTGGGCTGCCGGTCAGGCGGTCACTTCTTGGGGCCGGGGGACGGGCAGGAGCCGGGCGGCGCGACCGGCGGGCCCAGGTCGCCGAGGGACTGGTTGACCTCGGTGGTGGTGGCGAGCTGCTGGAAGCCGTTGCCCAGCACCACGTCCACGGTGTCGTCGGTGCGCTTGGGGTCGTAGACCGGATCGGCATTGTCCAGGAAGTACGCCTTCAGCAGGTGGGCGGAGCTGACACCCTTGGGGCCGAACTTCAGCACGGCCACGTCGTCGATGCCCTTGGGCGCGTTGCCGACCTTCTTGACCTGGAACTTGCGGTTACGGAAGTCGTCGGCGACGGCGCTCGCCCGGCCCGGCTCGTCGGTCGCGTTCAGGACGTTGATCTTGACGTCCTTGGTCTCGTGCAGGGTGACGTCGGCCAGCGGCCAGCCGTCCGGGCAGCTGCCCGCCGCGCCGGCTTTGCCCTGGCTGTCCCGGACGATCGCGGTGATCACGAACGCCAGCGCCAGGACCCCCAGCAGGCCGACGACGACGAGTGCTCGCACTCGCGCAAAACTCATCTGGGCGCTCCCCGGAGCTGAGGTGGGTGGTGGCGGCCGCCAACGATCGCGCTGACCGCCGGCCGTCGAATACGCCGCTGAGGTTAACGGTTGTCCGGCCGTGGCGTGGAAACAGTCCGACATGCCGGCGCGCCGACCGCGAACCGGGTACTACTACCCCTATCTTCGTGTCGCCTGAATCACATTGGGAACAACTTCGCGTGCGGGGGCGTACATCTCAGCCGCGAGGGCGGTATACATGCCTCGCCCAAGGGGGGGTAAGGTTCCGCGCTCGCAGGGGAGTGGCCCCAGCGGTCCCGACCCGTACGGTCCGCGGGTCGGGTGCCCGACACAAGTGGTTGCCGGCCAGCGGAACCGAAACAGCGTCGTCCGGCGTTACAACCGGAAGCGACAACATCGATATGGGAGAGTGACATCCGATGGCCACCGACTACGACGCCCCGCGTCGCGACGAGGTCGACCTCGGCGAGGACAGCCTGGAAGAGCTCAAGGCACGGCGCGTCGACTCACAGTCGGGCGCGGTGGACGTCGACGAGGCCGAGGTCGCCGAGAGCTTCGAGCTGCCCGGTGCCGACCTGGCCGACGAGGAGCTCACTGTCAAGGTGCTACCGATGCAGCAGGACGAGTTCCGGTGTGCCCGCTGCTTCCTGGTCCACCATCGCAGCCAGCTGGCGGTCGAGCGCAACGGCGAGTTGATCTGCCGAGAGTGCGTCTGACACGCACGACACCGGCGGCGGCCTCCTGATCGGGGCCGCCGCTACCGGTGTAGGCGTGCGACGCCGGTGGGTACCTGTTTGACTCGTAGCGGGTAGCCACAGCACCGGGAGGTTCCACCCATGAGCGATCGAGGCGACACCACCGACGGCGGCGCGGACGACTTCGGCGCCACCGTCGCGGCGTTGACCGAGGACGACATCGCGCCGGCCCGGCGACGCCAACTGCTCACCCGGATGGTGTCCCAGGCCCGCAGCCGGGGCATCTCCGACCTGTTCAAGCCCCGTGCCGCGGTGCGCTGGATGGTCGACACGGTGGCCGAGATCGCCCCGCACGTGCCGGTCCGGGACCTGGCCACCCTGCGTCGACACTTTCCCGGCCTGGACGACGCCGCCCTGGCCGAGCGACTGATCCGTAACGCCTCCCGCACCACGGCCGGGATCGGCGCGGCCGGCGGGGGAGTCGCCGCCGTCGAGTGGACGGTGGCGCCCACGCTGCTCTCCGCGCCCGTGCTGCTCGCCGCCGAGACCGTCGCCGTCGTGGCGGTGGAGCTGAAACTGATCGGTGAGCTGCACGAGATCCACGGCGTGTCGTTGCCCGACGCCGGCGGTCAGCGGGCGGTGGCCCTGGTGCACTCCTGGGCCACTCAGCGCGGGGTCAACCCGATGGTGCCCGGCGTGGGCGTCGGCGCGGTGCTCGGCACCGCCGCCCGCAAGGAGATGCGGGACATGCTGCTGCGCCGCTTCGGTCGTAACCTCACCACCCTCGGCCCGTTCCTCACGGGCGCGGCGGTGGCCAGCTTCCTGAACCGCCGGGCCACCCGCCAGATGGCCGACCAGCTCCAGGCGGACCTGCGTCGTCGCGGCATCGCCCGGCCGGCTCCACCGCCGGCCCTGCCCGGCCCGCCCACGGGCACCTGAGCGGGCCCTGGGGCGGCGTTCAGCCCGGCTCGCCGGCCGTGGAGTCGGCGGGCCTGGCGTCGGTGGGCGCGGCGTCGGCGGGCCTGGCGTCGGCCGGCGTGGAGTCGGCGGGCCTGGCGGTGTCCCGCGCGGCCAGCAGCGCCTCGGCCAACTCGACCGGACGCCTGCTGCTCACCACCCAGAACGGGGTCGGGTCGGCCGGGTCGTCGAGCACCACCTGCACGGCGCCGTTGATCCACGGCCGCTGCACCACGAAGGCGAGCGGGTCGGCGCCCACACCCAGCACCTCACGACGGCCGGAGGCGTCCAACGGGACCACGTCGGCCACGAAGCGTGCCGGCAGCCGGGCGTCGTCCACCCGCAGCTCACCGTCGACGACCGCCACCCCGATCCGGCCCAGCCACCACAGCCCGACGGCCGTGACCGGCAGCAGCACGGCGAAGGGCAGCCAGGCGCGGGCGCCGGAGCCACCCATCCAGATCTCGACCGCCAGCAGTCCGGCGGCCACCAGGCTGATCAGCCACAGCCACCAGGGCAGGTCCAGCCGTTCGGCGTACGCCGGGCGGGCCGGAACCCCTGGCCGATCGGCGGACGGGGAGGGCGACATGCTCACTCCTGCGAGGGTACGGCGCACGACGGGCCGGCCAACCGGCAGGATGGCAGGGTCACCGGAGACAACCGGACCGAAGAGGGGACCCGTGACCGACGTCGTACCCGTGCCCGTACGGCTGCTCGATGCCGAGCTGCCGATGCCCACGTACGCCCATCCCGGCGATGCCGGGGCCGACCTGGTGGCCGCCGCGGACGTGGAGCTGCCGCCCGGTGGCCGGGCCCTGGTGCCCACCGGCGTGGCCGTCGCCCTGCCGGACGGCTACGTGGGCCTGGTCCATCCCCGGTCCGGCCTGGCGGCCAGGCTCGGCGTGACCGTGCTCAACGCGCCCGGTACGGTCGACGCCGGCTACCGGGGTGAGATCATGGTCAACCTGATCAACCATGATCGGGACACGCCCGCGAAGATCTCTCGCGGGGACCGGATCGCCCAGCTCGTGATCCAGCGGGTGGCGCGGGCGCGGTTCGAGCCGGTGGCCGAGCTGCCCGGGTCCGCGCGTGGGACCGGTGGGCACGGTTCGACCGGTGGGCACGCTCAGCTCGTGCCGTCGCCGGCCGGCGGGCAGACGGAAGAAGTGGCAGGGTGATCGTGAACAGCGGAGGGTGGGCGCAGTGATCTTCTCCCGAAAGCGGGCCGATGCCGGGCGGCACACCCGCGACGAGCGGGCCACCGAGGTCCTCGACGAGGGCGGCGCGGCGCCGGCGCTGGTGCGCGGGCCGTACGACATCTCCGAGGTCGACGACGAGGTGCAGCGACTCGACCTGGGCAGCCTGCACATTCCGGCGGTCGCCGAGGTGGAGGTGCGGGTGCAGGCCGACCCGCAGGGCGTGATCCAGCAGGTCGTGCTTGTGCACGGGGACAACGCGTTGCAACTCGGCGTCTTCGCGGCCCCCCGGTCCGAGGGGATCTGGGACGAGGTGCGCGAGGAGATCCGGCAGTCGCTGCTGCGGGACGGCGCCTCCGCGCAGGAGGTCGACGGCGAGTACGGCACGGAGTTGCACGCGCAGGTACGGACCCCGGACGGCCCGACCAACCTGCGGTTCGTCGGCGTCGACGGGCCGCGCTGGATGGTGCGCGGCGTCTTCCAGGGTCCGGCGGCCACCGACCCGACCAGTTCGGGCCCGCTCACCGAGTGCCTGGAAGGCCTGGTGGTCGACCGTGGCCAGGAGGCGAAGCCGGTCCGTGAGCCGCTGCCGCTGCGACTGCCGCGCGAGATGGCCGACCAGGCCGAGGACGCGTCCAGCGAGTCCCGCCAGGTCTGAACGACCGCGTCCCGGCCCGCCGGAACCGGCCCTGTCGGCGTACGCTGGCGGGACGGTTCCGGCGTCGCCGGAGCCGGGCCGGTCCCGGCGAGCGTGGAGAGGGTGACGCGGAGGTCATGACGACCGACGAGAGCAAGGTGTCGCTGCGGCGCATCCTGCAACGGTTCACCGCCAGCGAGGCCGAGATCGACGCGCAGGAGTTGCGGCAGGAGAGCGCCGAGTGCGGTGGCGTCCTGGCCCAGCAGTGCTCCCGGGGCCAACTGGTCTCGGTCGCGGGTCGGCTGCGCACCGTCGTCTACACGCCGCGCACCAACCTGCCCACGCTGGAGGCCGACCTGTACGACGGCAGCGACGTCGTCACCCTGGTCTGGCTGGGCCGGCGGCACATCTCCGGGATCGAGCCGGGGCGGCACCTGACCGCTCGTGGCCGGGTGGCGATGCGCGACGACCGCAAGGTCATCTACAACCCGTACTACGAGCTGGACTCGCCGAAGTGACGGCGCCGCGGACGGAAGGCCGGTCATGACGACGGGACAGGACCGGGCGGCACAACCGGAGACTCCTGCGGAGGACGACGAGGCGCTGCCGACGATCGCCGAGCAGATGGCCGACCAGCTCGGCGGCTGGCGTGGGCTGGTCGAGTCGAGCATCCCGGTTGTCGTCTTCGTGGTCGCCAACATCATCGGTGACCTGCGGCCCGCTGTGATCGCCTCGGTGGCCGTCGCGCTGCTGATCGCCGGGTTGCGGCTGGCCCAGCGCCGGCCGATCCGACACGCGGTCAACGGTCTGTTCGGCGTCGGCATCGGCGCCGCCATCGCGTGGCGCACCGGCGACGAGCGCGACTTCTACCTGCCCGGCATCCTCTACGGCATCGGCTACGGCATCGCCCTGCTGATCTCGGCGGCCGTCCGACAGCCCCTCGTCGGTTGGATCTGGTCGGTGCTGGTCGCCAAGGGCCGCTCCGAATGGCGGACCGACCCGAAGCTGGTGAGCACCTTCACCCGGCTGACCGTGCTCTGGGGCGTGGTGTGGCTCGCCAAGGTGGGCGTGCAGGCCGGGCTCTACCTGGCCCATCAGGACACCGCGCTGGGCGTGGCCCGGTTGGCCCTGGGCTATCCGCCGTACGCGCTGTTGCTGCTCATCACCGTCTGGACGGTGCGCCGGGTCACCCGGGAGCCGCAGCCCACCCCGCTGCCCGGCGCCTGAGCAGAGCCAACAACACCGGGGCCGGCTCAGCGTGAGCCGCGGGTCCGCTCGACGCTGTCCGGGCCGAGGATGACCGCGCGCACGTCGTCCTCCACCTCGGCCGTACAAACGAAGATCAACTCGTCGCCGGCCTCGATGGGATCGTCCGGGCTGGGCACCAGGACACGCTTGCCGCGCAGGATCGCCACCAGGGCGGAGTCACGGGGCAGCGGCACCGCGTGCAGGGGCTGACCGACGTACGGGGCGGTCGGCGGCAGGGTGATCTCGACCAGGTTGGCCTCGCCCTGCCGGAAGGTCATGAGCCGGACCAGGTCGCCGACGGTGACCGCCTCCTCGACCAGGGCGGCCATCACCCGGGGCTTGCTCACCGCGACGTCGACGCCCCACTGCTCGGTGAAGAGCCACTCGTTCTCCGCCCGGTTGACCCGGGCGACCACGCGGGGCACCGCGAACTCGGTCTTGGCCAGCAGCGACAGCACCAGGTTGGTCTTGTCGTCGCCGGTGGCGGCGACCACCACGTCACAGCCGGCGACGTTCGCCTCCTCCAGGCTGGCCACCTCGCACGCGTCGGCGAGCACCCACTCGGCGGCCGGCACCCGGTCCGGTCGGAGCATCTTCGGTTGACGCTCGATCAGCATCACCTGGTGGCCGTTCTCGATCAGCTCCTGGGCGATCGAACGGCCCACGTTGCCGGCGCCGGCGATGGCGATCCGCATGGCTCAGTGCCCTCCTTCCGGCGGCGTCGCCGCCACCGCCGTGACCGTGGCCACGATGTCGTCGCTGACCAGCATGAACACCTGGTCACCCTCCTGTACGAGGGTGGACGCGGTGGGCAGCGTGCCGATGCCGAAGCGGATCAGGTAGGCCACCCGCGCACCCGAGGCCCGCTCCAGCACGTGCACCGGGTGACCGATCCACTCCCGGTGCACCGGGACCTCGACGATCGACACGGTGCTGGTCGGGTCGCGGAAGATCTCCACGTTGCCCTCGGGCACGAGGTGCCGCAGCATCCGGTCGGCCGTCCAGCGCACCGTCGCCACGGTGGGGATGCCGAGGCGCTCGTACACCTGCGCCCGGCGCTGGTCGTAGATCCGGGCCGCGACCCGGGACACGCCGAACGTCTCGCGGGCCAGGCGCGCCGAGATGATGTTGGAGTTGTCGCCGCTGGAGACCGCCGCGAAGGCGTCCGCCCGCTCGATGCCGGCCTGGCGCAGCACCTCACCGTCGAAGCCCGCCCCGGTCACCGTGATGCCGGCGAAGTCGGGGCCGAGCCGGCGGAAGGCGTCGGCGTCCTGATCGATCACCGCCACCGAGTGTCCCCGGGACTCCAGGCTGTGGGCGAGGGTCGATCCGACCCGCCCACATCCCATGATCACGACGTGCACGCTGTCCCTCCCAAGGTGCGTACCGTTCCCGCTGCCGGTGGCCTTCGAGTGCGAGCCTGCCACGTCCGGGTCGAGAGCGGGGACCGACCGTACCCCGCCGCCGTGCGCGGCGATGATCGCCCACCCCCGCGTTCGCACCGTGGTGGTCGTACTCTTGGCGTTCGTGGCCAGTCCCACCTCGCTGCTGAAGCGCCTGCTCCTCGGTCGACCGTTCCGGTCCGACCGCCTGCAGCACACCCTCCTGCCGAAGCGCATCGCGCTGCCCGTGTTCGCCTCCGACGCGCTGTCCAGCGTCGCGTACGCGCCTGACGAGATCCTGCTGACCCTGTCGATCGCCGGGGCGTCGGCGTTCCTGTTCTCCCCGTGGATCGCCCTAGCGGTCGTCGTGGTGATGCTCACGGTGGTGGCCAGCTACCGGCAGAACGTGCACGCCTACCCCTCCGGTGGCGGGGACTACGAGGTGGCCACGGTCAACCTCGGCCCCAAGTTCGGCATCGGGGTGGCCAGCGCCCTACTGGTCGACTACGTGCTCACGGTGGCCGTGTCCGTCTCCTCCGGCGTGGCCAACCTCGGCTCGGTGGTCCCGTTCGTGGCCACCCACAAGGTCATGATCGCGGTCCTCGCGGTGGTCCTGCTGACCGCCGTCAACCTGCGCGGGCTGCGCGAGTCGGGTACCGCCTTCGCCATCCCCACCTACGGCTTCGTGATCGTGATGGGCGGAATGCTGCTCACCGGGCTGTTCCGCGTCTTCGTCCTGGGCGACGATCTCCGCGCGCCCAGCGCCGACCTGGTCATCCAGGCCGAGCACAGCGTGACCGGCTTCGCGCTGATCTTCCTGCTGCTGCGGACGTTCAGCTCGGGCGCTGCCGCGCTCACCGGCGTCGAGGCGATCTCCAACGGCGTTCCCGCGTTCAAGGCGCCGAAGAGCCGCAACGCCGCCACCACTCTGCTGCTGCTGGGCGTGATCGCGGTGAGCCTGCTCGTCGGGATCATCTGGCTGGCCCGGCTGACCCACTTGCAGTTCGTCGAGGACCCGGCCCTGCAGATCGTCTCGGGCCCCGAGGGGTACGTGCAGAAGACGGTCACCACCCAACTCGGCGAGACGGTCTTCGGCTCCGGCTCGTTCCTGCTCTACGTGGTGGCCGGGATGACCGCGCTCATCCTCTTCCTGGCCGCGAACACCGCCTTCAACGGCTTTCCGGTGCTCGGCTCGATCCTCGCCCAGGACCGCTACCTGCCCCGTCAGTTCCACACCCGGGGCGACCGGCTGGCCTTCTCCAACGGCATCACGTTCCTCGCCCTCTTCGCGATCGTCCTGATCGTCGGTTTCCAGGCCGAGGTGACCCGGCTCATCCAGCTCTACATCGTCGGGGTGTTCGTCTCGTTCACCGTCTCCCAGGCCGGCATGATCCGGCACTGGAACCGGCGGCTGCGCACCGAGCGGGACCCCGAGGCCCGCAAGCGGATGCACCGCTCCCGGGCCATCAACACGTTCGGCATGGGCCTGACCGGCACGGTGCTGGTGATCGTCCTGATCACCAAGTTCCTGCTCGGCGCGTGGATCGCGATCGCCGCGATGGCGGTGATCTACGCGCTGATGCTGGCCATCCGCCGGCACTACGACCGGGTCGCCGCCGAGCTGACCCCGCCGGACGAGAGCCGCGGTGTGCTGCCCGCCCGCAACCACGCGATCGTGCTGGTCAGCAAGCTGCACCAGCCGACGCTGCGGGCCATCGCGTACGCCCGGGCCACCCGCCCGGACACGTTGACCGCGGTGACCGTCAACGTGGACGAGAAGGACACCCGCGACCTCCAGGCCGACTGGGAACGGCGGGAGATGGCGATCCCGCTCACCGTCGTCGACTCGCCGTACCGGGAGATCACCCGGCCGATCCTGGACTTCGTCGCCTCCACCCGCCGTACGTCGCCGCGCGACGTGGTCACCGTCTTCATCCCCGAGTACGTGGTGGGGCGCTGGTGGGAGAATCTGCTGCACAACCAGAGCGCGCTGCGCCTCAAGGGCCGGCTGCTCTTCGAACCGGGGGTCATGGTGGTCAGCGTGCCGTGGCAGCTCGCCTCGACCGCCAGCAAGAACCTGGACCGGCTCGACGCCACGCTCTCCAACACGCCGGCGCGCGGACCCCGGGGCACCGTGCCGGCGGCGGTGGCCGCGCCGTCGCCCGGCGAGACCGCCCCGGCCGGCGGCGAGACGCCGGGAGACAGCCGTGACTGAGCGTACGACCGCGGGTGCGACTGCGGCCTCGGCATCGGCCTCGGCTTCGACGGCCGAGCGGGGCCTGGGCGAAGCGGAGCGGGTCGAACTGACCGTCGACGCGGTGGCCCCCGGCGGGCACTGTGTCGCCCGGGTGGACGGGCAGGTGGTGTTCGTCCGCCACGCGCTGCCCGGCGAACGGGTGATCGCCGAGGTCACCGAGGTGCACCGGGGGTTCGTCCGGGCCGACGCCGTGACCGTGCTGGACCCCTCGCCGGACCGGGTGGAGCCGCCCTGCCCGTACGCGAGGCCGGGCGCCTGCGGCGGGTGCGACCTGCAACACGTCGCCCCGGCCGCGCAGCTGGCCTGGAAGACCGCCGTGGTGCGCGAGCAGTTGGCCCGTCTCGGCGGGCTCACCGACGTCGAGCTGGACCAGCTCGGCGTCCGGGTCGAGGCGCTGCCGGGCGGGCTGCTCGGCTGGCGTACCCGGGTCCGCTACGCGGTCGACGCCGCCGACCGGGCGGGCCTGCTCAAACACCGCTCGCACGAGGTCGTGCCGATCGACCGTTGCCGCATCGCCCACCCGGCCATCCAGCAGCTCGCGGTGCTCGGTCCGACCGGCGCGCGCTGGCCGGCGGCGGAAGCGGTGGAGACCGTCGCCAGCGGCGGTGGGGACGTGAGCGTCGCCGAGATCCGCGACGGGGTCGTCACGCCGGTGAGCGGGCCCACCGAGGTCCGTGAGGTGGCCGCCGGGCGGGACTGGGCGCTGCCCGCGTCCGCCTTCTGGCAGGTGCACCCGGCGGCGGCCGACACGCTGAACACGGCCGTGCTGGAGCTCCTGGACCCACGGCCGGGCGAGGTGGCCTGGGACCTCTACGGGGGCGCCGGGCTGTTCGCCGCCGGGCTGGCCGCCCGCGTCGGCGCGTCCGGTCGGGTGACGCTGGTGGAGGCCTCCGCGCAGGGTGTCGCCGCCGCCCGGGAGAACCTGGCCGACCTGCCCCGCGTCGAGGTCGTGTCGGCCCGGGTGGAGACCGCGCTGGCCCGCCGACGGATCACCGGACCGGTCGACGTGGTGGTGCTCGACCCGCCGCGCTCCGGCGCCGGCGCCCCGGTGGTGCGCGCCCTGGCCGCCGCCGGTCCACGGGCGGTCGCGTACGTGGCGTGTGACCCGGCGGCCTTCGCCCGGGACGTCCGCACCTTCGCCGAGCTGGGCTGGCGGTTGACGGCGCTGCGCGGCTTCGACCTGTTCCCGATGACCCAGCACGTCGAGTGCGTCGGACTGCTGCTGCCGCCGGCCTGACCAGGTGCTCAGCCGGCTGCTCCGGGGCAGGCGGCTCGGGCCAGGCTGCGGAGTACCGGGCGGCCGATAGACTCTCCGGTCATGAGCGTTGAAGAGGACACGGCCAACCACGGTCGGCTGCTGGAGACGGTCCGCGGTCCGCAGGACGTCAAGCGGATGTCCGGCGAGGAGCTGGATGTGCTCGCCGCCGAGATCCGGGACTTCCTGATCGCCAAGGTCTCCCGCACCGGCGGGCACGTCGGGCCCAACCTCGGCGTGGTCGAGCTGACGCTGGCCATGCACCGCGTCTTCGACTCCCCCCGGGACCGGCTCCTGTTCGACACGGGCCACCAGGCGTACGTGCACAAGATCCTCACCGGGCGTCAGGCCGGCTTCGACAAGCTCCGCCAGCGCGGTGGCCTCTCCGGCTACCCCAGCCAGGCCGAGAGCGAGCACGACCTCATCGAGAACTCGCACGCCTCCACCGCGCTCTCCTACGCGGACGGCCTGGCCAAGGCGTACGCCCTGCGGGGTGAGCAGCGCAGCGTCGTGGCCGTGGTCGGCGACGGCGCGCTCACCGGCGGTATGTGCTGGGAGGCGCTGAACAACATCGCCACCGCCGGCAACTCGCTGGTCATCGTGGTCAACGACAACGGCCGGTCCTACTCGCCCACCATCGGCGGGCTGGCCGACCACCTCTCCTCGCTGCGACTCAACCCGGGCTACGAGAAGGTCCTCGACACGGTCAAGGACGCCCTCGGCTCCACCCCGTTGGTCGGCAAGCCGATGTACGAGGTGCTGCACGCGGTCAAGAAGGGCATCAAGGACGCGGTCGCCCCGCAGGCCATGTTCGAGGACCTGGGCATCAAGTACGTCGGCCCGGTGGACGGGCACGACGTGGCGGCCGTCGAGTCGGCCCTGCGCGCGGCGAAGAACTTCGGTGGCCCGGTGATCGTGCACGCCGTGACCCGCAAGGGGTACGGCTACCGTCCGGCCGAGGAGGACGAGGCGGACTGCCTGCACGGCCCCAGCAGCGCCTTCGACGTGGAGACCGGCACGCTGCTGGCCGCCCCCTCGGTGAAGTGGACCCACGTCTTCTCCGACGAGCTGCTGGCCATCGCCGACGATCGGCCCGACGTGGTGGGCATCACCGCCGCCATGGCCGAGCCGACCGGCATCGCCAAGCTGGCCCGCAAGTACCCCGAGCGGGTGTACGACGTGGGCATCGCCGAGCAGCACGCCGCCACCTCGGCGGCCGGCCTGGCGCTCGGTGGCCTGCACCCGGTGGTCGCCGTCTACGCCACGTTCCTCAATCGCGCCTTCGACCAGGTCCTGCTGGACGTGGCGATGCACAAGCTGCCGGTGACCTTCGTGCTGGACCGGGCGGGCATCACCGGCCCGGACGGCCCCAGCCACTACGGCATCTGGGACATGTCGGTCTTCGGTGTGGTGCCCGGTCTGCGGATCGCCGCTCCCCGCGACGCCGCCACCCTCCGCGAGGAGCTGCGCGAGGCGGTCGCCACCGACGACGGCCCGACCGTCCTGCGCTTCCCGACCGGCGCGGTCGCGGCGGACCTTCCGGCGCTGCGCCGGGTCGGCACCGTCGACGTGCTGGCCGAGTCGGCGCGTACCGACGTGCTGCTCGTCGCTGTCGGCTCCTTCGGCCAGATGGGCATGGAGGTCGCCGCCCGGGTCGCCGAGCACGGCTACGGCGTCACCGTCGTCGACCCTCGCTGGGTGCGCCCCGTCCCGGCCGAGCTGGTCGACATGGCCGCCCGTCACCGGCTCGTGGTCAGCATCGAGGACGGCGTCCGCGTCGGCGGTGTCGGCGACGCTATCGGCCAGGCGATGCGCGACGCCGACGTCCGGGTGCCGCTCAAGGACCTGGGCGTACCGGCCGACTGGCACCCGCACGGCACCCGCGCGCAGATCCTCGCCGACCTCGGCCTGACCGCGCAGGACGTGGCCCGGGACGTCACCGGCTGGATCTCCCGCCTGGACGCCACCCCGGACCACCTGACCCCCACCAGCAAGACGGCAGCCCAGAACTAGCCCCGGCTCCACACGACGGCGGGCGCCCCTCCCCGGGGCGCCCGCCGCCGCGCGTCCACGCCCCCGCCCTCGCGCTCCCGCGCGGCCTCCCACCCTCTCGCCGCGCGCCGATCTTGCACTTTCGGTTGTCGTAACGTGTATTTTCGCGCCGTTTGTCGCAACAGAAAGTGCAAGATCGCCGGGGCGGGGCGGGGCGGGGCGGGGCGGGGCGGGGCGGGGCGGGGCGGGGTCCGGGGTGGGGCTGTTAGCGGCGGGGGCTTACTGAGCGGTAGTGGGTTTTGTCGGTGTTGGCGAGGCTGTAGGTCTGGGTGCGGGACGGTTCCGGCACGACCACCAGGCCGGGGCGTTCCACCAGCAGCGGGGTGCCCGGCGGCACGGAGAGCGAACTGTCCCGGGTGGCCCGCCAACTGAGCACCAGCAGCGGTTGGTTGGGGACCGGAAGCTGGTACGTCTGCAACGGAGTGGCCCGGTCGGCCGGCGACACGACCGGTGCGCTCCCGTCCGCCGGTCGGTAGACGACAGCGGTCATCGTGCCGGCGTCGGTGTCCCAGCTGAGCTGCTGCAACTCGGCCGGCTCGCCGCCGCCGAGCGCCACCTCGCCGAGCGAGCGGACCGAGAGCTTCGCCATCGGCCAGGACGTCGGCACCGACTTCGGGGCGTCCCGGTCGCCGATCCGGCGCGGGATGCTGCCGAAGGGCCCCCGTTCGCCGGCCAGCACACAGGTGTCCAGGCCGGTGAGCGCCCGCCGCCCCGCGCCGGACTCGTCCCGTACCAGCGGATAACGCGGGTCGGTCGTGCCGGTGCCCAGGTCGAGCAGCCGGTCGGCGGCCCGCCCCCGGGGCAGTGACTCGGTGGCGCGCAGGGTCGCCGTCACGCCGACCGCCGTGCAGGCCGGCACGTCGACCGGCGCGCTGAGGCCGTCGGTGACGGCCAACGCCCGCCCCTGCGGCCCGAGCAACTGCTGCACCCGGGCCGAGACCAGGTAGCGCCGGCCGCCGGTCGTCTGGACCGGCAGCACGTCGGAGTAGACCAGGTAGCCGGGGTCGGTGTACTCGGTGGCGCGGCTGATCGCGTACCGGCCGCCGTCTCCGGTGAGTTGCAGCAGCCAGGACGCGCTCTCGCCCGGCACGTCGGCCGCGACCAGAGCCACCGGGGCCCCGTCGACGCGTCCGGAGAACAGGATGCCGGACGACGGCAGGTGCGCCCGGTCGTCGTCCGGTGACCGCCAGTCGCGTACCGCCTCGGTGACCGCCGTCGTCGCCGCGGCGTCGCCGGACAGATCGCCACGGGGCGGCCACACGGCCAGCGTGCCGTCGAGGCTGTCGTACCCCACCCGCAGGTCACGAGGCGCGCGGTCCGCGACGGGACCGCATGCGGTGCTGACCAACAACGCCGTCACCAGGGCGGCGAGCGTCCTGCCGTGCCGGCGGCCCGGAGTCACCTGATCCGCCCCCGATCGCCTCGCCGTCGCTGTCGGAAAGCGCCATAGTACGAGATGTCCGATGCGACGCCGCCGCTGCCCGGTTCCTCGTCCGCCACAATGGACATCACCGGGGCTTTAGTGCCTTTTCGCCACTCGGGTAGACTCCGCCGACTGTGACGCCTGCCGAGTCCCGCGCCCTCGCTTCCCGGGCCAGGTCCGTCGGGGCGCCCGGCGACTCCGTCGCTCCGGCCGACCGTGTCGACACCGCCCCGACCTCCACCGTGCCCGAGACGACCGTGCCGGTCCCGACGTCGCCGCGGGAGGCCGTCCCGTCCCGGGTCGCCCCGGAGGAGGCCGCGCCGGACCAGACCGAGCCGCACGAGGCTGCTCCGGACACGACCGTGTCGGAGATCACCGCGCCGGACGGGACGGTCCCGGCGTCCGGGCCGAGGCGGAGCCGTTGGGTCCGCTGGACCCGACGACGGCAGCACCTGGCGGTCGGCGCGCTGTTCCTGCTCGCCGCCCTCTGGGTGACCAGCCGGATCTGGCTGGACCCGGCCGGCCGGGTGGCGTCGCTCTACACCGGTGACCCGGCTCAGGTGCAGTTCTTCCTCGCCCACTCGGTACGGGTGGTGCTGCACGGTGAGTACCCGTTCTACACCGAGCAGTTCAACTACCCCGACGGCGTCAACCTGATGGCCAACACGGCGGTGCTGGCACTGGGCATCCCGATGGTGCCGGTGACCCTGCTGTTCGGTCCGGCGGTGTCCTTCGTGGTGCTGGTGACGCTCGGCCTCGCCGGCACCGCCATGGCCTGGTATCTCGTGCTCCGCCGCCACATCGTGCGTACGCCGCTCGCAGCGGCCGTCGGTGGCTGGTTCTGCGGCTTCTCCCCGGCGATGCTCTCGCACGCGAGTTGGCACCCGAACATCATCAGCCAGTTCCTACTGCCGTTCATCGTCTGGCGGGTCCTGGTGTTGACCCGTTCGCGCCGGCCGGTCCTCGACGGCGCCCTGCTGGCCCTGCTCGTCACCGCGCAGGCGTTCATCAACGAGGAGATCCTGCTCTTCACGGCGCTGGCCTGCGGGATCTTCCTGATCGCGGTGGTGGTCCAGGAGCCGGCCCGCTGGCGGGCGGCGTGGCGACCGCTGGCCGCCGGTCTCGCCGCCTGCGCGCTGCTGGCCGGGGCACTGCTGGCGTACCCCCTGTACGTGCAGTTCGTCGGGCCGATGGCGTACCACGGGCTGAGCGACGCGGTGCAGGACTACGGCAACGACATCGCCGCCTTCTTCGCCCCCGGCTCGGCCACCCTCGGCGGCAACCAGCGGGCCAACGTCAACCTGGCGCCGAACTACTCGGAGGAGAACGCCTTCTTCGGCTGGAGCCTGTCGATGCTCGCCGTCGGCGTCGTGGTCTGGCTGCGTCGGGAGATGCTCGTCCGGGCGCTCGCCGCGACCGGCGCGTTCTTCGCCCTGCTCTCGCTCGGTGAGCAGATCTCCTGGTGGGACCGGGACCTGATCACCGGGCCGTGGGAGCTGCTGGTGCACCTGCCCCTGCTGGACGCGGTGGTGCCGACCCGGTTCGGTCTGATCACCACGGTGGTCATCGGCCTGCTGCTCGCGATCGCCGTCGAGCGGGCCTGGGCGCTGCGGCCGGCCGACCGACGTACCGTCCGGACGCTCACCGCCGCCGGCCTGGCGTTCGCGCTGCTGCCGATCGCTCCGATGCCGCTGCGGATGGTCTCCCGGCCCCCGGTGCCGGAGTTCATCACCGCCGACCGGTGGCGGGCGTACGTCGGTCCCGACCAGACACTCGTGCCGATCCCGGTGCCCAGCATGGGCAACACGCACGGCATGCGCTGGGCGGCGGCCACCAACCTCGACTTCAAGATCCCGGGTGGCTACTTCCTCGCCCCCCGCAACGGCAACACCGGTGACCCCGGCCGGTTCGGCGGACGACCCAGCGGAGTGGGCCAACTGCTGGAGGAGGTGGCGACCACCGGTCGTACCTCCAAACTGGACGACCGGCAGCGTCGGCGCTTCACGGACGAGCTGCGGCACTGGCGGGCGGCGATCCTCGTGCTTCCGGTCCGTCAGCAGAATGCCGAGCCGTTGCGGCGTACCGTCGAGGAGCTGGTCGGCCCGGGTCGCCAGGAGTTGGACGTCTGGGTGTGGGATGTCCGGACGCTGACCGACCGCTCGGTCTGATGACCACGGGAACGGCGCCGTCGACGACGCGGGCCGAATTCCCGACCGTGCGCCCGCCAGGAGCGGCATGGCTGCCGGACGCGCTGGTGGTCGCGGGCTACCTGGCGCTGGCCGTGGTGTTGACCAGCCGGCAGTGGGGTCATCCTCAGCGGCTCTTCCACCAGGCCGGTGACCAGGTGCTCTTCGAATGGATGCTGGCCCACGCGGCGCACGCCGTGGTCGCGGGGGAGAACCCGCTCTTCAGCGCCGCCCTGAACGCGCCGTACGGCGTCAACCTCATGGCGAACACGTCGGTGCTCGGCCTGGGCGTTCCGCTGGCCCCGGTCACGCTGCTGTTCGGCTCGCAGGTGGCGTTCTGTGTGGCGGTGGTCGGCTGCCTCGCCGGCACCGCCACGGCCTGGTACGCGCTGCTGCGCCGTCGGCTCGTCTCCGCCCGTTCCGCGGCGGCGCTCGGCGGGCTGGTCTGTGGATTCGCCCCCGGCATGGTCGCCCAGGCCTCCGCGCACCTGCACGTGGCCGCCCAGTTCCTGCTGCCGGCGATCCTCGCCCTGGTGTTCTGGGCGGGCACCGGCCGGTCGGCGGTGTGGCGGCCCGGTGTCGGCCTCGGGCTGCTGCTCGTCTGGCAGGTCTTCATCGGCGAGGAGGTGCTGGTCTTCCTGGCGCTCGCCGCCGGGGTGTTCGTGCTGGGCTACGCCCTGGCCGATCGGGCCGCGGCCCGTCGTCTCGCGCCGGCTCTCCTCGGCCGGCTCGCGGTGGCGGCGGTGGTCGGCGCGGTGCTGCTGGCGTACCCACTGTGGTTCCAGTTCCACGGCCCGCAGCACTACACCGGGATGGCCTTCGCCGCGCACAGCTTCCAGCTCGACGCGGCGTCGTTCACCGCCTCGGCCCGGCAGACCGTGCTCGGGGACGACTGGCTGCCTGGTCTGCTCTCACCGAACCCGACGGAGGAGAACTCGTTCTTCGGCCCCGGGCTGCTGGTCCTCGCCGTCGTGGTCGTGCTCTGGCTGTGGCGACGACCGCTGGTCCGCGCCCTGGCCGGCTGCGGTGTGGTCTTCGCCCTGCTGTCGCTCGGCACCGACCTGCGGGTGGACGGCAGCGCCACCGGGATCCCGGGTCCGTACCGGCTCGTCGCCGGGCTGCCGCTGCTCGACCTCGCGGTGCCGGCCCGGTTCGCGCTGGTCTGCGTGCCGGTGCTCGGCGTCCTGGTGGCGCTCTTCGTGGACCGCGTCGCCGGGGCCCGCCGGACGGCCGTGCCGGGCCTGCCGGTACGACTGGTGTGGGCGTCGGCGGTGGCCGCCGCGTTGCTGCCGTTGACGCCGACACCGATCCGGGTCGTTCCGGTCCCGCCGGTGCCGGCCTTCGTCGCCGAGGGCGGATGGCGAACGCTGGTGCCGCCCGGGCGGACCGTGGTGGGCATGCCTCCGGTCACCGGCGCCGCGCTGAGCCCGGTCATGCTCTGGTCGGCGCGTACCGGGCTGTCGTTCGACGCCCCGGGCGGGTACTTCATCGGGCCGAGCGGGCCGGACGACCCGGCGGCCCGCTGGGGCGCCCCGGACCGGCCCACCGCCGTGCTGCTGCGCCGGGTCGCCGAGACCGGCCTGACACCGGTGCTGAGCGCGGCCGACCGCCGCCGGGCCGTCGAGGATCTGCGGCACTGGCGGGCGGCGGTCGTGGTACTCGGCCGGCTGCCCAACGGCGACGCCGTCCGGCGGACGGTCGACGACCTGCTCGGCGCGGGCCGCCCGGTCGACGGCGGTTGGATGTGGGACGTGCGGCCCCTCGTCGGTTGATCAGCCCACCAGGGCGCGGACGTCCCAGACCCAGACGTCGTCGACCCGCTGCGGCGGCCCGAGCAGCGCGGTGACCAGCTCGCGCAGCACCGCCTCGCGCGGGTGGGCGCCGAGCACCACCACCGACGCCCGCCAGAACCGCAGGTCCTCGACGGCCTGCCGCCGGTTCTCGTCGGTGAGGACCGGGACGACATCCTTGTCCATGGTGGAGTAGATGAGGCTGCTGGTCGGTCGGTTCGGCGCGCCGAAGACACCTTCGCCCAGCTCGTTCGGGCCGATGAAGTAGCCGCCCGGAATGGGGAACTCCTGCTCGGTCAGGGCACTCCAGCGCAGCGTCGGCAGACCGTGCACGTTGCTCGGGATCGGCACCGGCACGAGGGTCCGGCCGGCCGGGACGTACGGTCGCCAGCCGCCCGCGGTGATGAAGTGCGGCGGCGGGTCGATCTGCTGCGCGGGCAGCGGCCGGGGGAACAGCGGCAGCAGGGCGACGGCGACCGCCGCGTACCCCAGGGGTCGCAGCCACCGTCGGCGCGGCGCGACCGGCGCGGCGGCCGGCTCCCCGGCGCGCGGGGCCGGCGCGAGGCCCGCGCGGGCCTGCCGGGCCGCCGCGTCGCAGAACAGCGCCAGGAGTACGCCCAAAGCGGCGGCGACCACCAGGGCCAGCCGGGTCGGCATCATCATCTCGACCAGCGGCAGCTCGTCCGACACGTACGACCACGGGCCGGGGATGTCGGTCTCCACCCCGTCGAAGCGCACCCACGGCCCGATCGAGGCCACGGTGAACACCACGACGAGCACCGCGACGACCCGGGCGGCGAGCGAGCGGCGGACGAGCAGCACCAGCGCCACCAGCGAGAGCAGCACCAGCGGCCAGCCGAACCAGGTGTTCTGCTCGGTCAGCCCGATCGTCTTCTCCACCTCCGGGTCACCCGCCCAGGTGTCCCGGGCGAAGGTCACGAAGGCGACCAGGTCCTCGCCCCAGTTGTGGAAGACGCCACCCTGCAGGCCCCGGTAGGACTGGGGACCGTCGAACTGGAACCAGATCGGGTACGCCGTGAGCGTCAGGGCCAGCCCACCGGCCACCCCCATTCCGGCCAGGAAGGTCCCGGCCATGGCACGGGTGGCCCGGGGCCGCTGTACCGCGTACGCCAGCACGACGACGAGGCAGGCCAGCGCGGTGAGGAGCAGCATCTCCTCGTTGATGAAGATCTGGTACGCCACCAGCGCGCCGAGCGCCAACCCGTTGCGCCGCCACCGCCCCGGCTCGCCGAGGCGCAGCACCCGCACCACGATCAGCGGGAGCAGGAAGTTGGAGACGAAGTTGGGTTGGCCGTTGGCGTGGTGGATGATGCCCGGCGCGAAACCGAGGAAGGCCCCGCCCACGAAGGCCGCCGCCCGCGAGCGCACCAGGTGCCGCGAGAGCATCCAGTACGCGGTGCCGGCGGTGGCGGCCAGGGCCCCGCCCAGGTAGAGGGCGTACATCACCTGCGGGCCGAGCAGCATGGTGAGCGGGGCCAGCGGCAGCGTCACTCCGAGCAGCGAGGTGTTGGCCATCATGTTCACCCCGTCCGGGGCGTTCTGCCGGGCCGTGAACAGCGGGTTCTCCAGGTGCCGCACCGAGTACGCGCCGTGCGCGAACAGCCACTCGAACCAACTGTGGTCGGTGGGCAGGTGCGACGAGACCCGACCGGTCACGTCCCCCCAGTAGTTGAGGCAGACGAAGACGCCCAGCACCACATAGGCTCCGAGGGCCAACAGGTCGGCCCGGGCCGGGCGACGTCGAGGTCGCCGTGTCGGCTCGACCTCGGCCGACGTGGGGTCGGTCACGGAATTCAGCGAGGGGTCTACCACCGGCACAGCCACGACGCGCCATCGTACAGGCGAGGATGCGTCGCTTTTGCCGGGCCGGTACGCCCACGGCCGGTTTGCCGGGCCGCACCCGGTCGGTTGCGCCGGCGATGGAGGGACGGTCCTTGTCGATCATCGAGCTGGGCGAGATCCGGGACGAGCCTCCGTCGCTGCCGCCGGTCCGCCCGCCGCGCGCCGCCGGCCGACCCGTGCGTACCGTGGCCGTGCTGCTGGTTGCCCTGGTCACCGTCGCTGGCGCGACACCGGTCCGGCACCGTGCCGTCACGTCGGTGCCGACCGCGCCGGGCGCCTCGGCGTACCTCACCGAGGACGGCGTCGCGGTGGTCGACGCGTCCACGCCCACCGGGGACCGGTACCTGAGCGTCTACGACCAGCCCGGGCCCGCGGGCGGGGACGGCGTACGGCGTCGGTGGCGCGCGGCGCTGGAGCGCAGCGGTGACTACGTGACCGTGTGGATCCAACGCGGAATGCTGCTGGCGGTGGGTGTCAGCGTCGCCAGCGGTGTGTTGGAGACCACCGCCTTCGACGCGCGGACAGGTCAGCAGCGCTGGCGTCACCCGGGGATCGCCCAGCGGGCGACCGACGGGGGCATGCTCCTCGCCAACGACACGGGCGACGCGCTGGGGACGGTGAGTCGGGTGACGCCCGACACCGGCCGGCTCCTGTGGTCGGTGCCGGTTCCGTTCGGTGGCACCGAATTCCACCGGCGAGGCGGGCAGGTCGACCAGATCGTGTTCGTCCAGCCGACCGGTGAGGTGCAGGTGTACGACGCCCACACCGGAGCCCTGCGACACAGCGTCGACACGTTGCCCGGTGATCGCTCGGCGTTCCAGCGGGTGCAGGTCGTGGATGATCTGGTGCTGCTCGTACCACCCGGCAGCACCGAGCTGGTCGCCTTCCGGCTGCCTGCGATGGAGCGGGTCTGGACATCACCGGTGCCGCTGGTGGCCTGGGCGGTACCGTGCGCGGATCTGCTGTGCGCGGTCCAGCAGACCGGCGGCATCCAGACCATCGAACCCGCCACCGGCGCCGTCCGCTGGTCGGACCCGGGGCCGGACATGCTGGTGGACGTCCGGCGGGACAGGCTGCTGGTGGCCACGTCCGAGCAGCAGTACGCGGTGCGCGACGCGCGGACCGGGCGGGAACGCGCCGAGTTGGGCCGGTGGCAGCTCGTGAACCAGGTACGCAAGGAGGACGAGCTGCTCGGCGTACGCCCGACGGCCGACGGTCGGCTCGTCGTGGCCGAGCTGGACCTCACCGCCGGCCGGACGCGGATCCTGGACGTCCTGCCGGAGGTGGCGGGCGGGTGTCAGGCGGCGCGGCCCGTCCTGCTCTGTCGACGGCTCGACGGCTCGACGGGACTCTGGAGGTTGACCCGGTGAGCGATGCGGTGATCGACCTCGGGGAGCTGCGGGACGGATCGGACCCCGATCGGCTGCCCCGCCCACCGTCGAGCCGGGGGCGTCCGGCCCGCACCGCGCTCGTCGCGCTGCTGGTGCTCGTCGGCCTCGCCGCGTCCACGCCGTATCCGCGGCGCGTGGGGGTGACGCTGCCGGCCACCGCCGGCGCCGACGCGGTCGTCTTCGACGACGTCGTCTTCCTCGTCGAGCCGACCGGGGAGACGCGGCAGCGGACGCTGACCGCCACCCGACTGCCGGACGGCGAGCCCGTCTGGCGTACGTCGCTGCCGGCCGAGGGCCGGTACTGGGGAGTCGCCCGGTCCGGCGAGACGCTGCTGGCCATCGGGTACGAGACCGGCCAGGACGGCGCCGGAACGCTCACGATCGCGCTGGACCCCCGGACCGGCGCGTACCGCTGGCAGCAACCGGGCAGGCCCGCCGTCCTGCCCGACGGCGCGATCCTGCTGTGGTCGGGCGAGAACGAGACCGCGGGCGCCCTGCGTGCCGTCGACGCGTGCTGCGGCACCGTGCGCTGGCAGGAGCCCGTCGCGGCGGGCCTTGACCTCACCCTGCGCGACGGCGCGCGCGGAGTGGACCGGTTGGTGGTCCTGCGCGGGGGCGGACAGGTCTAGGTCCGCGATACGGCCACCGGAGCGGTGCTGACCCGCGCCGACCTGCCCTCGGCCCCGGGCGCAACGCCCCGCGTCCTGCGGGTGGTGGACGACCTGCTGGTCACCATCGACGGCTCCCCGTCCGTCATCACGGCCTACGGACTGGACCATCTGGACCAGCGTTGGCGGATCTCCGCAGCCGGAGCGACGTTCGTGTCCGACTGCGGCGTCGTCGTCTGCCTGGAGAACGAGAACGCCGCCGGCGGAAGGCGGGCGATCGACGCCGCAACCGGTGAGCCACGGTGGGAGGACGACCGCTGGGCGTGGGTCTGGCCGCAGGCCGGCCGGTTACTGGCGACCACGCAGAGCAGCGCCGGGCCGGGGGCGCAGGATCTCGTCGTGCTCGATCCGCCGACCGGTCGGGTGCTGGCGAAGCTGGGCCGCTGGGAGATCGCCCAGTACGACGCCGACGGCCCGCTGATCGGGGTACGCCCACACCCCGACGGCGGTCTGCTCGTCGCCGAGTTGGACGTTCGAGGCGGCACGGTGCGCATGCTGGACGTGCTGCGGGACGCCGCCGGGGACTGCCGCGCCGCTACCGGCCTGCTGCTCTGTCGCCGTCGGGACGGCGACATCGGGCTGTGGCGACTGCCGACCTGACCAGCGGCGGGCACGACGCGTCGGCGAGGGAGGATGGTTGCCCGCCGGCACTAGGTTGTCGGTGGTCAGCAGCGAGGAGGCCGGGATGCGGGTACTGGTGGTCGAGGACGAACGCAACCTCGCCGACGCGATCGCGCGCGGGTTGCGCAAGCGGGGCATGGCGGTCGACGTGGCGTACGACGGTGACGCCGGCCACGAGGCGGCGTTCGTCACCCGGTACGACGTGGTGGTGCTCGACCGCGACCTGCCCGGCGTGCACGGCGACCAGATCTGCGCCGACCTCGCCGCCTCCGGGGCGCTGACCCGGGTACTCATGCTGACGGCGAGTGGCACGGTGGCCGACCGGGTGGAGGGGCTGCAACTCGGCGCGGACGACTACCTGCCCAAGCCGTTCGCGTTCGACGAGCTGGTCGCCCGCGTGCAGGCGCTGGGTCGGCGGGCCACCCCGGCCGCGCCACCGGTGCTCGAACTGGCCGACCTGGTGCTCGACCCGGCCCGCCGGGTCGCCACCCGCGCCGGTGTGCCGATGGACCTGACGAACAAGGAGTTCGGCGTGCTCAGCGAGCTGCTCAAGGCCCGCGGCGCGGTGGTGTCCAGCGAGGAGTTGCTGGAGCGGGTCTGGGACGCCAACACCGACCCGTTCACCACCATCGTCCGGGTGACCGTCATGACCCTGCGGAAGAAGCTCGGCGATCCGCCGTTGATCGAGACGGTGGTGGGGGCGGGCTACCGCACGGCCGAGGTGCTGCCGTGAGCCGGCCGGGACGGCTGCGGCCCACCCTGCGGCTGCGGTTGACGCTGCTCAACGGCGTACTGCTGGTCGGCGCGGGCGTGATCCTCGTGCTGCTGGCCTGGCTGCTGGTCCGCGACGCGCTGCGGCCCACCGATGAACTGGTGCCCGGCACGATCGTGCTGCTCTCCGACGGCAGCAAGATGGACGCCGTCCAGTGGCAGCGCGAGCTTGTCGACTCCGCCTCCGGGGAGTTGCTGGCCAAGGGCCTGGTCGCGCTGTTGGCGATCAGTGTGGTGGGGGTCGCCGGCGCGTACGCGGTGGCCGGCCGGGCGCTGCGACCCCTGCACCAGGTCACCGCGACCGCCCAGCGGCTCGGTGAGGCGACCCTGAACCAGCGCATCGGGTACTCGGGCGCGGACGACGAGGTGGCCGAGCTGGCGAAGACGTTCGACGCGATGTTGGACCGGATCGCGTCCGCGTTCGAGGCGCAGAGGCGTTTCGTGGCGAACGCCTCACACGAGCTGCGTACCCCGCTCGCCGTCATGCGGACCGAGATCGACGTGACGCTCAGCGACGACGACGCGGACGCCGCCGAGTACCGCCGGATGGCGACGGTGGTGCGGGACGCCTCGGAGCGCGCGAACAGCCTGGTGGACGCGCTGCTGGTGCTGGCCCGCAGCGAGGCCCAGGCCGGGGGTCGGCTGGGCCGGCGCAGCGAGTGCGACCTGGCCGCGGGCACCGCCAACGCGCTGTCCGCGATGCGCCGCGAGGTCGACCGGATCGGCCTGCGGGTGCAGACGTCACTGGAGTCCGCCCCGGTGGTCGGCGACCCGGGGCTGCTGGACCGATTGGCCGGCAACCTGATCGAGAACGCCGTCCGCTACAACCACCTGCACGGCCGGCTGTGGGTACGGACGGGCACCGACGGCGACCGCTCGTGGCTCGTGGTGGGCAACACCGGTTTCGAGGTGGACCAGGCCGACGTGCCGGGGCTGTTCGAGCCGTTCCGGCGCGGTGGCCGGGAGCGGACCGGCGCGCGCGGCTCGGGCCTGGGGCTGTCCATCGTCCGCGCGGTCTGTCAGGCGCACGGCGGAACGGTCCGGGTGGTCGCCCAGCCCGGTGGTGGCCTGGAGGTGACCGTCACGCTGCCGGCGGTGGACGCCCCGGCGGTACCCGGCCCGGTGGCCATCAGCGGCTGAGCGACGATTGCGCGACGACACCCTCGTGGAGGACCACTGTGAGTTCGACGATCCACAACATCAGCATCGACTGTGCCGACACGTACGCCCTGGCCGGCTTCTGGTCGAAGGTCTTCGACTGCCCGATGCAGCCGGACGACTTCCCCGGCGACCCGGAGGCGATGCTGCTGCCGCCGGGCGGCCCGGAGGTGCTGTTCCTCGCCGTGCCCGAGGGCAAGGCGGTGAAGAACCGGCTGCACCTGGACCTGGAGCCCGCCGACCGGACCCGGGACGAGGAGGTCCGGCGGCTGCTCGGCATCGGCGCGACCCTCGTCAACGATCAGACCAGGCCGGACGGCGCCGGCTGGGTGGTGCTCGCCGACCCGGAGGGCAACGAGTTCTGCGTGCTGCGCAGCGCCGCCGAGCGGGCGGCGACACCGGCGGGGCCGGCGGGCGAGACGCCGTCGGCCTAGTGTCGTACGGCGGGACGCCGCCGTCGCGGCGTCCCGCCGTAGCCATGCCGGCGCGTCAGCGCCGGGGCACCGAGAAGTCCTCGGTCGGGGTGGTGTCGCCGGCGCCGTCCGTACTCGCGTGCACGCCCATGCCACGCGCGGCGAAGACCCGCCAGATCTCCCGCTGCCCGCGACCGTGGTTAACCACCCGGTCGGCCAGCAGGATCGCGTCGCGCATGTCCAGGTACGACGGATCCGACGGCGACAGCTCCATCGCCCGGGTGATCAGCGAGCGGGCCAGGCGGCTGCCGATCGCGGCACGCAGGTCCCAGAGCGTCTGAGCCCAGATCTCACCGTCGGCGTGGATCTCCGGCTCGGTGGTCCCCGGCACGGTCGACGAATTGCGGATCCTGCCGTAGTCGCCGTAGGTGTAGCCGCCCGTGCCCGCGGCGGGGTTGCCGGCACACACCGGCTCGGTGCTGTGCACCGGGCAGTCCATCGCCTCGCTCCGCACCGAACGACCGCCGAGGATGTAGTCGCCCTCGCGGACGTCACCGTCGACGGCGTCGTCCTGCTCGAGACCGCTGTCGACCAGGTAGTCCAGGCCGTACCAGTCGCTCCACGCCTCGTACATCGCCTGCGCCTGGGCGCTGATCAGGGTCGAGTTGCCGTTGGCGTCGACCACCAGCCGGTCGGACAGTCCGTGGGTGTACTCGTGGTAGAGGATGTCCGCGGTGTCTCCCGAGTTACCGGCGAGAACGCTTGCCGACTTGACGAACAGGTACATCTGCATGCGTGGCGCCATGCCGTCCGGCGGGGTGGTCATGTTGGCGTTGTTGTCGTGGTCGCTGTCCGGCAGACCGTTGGCGGTGTCCGCGCCGTCCATCGCCTCGGCGACCACCGCGTCGCCGTCGACGGCCTCGAAGTTGCCGGCCGCCCGGGTGAAGCCGATCGGTGCGGCCGCGAGGTGGTCGTGCCAGGTGCCGAGGAAGGAGAAGAGCTGCGCGGCGTTCTGCTCGCGGTTGGTCTGCCAGGAGTACGGCACCGCCGGATTCCACGAGCACTGCCGTTGCGCCGAACACGGGGCACCGACCTGGTCGGAGAAGTTGGTGAACGGGAAATCGAAGCTGCTCGCGGCGTTCGGCGCGACCTCTTCCGACGCCTGCGCCACGTTGTCGGCGTTCACGTCGGAGTAGACGTGCCCGACGTTGCCCTCCAGCCGGGTCGCGTTCGGCGGCAGCCACCGGTTCAGGTCGACCGTGCGCTGGCTTCCGCCGACCGGGGCGCCCGGGTAGTTCTGCCACGTCGTCGCGTGGTGGTTGGCGACCATGCTCCGCTGGAAGAGAACGCTGCCGTCGGCCGCGTCCACCACGCTCAGGTAGCCCCCGTCCATGTCGATCACCTCCCAGGCCAGTCTCGGGCCGGCCTTCGTGTTGAAGACGACCTGGCGGGCGCGACCGCCGTCGGAGAAGGTCGCGGACGACGTCGTCCGGGAGCGCACGGCCGCGGCCGTCGCGCCCGACACCGTGCGTACGGCGGCTCGGTGGGCGGCGACGGCGTCCACGCGCGCGGCGCCGAGCGTGGCGGGCAGCCCGGCCAGCGGCACGCCGTCGACCGCGATCAGCCGGCCGTCCCTGGTGACGTGCGCCTTGAGGCCGTTGCCGACGACGTCGACCCCGTTCACGCGCTGCACGAAGCTCAGGTGGTGGGTGCCTTCGATGTCGACGTAGTCCTTGCGCAGCCGCAGGGCGGCGATCTCGGCGACGGTCAGGCCGACGACCGGGCGATGGGCCGCCAGATACTCGCGGGCGATCCGCTCGGGAGTGGCAGCGCTCGGCCCGGTCAGGTAGCCGTCGAGCCGGGCCAGCCGCCGCAGCGTCGCGGTGTCGCGGTCGATCTCGACGATGCCCTCCGCGCCGAGACTCGCCCGCAGCGAGTTCGCCGCCTCGGCGACCCTGGCGTCGGGGGACGCGGCCTGCGCGTTGATCGGCAGCAGCGCGGACGCGAGCAGGACGCCCGCCGCCGCGGCGACACCGCGTCGGATGATGGTTGAGCCCACTCTCGTACTCCAATACTCATGCAGGCATCAATGACGCGACAGACGCTAAAGGTCCGTAATGGACATCCACTTGATCGACGATCTGCCCGGCTCACCTACGCGGCAAGCTCGACGCGTACTTCCCGGTGGTCTGACGGCGGTACGGCGGGGCCCCGGCCACCCTCGGGTGGTCGGGGCCCGGTCGTGCGTTCCTTCAGGATCGCTGCTCGATCTGACCCCGGACGCCGACGAACTCCGCCTTGGCCTCTTCGGCGGTCTTGAAGTACATGACCACCAGGCCCACACTGCCCCGGTCGGCCCAGATGCAGACGCCGAGCGGCACGCTCTCGGCCTTGCCGTCGCCGCAGCGCGCGTCGCCACCCAGCGGCCCCGCCTCGACCGCCGCCATGTTGGTCACCGACAGCTCGCTGGAGAGCCCGGTCACCGCCTCGTCCAGCTCCTTCTTCGGGTCGGCCATGACGCCGGACACCGCGGCGATCAGGACGAGGTCCTGCTTGGTCGGATCGCCGTAGAACGCGCCGACGGTGCTGGTCTCGTTCTGCACGTCGGTCTTCATCTGGGTGACCATCTGGTCGGCGACCGTCTGCAACTGCGGGTCGGTGTTCTTGGCCCGACCGGCGAGGGTGGCCGGCGCGACGACCCGGGTCTTGGTGGCGTCGACGACGTCACCGAACTCGTCCTTGAGCGCGAACCAGGTGATCGCCGCGCCACCGAGGCAGAGCACGAGCACGACGGCCAGCACGATCAGGAGGATCTTGCCGACGTTCGACTTCTTCGGCGGCGGGCCGGCCAGGTGCGGACCCCCGTAGGGCTGCCCCGGCTGCGGCGGCGGAAAGCCCTGCTGCTGCGGCCAACCGGGCTGCGGCGGGCCGGGCTGGTACGGCTGGCCTGGCTGGCCTGGCTGGCCTGGCTGGTACGGCTGGCCCGGCTGGTACGGCGCTGCCGGCTGGCCCGGTTGCTGCGGCGGGACGGGGGAGTCGTGCGGCGGCGGCCCGAAGGGGTTGGCCGGTGGCTGGGACATCAGTCAGCTCCAGGATGGGGTGCGAAACGCGTGATCGTAACCCGCCAGGGCAACCGCGCGGTACCGACCGGGTCCCGCGGGCCACCGCGACCACCCGCAAACGGTCGCGGGGGGGGGGGGGGGGGGCCCGGGGGGGGGGGGGGGCCGCCCCCGGGGGGGGGGCGGGGGGGGGGGGGGGGGCGGCGCCCCCCCGCGGCCCGACCCCCCCGCCGGG
>NZ_JBITDT010000010.1:40300-201165 GCF_044454415.1 Micromonospora sp. NPDC051543
GAACTACCCCCCACTGGCATCCGGCGCGGCCCCCCGGGGCGCCCGCGCCCCCCCCCCCCCCCCCAAAACGGCGCGGGGCCCCCGGCCTGGTCCACGAGGGACGGTCCGGCCACCGCGACGGTGGAGCTGATCGGTCAGGCGGGCAGGCTCGCCGCCCCGCGCGGCAGGAACCGCCGGCCGGTGACCCGCTCGGAGGTGCCGGTGCGGTCCAGGTACGGCGTGACACCGCCCAGGTGGAACGGCCAGCCGGCGCCCAGGATCATGCACAGGTCGATGTCCTGCGCTTCGGCGACCACACCCTCGTCCAGCATGAGCCGGATCTCCTGGGCGAGCGCGTCGAGCGCGTTCTGTCGTACCTGCTCGGCCGTCAGCGGCTCATCGCCCACCACCAGCAGCTTCGCGACCTCGGCGTTGATCTGGTCGTCGACGACGAGCGGCTGACCCGAGTCGGCGATCCGCTTCAGGTTCTCGCTGACGTCGTACCGGTCCGGGTACGCGGCGTGCAGGGTGCCGCCCACGTGGTACGCCACGGCCGGCCCGACGAGCTGAAGCAGGGCGAGCGGCCGCATCGGCAGGCCCAGCGGATCCAGGGCGCTGTCCGCGACGTCCAGCGGAGTGCCGGCGTCCACGGCGGCGAAGACGGTGCCCAGGAAGCGGGTGAGCAGCCGGTTCACCACGAACGCCGGGGCGTCCTTGACGAGCACGCTCGACTTCTTGAGCTGCTTGCCCACCGCGAACGCGGTGGCCAGGGTGGCATCGTCGGTGCGCTCGCCCCGGACGATCTCCAGCAGCGGCAGCACCGCCACCGGGTTGAAGAAGTGGAAGCCGACCACCCGCTCGGGGTGCTCCAGCTCCGCCGCCATCTCGGTGATCGACAGCGAGCTGGTGTTGGTGGCGAGCACCGCCTCCGGGGAGACGATCTTCTCCAGCTCGGCCCACACCTGCTTCTTGACGCCCAGGTCCTCGAAGACCGCCTCGATGACGAAGTCCGCGTCGCTGAAGGCGCTCTTGTCGACCGTGCCGCTGACCAGGCCGTACAGCTTGGCGGCCGTGCCCTTGTCCATCCGGCCCTTGGTGACGGCCTTCTCGATCTGGGTGTGCACGTAGCCGACGCCCTTGTCCACCCGGGCCTGGTCGAGGTCGGTCATGACGACCGGCACCTGGAGGCGGCGGGCGAACAGCAGCGCCAACTGGCTGGCCATCAGGCCAGCGCCGACGATGCCGACCTTCGTGATCGTGCGAGCGAGGCCCTTGTCCGGTGCGCCGGCCGGCCGCTTAGCCCGCCGCTGCACCAGGTCGAAGGCGTACAGGCCGCTGCGCAGCTCCTCGGAGAAGACCAGGTCCGCGAGGGCCTCGTCCTCGGCGGCGGTGCCGGTGGCGAAGTCGGCGTCCTTCGCGGTCTCCAGCAGGTCCAGCGCCTTGTACGCGGCCGGTACCGCGCCGTGCAGCCGCTGGTTCAGCGTCTCCCGGGCGAAGTAGAGCACGCCCGCCCACATGTCCTTGTCGACCTCGGGTCGGGTCACCGTGACCTGGCCGCGCACGACGTCGGCGGCCCACTCGAGCGAGCGCTCCAGGAAGTCGGCCGGTTCCAGCAGCACGTCCGCGATGCCCAGCTCGGCGGCCTGCTTCGGCTTGAGCATCTTGTTCTGCATCAGCGGGTTCTGAATGATCACCTGCGTGGCGGCGGGGATGCCGATCAGGTTCGGCAGCAGTTGCGTGCCGCCCCAGCCGGGCACCAGACCGAGGGAGACCTCGGGCAGGGCCAGCGCGGCAGCGCCGCCGGAGAGCGTCCGGTAGTGGCAGTGCAGCGCCAGCTCCAGGCCGCCACCCATGGCCGCGCCGTTGACGAACGCGAACGTGGGCACGCTGCTGTCCTTGAGCCGGGCGAAGACCCGGTGACCGAGCCGACCGATCTCCAGCGCCTGCGCGCGGTCGGCGAGCTGCGGCAGGCCGACGATGTCCGCGCCCACGCAGAAGATGTACGGCTTACCGGTGACCGCGATGAACGCCGGGTCGGCGGCGAGCGCGGCGCTGATCGCCTCGTCCAGGCTCGCCAGACCGGCCGGGCCGAAGGTGTTCGGCTTGGTGTGGTCGAAGCCGTTGTCCAGGGTGATCAGGGCGGCGGGACGGTCCAGCCCCGGCACGTTCACCTGACGCAGCAGCGCCTTCGTGACGACCTCGCTCACTTGTCGCCCTCCGTCCAGTTCGGGTTCTCCCAGATGACCGTGCCGCCCATGCCGATGCCGATGCACATCGCGGTCAGGCCGTAGCGGACCTCGGGGTGCTCGGCGAACTGGCGGGCCAGCTGCGTCATCAGCCGTACGCCGGACGAGGCGAGCGGGTGGCCGATGGCGATCGCCCCGCCCCACGGGTTGACCCGCGGGTCGTCGTCGGCGATGCCGAAGTGGTCGAGGAAGGCGAGCACCTGCACGGCGAACGCCTCGTTCAGCTCGAACAGGCCGATGTCGTCGATGCTGAGCCCGGCCAGGCGCAGGGCCTTCTCCGTCGACGGGATCGGGCCGACGCCCATCACCTCCGGCTCCACCCCGACGAAGCCGAACGACACCAGTCGCATGGCGACCGGCAGGCCCAGCTCGCGGGCGGTCGCCTCGTCGGCGAGCAGGCTCGCGGTGGCGCCGTCGTTCAGGCCCGCCGCGTTGCCCGCGGTGACCTTGCCGTGCGGGCGGAACGGGGTCTTCAGGGTGGCGAGCTTCTCCATCGAGGTGTCCCGGGGAGCCTCGTCCACGGTTGCCAGGCCCCAGCCGCCCTCGGCGTCGCGGATGGACATCGACACCAGGTCGTCCTGGAGCTTGCCGTTGGCGTACGCCTTGGCGGTCTTCTGCTGCGAGGCGAGCGCGAACGCGTCGGTGCGTGCCTTGGTGATGTGCGGGACCAGGTCGTGCAGGTTCTCCGCGGTCGCGCCCATGACCAGCGCGGACGGGTCGACCAGCTTCTCGGCGATGATGCGCGGGTTGGGATCGACGCCCTCACCCATCGGGTGGCGGCCCATGTGCTCGACGCCGCCGGCGATGGCGACGTCGTACGCGCCCACGGCGATGCCGCTGGCCACGGTGGTCACGGCGGTCATCGCGCCGGCGCACATCCGGTCGATGGCGAAGCCGGGCACGGTCTTGGGCAGGCCGGCCAGCAGCGCGGCCGTCCGGCCGATGGTGAGGCCCTGGTCGCCGATCTGGGTGGTGGCAGCGATGGCGACCTCCTCGACCCGCTCCGGCGGGAGCTGCGGGTTGCGGCGCAGCAGTTCCCGGATGCAGCGGATAACCAGGTCGTCGGCGCGGGTGTTGGCGTACATGCCACCCGCCTTGCCGAATGGGGTACGGACGCCGTCGACGAAGACGACATCCCGAACTTCACGGGGCACTTGAGCCTCCTAATCGACCACAATTCGGCCTCCGCGCCGCTGGGCGGCGCTCCGGACCGAACGAGCGTCGGCCGGGCGGGGCACATCACCGAGAATGCTACTCGCCAGTAACCAACCCCGTCCCCACACCCCACTGTGGCCCACCCCACAACCCCCCCACCGGACCCCGCCCCGCCCTGCCCCGCGTTGATCATGAAGTTGTTGTCACGACACGCCGATGGCGATGGCAATAACTTCATGATCAACGGCGGCCTGTGGGGCCGTCGGGGAGGGGGAGAGGTGGGGCGGGGTGGGTTAGGGGATGGGGTTGGGGGCCAGGGCTTCGGTCAGGTGTGCGTTGAGCAGGTCGATCTGCCACTCGCGGGCGTTGAAGCCGCGGAGTGCCTCCGCCACCGTGGCCTCGGTGATCTCCTCCGGAGGGGTCCAGGCCAGGCGACGTACCGAATCCGGGGTGATCAGATTTTCCGGCGGCAGGTTGTGCTCGCCCGCGAGACGGACCACCACCTCCCGGCAGCGGGCCAGGCGACCGGCCGCCACCGGGTCCCGCTCGGCCCACCGGTGCGGTGGGGGCGGCCCCTCCACCGTCGGGGTGACCGGTAGGGCGTCGTCCGGCAGCTCCCGGGCGTCGTCGAGCGCGGCCAGCCAGGTACGGGCCAGCCGGCGGACCGATCGGCCACCGAAACCGGGCAGCGTCAGCAGCGTCTTCTCGTCCTTCGGGTCCAGCTCGGCCGCCGCGACGATGGCCGAGTCGGGCAGCACCCGGCCGGGCGCGGCGTCCCGTCGGGAGGCGATCTGGTCCCGGGCGTACCACAGGGAGCGGACCCGGGCCTGAGCCCGCGCCCCTCGCACGCGGTGGATGCCGGACGTGCGTCGCCAGGGCTCGGCGCGCACCCGGGGCGGGCGTGCGCCGGTACGGACCAGGGCGGCGAACTCCTCGGCGGCCCAGGCCGACTTGCCCTGCCGTTCCAGTTCGGCGTCGAGCGCGTCGCGCAGATCGGTGAGCATCTCCACGTCGAGCGCGGCGTACGTCAGCCACGACTCGGGCAGCGGACGACTCGACCAGTCGGCCGCCGAGTGGTGCTTCTCCAGGGTGTAGCCGAGTAGCTGCTCGGTCAGCGCGGCCAGGCCGACCCGCTCGAACCCGGCCAGCCGAGCGGCCAGTTCCGTGTCGAACAGCCGGCGTGGGCGCAGCCCCACCTCGGCCAGACACGGCAGATCCTGGCTGGCCGCGTGGAGCACCCACTCGGCCTCGCCGATCGCCGCGTCCAGCGCGCTGAGGTCGGGCAGCGGCAGCGGGTCGATCAGCGCCGTGCCGGCGCCCGCGCGGCGGAGCTGCACGAGGTACGCGCGTTGGCTGTAGCGGTAGCCCGAGGCGCGTTCGGCATCGAGGGCAACCGGGCCGGTGCCCGCCGCGAAACGGGCCACGACCTCGGCGAGTTCGGCCGGGGTGGCCACCGGTTCGGGGGTGCCGTCACGCGGTGCGGTCAGCGGAACGGGCCCACCGTCGGTCGGGTCGGGCCCCTCGCCCGCCGGCTGCGGCTGGGCCGACGGCGGGTGCTGGGGTGCGTGTCCCGGAGGTTCTGCGGTGGGCCGACGGCGCAGGGGTGGTTCGTCGGTCACCTGCCAACCCTAGTGCGCGCGCCGATCCCGCGTGTGCAGCCGGTCCGGCGTGTGTCGTCCAGGTGTCCGCAAGGTGTCCCTTCGGATGCCGGACATCGGGGGAGACAAAGCCCTTTCGCGCAGGTACGGTCCATCGAGCCGTCGGCCCCGATCGGGTGACATCCGGGGTCACGGCCGCACGGGGAGACCACGGGGAAGGGCAAGACGATCATGACGGCTGGTTTCGGTGCGGGCGACGGGCGACCGATGGGCGCCGACCCGGACGGCATGAGCGGTTCAGCCGCCGAACGGCCCGGTCCGCTGCCCCCGCGCATCGAACCGCATCCACCGGTCGGCGCCACCTGGTCCGGCACGCCGGGCGGCACCGAGCAACCCATGGCCGTCCCGACGCCCCGTACCGGATGGTCGGCGCCGCCCAACAGCGGGCAGTGGGGCCAGGGTCCGGTTCCGGCCGGCCCGCCCGCCGCGCCGCCGGGACAGGCGCCCTACCCGGCGGGGCCTGCGCCGTACGCCCCGGTCGCTCCCGCGTCGTACGGCGGCGGCTACCCGCCCGCCGGTGACCTGGCCAGCGCGCCGCCGTACCCCGTTGGCCAGCCCGGCTGGCCGGGCGTCACCCCGCCGCCGGTGCGACCCACCCGACGCCGCTGGCCGGTCGTGCTGGCCACGGTGCTCGTCGTCGCGTTGGCCGCCGTGGTCGGTGTGCAGGCGTACCAGCTCGACCGCCTCGGTGACCGGCTCGCCGCCACCGACGGCCGGCTGGCGCAGGCCCAGGACGGCGACGGCGCCCGCCTCGACGGTCTGGAGAAGCGCGCGGACGCCCTGGAGAAGCAGGCCGGCGCCGCGTTCAACCCGGAGGCGGTGGCCAGCGCCGTGCTGCCCAGCGTGTTCCGGGTACGGGCCGGCCAGTTCACCGGCAGCGCGTTCGCGGTGGGCAAGCCGGCGGCCGGCGGCGGCACCAACCTGTTCACCAACTTCCACGTGGTCGAGTCGGTGTGGGAGGGCGGCGGACGCGAGGTCTTCCTGGAGCGCACCGACCAGCGCTTCCCAGCGACCATCGTCAAGGTCGACAAGACCAACGACGTGGCGCACCTGCGGACGACCGGCAAGTTCACCGGCCTCGTCACCGCGCCCACCGCCGTGAAGTCCGGCCAGCAGATCGTCGTCGTCGGCGCTCCGCTCGGCCTGGAGGACAGCGTCACCACCGGTGTGGTGAGCGCGTTGCGCGCCGCCCAGGGTGGCTCCGGCCCGGCCATCCAGTTCGACGCGCCGATCAACCCCGGCAACTCCGGCGGTCCGGTGATCAACGGCAGCAAGCAGGTGGTCGGCATCGCCACCGCCAAGGCTCGCGACGCCGAGGGCATCGGGCTGGCCGTACCGATCAAGGTCGCCTGCGACGGTTTCAAGATCTGCTGACCCGCGGCCTCGGCCGCTCGCGCCACCCCACGGCCGTCCCGGCCGTCCCCCAACCCCGTCCGGATCCTCGGCTCCGGACGATCCCGATGCTGCATCCGGTCCGTCGCGCCCACCGGCTAAGGACCCGCTCACCTGGAGGAAGAAACATGTCCCAGCCACCGACCGGCCCGGAGGGCACCCCGCCCGCCGCGCCGACGCCGCCGGCCGCCACCCCGCCGGCCGGTGCGCCCGACGCCGACGCGACGGTGCCGCACGCGGCGGCGCCCCAGCCGACCGGCACCGAACCGACCGCGCAGTACCCGACCGGTCAGCCCGGCCTGCAGCAGTACGCCCCGGGGCAGGCCGCCCCGCAGCAGTACGCCCCGGGGCAGGCCGCCCCGCAGTACGGCGCCGGCCAGACGGCCGCCTACCCGGCCAGCGCCCCGCCGTACGCCGGTCAGCCCATGTCGGCGCCGCCGGTCTCCGGCCCGGCGTACGGACAGCCCATGTCGGCGCCGCCGGTCTCCGGTCCCGCGTACGGGCAGCCCATGTCGGGCCCGCCCGGTATGGCGCCGTACGGCGCTGCGCCGGCCCCTCGGCGGAGCCGCGCTGTGCTGGTGCTGGCCCTGGTGGCCACGCTGCTCTTCCTTGTCAGCGGGGTGATGACCGGGCTGTTCGTGACCAAGAACAACGAGCTGAACCGGACCGAGAAGCGCCTCAACGCCCAGGTCAGCCAGCGCGACGGCACCATCGCGGCCAACACCACCGAGCTCGGTCGGCTCAAGACCGAACTGCAGGTCATGCAGGACAAGCTCGACAACACCGAGCAGGATCTGACCGGTACCCGGAACGACCGTGACGAGCAGGCCCGGCAGAAGAAGGTCATCGCCAGTTGCCTGGACAAGCTGACCACGGCGCTGGGCGCGGCGGCGGCCGGCAACAAGAGCAAGTACGACGCGGCGATGAAGGGCCTGGACAAGGTCTGCGACGAGGCGGAGAACTACCTCTGATCCACCGCGCCGCCCGCCGCCACCCCCGCCCTCAGGCGGTGGCGGCCGGGCGGCGGTCGGCGAGCGCGGTGACCCCGGGCGGGGGCAGGCCGGCCGTCGAGGCGAGCAGGGTGCACCACCCGAGCAGGTGGGGGGCCAGGTTGTCGTCGACGGGTGTCCAGGAGGCGCGGATCTCGATGTCGCCGGCCGTCGGTGGGCCGGCCAGGTCACCGAACCGGGTCGACATGGTCTGGGTGACCGTTCCGCCGATCGCGCGGTGACGGGCGTCCTGGGTGTCGAGGGCGTCGGTCAGCCACGTCCAGCCGACCCCGGGTAGCAGCGGGTCGGCGGCGAGGTCGACCTCCAACTCGGCCGTCACGTAGGTGACCAACCGCAGGGTGCCCTGCCACGCCTCGTGCCCGGCGGGATCGTGCAGCAGGATCAGCCGCCCGGTGGCCACCTCGTCGCCGTCGCGCAGCACCGTCGCGGAGAGCGCGAACGTGTACGGCGCGAGTCGTTGGGGCGCGCCGACCTCTTCCAGGGTGATCTCCGGCCGGGGCGCCGGCGACCGCAGCCCGGCGACCGCGCGGGCGAAGGTCTCCGGGAGCGCGATCGGGGGGGCCATGTCGGCAGCCTATGCCGCCGCGTGGTCGCCCGCTTCGACGGCGCGCCGACACTCGCGAGGGGCGTCCGGGTGTGGAACGTGCCCTTCCTCTCACCCCCACCCGGTCCGAGGCGGGCGGCGTGGCACGATTGCGGCGATGACCACGGATACCACGGGCACTGCCGCCCGAGACGGACACCCGCGCCCCGGCGGCCCGGCCGACTCGCCCTTCATTCGGGCGTGCCGGCGTCGGCCCGGCCCGCACACCCCGGTCTGGTTCATGCGCCAGGCGGGACGCTCCCTTCCGGAGTACCGGGAGATCCGGGCCAACGTGCCGATGCTGGAGTCGTGCCGCCGCCCGGAGCTGGTCACCGAGATCACCCTCCAGCCGGTACGCCGGCACGGGGTGGACGCGGCCATCCTGTTCAGCGACATCGTGGTCCCCGTCGCCGCGGCCGGGATCGACCTGGACATCGTGCCGGGCACCGGCCCGGTGGTCGCCGAGCCGATCCGCACCGCCGGCGACGTCGAGCGGATCCGCCTGATCAGCCGGGACGATGTCCCGTACGTGGACGAGGCCGTCCGGCAGCTCGTGGTCGAGCTGGGCGACACCCCGTTGATCGGCTTCGCCGGTGCGCCGTTCACGCTGGCCAGCTACCTCGTCGAGGGTGGTCCGTCGCGGACCCACGCCAAGACCAAGGCCCTGATGTACGGCGACCCCGAGCTGTGGCACGCGCTCTGCGCCCGGCTGGCCGACGTGACCCTGGCCTTCCTGCGGGTGCAGATCGAGGCCGGGGTGTCCGCCGTACAGCTCTTCGACTCGTGGGCCGGCGCGCTCTCCGAGGCCGACTACCGCCGCTACGTGCTGCCGCACTCGACGAAGGTGCTCACCGGGCTCGCTGACGCCGGTGTGCCACGCATCCACTTCGGGGTGGGCACCGCCGAACTGCTGGACGCGATGGGCGAGGCCGGCGCGGACGTGGTCGGCGTCGACTGGCGTACGCCACTGGACGTCGCCACCGGCCGGATCGGCCCGGACAAGGCGGTGCAGGGCAACCTGGACCCGTGCGTTCTGCTCGCGCCGTGGCCGGTGGTCGAGGCCGAGGTACGCCGCATCGTCGAGCAGGGCCGGGCGGCCCCCGGACACGTGTTCAACCTCGGCCACGGTGTGCTGCCGGAGACCGACCCGGACGTGCTGACCCGGGTCGTCGCGCTGGTGCACGAGGTGTCCAGCCGCCGGGCCGACCAGGGCTGACGCGGCGATGCGGCAGCCCTGGCGGGTGGCGGTGGTCGGCGGCGGGATCGCCGGGTTGGCCGCCGCGGTCCGCTTGCGCGACCGCGCGCCCGAGGGCACCGAGATCACGGTGTACGAGCAGTCCGGCGCGCTCGGTGGCAAGCTGCGCACCGGAACGCTCGCCGGTGGACCGGTGGAGTTCGGCGCCGAGTCGTTCCTGATGCGCGACCCCACCGGGGCCGAGAGCGCGGCGGTGGCGCTGGCCCGCCGGCTCGGGCTGGCCGAGAAGATCGTGCACCCCACCGTCGGGCAGGCCGCGTTGGTGGTAGACGGGGGGCTGCGCCCCATCCCGGGCGGGACGCTGGTGGGCGTACCCGGGGATCTGGATCAGGTGGCGGCGGTCGCCCGCCCGGCGGCGGACGCCGACCTCGACGGCGGTCGGCCGCTGGTCGGGCCGGACGCGGACGTCTCGGTGGGCGCGCTGGTCCGCTCCCGCTTCGGGGACGAGGTGGTCGACCGGCTGGTCGACCCGATGCTCGGCGGTGTGTACGCGGGCCGCGCCGACGACCTGTCCCTGGTCACCACGATGCCGGCGCTGGCCCGCACGGCGCGGGTGGAGCACACCCTGGTCGGCGCGGTCCGGGCCGCGCAGGCCGCCGCCCCGCGCGCGCCCGGCGCCCCGGTCTTCGGCACCCTGGCCGGCGGCCTGGGCACCCTCATCGAGGCGGCGGTGACGGCCAGCGGCGCGACGATCCGGCGGGACGCCGCCGTGCGCGAGGTGACCCGGACCGGCACCGGCTGGCGGCTCACCGTCGGCCCGACCCGCGACCCGCAGAGCATCGACGTGGACGCCGTGGTGCTGGCGGTGCCGGCCCGGCCGGCGGCCCGCCTGCTCGCCGGCCCGGCCCCGCAGGCCGCGTCGGTCGTCGGCGAGCTGGACTACGCGAGCGTCGCGCTGGTCACCCTGGCGCTGCCACAGCCGCCGCTGCCCGAGCTGTCCGGCTTCCTCGTGCCGAGCACCGAGGGGCTGCTGATCAAGGCGGCGACGTTCTTCACCACGAAATGGGGGCACCTGCGGCGGCCGGACGGGCTGGCGCTCGTGCGTGCCTCGGTGGGCCGCTACGGCGAGGAGGCGCAGCTCCAGCGCCCGGACGCCGACCTGGCCGCGACGGTGCACCGGGAGCTGTCGGCGGTGCTCGACACTCCGCTGCCCGCCCCGGTCGACGGGCACGTGCAGCGGTGGGGCGGCGCGCTGCCGCAGTACACGCCGGGGCACGCCGACCGGGTCGCCGCCGCGCGGACCGCGCTGCGGGCCGCGCACCCCACCCTGGTCCTGGCCGGCGCCGGTTACGACGGTGTCGGCATACCGGTCTGCGTCCGCTCCGGCGAGACTGCGGCCGACGAGATCATCACAGCACTGGGAGGATCGGCGAGATGACCGAGCAGACCAACGCGGCCCGGCTACGGGAGCTGAACGACAGCATCCGCTACACGATGTGGTCGGTGTTCCGGGCCAGCGGACCGCTGCCGTCGCTGCGGGACAACGTCACCGGCGAGGTCGAGTCCCTCTTCGACGAGCTGGCCGGCAAGGACGTGGTGATCCGGGGCGTGTACGACGTGGCCGGCCTGCGCGCCGACGCGGACGTGATGATCTGGTGGCACTCGGCGTCGAGCGACGCCCTCCAGGACGCGTACCTGCGGTTCCGGCGGACGACGCTGGGCCGGGCGCTGACCCCGGTGTGGTCACAGATGGCGCTGCACCGGCCGGCCGAGTTCAACAAGAGCCACATCCCGGCGTTCCTGGCCGGCGAGGAGGCTCGCGGATACCTGTGCGTCTACCCGTTCGTGCGCTCGTACGAGTGGTACCTGCTGCCCGACGCCGAGCGGCGTGAGCTGCTGGCCGAGCACGGGAAGATGGCGCGCGGCTACCCCGACGTACGGGCCAACACGGTCGCCTCGTTCGCGCTGGGCGACTACGAGTGGATGCTCGCGTTCGAGGCCGACGAGCTGCACCGGATCGTCGACCTGATGCGGGACCTGCGCGCCTCCGGGGCCCGCCGGCACGTCCGCGAGGAGGTCCCGTTCTACACGGGCCGCCGCCGCTCGGTCGCCGAGATCGTCAACTGCCTGGTCTGACCCGCACCGCCCACCGCGCTCACCCCCGCCCCCGCCCCCGCGATCTTGCACTTTCTGTCGCGACGAAAGCGGCATAGGCCGCGATCTGGCAACCGAAAGTGCAAGATCGCCGCACCGGCTGCCGGGTCTCGTCGATCATGGAGTCGTGGTGCCTGGTTTGACCGTCGGTGGGTGCTTTGTCGACCACCACAACTCCATGATCGATGCGGCGAGACGGGGTGACGCGGCGGCACTGGGGTGACGGGGTTTCTTGCTCAGTGCGACGGGGTGGGGTGGAGGGGGCGGAGCATGATCTGTTCTCGGCGTACGCCGTCGGGCATGAGGTCACCTGGCTCGTCGGTCAAGCGGAAGCCGGCGCGGTGGTAGAGGGACTTGGCGCGCGCGTTGTCCACCCGGACGGAGAGCCGTAGCCGCTCGGCGCCGCACTTCTGGGCCCAGTGCGCCACCTCGTTCACCAGGCGGTCGCCGACACCGCGGCCGCGAGCGTCGGGGTGTACCCACATCGAGATCAGGTCCAGCGTCAGCGGGTCCGACGTGGGTACGCCGCTCGACATGCCGACCGGACGCCCGGCCAGGACGGCCACCAGGTTGAGTGAGCCGGGGATGCTCAACCGGTCGCGCCAGCGCTGCTCGCGATCGCCGTCGCCCTGCCAGTCGGCGAGCCGTGAGCCGAACGCTTCCGGTGCCTCGGCGAGGGCGGCCAGCCGTAGCTCCCGCCAGGTGGGCCAGTCGTCGGGGGTGAGCACCAAGATGTCGATCATGCGGAGATGGTGCCCGGACGGATCGCCGGGCACCACCGCATTCCCGCCGTCCGGCGCCGCGCCCCCGCCCGGGTGCGGCACCGGACGGGGATCAACTGGTCGCCGTGCAGGAGACCAGCGGAACCGGGTTGCTGCCGTTCCAGGAGCCGAGCAGACCGAATGTCGTACTCGCCCCGGCAGCCAGCGTGCCGTTGTAGTTGACGTTGCGCGCGGTGACCAGCGAGCCGTTCGTGGTGACGGTGGCGCTCCACGAGGAGGCGACCTGCTGACCGTTGTTGTAGTTCCAGCTCACCGACCAGCCTCTGGTGGGTGAACCACCGGCGGTCACCTTCACCTCGGCCTGGAAGCCGCCGGACCACTGCCCGGTGATCTGGTACGTCGCCGTACAGGCGCCAGCCGGCGGCGGGGTGCTCGGCGGGGGAGTCGTCGGCGGCGGCGTCGTCGGCGGGGGAGTGGTGGGCGGCGGCGTGGTGGGGGGCGGCGTCGTCGGCGGCGGCGTGGTGGGCGGCGGGGTGGATCCGCCACCGAAGTCCACGTCACTGCACAGGTAGTACGACTGGTCCAGGTGGCTCGCCTGCCAGATGGTGTAGACGATGTGCCGCCCGGTCCGTCCCGTCGCGTTGACCGGGATCTGGATGGAGACGCCATCGGCCTCCCTGGTCCACTGCGACGCCGGGGTGTTGCCGATCTGACCGGCCAACTCCAGGTCGTTCCAGCCCAGCGGCTGGGTGGCCGAGTTGAAGCCCTGCTTCGTCACGTACACCCGGATGTAGTCGGCGCCGTGGCTGGCCTGGTCGAAGAAGCGCAGCCGGAAGTTGTTCGCCACCGACGTGGTCTTCCAGGCGCCGACCGTGTCCATGGCGTTGTAGCGGCCGTTCTGGGTCCGTCCGCCGCTGCACAGTTGGCCGTTCGGGATGGCGCCCTGGTGGTTGCCGGCCACGCCCTCCCGGAACAGGCCGTTCCAGTTCCACATGGCCTGCGGGTCGGCCTGCCAGGCCTGCCAGCACATCGGGTCCTCGGTGGCCATGCGCGGGTTCTGGAAGTCACCACCCCAGCGCTGCCAGCAGCTGTAGCTGCGCGAGGGTGGGTCGACGACCGAGCCGTGCGCGGAGGCGGATGGGACCAGCGAGACGCTCAGCGCCGTGGTCAGCAGGAGCGTGGCGGCTGCCGCGATGGCGAGCGGCCGGAGCACGCGTGGTGTTCGGGCGATTGTGGACATGGAGCCCCCGGGGGGATGAGGTCGGACGACGACACCCGGACTGCCGGGAGTTGCCCGCTCCCGTGCCTACTCGCTGGCTCCCGCGATGGCTCTATCCGGCACGATGCCAGGTTGATCGTCAGACGTCAATGGCTGCCGGTCGCGCGTCTCGACGCATCGGGGTGTGCGGAATGCCGTCCTCGACGTACTCCGGGCCGCTGACCGTGAAGCCGTGTCGGGCGTAGAACGCGACCAGGTGCGACTGGGCTTCCAGCACGCATGGCCGGTCGCCGACCAGGTCGAGCGCCGCCGCCATCAGCCGGCCGGCGTGCCCGCCACCACGGGCCGCCGGGGCCACCACCACCCGGCCGATCCGGGCGACGCCGTCCGGGTCGGCCAGGATCCGCAGGTACGCCATCAGAGCGTCGCCGTCGGTCAGCCAGACGTGTCGGGTGCCCGGCTCGACGTCGCGCCCGTCGAGTTCCGGGTACGGGCAGTTCTGCTCCACCACGAACACGTCGATGCGCAGCTTGAGCAGGTCGTGAAGGGTGCGGGCGTCCAGGTCGGCGAAGAGGGCGGTTCGGATCTCGGTGGTCTGCTGGGGCATCCACCGATCCTAGGTCGGGCGGGTTCACCCGGTGTTCGCCCGCTCGGGCGCGAGGTAGGTGGCGGCCACGGCGGTGAGCAGCAGACCACCGCCGACGATCACCGGCAGGGGGAGCGGTTCGTGCAGCAGCGCCACCGCCAGGGCCGCGGCGGTGAGCGGTTCGAGCAGGGTCAGCACGGCCGCGACGCTGCCCGGCGTGGTGCGCAGCCCGGCGTAGAACAACGCGTACGCGACCGCCGTGGTGACCACGCCGAGGTGCAGCAGCAGTGCCACGGTGTCGAGGCGTACCGGCACGCTGACCCCGGCGACCAGGGCCGACGGTGCCAGGGTCAGCGCACCGACCACGGTGGAGATGGTGGTGAGTGTCATCGGCGCGGTGTGCTGCGACACCTGGCGGCTGATCAGGGTGGTCACCGCGTACCCGAGGCCCGAGCCGGCCGCCGCGAGCAGGCCGAGCAGCGGGGCGGGCGCCGCCGCGCCGGGCTGCTCGGTGGCGGCGGTGATCAGGACCAGGCCGGCCACCGCCGCGACGAGCGTGCCGAGTCGCAGCGGGCCGGGGAGCCGACGGGCGTGCACCGACTCCCAGGCCGCGGCGAGCACCGGGGCGAGGCCCAGGCTGACGATGGTGGCCACGCTGACTCCGGCCCAGGCCACGGCGGCGAAGTAGAGCGCCTGGTAGAGGCCGAGGCCGATGCCGGTGAGCAGCAGCGGTACGGGTGCGGCGCGCAGGGTGGCCACCAACGTGCGGAGCCGGCCGGCGGCGCACGCCAGCAGCACGAGCGCGGCGATGGCGAGGCGGTGGAAGCCGATGCTCACCGGGCTGAGCCCGGTGCCCTCGCGCAGGAGTTGCACCGCCACGCCGGTGGTGCCCCACAGCACGCCGGTGACGGTGATCTGGAGCAGGCCGGTGCGGGCGGCCGAGGCGGCCGGCAACGGGGTACGGGTGGTGGACACGGGAGCGCTCCGAAGGGTGAGCCGTTGACGGGGACGACGTCGACGGAGCGCGTACGACAGAGTGGCCGAGCGGGGTCAGATCACCCGGTCGGCGAGGGGCGCGGCGCTCCGCTCAGGAGCGCGGCGGGGGCAGGACGCCCAGGAACGGCCGCATGGCGACGACCGTACCCCAGCTTGGCGGTCCGGTTGGCCCACGGCCGGGCCGACTCGATCAGGCCGACCGGGTCAGGCCGACCGGGTCAGGCCGACCGGGTCAGGCCGGGCGTGCGCCGACGGCGTCGCGGATCTGGGCGCCCTCGGCGCCCTCGACCGCGCGGGCGCAGTGGCCGCAGCAGAAGAAGCGGCCGTTGACCTCGACGCCGTGTCCCACGATCTTGACCTGGCAGTGTTCGCAGATGGGCGCCATGCGGTGGATCGCGCACTCGAAGGAGTCGAAGGTGTGCACGTCACCGCTGACGGTGTGCACCTCGAACGCCATCCAGTAGTCGTTGCCGCAGACCTCGCAGGTTGCCACAGAAAACCCCCATATCAGGACATGTAATCCCAGGGTGCCTCAAGGCGGGGTGGTGGCGGATGAATTACCGTCAGCCGGCCGGGCTGGGCGGCGTGTCGGCGTCGGCGTGTCGCGCGTTAGGCCAGGTGAACCGCCGTGACCCCCGGAGGATCGCCATGATCAAACGCAACAAGCTCTTCGGCAGCCAGACCCGGGTGACCTTCTGCCTCCCGCGGGATGCGCCGCCCGGTCCGGTGAGCGTCGTGGGATCGTTCAACGACTGGGAGCCCGGCCGGCACGAGTTGGTGGCCCGCCGCGACGGCACCCGGACGGTGACCGTGCGGCTCGGCCCGGGGGAGTACCGCTTCCGCTACCTCGCCACGGGTGGCGTCTGGCTCGACGACGAGAGCGCCGACGGCGTCGACGACAACGGCAGCCTGCTGCGACTGTGAGAGGTCAACTCGTCACCATCGATGTAATTATCGATGATGCTCTTTACTGTTAATAAAGTTTAAATTACCTTGGGGGCACCTCACCGCACCTGCAGAAGGAGCTGCCCCCATGCGTCGAAGAATCACCGTCCCGCTGGTGGCGGCGGGCGCTGTCGCCGCCACCCTCACCGTCGCCGCGCCCGCCCAGGCGCACGGCTACGTCTCCGCCCCGCCCAGCCGGCAGGCGCTCTGCGCGCAGGGCAAGGTGCCCGACTGCGGGCAGATCAAGTACGAGCCGCAGAGCGTCGAAGGGCCCAAGGGCCTCAAGAGCTGCAACGCCGGCATCACCCAGTTCGCCGTCCTCAACGACGACAGCCGGGGCTGGCCGGCCACGTCGGTCGGTAGCTCGCTGACCTTCACCTGGTTCAACACGGCACGACACGCCACCAGCAACTGGGAGTACTGGATCGGCAACACCCGCGTCGGCGTGGTCAACGGCAACGGGCAGCAGCCCGGCGCGACGGTCTCGCACACCGTCAACCTGGGCGGTTTCTCCGGGCGGCAGAAGATCCTCGCCGTGTGGAACATCTCCGACACCGCGAACGCCTTCTACTCCTGCATCGACGTGCAGATCGGCGGCGGCGGGTCGACGCCCACCCCGACGCCGACCACCTCACCCACGCCGCGACCGACGACCAGCCCCACCGCCGCGCCGACGACCCCGCCGCCGGCGGGTGGCAGTTGGACGGCCGGCCGGGCGTACCAGGTCGGCGACCAGGTCACCTACGGCGGGCTCACGTACCGCTGCCGGCAGGCGCACACGGCGATCTCCGGCTGGGAGCCGCCGAACGTACCGGCGCTCTGGCAGCAGGTCTGACCGCGCGGGTGCGGTCCCGGCCGCACCCGCGTCGCCACCCCACCCGATCGGAGCCCCGGCATGCCCCGCGCAACCCACCTGGCGTGGTTGGTCGCTGCGTCGCTGCTCGCCGGCTGCGCCGGGCCGTCCCCCCGTCCACCGGCCCCGGCGTCCCCGGTGGTGGCCGACTCCGCGCCGGCCGCCGCCGAGCTCAGCGGCATCGACGTGGTGTTCCTGAGCACGATGGCCGGGCACAGCGAGCGCACCCTCCAGATCGTCCGGCTCGCCCGGGACCGGCTACGCGACGACGCGCTGAGGACACTTGCCGCCGCCATCGAGGTGACCGAGGCCGACGAGCTGTCGACCATGCGCGGGTGGCTGCCGACCAGCGGACCGGGCGTCAGCGCCGCCGCCGGGCACGACCATGCCGGACACGGCGACGACGCGGCGCTCGACCGGCTGCGGGCCTCGTCGGACGCCGACATCGACCGGGTGCTGCGCGAGGTCCTCGCCGACCACCAGCGAGCCGCCGCCGACCTGGCCCGGGCCCAGGTCGGCGTCGGCCGCGACGAGCGGGTCCGCGACCTGGCTCGGCGGATCGAACAGTCCCGGTCCGCCGAGGTCGAGCTGCTCAGCGGGTACGACGATCAGGTCAGCGGGGTTCCAGGCGCACCGAGATCGAGTTGACGCAGTGCCGGGTGTCCTTCGGCGTGAAACCCTCGCCGTGGAAGACGTGCCCGAGGTGACTGTCGCAGCGGGCGCAGCGGATCTCCGTACGGGCCATGCCGAGGCTCCGATCCTCGATCTCCTTGACCCGACCCGGGATGGCGTCGTCGAAGCTCGGCCACCCGCAGTGCGAGTCGAACTTCGTGTCGCTGGAGAAGAGTTCCAGACCGCAGGCCCGGCAGTGGTAGACGCCCGACGTCTTGGTGTCCACGTACTCGCCGGTCCACGGACGTTCGGTGCCGTGCTCCCGCAGGACGTGGAACTCCTCCGGGGTCAGGCGGACGCGCCACTCGTCCTCGGTCTTGGGCAGGTTGTTGTCGTCAAGACTCACCCGTCAACGGTACGTCGAACGTCGGGGGCGTGGCATAAGGTCGCGGGATGGGTGGCACCAAGGCGGTCGCCGAGGTCGAGGTGGCCGGGCACACCGTACGACTCAGCAGCCCCGACCGGGTGATCTTCCCCCAGCGGGGCTTCACCAAGGCGGACGTCTTCCACTACTACCTGGCCGTCGGTGACGGGATCATGCGTGCCCTGCGGGACCGGCCCACCACGCTGCAACGCTTCCCCGAGGGCGTCGAGGGTGAGGCGTTCTTCCAGAAGCGGGTGCCCACCCGGGGCGTGCCGCCGTGGATCACCACCGCCGACATCACCTTCCCGAGCGGCCGCGGCGCGGCCGAGCTGTGCCCGGCCGACCTGGCGCACGTGGCGTGGGCGGCACAGATGGGCACGATCGTGTTCCACCCGTGGCCGGTGCGCGCCGCCGACACCGATCGCCCCGACGAACTGCGCATCGACCTCGACCCGCAGCCCGGCACCGACTTCGCCGACGCGGGCCGGGCCGCCGCCGAGGTGCGCGCGGTCCTCGACGAGCTGGGCGCGATCGGCTGGCCGAAGACCTCCGGCGGGCGCGGCGTACACGTCTACCTGCGCATCCAACCCCGCTGGACGTTCACCGAGGTCCGGCGCGCCACCATCGCCCTGGCCCGTGAGGTCGAACGCCGCAACCCCGACCTGGTGACCACCGCCTGGTGGAAGGAGGAGCGCGGCAGCCGGGTCTTCGTCGACTACAACCAGATGGCCCGGGACCGGACGATCGCCTGCGCGTACTCGCTGCGCGCCAACGCCCGGGCCACCGTCTCCACTCCGGTCACCTGGGACGAGCTGCCCGACGTCGACCCGGACGACTTCGACCTGCGGACCGTGCCGGCCCGGCTCGCCGACGGCGGCGACCCGCACGCCGGGATCGACGACGCCCCGTGGGACATCACGCCCCTGCTGGAGTGGGCCGACCGTGACGCCGCCGCCGGCCAGGGCGACCTGCCGTACCCGCCGGACCACCCCAAGATGCCCGGCGAACCCAAGCGCGTCCAGCCCAGCCGCGCCAAGCGCACCCCCTAGGTCTGTTCTCCTGAGGGCGGTCGAGCCGTCCACGCCACGAATCTGTCGAACAGCTCCCGAGCGTCGGGTACCGCGTCCGGGTTCAGCTTGAGCAGGTCGGCCGTCGCCTCGTACAACTGGCTCGCCAGGTAGACCGACAACCCCACCCGATCCCGCCGGTACTGCATCGTCAGCAGCAGTCGGGCCGGCGGGCATGGCCAGGCGCCCGCACAGACGCGGCACAGCCACAGCGGGCGCATCGGAGTGTGCGGGCGGATCGCTCTCCGCTGGCGATGCGGGACGCGCGGCTCGTTCGGCGAAGGCATCACCCCATCGTGGGTGAGGCTGTTGTCGCCGTCAATAGTCTGCGTAGTTGTCGGAGTAGGCGGACAGCGCCGCTGTCATCGTCAACGTGTGGACTTGGTTGGTGTGGCGGAGATCCGGGTGATGCTCGGGAACGTGTCGCGGCAGCGCGCGTCGGTCATCGCCAACCAGCGCAACTTCCCGGAGCCGGTTGCCGTGCTGGCCATGGGCAAGGTCTGGCGCAGGTCCGACGTCGAGGCCTGGATCAGGAAGTACCGTCCGGAGTCCACGACCAGTTGATCGATCGGCGGCGCGTGCCGCGACCGCGGCGGCGCGTTTTTGTCGTACACCTGTTCTAGAATTTGCCTGTGATCGATGAGTTGGCGCGGGCGGACCAGGCGGTGGCGGCGTGCGCCGATACCGCCGTCTGGGCCCTCGCCGAGCACGATCTGATCGCGGCGTTGGACGCCACCCACCGGCTTGCGCAGCGCCTGGCGGCCGCGCAGTTGGCGCTGGTGCGCGAGCTGGACGGGCGTGGCGTCCCGGTGGCGCAGGGCGCGTCCTCGACGGCGGTGTGGCTGCGTGGGCGGCTGCGACTCGACGTCGGCGCCGCGCGCCGGCTGGTCGCCCTCGCGGCCTCGGTCGACGCCGCGCCGCCCTCCGTGCGGGAGGCGTTGGCGGACGGCGCGGTCAGCGTGGAGCAGGTGCGGGTCATCGCCGACACGGCCGCCACGGTGTCAGCCGTCGCGGGTGCGGAGGTGGCCGACAAGGCGGTCGGGATGCTCGTCGAGTGGGCGGGGCAGTTCGACCCGATGCTGCTGCGGCGGATGGGCACCCGGATCCTCGATCACGTCGCCCCCGACCTCGCCGACGCCGCCGACGCGGCGGCCCTGCAAGCCGAGGACGCTCGGGCGGCCCGCGACCGGCACGTCACCGTCTCCGAGCAGACCGGTGGACGGCTCCGGCTCAGCGGCATCCTCGACGCCGAGACCGCCGCGCTGCTCCGCGCCGCCATCGATCCGCTGAGCGCGCCATCCGGGCCGGACGACACCCGCTGCGCCGGCCAGCGCCGCCACGACGCCCTCGCGGACGTGTGCCGGCTCGCGCTGCGCACCGGTGAGCTGCCCGAGGCCGGCGGCGACCCCGCGCAGCTCGTCGTCACCACCACCTTCGACGGGTTGACCCGGCAGTTGGGCGCCGGGACTCTCGACGTCGGCCTGCGACTCACCCCCGACACGGTGCGTCGGGTCGCCTGCGACGCCGCCGTCCTGCCGGCCGTGCTCGGCGGCAGCGGTCAGGTCCTCGATGTCGGCCGGCAACGCCGGCTCGTCACCGGGCCTCTGCGCCGGGCGCTGGTGCTGCGCGACGGGGGCTGCGCGTTCCCGGGCTGCGACCGGCCGCCGCGCTGGTGCGCCGCCCACCACATCCGCCACTGGTCCGACGGCGGGCCGACCAGCCTCGACAACGCCGTCCTGCTCTGCGGCCACCACCACCGGCACATCCACCAGGCCGACTGGGTGGTGCGGCTCGGCGACGACGGCCACCCGGAGTTCGTGCCGCCGGCCTGGCTCGACCCCGACCAGATCCCACGCCGCAACGAATTCCACCGGCGGACGTAGCAGCCTGCTGGCCCGACCACTGTGGGCACCCGTGGCTGGACCCGCAGCCCGCGGCGATCACCGCGGCCAGCTCCGTCGGTCCGCACGCCGACTGCGCATGCCGGCTATTCACTCCGTCGAGCCAGTTGACATTGTCGATACCCTGCGAGGTCTGGTCGGGGAGAGGTGGCTGATGCTCACGGACGTCACGTCGGTACGGGTGCTCGCCTACTTCCCGTGTCAGCTCTCCGCGCCGGCCGGGGCCGAGGACGACGTGCCCGCAGGGTGGAGCGTCACCGACGGCCTCGACGACCTGGCGTTGCAGCCCTACGGTCAACGGCTCCTCGACGAGCTGCTCGGCAGCATGCCCCGGCCGACGATGGAGATCAGCGGTGGCGAGGAGATCCTGCGGGCCACCGGGCAGGAGATCGATCCCGCGCTGTTGCCCACCACCGAATCCGGCGCTTGGCAGGTGGTCTCGGCCCGGATCAGCCTCTGGAACGTCGACTGTGGCCTGCTGTGCGTCGCGTACCAACTGCCGGACGGCATCGTCGGCGGCGCCGGCGACGTGGTTGCCGAGGTCGCCCCGCCGGTGCAGCGGATGGTGCCCGCGGTGACGCGGCTCCTGCGCGCGGTCCTGCCTGCGCCGGACGGCACGGACGAGGTGTTCGTCCTCTGGGCCAACACCACCTTCGCCGTCCGGGTCGATCCGGACTGCGCTCCGGCACGCCGACGGGTCATCGCCGAGCAGTTCACCCCGGACGGCGTGGACTGCACGCCCGACGGCATCTCCGACGGCGTTCTGCGGGTCGGCTCGCACACCACGGCCGTGGTCAGTGACTTCGGGTCGCGCCCGGCCCTGCTGTTGGCGCGGTTGACCGGGGTGCATCACGTCTGCTGGGCTGCGGCCCTGCGCTACGACGCGGTGCTCTCGGCGGAGCTGTCCCAGATCGACCCGGGGCGTGGCGGCCTGTCCATGAGCGCTCTCGAAGACCAGTCCAAGCGCATTCTGAGTGGCTACCACCGCATCCGCCTGTTCCGGCTCGGCTATTCGTCTGTCGAGGCGCACCTCGACGCGGCCGGCGGCACCGTGTGGAACGCGCTGGAGCAGCAGTGGAAGTTCCGGCTCGTCCTCACCACGCTGGACGAGCGGCTCGACTTCGTCCGGACGCTGCACCAGCAGCTGGTCGGTCGCCTCCAGGACCGCCGGTCCCGCCTCCTCAACGAACTGGTGCTGGCCTTCACCTTCCTGAACATCTTCGCCATCGTGCTCGCCGCACTGACCTTCGTGGCGCTGCCCAGCCTCGACGTCGGGCTCCTGGCCTCGGCGATCGGAGTGGTGATGCTGCTGGCGAACCTGACCGCGTACCTCGCGTTCCGTCGCCAGATGAACGAGCCGGGTCGGGCCTCCGGCGCGTGACCCGGCGGTCGACCTGAATAGGGCTGCACGGGCCGCACGATCGTCGCTAGCATCGCCGCCATGGCGACGCGGCTTGTGCAGATCAACATGAAGGCTCGGGACGAGGTGGCGCTCGGCGAGTTCTGGGCCGAGGTGCTCGGCTGGGAGGTGTCCAGCGAGGGGCCCGGTGTGATCAACCTCGAACCGAAGGGCATCGTCTATCCCGATCCCGTCGCCGTCTGCATCGACATCGTCGTCACCGACGAGCCCAAGACGGGAAAGAACCGCGTACACGTGGACCTGGCGACCACCTCGGCGGCGCACCAGGCCGAGGTCGTCGCGCGCCTGAAGGAGCTCGGCGCGACGCCCGTCGACGTGGGTCAGGGGGACGTGTCGTGGATCGTCATGGCCGACCCGGAGGGCAACGAGTTCTGCGTGCTGGACTGGCACGACTCGAACCAGGACACCGGCCCGATCGCCTCCGTGGTGGTCGACTGCGCGGACCCGAGGGCCATGGCGCGTTTCTGGGGCGAGGCGACGGACTGGACCGTGCACAAGGTGACCGACGACAGCGCGGTCCTGCGCTCGTCCCGGGGCGTGGGTCCGTACCTGCAGTTTCTGCGGACGCCTGACGTGAAGACGGGGTGGAACCGTGTCCACCTCGACGTGCGCCCGTACCCGGGGGACGGCATGGAGGCCGAGGCGGCGCGACTGCGGGCTCTCGGCGCGACCCCGATCGACCTGGGCGACAGCACGATCCCATGGAAGGTCTTCGCCGATCCGGAGGGCAACGAGTTCTGTCTCCTCACCCCGAAGTGACCCGCGCTGCCCGGACGGGCACGCCACGGTTACCGCCATACCGATTGACTTTCGATAGGTAGCGAGCGAAACTCGATGCATGTTTGTTGAACGTCGAGCGGTGTCCGCTCTCCGAGTGTTCCTCCTGGTGCTGTTCGGGGTCCTGGTCCTCTTCCAGACCCTGTCGCTGCCGGGGCAGTTCGCGCACATGGCGCAGGAGTCGCCACAGGACGCGTACCTCCGGTGGCCGGCGACGATCGTGACGGTCTTCTGGGTGCTCTGCGTCCAGGTGGTGATCGTTGCGACGTGGCAACTGCTCAGCCTCGTCAAGAACGACCGCATCTTCACCGAGGCGTCGCTGAAGTGGGTGGACGCCATCGTCTGGGCCATCGCCGCCGCGTGGCTGGTGCTGGTGGGCGTCTTCCTCTACGTCGGGTTCAACGCCGACGACCCCGGACTGCCGCTCCTGCTGTTCCTGCTGACGGTGGGCGTCACCGTGCTGGAGCTCCTCATGGTGGTCATGCGCGCCCTGCTGCGGCAGGCCACCACGCTACGGACCGACATGGAAGCGGTGATCTGATGCCCATCGTCGTCCGGATCGACGTCGAGTTGGCCAAGCGCAAGATGAGCGTCGGCGAGTTCGCCGAGCGCGTCGGGCTCACCCCGGCGAACGTGGCGGTGCTCAAGAACGGCCGCGCCAAGGCCGTCCGCTTCAGCACCCTCGAAGCGATGTGCCGGGTGCTCGAATGCCAGCCCGGAGACCTCCTCGAATGGGTTGAGGAGGAGACCGCATGATCAATTCAGCCGTACGGGCGGCCCGACGCGGCGCGTGACCGCGCCGACCGTTCTGGTAATAACGATCATGTAACGGGCGCGAACCTTTCCCCGTAGGTGACCTGTCTTGAAGGTCGTCGGCCCACCAGGGCCAGGGGAGGCGTCGGATGAAGCTGGTGTGGAGGCGGGCCCGCGAGGCACGGGGACTGCTGTTTGCCGCGGTGCTCGCCGCCTTGGTCGCCGTAGCGTTGGTCACCGGCCTGTCGGACTACAACCGACGCGCGGTGGACGCCGGACAACGCGCGTTGGTCGCGGCGTCGCCGGTCGAGGAACGCGGCCTGTTGGTCAGTGGGTCCGGTGGCCGCGACGCCGCCGAGTTCGCCAAGCGTGACGGGGCGGCGCGGGCACAGTTCGCCGACGGGCTCGCCGGAGTGCCGGTCGCCGTCTCCGCCGCGCGGTACGGCACCGGCCGGGAACTGACCGGCGATCTCGGCTCGGTGCCGCGCAAGGGCACCGATCCCATCTTCGCCAACCTGGCCACCCTCGAGGGACTGACCGCGCACGCCGAACTGACCAACGGAGCCTGGCCCCGCGCTGGAGCGAAGCCGGCCCAGGTGAGCCTGCCGGAGCGGGTCGCCACGACACTCGGCCTGACCGTCGGCGAGGGAATTCCGCTGCGGGACCGCGCCACCGAGAAGGCCAGCGAGGTGGTGCTCGCCGGCACCTGGCGGCCCCGCGACCCGACCGAGGCGTACTGGCTGCTGGCCCCCGGTGTGGGTACGGGCAGCGTCGGGTCGGCCACCTCGTACGGGCCGTTCGCGCTGGACCCGGCCGACTTCACGAGCCTCTTCACGGGCTCGGTGACGGCGTCCTGGCTGGCCGAACCGGACCTCGGTGGTGTCGACGCCGCCGACCTGCCCGCCGTACGGGCCGCCGTGAGCGCGGCCGCGGTCGCGGTGCCCGAGGCCGCCGAACTGGGCAGCTCGGGGCAGGTCACGACGAAGATCGACCAACTGCTGGACCGGATCGCCCGGGCCGACCTGGTGGGCCGCTCGGCGTTGGCCACCCCGCTGCTGCTCATCCTGGTGCTCGGCGGCTACGCGCTGGTGCTGGTCGCCGCGCTCCTGCACGAGGACCGTCGTCCACAGACCGCGCTGCTGCGCGCCCGTGGCGCCGCCCGACGCCAACTGGCCGGCCTGGCCGCCCGGGAGGCGACCCTGGTGGTGGCGCCGGCCGCCCTGCTCGGGCCGGTGATCGCCGGAGAGGCGCTGCGGTTCGTCCGGCCCGGCGGCGCGGCGGAACTGTCCACCGCCGGCGGTAACACCACCCTGATCTGGGCCGCGGCCGCCGCGACGGCGGCCGGCTGTCTGGTCGCCATGGTCGCGCCGACGCTGCGGGGCTCCGGCACGTACGTGGCCGACATGGCCGCCCGGTCCCGCCCGAACCGGTCGGCCAGCATCCAGCGCGCGAGCGTCGACCTGGTGCTCGTGGCACTCGCCGTGCTCGCCTGGGTGCAGCTCCGCCGGTACGCCTCGCCGCTCGCCGGCTCGAACGGCCGACTCGGACTGGACCCGCTGCTGGTCGCCGCCCCGACCCTGGGTGTGCTGGCCGGGGCGGTGCTGGCACTGCGGGTGCTCCCGCCGCTCACCCGGTTCGCCGAACGGTTCGTCGACCGGCGACCGTGGACCGCCACCATGCTGGGCATGTGGCAGGCCGGCCGGCGTCCCCACGCCGGGCCGGTGCTGCTGCTCGCCCTCGCCGTCGGCGGCAGCACGCTCGCCTGGTCCCTGGTCAGCACCGGGGAACGGTCCCAGGTCGAGCAGGCCGGCCACACGGTCGGCGCGGACCTGCGGGTGACCGAGCGGGGCGGCGCCGCTCCGGTGACCCGGGCCGGTGAGCTCGCCGCGCTGCCGGGCGTGCGCCGGGCGCTGCCGGTGTGGCGCGACGAGATGCGGGTCGGTCGCGGGGACCTGCCCGTCACCGTGATCGGCTTCGACGCGGCCGGCGCGGGGGGCGTCGTCCGGCTCGCCGACCGGCTGAGCGCCGATCCGGCGTCGACGCAGTACCAGCGGATGATCGCGGCCCGGGGCGCTCCCGGCGGCCTCGAACTGCCCGCCGGCACCCGAGCGATCACCGGTACGGCTCGCACCCCCGTCAACGGGCTCTCCCGCCCCCTGAAGGTCAGCGTGTCGCTGCTCGTCACCAGCAGCGACGGGTCGGCCTTCCGGCTGCCGGCCGTCGACGCCACCAGCGACGGACGCGAGGTGCCGTTCACCGTGCGGCTACCCGACGTGGGGGGCGCGCGACTGCGACTGGCCGGATTCGAGGCCGACGGCGGCGCGGACGCCGGAAACTCGTACCGGCTCCAGGTTGACGGGTTGACGTTGGTCGGCGCGGACGGCGCCAAACGGCCCGCCGAACTGACCGGGGCCTGGAACACCACCGCCGGCGGTAACCCGCCCGTCTCGGCGCGGTCCAGCGCGCGGGGCGTCGTCGCCGACTATCCGGTGGACTCGATTCCCGATGGACAGTACGCCTTCCATCCGCCCACCCGGTTCGCCATCGTGCCCGCCGGGCAGATCGCGCCCGTTCCGGTCCTCATGACGCCCGCTGTACGCGACGCGATGAGTCTGCACACCGGCGACACCTTCACCCTGGCCCTCGCCGGCGCGTCCGTGCCGGCCCGGCTGATCGGTGAGCTGAGCTCCGTGCCGACCACCTCGGGGGAGGGCGTACTGCTCGACCTGCCCGCAGCGGTCGAGGCGCTGGTCCGCGGTGGTGGAACCGTCCGGAACACACCCGAGTGGTGGATCGGCGCCGACGACCCGGCGGCCGCCACCCGCGCCGCCGGTGAGCTGACCGGCGTCACCGTCCTCGACCGTCGCGCCGAGATCGCGGCCGCCGCCGACGACCCGTACTGGCGGGGCTCACGCACCGGCATGCTCGCCGCCGCGCTCGGCGCGGTACTGCTCGCCCTGGTGGGCCTCATGGTCGACGTGTGGGCCACCGCACGGCGTCGGCTGAGCGAGTTCGCGGTGCTGACCACCCTCGGCGCGACGCCCCGGCTGCTGGCCCGGGCGCTGCTGGCCGAGCAGACCTTCCTGGCCGGCATCGGCGTCGGCGTCGGGCTGCTGCTCGGCGCCGTGGTCGGGGCCACCATGGCTCCGCTGGTCATCCTCACTCCGGCCGCCGGCCGGCCGGTGCCCCCGGCGGCGTTCGCGCTGCCGTGGGTGCCCATCGGCCTGACCGCGGTCGGCCTGCTGCTGGCGGCGCTCGCCTTCAGCGCGTTCATCGCCACCGGCATCCGTCAGCGGGTGGCGGCGGTGCAGCTGCGAATCGGGGGAGAACGATGAGCGTCGGCGCGGCCGCCCGCCGGGTCCGGGCGTACGGCGGGCAGTTCCTGCTTCTGGCGGTGCTGACCCTGGTGGTCACGCTGCTGGTCAGCGGGGTGCCCCGACTGGTCAACCGGCTCGCCGAAGAGGGCCTGCGGGCGCAGCTCGACAGCGAGTCGGCTGACCGCCGGGATCTCAACTTCGCCACCGGGGAGGTCGACACCGCCGCAGCGCCGGTCATGCCCGGCGCCCGCGAGCAGTTCGACAGCCTGGTCGAGGAGATGCCAGCGCAGCTACGGTCCGCCGTCACCGAACGCTGGTTCAGCGTGGACACCACGCCGAAGCGGGTGGTCGGTCCCGACCTCAAGGCCCGCAACCTGCTGGTCCACCTCGGTCTGCGCGCCATGCCCGGCATCCAGCAGGAGAGCACCCTCGTCGAGGGCGCCTGGCCGAACGAGACCTTCGTCGCCGGCCGGCCCATCGAGCTGGCTCTCGACGCGGACGTGGCGCGCAAGCTCAGCCTGCGCGTCGGTAGCCGGCTCGACCTGGGTCAGCCCGGCGACGACGGCAAACCGACACCGATGGTGGTGGCCGGGCTGTTCCGACCGGTCGACCGCGCGAGTGGCGCCTGGGGCGGTCTGCCGCAGGTGCTCCAGGTCGTCGAACCGGAGGGCGACGGCAAGCCCTTCATCGGCGTCGGCGTGGTCGCCCCGGTGGTCCTCGACAAGGGGGCCGCGGCCGGCTGGCCGGTGCGTACGCAGTGGCGTTACCGGCTCGGCGTGGACCGGATCGACGCGCGCCAGCTCGACCAGATGATCGAGGGCCTGCAACAGTTGCAGCGACACGTTCCGCCCGGTCTCACGTTGACGCAGGCGGTCGACATCCCGCTGCGCGCGTTCGCCGCCCAGGTGAACTCCGCCCGGACCCTGCTCGCGGTGGTCGGTGCGGGCGTCCTGGCCACCCTGGCCGGGCTGATCCTGCTCGCGGCGACCCTGTCCACCCGCCGACGCCGCTCGGAGTTCGCGCTCATCCGGGCCCGTGGCGGCGCGGCCACCGCCGGCGCGCGCCGCAGCCTCGCCGAATCACTGCTGGTGGTGCCGGTCGCCGCGGCGGTCGGCTGGTGGTTGGGCACCCTCTTCCCCGGTACGCCCGACCCGACCGCGCCGTACGCCGCCGTGGTGACCCTGCTGGTCACCCTGGCCCTGCCGTTGGCGACGCTGACGGTGCAGGGCGTCGGCGCGTCCCGCCGGGACCTGGTCCGGATGCGTCCGTCGACTCGCCGGCTGACCGTCGAGGTCTTCCTGCTGGTGCTGGCCGGGCTCGCCGCCGTGCTGCTGCGCCGGCGCGGGCTCACCCTCGGCGAGGTCGACCCGCTGCTCGTGTCGGTGCCGGTGCTGCTCGCGGTCGCCGCGGCGGTGCTCGCGTTGCGTGCGTACCCGTGGCCGTTGTTGCTGGTCAGTCGGCTCGCCGCGCGTACCCGTGGCAGCGTGACCTTCCTCGGCACCGCACGGGCCGGCCGGTCGGCGGTCGCCGCGCCGCTGGTCGTCGTGGTGCTGGCGATCGGCACGGCGGCCTTCTGCGCGGTCGTCGCCGGCGGCGTCGACGCGAGCCGGGGCCGGGCCGCCGAACAGGTCGTTCCCGCCGACGCGCTGATCCGGGGGGAACGCTTCGCCCCGGACACGGTCGACGCGCTGAAGGGTCTGCCCGGAGTCCAGGCCGCCACACCGGTGCTCATCGAGCCGGACCAGCGGCTGGCGGCCGACGAGGTCGGCACCGACGCGCGGATCGGCCAGACCACCGTGCTGCTCGTCGACGGTCCCGGTCTGGCCACGGTGGCCGGCGAGTCCGGGGTGGACGTGCAGGTGCCGGAGGCGTTGCGCACCGCCCACGCCGAAGCGGGCGCGCTGCCCGCGATCGTGTCACCGGCCGTCGCCGCCGACCTGGCGCGGACGGACCTGCGGGACTCGGCGTTCGTCTCGGTGCAGGGCCAGCGGTACGAGTTCCGGGTGGCCGGCGCGCAGGACGGTTTCCCCCTGCTGCCGGCGAGCACCAGCCGATTCGTGATCCTGCCCTGGCAGGCGCTGCCGCCGCGGGCCACCCAACCGGCGCCGACCAGCCTGCTCGTCGCCGGCGACCGGCTCGACGCGGAGGCGCTGCGGCAGGCCGGTGACGAGGGTCAGTTGCGCTTCCAGCAGCAGGGGGCGGTCACCGGTCGGGCACGGCCACTGGGAGTCACCGTCGACACCCGGGCGGGCGTACGACACCAGCTCGCCGACGGTGGCGCGAACGGCGTCCTGGCCTTCGGGTTCGTGGGTGGCGCCGCCGGCGGGACGGTCCTCGGCCTGCTCGCCATCGCGTTCACCGTGCTGGCCGGGGCACGGGCCCGGGGGCAGGTGCTGTCCCGGCTGCGCACCCTCGGGCTGTCCCGCCGGCAGTGGCGGGGGCTGCTGCTGGTCGAGCTGACCCCGCTGGTCGGGGTGTCGGTGCTGACCGGAGCGCTGGTCGGCGCGGTGCTCCCGCTGGTGCTCAATCCGGTGCTCGGCCTGTCCGCGTTCACCGGCGGAGTGCCGGTCCGGGTGGCGTTCGAACCCGGCCTGGTCGTCGCGGTGGTCGCGCTCGGCGCGATCGCCCTTGGCTTCGCGGTCGCCGTCGAGGCCCTGAACAACCGCCGGTTGCGCCTCGGCGAGGTGCTCCGGCTCGGAGAGGAGAGCTGAGATGACCGTTACCGCCCAGAGTTCCCTGGTGCCCGATCTGGCTTCCCTGCAGCAGCGGGCCGCGCAACGCGCCGCCGAGCGGGCCGGCGGGCAGGACCGCCTGCGTGGCCACATCGTCTGCGACGGCCTGGTGCGCATCTTCAAGACCGAGGGGGTGGAGGTGGTCGCCCTCCAGGGGCTCGACCTGGTCATCGACCGGGGCGAGCTGGTGGCGATCGTCGGCGCGTCCGGCTCCGGCAAGTCGACCCTGCTCAACATCCTCTCCGGCCTCGACACGCCGACCGCCGGCATCGCCCGGGTGGCCGACTACGACCTGCTCTCGCTCTCCGCGAAGCGTCGGTTGAGCTACCGGCGGCAGTTGGTCGGGTTCGTCTGGCAGCAGACCGGCCGCAATCTGCTGCCGTACCTCACCGCGCTGGAGAACGTCGAACTGCCGATGCAGTTGGCGGGCAAGCGTTTGGCGCGAACCCGCCGGGAACGGGCGCGGGAACTGCTCGACCTGGTCGGCGTGGGCTACGGCGCGCAGCGGCGGCCCGGTCAGCTCAGCGGCGGCGAGCAGCAGCGGGTGGCGGTCGCGGTGGCCGTGGCCAACGATCCCGAGGTGCTCTTCGCCGACGAGCCAACCGGTGAGCTGGACGAGGCCACCGGCGCCGAGGTCTTCGGGGCGCTGCGCACGATCAACGCCGAGCTGGGCGTGACCATCGTGGTCGTCACCCACGACCACGCCGTCGCCACGCAGGTCCGCCGGACCGTCGCGATCCGCGATGGTCGAACCGCTTCCGAGGTACGCCGGACCGCGCGCGTCGGCGCGGACGGCAACACCGAACTGGTCAGCGAGGAGTACGCGGTGCTGGACCGCAACGGCCGGATGCAACTGCCGGCCGCGTTCGTCGACGCGCTCTCGATGAAGGAGCGGGTCCGGCTCGATCTGGAGTCCGACCATGTGCAGGTACGGCCCGGTGACCGGGTCTCGGAGGAGCGGGAGGCACGGGCGTGAACTATCAGGACATGGCGGTCGCGGGAGCGGCCTCGACTTCTGGCGGGCCGGGTGTGCCGTCCGCCGAGGTGGTCCGGGTCAGCGGGGTGAGCCGCACCTTCGGCCGTGGTGAGCACGCCGTGCACGCGGTGCGAGACGTCTCGTTCACCGCCAACCGCGGTGAGCTGATCGCCATCCGCGGTCGCTCCGGTGCCGGCAAGACCACGTTGCTGAACCTCATCGGCGGTCTCGACCGGCCGGACAGCGGCCAGGTGGTGGTGGCCGGGCACGAGGTGACCTCGGCCGGGGAGGCCGAGTTGCTGCGGCTGCGCCGGGGCACGGTCGGGTTCGTCTTCCAGACCTTCGGGCTGGTGCCGATCCTCTCCGCCGCCGAGAACGTTGGCGTGCCGCTGCGGCTGGCGCAGGTGCCGGCGACCGAGCGCGAGGAGCGCGTCGCGGTGCTGCTCGAGCTGGTGGGTCTGGGCGCGCACGCGGCCCAGCGCCCGTACGAGCTCTCCGGCGGCCAGCAGCAGCGGGTCGCCCTCGCCCGTGCGCTCGCCAACGAACCGGACCTGCTCATCGCCGACGAACCCACCGGTCAGCTCGACTCGGAAACCGGACGGTCCATCATGGACCTGCTCCGCGCGGTGGTACACGCGCGCGGCATGACGGCCCTGGTCGCCACGCACGACCCGGCCCTGATCGACCTCGCCGACCGGGTCCTCGTCCTGCGCGACGGCCGGCTAGTCGACGGCTGACCAGCGCCCGCCGCCTGCGCTGGCCCGTGGCCTGTGGGCGACGGCTTGTGGGCTGCGAGCGGCGGCTTGTGGGCGGCGGCTTGTGGGCGGGCGGCTTGTGGGCGGGCGGCTTGTGGGCTGTGGCCCGTGGTTGGTGGGTGGCGCCCCGCCGGTGGCTCGCGGACGGTCGCCGGTGGGCCGGGCCGTCGACTCGGGCAGGGAGGACTACCAGGTCTCTTCGCTGCCTGTCGAGCTGCCCCAGATGCGGGGCGCACTTGGTGTGGGGCCGGAGCCGTGTCGGGGGTCGGGGTCGGCGGGTGCCGTGTCGGGGGTCGGGGTTGGCGGGTGCCGTGTCGGGGGTCGGGGTTGGCGGGTGCCGTGTCGGGGGTCGGGGTTGGCGGGTGCCGTGTCTGGGTCGGGGTCGGCGGGGGCCGTGTTAAGGGTCGGGATTGGCGGGGGCTGTGCCGGGGGTTGCGGGTTGGCGGGGGCTGTGCCGGGGGTTGCGGGTTGGCGGGGGCCGTGCCAGGGGTGCTGTGCCGGCGGTTGGCGTGAGCGGGCCTCGTGCCCGGTTGTTGGCGCGGATCGCTGCGCCCCAAATCTGGGGCAGCTCGACAGGCGTCCAGTGGCAACCGGGGACCCGAGCCGCCGACCACCTACCAAGGGCCGGCGCTACCGGCGGGCCGGCGGCCGGCCTGGCGGCCTGGCGGGCGGCCTGGCGTCTCGGGCGCGTCAGAGCGGAAGCTTCATGCCTTCGTGGCTGGCCCTGAAGCCGAGGCTCAGATAGAAGCGGTGCGCGTCGGTACGGGACTTGTCGGTGGTGAGCTGGACCAGAGCGCAGCCCCGCTGCCGGGCCTGGTCGATGACCCAGGCCATCATCTGCCGGCCGAGCCCTTGCCCGCGCCGGTCGGAGCGCACCCGGACCGCCTCGATGAGGGAGCGCTCGGCGCCGTGCCGGCCCAGCCCCGGGATGTAGGTGATCTGTAGGCACCCGACCAGTTCACCGTCCTGCTCGGCGACGATCAGGAAGTTGCGCGGGTCGGCGCTGATGTCGGCGAACGCCCGTTCGTACGCCTCGTCGACCTGGGTGAAGTCACGAGCCCTACCCAGGACGTCGTCGGCGAGCAGGGCGATGACGGTGGGCAGGTCCGCGCGGACAGCCTCCCGGAAGATCATGTCGCTCATGCCGGTCAGCCTGGCACAACGTCATTTGGCCGGGCAGCGCAGGCCCTCGCGGGGAACGGTCAGGTCGAGCAGGTACGCGTCGACGGCCCGGGTGATGCAGGAGGTCTGCGGGTACGCGGTGTGCCCCTCGCCCTCCCACGTGAGCACCCGGCCCACGCCCAGCATCGAGGCGAGCCGGCCGGTCTGCTCGTACGGCGTCGCCGGGTCGCCGGTCGTGCCGACCACCACGATCGGCGGCGCGCCGTTGGCCTTGCCCGTCGGGTACGGGTCCCGGCCACCCGGCCACTCGACGCAGCTCAGCATGCCGACCGCGAGCGCCGGACCGAACAGCGGATATTTGGTGCGCCACTGCGACTGCAACTGGCGGATCTGCTCCCGGCTCGGCTTCTCGGTCTCGTCGGCGCAGTTGATGGCGAGGTTGGCGTCGAACAGGTTCGAGTAGTGCCCGTCGCTCTCCCGCCCGGCGTACGAGTCGGCGAGCCGGAACACGTCCTTCGGGTCGCCCTCGGCCAGCCGGTCGATGGCCCGTGCCAGCTCCTGCCAGCCGGACTCCGTGTAGAGGGACGAGATGACCGCGTAGAAGACCCAGCCGGCGGTGGCCTCCCGCCCGTCGTCGCCCCGGACGGGGGAGACCTTGGCCTTCTCGATGGCCGAGGTCACGGCGGCGCGGGCGTCGGGCGCGATGGGGCAGCGCGGGGCGTTGGCGGCGCACCAGCGGGTGAAGTTGTCGAACGCGCGCTCGAAACCGCGGGCCTGGCTCTCCGAGCCGGCCACCAACCGTTGCTGCGGGTCGACGGCGCCGTCGAGCACCAACGCGCGTACCCGCTGCGGGTAGAGCTGGGCGTAGATGGCGCCGAGCAACGTGCCGTAGGAGTAACCCAGGTAGGTCAGCTTGTCGTCGCCGACGGCGGCGCGGACCGCGTCCATGTCCCGGGCGGCCTGCTCGCTGCCGTAAAGGGGCAACTGGTCGCCGTAGCGGTCCCCGCAACCACGCCCGATCCGCTGGCTCAACCCGGCGAAGCTGTCGAACGACGCCTGGCTCTGCGGGTCGGGGTCGTAGCCGAAGCTCGCGTCCAGGTCGCCGTCGGAGATGCACTTGACCGGACTGGACCGGGAGACACCGCGCGGGTCGAAGCCGACGATGTCGAAGCGCTCGGTGACCGAGGTGGGCAGGCCACCGAACTGGGTGCCGAACGAGAGGTAGACGGCAGTGTCCACACCGGAACCGCCCGGGCCGCCGGGGTTGACCACCAGCGAGCCGATGCGGTCGTGTTGCTGGGTGGACCGGGCGCGCAGCAGAGCGATCTCGAAGGTCTGCCCGACGCCGGGCCCGGCGGTGGCCCCGCTGCCGGTGCCCCAGTCCCGGGGAACGGCGATCCGCGCGCACTCGTAGCGCATGTCCGGTGCGCCGCGCCCCACCAGATCCTCGGCCACCTCCGGGCACGGCCGCCAGGTGGCCGACGAGCCGGCCGGGGCCGCCTCCCCCTGTACCTCGGTGCGCGGCGCGAACGCCGGTAGCGTGCAGCCGGCGGTGAGCAGGGCTGCCACGGCAAAGGCGACGAAGCGGTGACGGACCCGGCGACCGGGTGCCATCCGAGGGTGGTCGGCGGTGCGGCTCACGTGATCCTCCGGAGTCGGGTCGACGGCCAGGCTACGCCGGACCGGTGGCGGCCCGATCCAGGGTGACCGCCGGATCGCCGCGCAGCACCTGGTCCACGTCGAAGCGGATCGGCCGGTCGAGCTGGTCGTAGCGGCAGGAGCGGGGATCGCGGTCGGGTCGCCACCGGACGAACTGGGCGGTGTGCCGGAAGCGTTCGCCCTCCATCGCGTCGTAACCCACCTCGACGACCAGCTCCGGGCGCAGCGGCTCCCACTCCAGGTTCTTGGTGCCGGTCCACCGGCTCACCCCGCCCGGGATGCGCTGACCGCGTTCGTGGTCGCCGTGCACCCACGGGTGCTCGCCGCCGGTGTCCCGGTAGGGGGCCAGCTCGTCGAGCAACTCGGCACGGCGGGCCATGCTGAACGACGCGCTCACCCCGACGTGGTGCAGGACGCCCTCGTCGTCGTAGAGGCCGAGCAGCAGCGAGCCGACCACCGGGCCGGACTTGTGCCAGCGGAAGCCGGCCACCACCGCGTCGGCGGTGCGGGCGTGCTTGACCTTGAACATCAACCGCTTGCCCGGCTCGTACGTCAGGTCGGCCGGCTTGACGATCAGCCCGTCCAGCCCCGCGCCCTCGAAGACGTCGAACCAGCGGCGCGCGGTCTCCGGGTCGGTGGTGACCTGGGTGACGTGCACCGGTGGGCGCACCTCGGCCAGGGCCTGGACCAGCCGCTCCCGGCGGCGCGGGTACGGCTGGTCGAGCAACGCCTCGTCACCGACGGCCAGCAGGTCGAAGGCGACGAAGTCGGCGGGCGTGGTCTCGGCCAGCAGCTTGACCCGCGACGCCGCCGGGTGGATGCGCTGGGCCAGCAACTCGAAGTCCAGCCTCGGCTGACCGGACGGCCCGTCCCGCCGGATCACGATCAGCTCACCGTCGACCGCGCACCGCTCGGGCAGTTGCTGGCGGGCCTGCTCGACCACCTCGGGGAAGTAGCGGGTCATCGACTTGCCGCCCCGGCTGGCCAGCTCGACCTCGTCGCCGTCGCGGAACACGATGCACCGGAACCCGTCCCACTTGGGCTCGTACGTCACACCGGGCGTGGTGGGCAGCTTGGCGACGCTCTTGGCCAGCATCGGCTCGACCGGAGGGTTGATCGGCAGGTCCACGGCGACCAGTCAATCAGACGGCACCGACAGCCGTGAGGCAGATCACCGCTGGTGCGGCGGTGGCGTGTCCGCCCGCGCGCCCCTCGTCCTGCCTGGGCGAATCAGATAACCGCAGGTCAGAGCTAGTTTCGCGGGATGGCCGAGTGGGTCTGTGACTGCTGCGGGCGGTGGCGGGTCAGCGTCGAGCTGGTCCGGGGCCGCTACCGCTACCGGCTGAACCGTCGATATCCGCAGCGGTTCGGTGGTGGCCGGGACGTGCTCGGCGAGGTCGCCACGGTCTCCGAGCTGGAAGAGCTGCTGCGGCGTCGTACCCCGTTGAGCCTGGCCGACCTGCGCGAGGCCGCCTGACCCCGCGCGGCCGGCGGACCCACGGCCCGATCGATGATCGGACCGGCCGGTGGATGCCGCGGTGACGGTCCGCCGGGCAGCGTCGTCAGCAGGCGGCGCCGGACGGCGCCACCGGGGGAGGGGACGCGATGCGGTTCGAGGCGGACACCGAGATCGGCGCGGACGCCGAGCGGGTCTGGGCGGTGCTGGTGGACGTGGAGCGGTGGCCGGAGTGGACCGCCTCGGTGACCCGGGCCGAGCGGGGTGAGCCGGGGCCCCTCGCGGTCGGCGCGACCGCCCGCCTGACCCAGCCGAAACTACGCCCGGCCGTGTGGCGGGTCGTCGAGCTGGCCGAGGGGCGGGAGTTCACCTGGGTCTCCGACGTCCCGGGCGTGCACACCCGTGGCGAGCACCGGTTGGTGCCGTTGCCCGACGGACGTACCCGGGTCGACGTGGCCATCGACCAGAGCGGACCCCTGGCCGGTCTGATCGGCCGGCTGTACGGCGGCCTGCTGCGCCGCTACGTCAGGCTGGAGGCCGACGGGCTCAGGCGTCGCTGTGAGCGGAGCTGACGGCCGGCTTCTCCAGCACGGCCAACGGGGTGCCGTTCGGGTCCGGGCGGTGCGCCACGATCCGGTAGCCGTACCGCTCGTACAGCGCGAGGGTGCGGGCGCTGTCCGCGCCGGTGAAGAGGGCGAACCGGGCCGCGCGACCGGCGCAGGCCTCCTCGATCGCGGTGAGCAGTCGCGCTCCGACACCCCGCCCCTGCTGATCGGGGGCGACCGCGAGGCGTCCGACATGTGCGGTGTCGCCGGCCAGGTGGGCGCGCACCGAGCCGACCAGCCGGTGCCCCGAGCGGGCGACGAGCACGATGTCCGGGCCGGCCAGCACGGCCGCGACCTCGTCCAGGGTCTCGGTCAACGGCGGCAGGAAGGGCTCACGATAGTGCTGCGCCTCGCTCAGGTACGCGGCCCGCTGCACGGTCAGGATCTCGCCGGCGTCCGCGACAACCGCCGGAACGATGCTCACCTCGACGCTCATCGGAGCAGCACACCACAGCCGGCGTCGCCGAACCCGGGCGGCCCGGCCGCTGCCCGGCAGCCGGGAAGCGGTCAGAAGCGGGCGAACGAGCGGATCGGCGCGCGGGGGCCGTACTTCGGCGCCTGGATACCGGCGGCCTCCAGCAGCACACACACCCGACCCCGATGCCCCCGGAACGGCTCCAGCAGGGCCAGCATCCGCGCGTCGTCGCCCCTCGGCTCGCCGGCCAGGGCCCAGGACACGGTGTTCGGGATGTGGTAGTCGCCGACGCTCACCGCGTCCGGGTCGCCGTACGCGATCCGGACCACCTCGGCTGCGGTCCACGGCCCGATGCCGGCGATGGCGGTCAGCCGGCGGGTCGCCTCCGCCGCGTCGACGCAGCGCTCCAGACGGTCGGCCAGCGCGGCGGCCCGGCGCAGCGTGTCGGCCCGGCGTTGCTCCACGCCGAACGGGTGGAACACCCAGTACGGGGTGGCGGCCACCGCGGCGGCCTCGGGCGGCAGCAGCAGCGGCTGGAGCGGGCCGGGAGCCGGCTCGCGGAAGTGCCGCACGGTCGCCGCGTACGCCCGGTACGCCTCCTTGCCGGTGACCTTCTGCTCGAAGACCGCCCGCAGCAGTCGGGGGAAGACCTGCCCGGTGGTGGGCATGCGCAGTCCGCGGTGCTCCCGGGCCAGCCGGGCGACGAGCGGGTGCGCCGCCGCCAGTTCGGCGAAGCCGGTCAGGTCGTCGCGCAGCCCGGCGATTCCGTCGGCGTGTGCCACGACATGCTCGGCGCCCGGTCCGTAACCCTCGGCGAGCAGATCACCACCCGCCGGTCGCAGAGCGAGCGTGGCCGGTCCCTGCGGGGTGCGGGTCGCCCACCAGAAGGTGCCGGCGGCGATGCGCGCGCACGGGTCGTACGGGCTGAAGGTCAGCGCGCGGACCGACGCGGCCAGCCGGTATCCGACCGGCGGGTGCAGCACCCTGGTCGCGGCGGGTCCGGTCTCGGTCACCCTGCCACTCTGCCAGGTCACGCGGCGGTGCCGGTCGTCGCCGTCCGCACAGGCGATTCAGGGTACGACGGTGGCCGGTCGCGCCCCCTGCGGCTGCGACCGGCCACCGTCGTACCCCGGCGGTACCGGGATCAGTACGAATAGCCCGAGCCTCCGGCGTCGCTCGACCCGCTGTCGGCCGGCGGCGCGACGGCCTTCGGCGTCGAGGTGGGCAGGCAGGTCAGGTTCTTCTTGCCGTTCTGGTCGACCACGAACCAGGTGCCACCGACGGCCTGACCCTTCCACTGGCCGGGCTTCTTGTCGCCGATGTAGCGGTAGACCGGCCAGCCGCCGATGGTGAGCTGGCGGGTGCCGTCCTGGCGGGTGACGCTGCCGACCTTGTCGTCGGAGAGGCCGGTGAGCTGGGGGTTCCCGTCGGTCAGCGCGGGCGGCCACACCTCCGCGCACTTGTCGACGCAGTTCGACGCGGGCGGGTCGGCGGTGTCCTTGTCGAAGCGGTACAGGACCCAGCCGTCCTGGTCCGTCACGACGTTGCCCATCCGGGCGATCTTCTTGCCGATCAACTGCTCGGTCAGGTCGACGTCCGCGGCCGGCGGCGCGTCGGCGGCGGGCGCCTCCGCGGATGCCGACGCCTCGGGCTCCGCCGACGCGCTGGGCTCGGCCGCGGCGACGGCGACCGGCTCGGCCGCGCTCGAGTTCGCCCCGTCGTAACCCGCGGGAGCGCAGGCCGTTAGTGCGACCATCGCGCTCGCGACGATGACGGTCCGCTTCATCTGTGCCACGTGCCCTCCTCATTCTTGGCAGTTCACCCATAGGTACGGCGAGCGGGCTGTCAAGGTTGAAGAAGTAACAGTGGTCAATTTCACGGGTTTTGATTGAACCGTATTGAACGATGATCCGTACCGCCCTGCACGGAGCCTGCTGGCAGGGAAAACGCATCAACGCCGGTCATTGTGACAATGACCGGCGTCGACGATGGTACGCGACCCTACATGGGTACCGTGACCAGCGGGCTCGCCACACCGTTACGGTCTACCGACTGCACCTGGAGCTGTTTGATGTCACTCGTCAACGCCGACGTCGACGCGCTCAGCTCAAGACCCTGCGGGCGATTGTTCGTCCCGTAGCCGCCCTCCGGCACCGACCACGTCGAGATGACCTCCGTGGTGGCGTTCTTGCGCACCACCACCAACCGGCAGGTGCGCGGGCCGGGCAGTTTCCGCAGGCTGAAGTTGATGCGGGTGCCGTACTCCCGCTCGATGAGGAACATCGTCGTCTGGACGCCGGTCGTCGGGTCGGTGGCGTCGACCTGGTCGCCCTCCTCCTCGGTGCCGCCGACGCCCGGACCGCTCGGCGGCCCGGTCGGCGCGCTCGTCGGCGGGTCGTTGACGCCGGCGCTGGTCGTCGGCTCCGCGAGGGTCCCCGGCGCATCGTCCCCGGCCACGCTCACGAAGCCGTAACCCGTCAAACCGCCGAAGACCACCACCGCCGCGGCGGTCGCGAGCATCTGACGAAACCTGGTGCGTCGCCGATCGGCCCGGACCGCGACCAATGTCCGGTCCAGCAGCGCCGGATCCGTGGCGGTCTGCTCCAGGGCCATCATCGTCTCGCCGTCGATGCCGGAGAGCAGGCCCACCACCGGCACCATCGTCTCCAGCTCGGCCGCGCACGCCCAGCACGCGGCGAGATGCTCCTCGAACCGCTCGGTGTCCTGCTCGTCAAGCACGCCGAGCGCGTACGCGGCGACGTCCATGTGGTCCGGCCGGCTCATTCTGTCACCCCCCGCTCCTGAAGAGCCGTGCGCAAGGCGCGCAGCGCGTAGTAGACCCGCGACTTGGCGGTGCCCAACGGAAGCCCCAGCTCCTCCGCCGCCTCCGGCACCGTCCGCCCCCGGAAGTACGTCGCGATCAGGATCTCCCGATGCGACTGACTCAGCGTACGCAGCGCGTCCGCCACCGTCATCGTGCGCAGCACCCGGTCGGTGCTGTCCGCCTCGGCGAACGCCGTCAGGTCCCGGTCGTACGTCTCCGGCGGCCGGGCCTCCTGGCTGCGGTGCTCGTCGATGGCGATCCGACGCGCCACGGTGACCAGCCACGGCCGCAGGGAACCCTGCCCCTGTGCGCCGAGTCGGTGCGCGTTGCGCCAGGCCCGCAGCAGCGTCTCCTGGACGATGTCCTCCGCGCGCTGCCGGTCCCCCCCGGTGAGCCGCATGACGAACATCAGCAACGGGCCGGCGTGCTCGGCGTAGAGCAGCCGGATCAACTGGTCGGAGTGGCTGGCCTCGGTTGTCGTCGCCTGGTGGCGCCCGGGCGCCGGTCGGGGCGTCACCGGACCATTTTGGCGAGACGTGGCTCGGGCGTCGACCCCCCGGGCAGACGAGGTCGACCGTGACGACGACCGCGCGGACAACCAGTCCGCGCCAACCGCGTCGCCATGCCAACCGGCCGCCACCGCATGCATGCAGACCTCCGGGGTGTCCGTGACCAACGCCGCCCCCACAAGGCGGGCCGCCCGGTGGTACGCAGCCACGCCGCGAGCGGATCAACGAACCGGGGAAAAATTTCCGGCGGCGCGGTCCCAGGCCCCCGCAAGCCGGTCAGCGGCGGACGGAGAACAGCCCCGGCGGTGGTGGATCCGAGCCGGTGGCATCGGCGTCGCGCACCACCGCCGCCCCGCTGGCGAAGCGGTCCAACTCGTCATCGGCCACCACCCGGCCGGGAAACCAGTCGCCGGCCGCCCGCCGGCTCAAGCCGGGCACCGGGGGAGCGGTCCGCCCGGCGACCAGCACCAGATTGCCGTACCGGCGACCGCGCAGCACCCCCGCGTCGCCGACCAGGCACGCCTGCGGCAGCACCGAGCGCACCGTGGCGACCTGACTGCGGGCGTACCGCAGCGGCGGGCCGTCGGCCAGGTTCGCCAACAACCAGCCCGCCGGGCGGAGCACCCGCGCGACCTCGGCGGCGTACTCCACCGACGTCAGGTGCGCCGGGGTGCGGGCACCGGCGAAGACGTCGGCGACCACCACGTCGTAGCTGGCGTCCCGCGCCGAGGTCAGCACGGCCCGCGCGTCCTGCACGCGGACCCGCAGCCGGGCGTCCGCAGGCCAGGGCAGCACGCGCCGGACCAGCTCCACCAGGGCGCCGTCCACCTCGGACACCCGCTGCGTCGAGCCGGGCCGGGTCGCCGACACGTACCGGGGCAGGGTCAGCGCGCCGCCGCCCAGGTGCAGCACCCGCAGCGGCTCGCCCGGGGGCGCGATCAGGTCCAGCGCGGCGGCCAGCCGTCGGACGTACTCGAACTCCAGATGCGTGGGATCGCTCAGGTCGACGTGCGACTGTGGCGCGCCGTCCAACAGCAGCGTCCACGACCCGGGCCGGTCCACCGACGGCACCAGCTCGGCCAGACCGGTGTCCACCCGCTCGACCACCCGGTCACCCGCTCGTTTACGCCCCACCGCGACCCCCGCTCAGCGACCGACACGTGCCGCCGCGGTCAACGCGCGGTGCAGCAGCCGGGAGTCGCCGAGCAGCGCGCGCAGGCGGCGCTCCAGACCGGCGATCGGGATCAGGTTCTGCGGCGCCCGTGGATCCTTGTACGGCGTCGAGGCGAACCGGGGCAGCGTGACCAGCGACAGGTCGGCCAGGTCGATCGCCGCCTCGACGGGCAACTCGGTGGAGCACTCCACCCGGACGATGCCGGCCCACGGCGCGCCCACGGCCACCGGCAGCCGCAGATACCACGACCAGCCGCCCCAGGGCGTGCCGAGCCGGAACACCGGCGACCGCTCGCCCGGCGCCAGGCCCGTCACCACCGCCGTCAGCCGGGCGTCCAGGTACTGGCTGTGCTGGGTCTTGATGTAGCCGAGCGTGCGCGGCAGATGGTGCCGACTGCGCAGCGGACCGTCCACCACCAACAGGTCGCCGTCGACCCGGACGGCGTCGGACACCGCCACCTCCAACGCGGTCAACGGGCCCTGCACGGCCGCCGGCAGCTTCGCCAGCTCGCCGGTGCCGCCCACCCGGTGCACCGGATAGCGGATCGCGCCCGCCACCACGTCCCGCGCCGACGGGCTCGCCGTGAACAGACCCCGGCCCACCTGCGTGCCGGCCAACTGCGCCGCGCCCCGACCCAGGTCGCAGCGCACCACGCCGGCCGCGTACGACGCCGCCAGCCCCGGAAACGACCCGCCGTCCTCCTCGGCCGTCCAGATGCTCGCGTCGACCCGGCGGACCCCGTCGACCAGGAGCACCACGTCCGGTGCCCGCACGTCGGCGCGTACGCCGATCGCCCGCCAGTCGACGGCCGGCAACTCCACGTCGACCTCGACCTGGGTGCTGCTCGGGGTGGCCGGCCCGGAGGCGGACGCCTCGAACGACGCCCCGTACGACGGGTCCCACGAGTCGACGAAGAACTTCGCGTCGCTCACCGGCCGGTCCGTTCGACGCGCGCCGAGCGGGCGTCCTTGCGCACTTCGAAGCGGACCGGGATCCGCTCGGCCAGCGCCGCGACGTGGGTGACCACGCCGACCATCCGGTCACCCCGGGCGGCCAGGTTCTCCAGGGTGGCGGCCACCGTGTCCAGGGTGGCCGCGTCCAGCGTGCCGAAACCCTCGTCCAGGACGATCGACTCCAGACTCGCCGCCGTCGTCGACATGCCGGCCAACTGCTCGGACAGCGCCAACGCCAACGCCAGCGACGCCTGGAACGTCTCGCCGCCGGAGAGCGTCCGTACGCCCCGGCGCAGCCCGGCGTCGTGGTGGTCGACCACGAAGAACTCGCCCTTGTCGTGCACCAGCTCGTACTGGCCCGAGGACAGCTCCCGCAGGATCCCGGACGCGCCGTCGACCAGCAGGTCCAACGCCTCCGCCAGCAGCCACCGCTCGAAGTTGTTGGCCCGCAGGTGCCCTGAGAGAGCCCGCGCGACCTGCGCCTCGCGCTCGTGCCCCGCCCGCTGCTCGCGCAACGTGCCGGCCTGTTCGCGGCGCTCGGCCAGCCGGCGTCGGTCGGCCTCGGCCCGCTCGACGGCCACCGTCGCGGCGTGCACCGGATCGTCGCCGACCGGCACGTCGGCGGCCGCGAAGATGTCGGCGATCCGCCGCTGCACCTCGTCGGCCGCCGCCTCGGCCTCGGCGACGACGGTGACCCGGCCGGCCCGATCAGCACGACGACGCTCCGCCTCGGCCGAGGCCCAGTCGGTCAACGCCGCCCAGGAGGCCGCCACGTCGTCCCGGTCGGCGGCCGGCGGCCCGAACCGGGCCAGCCCGTCCCGGGCGGTGTCGAAGCCCCGCCAGGTCGCCCGCAGCCGCTCCTGCGCCGCGTCCACACCGGCGCGGGCCTGGCGGGCGCTGTCCCGGCCCGCCCGGACGGCGGTCGCCGCCTCGTCCAGGGCCCGTCGCAGCCGGGCGTGTTCGGCCAGCTCCCGGCGCAGCACCGCCGGCTCGGCCGCGTCCGCGAGCTGCCCGTCCAGTTCGGCCAGCCGGGCGTCCACCTGCTCCTGCCGGGCGCGGGCCTGCACCAGCAGCCGTTCCAGGTCACGCGCGGCGGCGTCCCGCTGCTGCACCGCCGCCTGCGCCGCCTTGGTGGCGGCCCGCGCCGCCTTGCCGGCCGCCGTCGCGGCGGCCACCGCCGAATCCGCCGGGACGGCCGGCACCCGCGCCACCGGCTGCTCGCACACCGGGCAGGGCCCGCCCGGATGCAGGTGCGCCCGCAGGCCGACCGCCAGGTCGGTGGCCTTCGCCTCCTCGTGCGCCCGGAAGGCCGCCTCCAACTCGGCGTCGGCCCGCTCGGCCTCCGCGCGGGCGGCGGCCAGCGCCGCTACCGCCGTCGTGTGCTCCTCGTCCGCCGTACGCACCGCCGCGCGGACCGTGTCGGCCTCGCCGGTCAGCCGATCCCGATCGTCGTACGCCCGCAGTTGCAGCCGCAGCGCGCTCTCGTCACCGGCGCCGGCCAACTCACCGCGCAGCTTCTCCTCCCGCTCCTCGGCCAGCGACACCGCCGTGGCAGCCGCGTCGGCCTCGGCGCGCGCCGCAGCCACCGCGCGCGCCACCTCGGCCACCCCGCGCGGGGCGCGGACGGCGGACAGCACGCTCAGCTCGTCGTCGAGCGCGGTCAGGGCGGCCGCCGCCTCCCGCGCGCGTCCCCGGGCCGCCGCCAACTCGGGCATGGCCCCGGTGACCGCGCCGGCCAGCTCGACCATCCGCTCGACGAGGGCGTCGGCCTCGGCCACCGCCTCGTCGTCCACCCCGGTCAGGCCGGCGAGCACCTGGTCGACCGCGTCCAGCTTGGCCTCGGCCTGCGCCGCGCGGGCCGTGGCCCTCTTCTGCACGTCCTCGTAGACGCCGAGGCCCAGCAGGTTGACCAGGATCTGCTGCCGGGTGGCCGGCTTGGCGTGCAGGAAGTCGGCGAACTGCCCCTGCGGCAGCACCACGCAGCTGGTGAACTGCTCATACGGCAGCCCGACCGCCTCCAGCACCGCCTGCTCCATCTCGGCGGGCGTACCGGCGACCACCTCGCCCAGGTCGTCCGGGCTCAACCCGGTGTCGAGCTTGGTCACGTCGAAGCCGGCCGGCATCACCTGCAACCCGGCGTTCGCGGTCTTCACGTTGCCCCGACCGTCCCGGCGCACCACTCGGGTCGCCACGTACCGGGAGCCACCGGACTCGAAGACCAGCCGCACCCGGGCCTCGGTCGCCGATGGTGCGAGGGCGTTGGCCAACCCCCGCGTGCCACCCCACCGGGGGACCGTGCCGTAGAGGGCGAAGCAGATGGCGTCCAGCACGGTGGACTTGCCCGAGCCGGTCGGCCCGATCAGCGCGAAGAAGTCGGCGTCGGTGAAGTCGATCGTCGTCTCGTCCCGGAAGACCGTGAACCCGGCCATGTCCAGCCGCATCGGCCGCATCAGTGATCGACCTCCTCGAAGAGCTCGTCGAAGAGTTCCCGGACACCCTCGTCGTCATGCCCCCGGCTGTCCAGGTAGTCGCCGAACAGCTCCCGGGGGGAACGCCCCGACCGCTGCGCGACCCGCGCGCCGCTGCCCGACGCCGCCAGCAGCTCCGGGTCGATGCGGATCTCCAGCGCGCGGGGGAGCAGCTCCTGCACCTCCTCGCGCAGGCCCGCGCGGGGCTGCTCCCGCACGAACACCCGCAGCCAGGCGTCCGGCGCCTCGATCTCGGCGAGCTGGGCCAGCGTGCCCCGGACCGTCCGCAGCGCGCTCGCCGCGCTCACCGGCACCTCCCGCACCCGGGCGGCCGTGCTGGCGGTCACCTCGACGACCGTCACCGACGGCACGTTCTCCTGCTCGCCGAAGTCGACGGCGAGCGGACTACCGCTGTACCGCACCGGGCACGGGCCCTCGACACGCTGCGCCCGGTGCAGGTGGCCCAGCGCCACGTAGTGCGCCGTCGCCGGAAAGACCGTCGCCGGCACCGCGTAGCCGAGCACCGTGTGCGCGTCCCGCTCGCCGCCGCCCGCCGCCGCGCCGGTCACCGTCAGGTGCGCGGTGACCAGGTGCACCCGGTCCGGTTCGGTGAAGCCCTCGGTGAGCCGGCCCAGCACCCGACCCAGGTGGTCGGCGTACGTCTGGTTGGCCTCGGCGGCGGTCAGCTCGTACATCTCCAGCGCGCGGATGGCGTACCGCTGGGACAGGAACGGCAGCGCGGCGAGCTGCCACCGCTCCCCGCCGGCCGTGGTGCCGTCGATGACGTGCTCGGCCGGATTTTCGCGTACCCCGCCGCGCAGCGTGATGCCCGCGGCCTCGGCCCACGGGCGCAGCGCGTCCAGCGCGGGCCCGTTGTCGTGGTTGCCGCCGATGGCGACCACGTCCGCGCCGGTGCGCCGCAGCGCGGTCAGCGCCCGGGTGACCAGCCGGGTCGCCTCCGAGGTCGGCGCGGCCGTGTCGTAGAGGTCACCGGCGACGATCACCAGATCCGGCTGTTCGGCGCGGGCGATGTCGATCACCCCGGCCAGTACGGCCTTGTGCTCCTCGGCCCGGGACTGCCCCTTGAGCACTTTGCCCACGTGCCAGTCGGAGGTGTGCAGGATCTTCACAGTTGCACCGGCCCCCTAGAACGGGATGTCGTCGTCGCTGCCGCCGCCGGAGCCCACCACGGCGAACGGGTCGGCGGACTGGGTGATCGAGCGCAGCGTCTCCGAGGGAGCCCGGCCCGCCTCGGAGACCCGGGTCGCCCACGCCGGGAACGGGAACTCCAGGCAGAGCGGCACCGGGATGTCCGGCTGGTTGACGAACATGGTGCCCGGCTTGGCGAGCAGCGCCCGCTGTCGCTGGGCCGGCGGCAGGAAGCCGTACTCCGGGCGGGACGCCTCGGCCGGGTCGAGCCGGCCGACCACCCGGATCGCCGAGTTGGTGACGATACGGCGCTCCACCTCGCTCGCCGTCTGCTGGGCGCCGATCAGGATCACCCCGAGCGAGCGGCCGCGCTCGGCGATGTCGAGCAGCACCTCCTTGATGGGGGAGGAGCCCTCCCGGGGGGCGTACTTGTTGAGCTCGTCGAGGACGACGAAGAGCAGCGGCTTGGCCGTGCCGGCCTTCTCCTTGCGCTCGAACTCGCTCTTGAGCGTCACACCCACCACGAACCGCTGCGCCCGGTCGGGGAGGTTGTGCAGGTCGACGACGGTCACCTGTGCCGACTCGCTGGTGTTGATCGAGTGCGGACGACGGACGGCCAGGTCGCCACGGATCAGCCGGGCCAGATCCTTCTTGCTGCCGATCAGCCGGCGGGCGAACGCGTTGACGGTGCCCAGTCCGACCGCGCTGCCCGCCCAGTCGGAACGGGTCTCGTCGTCGTTGAGCGCATCGACGATGTGATCGACCAGGTCGCCGTACGAACCGAGCCGCACCCCGTCGATGCTCACGCCCCCGTCGGCGGGCTGGGCGTACCGGGCCAGGTGCGCGGCCACCGAGTGGACCACCATCGTGTACTGCTGGCGTTCGTCGTCGGCGTCGGCGAAGACGTACGGCAGCAGGCGGTCGGAGCAGAACTCGCTCAACGTCCAGTAGAAGGCGTCCACGCCCGTCAGCCGGCTGCTCACGTCCGGCGTGCCGGCCGCGTCACCGACCCGGGGCGGGGCGTACACCCGCACGTCGGGGAAGGCGCCGGCGCTCAGGCCCAGCTTCGCGTACGCGGCCCGGGTCGGCTCGTCGAGGCGCGTGTTGGGGTGGTCGAGGAACAGCAGGTCCTCGCCCTTGACGTTGAAGATGAGCGCCTTGCCGTTGACCGCGTCGCCGCCCAGGACGCCGGAACGGAACACCGAGTAGAGCAGGAAGGTGGCGAAGCTCGTCTTGGTGGCGACCCCGGAGATGCCGGAGATCGAGACGTGCGCGCCCCGGCTGCCGTCGAGGAAGTCGGCGTTCAGGTAGACCGGCACCCCGTCGCGGCCCATCCCCATCGGGATGCGCCGCTCCATCCGGTCGAAGTGCAGCGCGCGGGCCCGCGCGTCGCCCTCGGCGCGGTGCACCACGGCCCCCGGGGTCGGCGGCACGTACAGCTCCGGGTCGACCCGCGTGGTGGTGACCTCGGCCGCCTCCTGCACCTGGGCGGGCAGGGTGCCGTCGGCGATGGCGAAGACGTCCGAGTCGAACTGGGCGCCCTCGTGCCGCGCCCGGACCTGCGTGACCACCCCGGCGATCGTCACCGGCTCGCGGTCGGGCAGCTCACGACGGGTGACCACCACGTCGTCGAGCTGGAGGTAGCTGCCGGGGGCCACCGCCGTCCAGAACTGCAACGGTGTGGCGTCGGCGGTGCCCAGCACCCGGCCGACCAGCTCGCCCGGGCTGTCGAGGTCGGCGTCGGTCATCGGGCGACTCGGGTCGGGGCAGCACGGTCGGGAAGCATGACGTGCATCCTGCCCGAGGAGTACGACAGGTCGCCACGCGACGCGGCGGACGACACCATGGTCGCTCACACCCGCGACGCTGGGTGTGCGACCGGGCGACGGCCCGTCACGCGCCGGTGAGTGACGGGCCGCTCTCAGGGCGCAGCCGTCAGTCGCGGGCGTGGCGGAGCAGCAGGACGCCGTCGTCGGCGGCGAGTACGTGGCGCAGCGGCAGGTGAGTGGGCCCGGTGGCGTCTCCGGCGGTGATCCGCCCCGGGCCCGGCCCGGCGAGCAGCGGCGCGACCGTGAGGCACAGCTCGTCCACCAGGTCGGCCGCGGTGAGCGCGCCGAGCAGGTGCGGGCCACCCTCACAGAGCAGCTGTGTCAGTCCGCGCCCGTGCAGCTCGGCCAGGGCGGCGGCGAGGTCGACCCGGCCGGTGCCGCAGCGCAGCACGTCGGCGACGTCGGTGAGGCCCGGTGGTGGCTCGGCGTCGGAGTGGGTGAGCACGATCGGCCGGACCGGCGCGTCGGCGAACGCGGCCTGCGCCGGGTCCAGGTCGAGGGCGCCGGAGACGACCACCAACGTCGGGTACGCGGCCAGCCCGTTCGCCCTGCGCCAGGCGCGGCGGCCCTCGTCCAGCCGGACAGCCCGGTACCCCTCGTGCCGCAGGGTGCCGGCGGCCACGACGAGGGCGTCGCAGACCATCCGCAGCAGGCCGAACACCCGCTTGTCCGGCTCGCCCGACAGCCCGGCGGAGAAGCCGTCGACGGTGACCGCGCCGTCCAGGCTGGAGACGAAGTTGACCCGCAGTCGGGGCTGGTCGGAGCGGCCGTAGAGGGCGGTCAACGCCGCGTCGTCGAGCGGCTCGACGGACGGCTCGGGCCAGAGCCGCCGGATCGGAATTCCGACCGTCATTCGCCGGCCGGACCGGTGACCGGAGGGGTCGGTTCAGCGGTACGGTGCTGGCAGTCGCACCAGTTCCGGCCCGGGCAGTCGTCGTGCCGCCGGTCCCGGCACGCTCGGCAGATCATGCTCGCAGCCTAAGCCGCTCAAGGACAGGACAGCATGCCGCGTCAGATCTTCCAGCTGAAGATGTCCCTCGCCGGCGTGCGTCCGGTCATCTGGCGTCGGGTGCTCGTCCCGGCCGGCTACACGCTGGACCGACTACACCGGGTCGCCCAGCACGCGATGGGCTGGCGGGACTGCCACCTGCACTCGTTCGAGGTCGACGCGGTGGCCTACGGCGAGCCCGACCCGGACGAGGGCCTGGCGCTGCACGACGAGCTGGACGTCCGGCTGGACGCGGTGCTCGGCAAGGGCAGCAGGTTCTCCTACACGTACGACTTCGGCGACTGGTGGGAGCACGACCTGGTCGTCGAGGACGCCTTCACCGCCGACCAGGACGAGCGGTACCCGCTCTGCCTCGACGGGGAGCATGCCTGCCCGCCGGAGGGCATCGGTGGCCCACTGGGCTACCAGACGCTGCTGGCGGCCCTGGCCGATCCGGCTCATCCGGAGCGGGCTCTGCTGACGGGCTGGGTCACCGGCGGCTTCGACCCGGCGTTCTTCGATCCCGCCGTCGCCACCACGCTGCTGCGCCGCTTCTGCTGAACGGGCCGGTCAGGCCGGCGTCGATGCCCCGGGTGCCGGCCTGAAACAGGGCGGTAACGATCTGGGAACGCTCCCAATGGTCTATTGACACCCTGGTAGCGCCCCGGCAATCTCATGGGAGCGCTCCCGGGGGAGTGGCGGAAGTCTCCTTCACCACACTCCCCAGGCGCCCTCGGTCACCGGCTGAGGGGCGCGGGGCGCTACAGCACCCCCCACCACGCACGACACACCAAGCCTCACCACTTGAGAGGGGTCAGGATGAGCGTCACCTCACGTCGCCGTTTTGCGGCGATCGCGCTCGCGTCTGTCGCCGTGCTCGCCGCGGCGACCGCCTGCGGCGACGGCGACTCGTCGTCCGATTCGGACGGCGGCAAGGTCACTCTGGTCGTCGACGTCTTCGGCGACCAGGGCTTCGGCTACGAGGATCTCTACAAGCAGTACCAGACGGAGCACCCGAACGTCACGATCCAGGAGCGCGGCAAGGGCCTCGGCCTCGGTGACTACAACACCCGGCTGACGCAGCAGATCACCGCCGGTGCCGGTGCCGGTGACGTCGTCGCCCTCGAAGAGGGCACGATCGTGCAGTTCTTCGCGCAGGCCGACAAGTTCGTGAACCTGGCCGACCACGGCGCCAACGACCTCAAGGGCAACTTCCTGCCGTGGAAGTGGGAGGGTGGCCTCACGCCGGACGGCAAGGTGCTCGGTCTCGGCACCGACGTCGGCGGCATGGCCGTCTGCTACCGCACCGACCTCTTCAAGGCCGCCGGCCTGCCGACCGACCGCGAGCAGGTCGGCGCCCTCTGGCCGACGTGGGACGACTTCATCGCGCAGGGCCAGAAGTTCACCGCCGCCGACAAGAAGCACAAGTTCGTCGACTCGGCGACCAACTTCTACAACATCGTGCTGATGCAGACGGCGGGCGCGGGCAACGGGTACACCTACTTCGACAAGAGCAACAAGCTCGTCGTCGGCGAGAACCCGGACGTGCAGACCGCGTTCCAGCAGACCACCAAGATGATCAGCGCGGGTCTGTCGAACAACCTGCGGAGCTTCTCCAACGAGTGGAACGCCGGCTTCAAGAACGGCAGCTTCGCCACCATCGGCTGCCCGGCCTGGATGACGGGTGTCATCAAGGGCCAGGCCGGTGACGCGGCGGCCGGCAAGTGGGACGTCGCCAAGGCGCCGGGCAACGGCGGCAACTGGGGCGGTTCCTGGCTGGCTGTGCCGAAGTCCAGCAAGCACCAGAAGGAAGCCGCTGAGCTGGCCAAGTTCCTGACCAGCGCCAAGAGCCAGACCGAGGCGTTCAAGAAGGTCGGCAACCTGCCCTCGTCGCCGCAGGCCCTCGAGGACCCGGCCGTGCTCGCCGCCACCAACGAGTACTTCAGCGGCGCGCCGATCGGCAAGATCTTCGCCGCTGGCGCCAAGGAGCTGAAGCCGGTCTACCTCGGCCCGAAGAACCAGGCGGTCCGGGACGCGGTCGAGAACGCGCTGCGCAGCATCGAGCAGGGTAAGGCCGCCGACGCCGCTTGGCAGGACGCGGTGAAGAACGGCCAGGCAGCAGGCAAGTAACGGCTGCGACGCGCTCACGGGTGGTGCCGCTCCGGCACCACCCGTGACCCGCGTCAACACGCCCTGCCGCGGCGCCCCACGAGGCGTCGCCGAGTGTGAAGGACCGCTCATGAGCTCCCTGAAGACCCCCGCGCCACCGGGCGCGTCGGCCCGCGGGCCGCGCCCGGCGCCACGGCACTCAACGGCGCGCCGCCGGCAGCTGAACCGGCTGGACCTGCGCTTCACCCCGTACGTCTTCGTCCTGCCGTTCTTCGTGCTCTTCGCGATCTTCGGCGTCTACCCGATCGTCTACACGTTCTGGATCGCGATGACCGACCGGTCACCGATGAACGCGACGATCAGCTTCGTCGGTCTGGACAACTTCGTCGAGCTGTTCACGAACGACCCGCAGTTCTGGAACGCGGTGGTGAACACCTTCGGGATGTTCGCGCTCTCCACCATCCCGCAGCTGCTCATCGCGCTGATGCTGGCCAACGCGTTGAACCGCCGCATCCGCGGCCAGATGTTCTTCCGGCTGGCGATCGCGATGCCGATCATCACCTCGACCGCCGTGGTGGCGCTCATCTTCTCGATGATCTACGCCCGGGACTTCGGCCTGATGAACTGGCTGCTCGACCTGGTCGGTCTCGGCCCCATCGACTGGCGGGCCAACCGCTTCGCCTCCTGGGTCGCCATCGCCACGATGGTCGACTGGCGGTGGGTGGGCTACAACGCCCTCATCTACCTCGCCGCGATGCAGTCGATCAGCAAGGACGTGTACGAGGCGGCCGCCCTCGACGGCGCCTCGCAACGCCGCCAGTTCTGGTCGATCACCATCCCGCAGCTGCGCCCCACCATCATCTTCACGCTGATCATCTCGACCATCGGCGGTCTGCAGCTCTTCACCGAGCCGCTGATGTTCACCAGCGGCTCGGGCGCGCTCTCCGGCGGCACGGAGGGGCAGTTCCAGACGATCACGATGTACCTGCTGGACGTCATGAACCAGCGGTTCCGGTGGGGGTACGCGGGCGCGGTCGCCCTGGTGCTGTTCCTGCTGATCGCGTCCGTCTCGTTCATCAACTACCTGCTGGCCCGCCGCATCAGCTCCGACAAGTGAGGGTGGCCCACCCATGACCAGTACCACTCTGCGACCGCCGTCGGTCCGGCCACCGGCCGAACGCAACGGCATCCGCCACAGCGCGGAGAAGCTCTGGACGGCCAGCCCGCTCACCTGGTTCGGGCTCGTCCTCGGCGTCATCCTGTCGCTCTTCCCGTTCTACTGGATGATCGTCATCGCCTCGCGGACCAGTGACGCCGCGAACTCATGGCCCCCGCCGTTCCTGCCGGGCGGCAAGCTGGGCGAGAACATCCAGCGGGTGCTCGACAACGGCGACGCGAACATCGTCAAGGGTTTGATGAACTCGTTCCTGGTGTCGGGCACGATCACGGTGGCGACCGTGTTCTTCGGCTCGCTCGCCGGATTCGCGTTCGCGAAACTGCGTTTCCGTGGCAAGAACGCGCTGCTGCTCATCATCCTGGCCTCGATGATGATTCCCATCCAGCTCGGTGTGCTCCCGTTGTACATCCTCATGGCGAAGCTGGAATGGCTGAACACGATGCCGTCGGTGACGGTGCCGTTCCTGATCGGCGGCTTCGGCATCTTCATGATGCGCCAGTACGCCGAGCAGGCCGTACCCAACGAGTTGATCGAGGCGGCCCGCGTCGACGGCTGCTCCACCTGGCGTGTCTACTGGCACGTGGTGGTGCCGGCGCTGCGGCCCGCGGCGGCCGTGCTCGGGCTGCTCACCTTCATGGAGCAGTGGAACCAGTTCTTCTGGCCCTTCGTGGTGCTCGCCGACCCGGCCAACCCGACCGTGCAGATCTCGCTGCGCAGTCTGAACACCGCGTACTTCGCGGATAATTCTCAGATTTTCGCGGGTACGCTCATCGCGACCCTTCCGCTGTTCATCGTCTTCGTTCTGTTCGGCCGCCAGATCATCGGCGGGATCATGGAAGGTGCCGTCAAGTCGTGAGCAACCCCGCCAGCCCATCCGCCGTCGACCTCCTCGACGAGCGTTCCGGGCTGACCTTTCCACCCGGCTTCCTGTGGGGAGCCGCGACCGCGGCATACCAGATCGAGGGGGCGGCGGCCGAGGACGGCCGCACCCCGTCGATCTGGGACACCTTCAGCCACACCGAGGGCCGGGTGGTCCACGGGCACACCGGCGACGTGGCCTGCGACCACTACCACCGGCTCGGTGACGACGTCGCGTTGATGGCCGAGCTGGGCCTCAAGTCGTACCGTTTCTCGGTCTCCTGGCCCCGGGTGCAGCCCGGCGGCACGGGCGCGGCCAACCCGAAGGGCCTGGACTTCTACCGGCGGCTCGTGGACGAGCTGCTGGCCCACGACATCGAGCCGTGGCTCACCCTCTACCACTGGGACCTTCCCCAGGAGCTGGAGGACGCCGGTGGCTGGCCGTCGCGGGACACCGCCGCGCGCTTCGCCGACTACACCACGCTCGTCGCCGACGCGCTCGGCGACCGGGTGCGCTACTGGACCACCCTGAACGAGCCGTGGTGCTCGGCGTTCCTCGGGTACGGCTCCGGCGTACACGCCCCGGGCCGGTCCAACGGCGCGGACTCGGTGCGCGCCGGCCACCACCTGATGCTCGGGCACGGCCTGGCCGTGCAGGCCCTGCGGGCCGCCCGGCCCACGGCCGAGGTGGGCGTGACCGTCAACCTGTACCCGGTCGACGCGGCTACCGACGCTCCCGCCGACGTGGACGCGGCCCGCCGGATCGACGGGCTGGCCAACCGCTTCTTCCTCGACCCGCTGCTGCGGGGGTCGTACCCGGAGGATCTGGTGGCCGACCTGCGCGAGGTCACCGACTTCGACCACGTCCGCGACGGTGACCTGGCGACCATCTCCACGCCGCTGGACCTGGTCGGGATCAACTACTACAGCCGGCACGTGGTCGCCGCGCCGATCGAGGGCGCCGAGCCCGAGCCGTACTGGCGGGCACCCTCCTGCTGGCCGGGCAGCGAGGACGTCCGGTTCGTCACCCGCGGTGTCCCGGTGACCGACATGGACTGGGAGATCGACGCCCCGGGCCTGGTGGAGACGCTGCGGCGGGTGCACGAGGAGTACACGGACCTGCCGCTGTACGTCACCGAGAACGGCTCCGCGTTCGTCGACACCGTCGTCGACGGGCAGGTCGACGACGTCGACCGGCTGGCCTACTTCGATGCCCACCTGCGGGCCTGCCACGAAGCGATCAACGCCGGCGTGCCCCTGCGGGGATACTTCGCCTGGTCATTGATGGATAATTTCGAGTGGGCCTGGGGTTACACCAAGCGCTTCGGCATGATCCACGTCGACTACGACAGCCAGCTTCGCATACCCAAGTCCAGCGCCAGGTGGTACGCCTCGGTGATCCGACGCAACGGTCTGGCCGCACAATAGGCTCGGGCCAGCCATCAGGGCGGTCCCGGCGTCCACTCTCGCGTGGCGCCGGGCCCGCCCGCCGTCGGAGGAGCAGACGATGACAACGCAGCGCACCCGCTCGCTCGGGCGCCCGACCCTCGACGCGGTCGCGGCGCGTGCCGGCGTGGGTCGGGGCACGGTCTCGCGCGTGGTCAACGGCTCGCCCCAGGTCAGCCCGGAGGCCCGGGCCGCGGTCCAACAGGCGATCGCCGAGTTGGGGTACGTGCCGAACCGCGCCGCCCGCGCGCTGGTCACCCAGCGGACCGACTCCGTCGCCCTGGTGGTGTCCGAATCCGGGGAGCGGGTCTTCACCGAGCCGTTCTTCGCGGCGATCGTGCGGGGGATCAGCTCCGGTCTGCTGGAGACACCCATGCAGCTCTGGCTGGCGATGGCCCAGTCGCCGGTCGAGCGGGAGCGCGTCGAGCACCACCTCACCAACCAGCACGTCGACGGCGTACTGCTGCTGTCGTTGCACGACTCCGATCCGCTACCCACCCTGCTGGAGGAGCGCGGTCTGCCCGCGGTGCTCGGTGGCCGACCGGCCCGGATGCTGCAACCCGGGGCCCAGCCGGCGTGGTTCGTCGACGTGGACAACGTTGGCGGCGCACGGCAGGCGGTGGAGTACCTGACCAGCCAGGGACGGCGGCGCGTCGCCACCATCGCCGGCCCGCAGGACATGGGCGCCGGCCTGGCCCGGCTGGCCGGCTACACCGAGGCCGTCAAGGCCACCGGCGTCGGCGTCAACCCCGACCTGATCGCGTACGGCGACTTCAGCGAGAGCAGTGGGGCGACCGCCATGCGCCGGCTGCTGGACGCCTGCCCGGACCTGGACGCCGTCTTCGTCGCGTCCGACCTGATGGCGTTCGGCGCGTTGCGGACCCTGCGCGGCGCCGGCCGGCGTGTCCCGGAGGACGTCGCCGTGATCGGCTTCGACGACGCGCCGATCGCCCGCCAGGCGGAGCCACCCCTGACGAGCGTGTTCCAGCCGGTCGAGGAGATGGGCCGGCAGATGGCCCGACTGCTGGTCGCCCGCATCCGTGGCGACGACCTACCCGCCCCGCACATCCTCCTGGACACCCAACTCGTCCACCGAGCCAGCGCCTGACCCCCGAGCCCCGCCGCGAGGCCCCGCCCGCCCCATCTCCCGCCGATCTTGCACTTTCTGCGGCGACATATGGGGCACTCCACGCGAACCGTCGACAGAAAGTGCAAGATCGGCGTGCCGTGGGGGTGGGGGCCGGGGGTGGGGGCTGGGGTTAGGGGTGCCAGCGGCGGAGTTCGCGTTTGGCCAGGGAGTTGCGGTGGACCTCGTCGGGGCCGTCGGCGAGGCGCAGGGTGCGGGTCTGTGCCCAGAGGGCGGCCAGGGGGGTGTCCTGGCTGACGCCCGCGCCGCCGTACCCCTGGATGGCCTTGTCGATCACCCACTCCGCCATCGCCGGCGTGGCGATCTTGATGGCCTGGATCTCGGTGTGCGCGCCCTTGTTGCCGACGGTGTCCATCAGCCAGGCCGTCTTGAGCACCAGTAGGCGGGCCTGTTCGATGCGGACCCGCGACTCGGCGATCCACTCCCGCACGACGCCCTGCTCGGCGAGGGGGCGGCCGAACGCGATCCGCTCGTTGGCCCGGCGACACAGCAACTCCAGTGCCCGTTCGGCCATTCCGATCAATCGCATGCAGTGGTGGACGCGGCCCGGGCCGAGTCGTGCCTGGGCGATGGCGAAGCCGGTGCCCTCGGCGCCGATCAGATTGGCCGCCGGCACCCGTACGTCGGTGAAGTCGATCTCGGCGTGCCCGCCGTGCGTGCCGTCGCTGTAGCCGAAGACGTGCATGCCCCGGCGGACGGTCACACCCGGCGTGTCCCGGGGGACGAGCACCATGCTCTGCTGGCGGTGCCGGTCGGCGTCCGGGTCGGTCTTGCCCATCACGATGAGGATCTCGCAGCGCGGGTCCATGGCGCCGGACGACCACCACTTGCGGCCGTTGACGACGTACTCGTCGCCGTCGCGGGTGATCCGGGTGGCGATGTTTGTCGCGTCGGACGAGGCGACCTCCGGCTCGGTCATGCAGAAGGCCGAGCGGATCTCGCCCTCCAGCAGCGGCACGAGCCAGCGCTCCCGCTGGGCGTCCGAGCCGAACTCGGCCAGCAGCTCCATGTTGCCCGTGTCCGGCGCCGCGCAGTTGACGGCCTCGGGCGCCAGGTGCGGGCTGCGCCCGGTCAGCTCGGCGAGCGGCGCGTACTGGAGGTTGGTCAGGCCGGCGCCGTAGCGCGGGTCGGGCAGGAACAGGTTCCACAGGCCGCGCTTGCGGGCCTCCGCCTTCAGCTCGGCCAGCACCGGGGTACGCGACCACTCCTCGCCGGTGGCCGCCTGCTCGGCGTGCACCGGCTCGGCCGGGTAGACGTGCTCGGTCAGGAACCGGGTCAGCTCGCCGCGCAGCTCCTCGGTCCGGGCGTCGTACGCGAAGTCCATCACCGCTCCCTGGCAGCGGTCAGCCCGTGCGCGACCAGCGGTGCCACCATGTCGCCGATCCGGTCGAAGCCCTCGCCGAGCGTCTGCCCGAGCGTGTGGCGGTAGTGGATGCCCTCGCAGATGACGGCGAGCTTGAAACAGCCCAGCGCCACGTGCCAGTGCAGCGGTCCGACGTCGACGTCGCTGCGCCCGGCGTACCTGTCGATCAGCTCGGCGCCGGTGGGGAAGCCGGCGCGGGGGCCGAGGCCGTCGGCGACGGGGTTGCCGGCGGCGCTGTCGCTGTCGCCCAGCACGTCCCAGTACGTCAGCAGCAGCCCCAGGTCGGCGAGGGGATCGCCGAGGGTGGCCATCTCCCAGTCGAGGACGGCGTGTACGGCCACCGGGTCGGCCGAGGCGAGGAGGTTGTCCAGCCGGTAGTCGCCGTGCACGATGCGGCCGGCGTTCGCGCCCTCGGGGGCGGTCGCGGCGAGCCGGTCGCGAAGTTCGTCGATGCCGGGCAGATCGCGGCTGCGCGAGCGGTCGAGCTGCCCGGCCCAGCGGCGGACCTGCCGGGCCAGGTAGCCCTCGGGGCGGCCGAAGTCGGCGAGCCCGACGGCGGCCGGCTCGACGGTGTGCAACGCGGCGAGGGTGTCCATCATCGCCATGGCGAGAGCCCGGCGTCGTTCGTCGCCCAGCGGGTCCGTGTGGGCGCGGGCGCGGAACACCTCGCCGGGCATGCGTTCCATCAGGTAGAACGGTGCGCCGAGAACCCCGGTGTCGGTGCAGAGCAGCAGCGCGCCGGGGACCGGCACCTCGGTGGGCGCCAGCGCGGAGATGACCCGGAACTCGCGGGCCATGTCGTGCGCGGTGGCCAGCACGTGCCCCAGCGGTGGGCGGCGCAGCACGACCTCCCGCTCGCCGAGGCGCAGCAGGTAGGTGAGGTTGGACTTGCCACCCGCGATCAACTGGGCCCGCATCGGCCCTCCGGCCAGCTCGGGCCGGTGCGTCGAGAGGTGGTCGGCGAGCCGATCGAGGTCGATCCCGGCGGGGGTGGCCGGAACAGCGCCCGGCCGGAGCGCGCTGGCGGCCGGATCGGTCATCCGACTAGTTGATGGCAGGCCGCTCACGTTGTCAAGGTCAGATTTTCCCCTCGGGACATGCCTCTGCAACAGGGACGAAATGGTCAACAGCCAGGCTGTTCTCAGCCTGCCGGCCGCTCTTTCGCCGGCCCGCCGAGCGGAGGGACAGACATGTTGCTGCGAGTTCGGGTCACCCTGCCGGACCGTCCGGGCACCCTCGGTCAGGTTGCCCGCACGCTGGGTGTCTCCGGCGCGGACATCGTGCAGGTCGTGGTCCTGGAGCGTCTCGGCGGGCGCGCGGTGGACGACTTCACGGTGGTGTGGCCCGGCGCGGCACGGGTCGAGCGTCTGCTGGCCGGTCTCGCGGCGATCCCGGGCGTACGGGTGGACGGTGTCTGGCGGGCGATCGGCGCGCCCACCACCACCGGCCAGGACGCGGAGCTGCTGGCCCAGGTCGCGGCGAACCCGGCTGACGGACTGGCGACCCTGGTGGACGCCGTGCCGGGCCTGCTGGCGGCCGACTGGGCGGTCGCGGCCGTGGTCCCGGCGGACTGGGCGTCACGTACGGGGGGTGGCGGAGCCACCGTCGGCCACGCGAGCTGGCGGGCTCCCGTACCGCCGCGGTTGCCGGAGGTGACTCCGCTGCGCGGGCGGTCGATGACCGCGCCCGACGGCACCCACTACGCGATCGCCCCGTTCGGGCGGGCCGGTCTGGTGCTGGTGGTGGCCCGCGAGCACAACGAGACCCTCTGCGCCGCTGGTTTCCACAGCACGGAGGTCGACCGGCTCACCCAACTCGTCCGGGCCAGCGCTGTCATCCTGGGCGACCGACTGGATCTGGTCGGTGCGCCCCCGGTGGTCGCCGGTCCCTGACCAGCGCGAGGAGTTCCCGGGTCGACACCGGCGAGCAACCCGGCGGCAACAGCGGCGGACGAGGCTCTGGGTGGGGAAGGGAGCCAACCATGACGTTGTGGCGGATCCGAGCGACAGTGGACGACCGGCCCGGCTATCTGTCGGTCCTCACGGCGAGCCTCGCGCTACGGGGGGTCAACATCCTCACGGTGCAGGTGCAGCCCACCGAGCATGGCGCGGTGGACGACTTTCTGGTGGACGCGCCGGACACGCTCGACGAGGCCGAGCTGATCGCCGCCGTCGAACGGGGGCGCGGGCGGGACTGCTGGGTGGCGCGCAGCGAGGCGCGCGGCCTGGTCGACCAACCGACCCGGGTGCTCGGCCTGGCCAACCGGCTGGTGCGCGACCCGGACGCCACCGGTGAGGCGTTGCGTACGCTGCTCGGCGCCGACTCGGTGAGCTGGCTTCCGGCGGCGACCGGTACGGACCGGGGCAGCACCGGCACGAGCATGGTGTTGGCCGACCCGGCGGGCGGCGCGTTCGCGCTGCGCCGGGCCGCGCCCGCCTTCACTCCGGCGGAGTACGCCCGGGCGCAGGCCCTGGTCGAGCTGGCCGCCACCGTGGCCCGTCGGGCCGCCGAGCAGGTGACCCTGGTGCTGCCGGACGGCGTCGAGGTGGCGGTGCGGCCGGCGTGCGCGGACGACCTGGCGGCGGTGGTGGAGCTGCACGAGGCGTGCTCCCCGCGCAGTCGGGAACGGCGCTACCTGAGCGGGGCCGCGTTGCCGCGGCCGGCCCGGCTGCGTCGACTGTTGGAGCCGACGCGCGGGCTCACCCTGGTCGCGACGACCACCGACACCGACGGCACGGTGGTCGCCATGGCGAATCTGCTCGGCGAGGGCGACGAGGCCGAGGTGGCGCTTCTGGTACGCGACGACTGGCAGCGGCGCGGGCTGGGCTCGGCGCTGCTGCGCCGGCTGGCCCGGCACGCGGACCGGTCCGGGTTCGCGGCGCTGGTGCTGCACGTCCAGGCCGAGAACACCCCGATGCTGCGGACGCTGCGCCGGCTCGCCCGACCCAGCTCGGTGGAGCGCGACGGCGCCCTGCTCACGCTCACCGTCCCGCTCGCCGTTGAGGCCCTGTCCCGTCCGCAGTGAGGGGCCGGTGGCCCGGCGGCGCCCATGCTCTGAGGATGACCACCGGACCGCTCGGCGCGGTCGACCGGTGAGCGTCGCAGGCTTCCCAACCGATGGCTGGCCGATTACATTGTCGGATATCCATGGGAGCGCTTCCACGCCCGTGGCCACACCGCCACCCCCGCTGTCGCCGGTGGCCGTGCCGCCCCCACGCCGTCCCGCGTCGGTGCGACCGCCGGCGGCGCCTGGTCAACAGGAGCCTTCATGCGCCACCAGACCCGGCCGTCCACCGGCCACCCCGGCCGGTCGCCCGTCGTCGACCAACCGTGGCCCCGGCGGCTGCTGGCCGCCGGCGTCGCTCTGCTCACCGGCGCGGCCCTCGCGGTCGCCGCGCCGACGCCCGGGCCCGCGTCCGCCGCGGCCTCCTTCAACTACGCCGAGGCGTTGCAGAAGTCGCTGCTGTTCTACGAGGCGCAGCAGTCCGGCCAGCTGCCCGACTGGAACCGCGTCTCCTGGCGCGGCGACAGCGCCCTCACCGACGGCGCCGGTACGGGGGTCGATCTGACCGGCGGCTGGTACGACGCCGGCGACCACGTCAAGTTCGGCTTCCCGATGGCGTTCAGCGCCACCATGCTCGCCTGGGGCGCGGTGGAGTACCGCAGCGGCTACGCCTCCTCCGGGCAGTTGCCGCACCTGCTGAACAACCTGCGCTTCGTCAACGACTACTTCATCAAGGCGCACCCGTCGGCGAACGTCCTCTACGGACAGGTCGGCAAGGGCGACGACGACCACAAGTGGTGGGGTCCGGCCGAGGTGATGCCGATGGCGCGGCCCGCGTACAAGATCGATGCGAGCTGTGGCGGCGCGGACCTGGCGGGGGAGACGGCGGCCGCGATGGCCGCCTCCTCGATGGTGTTCCGGCCCACCGACGCGACCTACGCGGACAAGCTGCTCACCCACGCCCGGCAGCTCTACACGTTCGCCGACACCGTGCGGAAGGCCTACAGCGAGTGCATCACCGACGCGGCCTCGTTCTACAAGTCGTGGAGCGGCTACCAGGACGAGCTGGTGTGGGCGGCGATCTGGCTCTACCGGGCCACCGGCGACGCCAGCTACCTGACCAAGGCCGAGAGTGAGTACGACAAGCTCGGCACCGAGCCGCAGTCCACGACCCGCTCCTACAAGTGGACGATCGCCTGGGACAACAAGCAGTTCGGCGCGTACGTGCTGCTGGCGAATCTGACCGGCAAGCAGAAGTACGTGGACGACGCCAACCGCTGGCTGGACTACTGGACGGTCGGGGTGAACGGGCAGCGGGTGCCGTACTCGCCCGGTGGGATGGCGGTGCTCGACTCCTGGGGCGCGCTGCGCTACGCGGCCAACACCTCCTTCGCCGCGCTGGTCTACAGCGACAAGACCACCGACACGACCCGCAAGGCGCGCTACCACGACTTCGCCGTCCGGCAGATCAACTACGCGCTCGGCGACAACCCGCGCAACTCCAGCTACGTCATCGGGTTCGGCGCCAACGCGCCGAAGAACCCGCACCACCGCACCGCGCACGGGTCCTGGTGGGACAGCCAGACCGTGCCCGTCGAGACCCGGCACACCCTCTACGGCGCGCTGGTCGGCGGCCCGTCCTCGGCCAACGACGCGTACAGCGACAGCCGGTCGGACTACGTGATGAACGAGGTGGCCACCGACTACAACGCCGGCTTCACGTCCGCGTTGGTCCGGCTGACCTCCGAGTACGGTGGCACCCCGCTGGCGAACTTCCCGGTCGCCGAGACGCCGGACATCGACGAGATGACCGTGGAGACCACCGTCATGCAGGCCGAGCCGCGGGCCACCGGGCTCAAGGCGATCGTCTACAACAAGTCGGCGTTCCCGGCCCGCGCGCTGACCAACGGAAAGTTCCGGTACTACTTCCGGCCCGACGGCAGCGGCCCGGTGCAGGTCACCTCCGGCTACACCCAGGGCTGCCCGTCGCCGACCGCCGCCAAGCAGTTCAGCGGCGACATCTGGTACGTCGAGGTGGACTGCACCGGCTACACCATCGCCCCGGCCGGACAGTCGGCACACCGGATGGAGGTCCAGTTCAAGATCGGTGTGCCGGAGGGCGGCACCTGGGATCCGACCAACGACCCGTCGTACCAGGCGACCGCCGGGCCGAACCGCAAGGTCCCGCTGTACGCCGGCAGCACCCGCGTCTGGGGTGACGAGCCGGGGCCGGTCGTGCCGGACACGACCGCGCCGAGCGTCCCGGGCAAGCCGGTGGCGTCGAATCTCGCGTCCCGCTCGGTGACCCTGACCTGGTCGGCGTCCACCGACAGCGGCGGAAGCGGGCTGGCCGGCTACGACGTCCGCGAGGTCCAGGTCGGCAGCGACACGGTCCTGGTCCGGCCGGTCACCGGCACGACGCTGACCATCTCGACGCTGCTGCCGGCGACGTCGTACGAGTTCACCGTCGTGGCCCGCGACGGCGCGGGCAACACCTCGGCGGCCTCGCCGGTGCTCACCGTGACCACGCCGCCGACCGGCTCCACCGACACGACCGCGCCGAGCACGCCCGGCACGCCGGTCGCCTCGGCGGTCACCGCCACCGGTCTCACCCTGGCCTGGACACCGTCGACCGACAACGTGGGCGTCACCGGCTACCGGGTCTACCGCGAGGCCGGCGCGACCGACGCGCTCATCGGGTCGCCGACCGGCAGCACCCTCGCGGTGACCGGGCTGACCGCCTCCACGGCGTACCAGTTCTACGTGGTGGCCGTCGACGCGGCCGGTAACACCTCCGCGGCGTCCGCGCCGGTCGCGGTGACCACGGCGGCGCCGCCGGTCGGCGGCACCTGCTCGGTGGGGTACGCCACGACGGACTGGAACACCGGCTTCACCGCGACGGTGACGATCACCAACACCGGCACCGCCGCGATCAACGGCTGGGCACTGCGGTTCAGCTTCGCCAACGGGCAGACCGTCAGCCAGGGCTGGTCGGCGACCGTCAGCCAGTCCGGCGCGGCGGTCACCGCGACGAACCTGTCCTACAACGGCACGATCGCGCCGGGCGCGTCGGTGAGCTTCGGCTTCAACGGCACACACAGCGGCAGCAACCCGAAGCCGACCGCCTTCACCGTCAACAACACCACCTGCGCCGTCGCCTGAGCCTCGAGGTCCTGGGCAGTTGCCGCGCCACGCGTGCGGTAACTGTCCAGGGCCCGCACGCGGCAGGTCGGACCGGGAATGACGTCGCCGACCCCGGTGGGGCGCGCCAGCCCCACACATTTCCGAAACTTTTCCGAAACCTCCGTCGTCCGGGCCGGACGCGTGATATGAACATCGACTGAGATAAATATTCAACCGAAATCGCTGGTCGTCCCCGCCTCGGCGGCCCGGGTGCAGGCCAGTAGGGAGGCAGAGATGACAATGACCCCATCCGATCATCGCGGCAGGACCCGGCGACGGCGGTCGCCCGTCTTCCGGGCGCTGCTCGCCGGCGCGTTCAGCGTCGTGACGGTGGCCGCCGTCACGGTGATGATGCCCTCGGCGAACGCCGCCGCGAGCACGCTCGGCGCGGCCGCCGCGCAGTCGGGCCGGTACTTCGGCACCGCCATCGCGGCGGGCCGGCTCAGCAACTCGCAGTACAGCACGATCGCGGCGCAAGAGTTCAACATGATCACGGCCGAGAACGAGATGAAGCCGGAGTCGACGCAGCCGCAGCGGGGCCAGTTCAACTTCAACTCCGGTGACCAGATCTACAACTGGGCGACCCAGCGCGGCCTGAAGGTCCGTGGGCACACCCTGGCCTGGCACGCGCAGCAGCCGGGGTGGATGCAGAGCCTGAGCGGCAGCAGCCTGCGTCAGGCGATGATCGACCACATCAACGGCGTGATGGGCCACTACCGGGGCAAGCTCGCCGCGTGGGACGTGGTCAACGAGGCGTTCAACGAGGACGGCAGCCGCCGCAGCTCCAACCTCCAGGGCACCGGCAACGACTGGATCGAGGTGGCGTTCCGCACCGCGCGGGCGGCCGACCCGTCGGTCAAGCTCTGCTACAACGACTACAACATCGAGAACTGGTCGTACGGCAAGACGCAGGGCGTCTACCGCATGATCCAGGACTTCAAGTCCCGCGGCGTGCCGATCGACTGCGTCGGCCTGCAGACCCACTTCACCGGCGGCAGCTCGCTGCCGAGCAACTTCCAGACCACGCTGTCCAGCTTCGCCGCGCTCGGCGTGGACGTGGCGCTGACCGAGGTCGACGTCACCAACGCCTCCACCACCCAGTACGCCGGGCTGACCCAGGCGTGCCTGAACGTGCCGCGCTGCATCGGCATCACCGTCTGGGGCGTACGCGACAGCGACTCCTGGCGCTCCAACGAGAGCCCGCTGCTCTTCGACGGCAACGGCAACAAGAAGGCCGCGTACAACTCCGTCCTCAACGCGCTCAACGCGGCCCCGCCGACCTCCAGCCCGACCGCGAGCCCGACGGTGAGCCCCACCGTGAGCCCGACGGTGAGTCCGACCACGACCCCGCCGCCGAGCGGTGGCGCCGGCCGGATCGTCGGGGTCCAGTCGGGTCGGTGCATCGACGTGCCCAACTCCACGCAGACCAACGGCACGCGGGTCCAGCTCTACGACTGCCACAGTCAGTCGAACCAGCAGTGGACGTACACCAGTGGCAAGCAGTTGCGGGTCTACGGCAGCAAGTGCCTGGACGCGAACGGTGCGGCCACCGCCAACGGCACCGCAATCATCATCTGGGACTGCGGCAGCGGCGCCAACCAGCAGTGGAACATCAACTCCAACGGCACCATCACCGGCGTGCAGTCCGGTCGCTGCCTGGACGTCTGGGGCACCGGTAACGGCCAGCAGGTCCAGCTGTACGACTGCCACGGGCAGACCAACCAGCAGTGGCGGACCGACTTCGGCACCACGCCGGCCCCCACCACGCCGGCCCCCACCACGCCGCCGCCGACCACCACGCCGCCGCCGAACAGCGGCTGCGCGCTCCCGTCGACCTACCGGTGGTCGTCGACCGGCGCGCTGACGAGCCCGAAGAACGGCTGGCTCTCGCTCAAGGACTTCACCAACGTGGTCTACAACGGCCAGCACCTGGTCTACGGGTCGTACGTCAACAGCAGCGGCCAGTACAGCTCGATGAACTTCGGCACGTTCACCAACTGGTCCGACATGGCCTCGGCCAGCCAGAACGGCATGAGCCAGGGCACCGTGGCGCCCACGCTGCTGTACTTCGCCCCCAAGAACATCTGGGTGCTGGCGTACCAGTGGGGACCGACCTCGTTCAGCTACAAGACGTCGAGCGACCCGACGAACGCCAACGGCTGGTCCTCGGCGCAGACGCTGTCCACCGCCACCCTCTCGGACGCACCCTACGGTGTGATCGACCAGACCCTCATCGGCGACGACCAGAACATGTACCTGTTCTTTGCCGGGGACAACGGCAAGATCTACCGGTCGAGCATGCCGCTGGGGAACTTCCCGGGCAGCTTCGGCTCGACCTACACGACGATCATGACCGACTCGTCCAATAACCTGTTCGAGGGCGTCGAGGTTTACAAGGTGGCGGGCCAGAACCAGTACCTGATGATCGTCGAGGCGATCGGAAGCCAGGGGCAGCGCTACTTCCGGTCGTTCACGTCCACCAGCCTGGGCGGCTCGTGGACCCCGCAGGCCGCCACGGAGAGCAACCCGTTCGCCGGCAAGGCCAACAGCGGCGCGACGTGGACCAACGACATCAGCCACGGTGACCTGGTCCGCACCAACCCCGACCAGACCAAGACCGTCGACGCCTGCAACCTGCAGTTGCTGTACCAGGGCAAGGACCCCAACGCGAGCGGCGACTACAACCGGCTGCCGTGGCGGCCGGGTGTACTGACCCTCCAGCGCTAGGCGTCAGCCAGTCCGAGGAACGCGTGCCCGGCACCCGTGCGGTGCCGGGCACGCCCTTGGGTTCAGTCCGTCAGGTCGTCGGCGAGCAGGTCCATCAGCAGGGCGTCGTGCCAGCGGCCGTCCTCGCCGCGTTCGTAGCGGCGCATGATGCCCACCGGGCGGAAGCCCACCTTCGCGTACGCCCGGATGGCGGCGCTGTTCGCCGCCGCCGGGTCGATGGTGAACCGGTGGTGGCCGTACTCGTCGATCAGGTGCCGGGCCAGGGTGCGGATGGCGTCTCCGCCGAGGCCCTCGCCACGGGACTCCGGTTCGAGGAACACGTCCAGGCTCGCGTGTCGGTAGTCCGGGTCGGACTCGGCGTACCACTGGATCGCGCCGATCACCCGGCCGTCGTGCTCGATGGCGTACAGCGTCAGGTCGTCGTCACCGAGGTCGGCGTGGACCGCGCCGGCCAGGTCGTCACCGCCGCGCCACCACCGGCGTACCTCCGGGTGCGCCCGGATGGCCGCGAGGGCCGGCACGTCCGCGACCGTCGCCGGTCGCAGGGTCACCGCCCGCCCGTGCAGCATCGGCTCAGCCCTGGATCTCGCCGTGCTCGACACAGACCGCCGACCAGCCGACCGGCAGGACCTGCACCTTCATCCGGCGTCGACAGCACGCGCAGTAGCGCGGCGGCTCCAACTGCCGGGCCGCCGCGCAGCCCGGGTGGGGGCCGTCGGCCGCCGCCTCGCCGCACCTGTCGCACCAGGGCACGGCCGCCGACGCCGGGCCGCCGCTGCGGCCCGGTTCGGCGTCGGAGGTCGTCGTCATGGTCGTCACAGCGTGGCGGAGAGGGCCTTGACCGGCATCTTCAGCTCGTCCAGCAGGTCGAGGTCGGCGGTCGCCGGCCGGCCCAGCGTGGTCAGGTAGTTGCCGACGATCACCGCGTTGATGCCGCCGAGCAGACCGTCGCGGGTGCCCAGGTCACCGAGGGTGATCTCGCGGCCGCCCGCGTACCGCAGGATGGTGCGCGGCATGGCAAGCCGGAACGCGGCGATGGCCCGCAGCGCGTCCTTGCCCTCGACCACCGGGCGGTCGCCGAGCGGGGTGCCGGGGCGCGGGTTGAGGAAGTTCAGTGGCACCTCGTGCGGGTCGAGTTCGGCGAGCTGCGCGGCGAACTCCGCCCGCTGCTCGACGGTCTCGCCGAGGCCGAGGATGCCGCCGCAGCAGACCTCCATGCCGGAGTCGCGGACCATCCGCAGCGTCTCCCAGCGCTCCTCCCAAGAGTGTGTGGTGACCACGTTGGGGAAGTACGACCGGCAGGTCTCCAGGTTGTGGTTGTAACGGTGCACACCCATGTCGACCAGGTCGTCGACCTGCTCCTGGCTGAGCATGCCCAGCGACGCGGCGACCTGGATGTCGACCTCGGCCTTGATGGCGGCGACACCCTCGCGCATCTGCTTCATGAGCCGCGCGTCCGGGCCGCGCACGGCGGCCACGATGCAGAACTCCGTGGCCCCGGTCTTCGCGGTCTGCTTCGCGGCCTCGACCAGCGACGGGATGTCCAGCCAGACCGAGCGCACCGGGGAGGTGAACAGGCCCGACTGGGAGCAGAAGTGGCAGTCCTCCGGGCAGCCGCCGGTCTTCAGCGAGACGATGCCCTCGACCTCGACCTCGGGGCCGCACCACCGCATCCGCACCTCGTGCGCGAGTTGCAGGGCGGCGGGCAGGTGCTCGTCGGGCAGGTTGAGCACGGCGAGGACGCCGGCCTGGTCGAGGCCGACGCCGTCACCCAGGACCTGGGTGCGGGCCTGGTCGAGGATCTCTGGCATGGCTCGTACCCTACAAGGCCCCGGACCGGCCGGGTATGACCTGCCGTCGGGGTCGACGCGAACCGCCGGGCCGGGCCCGATCGCGGGCCGCGCGGCTCGGCCGACGCGCCGCCCGCGCGGCGACCATCAGTGACGCCTCTATGACGTTCCGTGGTGGTCGGTCTCGCCGCGGCCACGTTCGCCGCCGCCGTGCCCCGCGTACCGAAGGGATTCGCCGCCTCGGTGGTCGCGGGTGGTAATTTCGCCCGGCGGACGTCGGCGTGACCGGCGCGGACGGCGGTGAAGGGGTGACGGTGGCGGACTGGCTGGCGGCGCTCGATCGTCGCGCGCAGTTGAGGGCGAAGGCCGGGTTGACCCGGCGGTTGCACCCGCGTCCCGCCGACGACCGGATGACCGACCTCGCCGGCAACGACTACCTCGGCCTGGCCACCCACCCGGAGGTCACGGCCGCGGCCACGGCGGCACTGGCCGCGTACGGGCTGGGCGCGACCGGTTCGCGTCTGGTACGCGGTTCGACCGACGCGCACCACGCCCTGGAGGACGACCTGGCGCAGTGGCTGGGCACCGACCGGGCGCTCGTCTTCTCCTCCGGCTACCTGGCGAACCTGGGCGCGTTGCGGGCTCTCGTGCAGCCCCGCACCCTGCTCGTCTCCGACGCGCACAACCACGCGTCGCTGATCGACGGCTGCCGGATCTCGGGCGCCGAGACGGTGGTCAGCGCGCACGCCGACGTGACGGCGGTGGCCGCGGCCCTGGCCGTGGCGCCGGGACGCCCGGCGGTGGTGGTCACCGAGTCGGTCTTCTCGGTCGACGGCGACCTCGCACCGCTGGCCGAGTTGCACGCGGTGGCCCGCCGCTACGGCGCGCTGCTGCTGGTCGACGACGCGCACGCGCTCGGCGTCACCGGTCCGTCCGGAGCGGGAGCGGTGGCCGCCGCCGGTCTGGCCGGCGAGCCGGACGTGGTGGTCACCGCCACCCTGTCCAAGGCGCTCGGCGGGGCGGGTGGACTGGTCGCCGGTCCGGCCGAGTTCGTCCGACACCTGGTCGAGACCGGCCGTACGTTCATCTTCGACACCGCGCTGCCGCCGGCCGTGGCGGCCGGGGTGCACGCCGCGCTGGGGCTGGCCCGAGCCGGTGACGACCTGCGCGCCGAGGTCGCCGACCGGGTCACGCTGGCGGTCGGTCGACTGCGCGCGGCCGGGCTGACCGTCTCCGCGCCGGACGCGGCGGTGATCTCGGTGGCGGCGCCCGGTCCGGAGGCCGCGACGGCCTGGGCGGCCGACTGCCGGGACCGGGGCGTGGCGGTGGGGTGCTTCCGGCCCCCGTCGACCCCGGACACCCGCTCCCGACTGCGCCTCACCATCAGCGCGGGGGTGCCGCGAGAGGACTTCGAGAGGGCGCTGGACGTCATAGTGGACTGTGCCCCGTGAGCGCGAGGAGTGAGCCGGGTTTGCGAGCCCCGCAGTCGCGAACCGAGGTGGCGCCGTGAGCGCGAGGAGTGAGCCGGGTTTGCGAGCCCCGCAGTCGCGAACCGAGGTGGCGCCGTGAGCGCGAGGAGTGAGCCGGGTTTTCGAGCCCCGCAGTCGCGAACCGAGGTGACGCTGTGACTGATTCGGCGTGGGAGGGGCCGGTGCTGGTCACCGGCACCGACACCGAGGTGGGCAAGACGGTGGTCACGGCGGCGATCGCGGCGGCGGCGCAGGCCGCCGGCCTGCGGGTGGCGGTGGTCAAACCGGGCCAGACCGGCACGGCCGGTGGTGAGCCGGGTGACGTGGACGCGGTCAACCGGCTGGCGGCCCCGCTGACCGGGCGTACCCTGGCGAGCTATCCGGACCCGCTCGCGCCGCTGGCCGCTGCCCGGGTCGCGGACCTGCCTCCGTTGGAGCTGTACACGGCGGTGGACGCCGTCCGCGCGGAGGCGGACAAGCACGACCTGGTCCTCGTCGAGGGGGCCGGCGGTCTGTTGGTGCCGATGGGGCTGCGTCCGTCCGGTGAGCCGTGGACGATGGCCGACCTGGCGGTGTCCCTCGGCGCGCCCGCGGTCGTGGTCGCCCGGGCCGGGCTGGGCACGCTCAACCACACGGCGTTGACCCTGGAGGCGCTGGACCGTCGGGCGGTACCGGCCGGAGTGGTGATCGGGGCCTGGCCGGCGTCGCCGGAGCTGGTGCACTGGACGAACCTGACCGACCTGGTGCCGAACCTGCTGGGCGCGGTGCCGGCCGGGGCGGGCGCGATCGATCCGGGGGTGTTCCGGCGGTCGGCGCCGGGGTGGCTCACTCCGGCGCTGCACGGGGTGCTCGACGACTGGCGCGTCTGGGCCGAGGAGAGCAGCTGAACACCTGTCGACGAACGGGTAGGGGAACGGCGTGGAGGTCCGGCGGGGGTCCAGGGAACGGCGTTCCCACCCCCGTTCCGGGACACGGGAACGGGCCGCCCACCAGGGCGAAAAAGACTAGATGATCTATTCCAAGGGGCCTGAACCGCCGAACGCCCATCGGCGACTCGACCTCCAGCCGCCTCACCCGCCATTGTTGGCAATCTTGGACACTTTCCGTTAGCAGCTAACTGTTAGCAGCTAACGGAAAGTGTCCAAGATCTGCCCTAGACTGCGGTCGCCGTATCCAGTCAGTCCGGCGTGTCGTCCTCGGTCGGGCGTGGCTGGCGGTACTTCTTGATCCACGCCTCGACGTCCTCGGCCAACCAGACCTTCGTGCCCCGTAGCTCTTGGTACGGCTTCGGGAAGGTTGGGTACCGGGCGAGCTGCTGGAACCGCTGCCGCGAGACGCCCAGGCGCTCGGCGATCTCGAACGGCCCCATGAGCTGACCTGGCCCTCGGTCCATAGACCGAACGTAAGGCGACTCGCTCTTTCCTTTCGGCTATTGCCAGTTGACTAATCCGACCGAGGCGACGACCGTGGGCACATGACCCGACGCGTCCGATATGCCGAGTACTGGTTGGCCGTAGCCATGACCCTGGCTCGCAGGCACAAGCCGGTGTGGTCGTGGATCAAGTGGCGGAACGTGTGCAAGTGTGGGAACGAGCTGCCCTGCCGGGCCAGACACAAGATCCCGATCAACCGGGGTCACTGGCCGGGTGAGAACTGATGGCCACGCACGAGCCGGCCCTGCGGATCTACATGGGGTCGCACCTGGCGGCGGCTACGCAGGACATGGCCTGGGCTCCCGCCGACGCCGTATACCGCCGGTTCCTCGGGTGGCTGGCATGAAGGCCGGAGACGTGGTGCTGGTCGGGGCTGCCTGCTCGCCGCAGTTCACCGCGAACCGGGCGCTGAGGCTGCGCATCGTGTCGGTCGGCGAGACCGACCCGTACCACGACTGGATCTGGTTAACCGGGTACGTGCTCGACGCGAGGGGCGACGCGACCGCCAAGCGCGAGGTGTACGTGATGAAGGCCGGTGTGGTCATCCAACGGCGAACCGCTCCGGCGGGTGTGCAACCGAGGCGGTCCAGTTCGCGCGTACGCGCCTAAGCCGTATTGGACTTTCGTCAGGTCGCCCGGGTCAGCGGATGTAGTCCTCCAGCAGCGCCGGGGTGAGTCCGGCCCGGTGGATGGCCTTCAACGCCGCCAGGAGGTCGTCCATCAGCGCCGGCCGGAAGTGCATCAGCAGCACGTCGCCGGGCTGGACCACCTTCTCCGGGGTCTGATACCGCACCTTGCCCTCGTGGACCGTCTCCGACCAGTGCAGGACCGCCTTCGCGCCGCAGTCCTGGGCGGCCTTCAGCGTGGTGTGGTCGTACTCGCCGAAGGGTGGGCGGAACAGGGTCGCCCGCTGGCCGAACAGCGTCTGAAGTTTGTCCGCCGATCCGCAGATCTCCTGCTTCTGGTAGTCGTACGACCGGCCAGCGAGGGAGTTGTGCCGGATGGTGTGGTTCTCGACGACCCCACCGGCGATCTGGATCTGGCGGAAGTAGACGTCGTGCTCCTCGGCGGCCGGCGAGTTCAGGAACATGGTGACCGGGATGTGCGCGCGGGCGATGAAGTCGGGCACCGCCGGCGGTCGGGCCAGCCCACCATCGTCGATGGTGATGAAGGCGACCTTCTGGTCGGTCGGCACGCGGTGCCAGAACGGGATCGCACCGGTCACCGGCAGCGGCACCGGTTCCGGTAGTGGCGCCGCGGGGAAGACCGGCGCCTGCGACACGTACCAGTCCAGGGTCTCGCGTGCCGGCGGGGCGGTCGGCGACGGCGAGGCCGACGGGGACGGCGTGGCGGACGCGATCGGTACGGCCGACGGGCTCGGCTGGGCGGCGATCTGCCGGGCGTGGAACGCGGGTCCGGCTGCGCAGGCACTCAGCGCCAGCAGGGCCAGAAGCGTTGTGGCGGCGATGATCCGACGGGTGGGGGTGGCGGACACGCCCGGAAACATACCGGGCGATTGTCAGGATCCGGTCAGCCCGGGACCTCCGATTGCGCCTCGGACCACGAAGGCGTCCGGCATCCGGAAGGTGAGATTGTCCGGGCACCACGGCGGACGGATGACCGTCACCCCGTCCAGCAGCGGCGCGGCCTCGGCCACCACGACGGCCGCCTCCATGCGGGCCAGGACGTCGCCGACGCACCGGTGCGCCCCCGCCCCGAACGCCAGGTGCCGCCGCGACCCGCGCTGCCCGGGAACGAAATCGTCCGGCGCGTCGACGACCGCCGGGTCGCGACCGGCGCGGGCCAGCCACAGCACGATGCTGGTGCCCGCCGGCACGGCCGTGTCGCCGAGAACGCCGTCCGCCGCGGCCACGCGCCGCCAGGTGACGATGGGCGGTTCGAGGCGCAGGCCCTCCTCAACGACGTCGGCCACCGCGACGTCGCCGGCGCGCAGCGCGGCGCGTACCGCCGGTTCGCCGGCCAGCCGGTGCAGCAGCAGGGTGAGGAACTGCGAGGTGGTCTCCTGTCCGGCGACCAGCAGGAAGAAGAGCGCGCCGACCACCACGTCCGGCGGATGCCCGGCGGCGCGCAGCTCGGCGGCCAGGCCGCCACCGGTGGCCGCGAACTCCCGCAGTACGTGGTGGAAGCGGCCCACCTCGGCGGCGAGCGCCACCTGCCGGTCGGCGTCCAGCGGTGCCCAGAACAGCTCCAGCGCCGCCCGGGCGAACTCCTTCACCGCGCCGACCGGCGCGTCCGGCAGGTCGACCAGCCGGGCCAGCACCAGCAGGGGCAGGTCGGCGGCGAGGTCCGCGTACAGGTCGACCGACGCGCCGGCGTCGAGGGTGGCCCGTAGCCGGGCCACCCGCTCCCGGACCAGGGCCGTGAGCCAGGGGCGCTGCGCGGCGACCTTCGCGGGGTGCAGCGCGTCCGCCACGATGCCCCGGATCTCCGGATGGCTGGCACCGGAGTTGTTGGCCAGGGTCGGCGGCAGCCGGAACCGGTGCCCGGCGAGCACCCGCAGCGCGGTGACCGGCATCGGGGTCACCGCGTCGAGGGCGTTGTCCGGCCGGTAGCGCTCCGGATCGGCGAGGACCTGGCGGACCAGCGCGTGCCGGGTGACGACGAGGTGGCGTACGCCGACGTGGTCGGTCACCTCGGCGACGTCCGGCCAGGGTGCCTCGACCGCGGACGACCAGCCGGAGAAGAGCACGCCGACACGCTAGCCGGCGGCTCCGGGCAGGCCCGGGCGCAACCGCCAGACGGTGGTGCGCTTCACCCGTACGCTCTCCAGGGCCTCCGGCACCGGTACGTCGTAGCTGGCCAGCTCGTCGAAGCGGTCCCGGGGCAGGAACGCCCGGCCGGGGTCACCGACCAGCGCTGGCGCCCCGGCCCGGGTGGCGCGCAGCAGGAACCGCAGCACCCGTCGGGCCATCGCGTCGCTGTAGAAGACGTCCCCGGCGAGCACCACCTCGGCGTCGCCCGCGTCACCGTCGAGGATGTCGGCGAACTCGGCGTCGACGCGTACCCCGTTGGCTTCGGCATTGAGCGCGACGGCCGCGACCGCCAGTTCATCGACCTCGACGGCGCGCACGGAGGCCGCGCCGGCCCGGGCGGCGGCGATGGCCACCAGGCCGGAGCCGGAGGCGAGGTCGAGCACCCGCCGGCCGGCGACCAGCTCCGGATGGTCGGTGACGTAGCGGGCCAGCGCCTGCCCGCCGGCCCACGCGAAGGCCCAGAACGGCGGTGGCCGGTCGGTGGAGAACTCGCCCTCGGTCAACTCCCAGAGCCCGATCGGCTCGTCCGCCTGGTGCAGGCGCACCTCGGGGACGAAGGGGACCGGGGTCAGTCGGGCGTGCAGCCGGACGAACGTGCTGGAGAGCTCGGACACCTGCCCGATTGTTCCAGCGACCCGACGCCCGGCGTGTCGCGGGGGAGTGGTGACCGGTTCACCACTGTCGGTGAAAACACGACCTCTGCTTGTCGTCCGGTGCGAACACACCCGTCTGTCGGCGGCGCTGTCCCGCTCCTAGCGTTGCGAGGTGGAGACGACCGAACGGAGCGAGGTGGTGGTGATCGTGTGGCGGTACGCGCTGCGGCTCGGGGCGTTGGTGGCCGGCAGCGCCGGGGTGGTGCTCACCCTGGCGGCGCCGGCGCAGGCGGCGTTCGCCACCGAGATGGGCGGCCTGCCGGCCCGGTTCACCGCCGGCGAACAGGTGCGCACGATCTCCGCGGTGGTCTCGCAGACGGACCGGCGTGGCGGGTGCGCGAAGGTGCGCTGGTCGATGGCGCTCCGGGTGCAGGGCATCCGGCTCGACCAGGTGAAGATGGACCGGGTGGAGGAGAACGGCGACTTCCCGGTGGAGATCCGGACCGAGGGTGACGTGGCCCGGTTGACCGACCGGCAACTCGACCCGGGCACCCTCTGCCCGGGCCGCACGGTGACCGCCCGCTACCGGGTGGCCTTCGCCGAGGACGTCACGCAGGGGCGGGTCACCCTCGCCGCCGAGGCGTACGACGCCAACCTGCGCCTCTTGGCCCGCCAGACCGCCACCCGATCGGTGGTGGCAGCGGGCGGCGCCGGAGCCCGAACGCCGACGCCGAGCCCGACCCCGGCGCAGCCGAGCGACCCACCGAGCGAACCGGCTCAGGAGGAGAGCATCCAGGCCGAGGAACCGGTCGCGGAGCAGCCGGTCGACGCGGCGCCACCGTCGGCCGGCCGTCCGGTCGCGCAGACCGGCGGGTTCGGTGTCGTGCAGGCGGCGTTCCTGCTCGGCGGGTTGCTGCTCTCGCTCGGGGTGGGCCTGTTGCTGCGGCTGCGCCACCTGACCCGTGCCGCCAAGGACGAGGCCGAGGACCCGCCGGTGGACCGGCTCTGGGAGCGGCCCGCGCCGACCGGGCGCTGGCACCCGGCACGCCGCTGATCGGGGGTTGTCGGGGCCGGCGGTCGCCCCCCCCCCCCGACGGTGTCACTTCGCGAACGCCTGGAACTCGGCGATCCTGACCTGGGCACGGGACGGGCTGGCCGTGGCGCAGTCCGTCGTCGTGGCCGGGTCGTCGTCCTGCTCACCGGCGTACTGCGGTCCGCCGGTGCACTGGCTGGCCAGCACCTCCAACCGCAGGTGGGTGGCGACGGTGGTCGGCACCGCGAACGTGCGCAGGTTGATGTCGCGGCTGTACGCCCGGTACGCCCCGCCGGGGAACGCGTCGGCCGCGCTGGTGTAGATGCGCCGCCAACGCGCCGGGTCGGCGCAGTCGGTGGTGGTCGCGTCGCAGGCGGACACGGCGAACGAGCGCAGCGCGCTGAGCGCGTTCTGGCTGCCGGTGTCCGCGTCGCCGACGATCGCGGGTCGCAGCATCGCGCTGACGTTGACCCGCTTGACCACCTGCGGTGCGTCACCGGCCAGCGCCACGGTGAGCTGCTTGCCGGCCACCCCGTCCAGCGAGGCCCAGTTCGTCGCCTCGGTGTCGTCGGCGACCCGGTCCAGGTTGACCCCGTCACCGCTGATCGTCGCGCCGGACGCCGTGGACGCGAGGTTGCGGCTCATCCGCAGGTCCACGTAGCCAGCCTTGCCGGCGTCGGCGACCACGCTGAGCCGCTGGTGCCCGAAGCCGGGCGCGACGGCCAGCAGGTCGTACGTGCCGGCGACCAGCTCCACCGTGTCCGGGATCGGCGTCGCCGGGTCGGTGTCGGCGATCGGTACGGCCCGCGCCTCGTACGCCCCGACGTACACCCGGATCGGCGCGTCGGCGCTGTCCCCACGGGGGCGCAGGGTGAGTGTCGCGTTGCCGCCCCGTGGCGAGGCGAAGCTCGGCGTCGGGTCGGTGTCCGCGGCGCCGTTGGTGGCGGCGTCCCGGCCCATCCCGGAGCGGGCGAACTCGGCCCAGATCAGGTCCTGGTTCGCGCCGCCGAAGCGCAGCAGGTCGGCGGTGAGCATGTTGTCCCGCATGTCCAGCATGCTGACCTGGCTGGCCGCCTGCAGCAGGAACGAGTCGAAGACGAGTTGCGACCAGCGCCGGTTGCCCGGGCACCTGTCGGCGGGCACCGTGCCCTGCGCGCACTCCCGCTGCCGCTGCGGGGTGCCGAGGCCGTACCGCTTGACCAGCGCGGCACGTACCCGGTAGTTGGTCGCGCCCCAGATCTCCCCGTCGGCGTGCACGGCCGGGCCGGCGGTGTTGTAGCCGATGTCGGAGTAGTTCAGCGGGCTGCGGCTCAGGTCGTAGTTGCGGATGCCGCTGACCAGGTTGCCGGTCACGTAGCCGCCGGTGACGAAGGGCGTCTCGCCGGGAGCGCGCAGGCCGTTCTGGTAGAGGTACTCCGCGGCCATCAGGTCGCCCCACGACTCGCCCATCGCGCCGCCCTGGTGGCCGCTGATCCCGTTGTCCGGGCCGGCGATCATCCGGTTGGTGATGGCGTGGGTGTACTCGTGGCCAATCACCGTCATGTCGTAGTCGCCGTCCACGCACGGCGGGTACGGGCCACCGGCCTGCGGCTGCCACAGGTACATGTTGGTGGTCGGCGGCAGACCGTCGCGCGGGGTGCCCTGGTTGGCGTTGTTGCGGTTGCCGGTCAGCGCGCCCTGCTGGGCGCGGCCCTGCTCGGCGTCGCCGCCGAGTCCGGACGGGGTGAGGTTGACCGCCTGGAGGTTCCACGCCGACTCGGTGAAGCCGAGCTGGTACGCCCAGTCGTGCATGCGGTTGTGCATGACGAACAGGTTCGCGATCGCCGCGTCCGCGTCGTTGCGCTGCGTGGACGTGAACACCTCCGGGTTGCACCTCGCCTGGTGCCACTGGTCGGTGAACGGGTACTCGTAGCGGCGCTCCGCGCTGGGTGTGGCCGGCACGACCGGGGTGTTGTTGCCCCAGGAGAGCACGGTGTTGGCCGAGTTGCCGCGCGAGGTGAAGGTGGGTGTGCCGGTGGCCGCGTCGACGTCCCACGGCTGCCCGGTGGCCGGGTCACGGAACGCCGCCTGGCAGTCGGGGGCCGGGTCGCCGCACCAGCGGACCCGGGGGTCCTGGCCGGCGGCGAGGTCGCGGGGCGGGGTGGCCGGGAAGACCGCCCAGCTCGGGTTGTCCGAGTCGAAGTCGACGAGGTCCTCGCGGACCAGCACCTTGCCCGTGCCGCCGTCCACGTAGCTGGTGAACGCCGCCGGGTGGTCGGCGTCCGCGCCGATCATGGTCACCTCGTAGGCGGCCCGGGGTCCGTCCAGCGGGGTGGGCACGGCCACGGCCCGCACGGTGTGGCTGGCCACGGCCGTCGGGCTCAACCCGGCGTCGGCGAGCGCGTCGGCGTACGCCTGCTCGGCGGTGCGGGTCGCGGGCGCGGGCGCGCGGGTGTCCCGGGCCAGGGAGGAGTTGACGGCGAGCACCGAGCCGCCGCTGACCGCGAGCGTGACCAGACCGTCGTGACCGGCCGGCAGGTCGCCGAAGCGTTGCCGCAGGGTCACCACCGCACCGCTGCCGATCGGCCGGACCAGCACCCGGTCCAGGTCGGCGACCGTCGCGGCGTCCATGCCGTACAGGTCGCGGTTGGCGGCCAGGTAGGCGCGCGCGGCGGCCTCCGGGTCCGCGGGCAGTCCGGTGGCGAGGGGGGTACGACCGGGGCCGAGCGCCTGGGGGGTGCCGAGCCGGTTCCACCGCGCGTCGGGGTCTGCGGCGCGGGCCAGCCCGCGCTGGCGGGCGTCGGGTGCCGCCGTACCGGTGCGGTTGTCGAGGTCGGCGGGCTGGTGCCCCTCGGCGAACGGCCCGGACGTGCGCTCGGCGGGAGCGGCGGCGGGTGCGGCGTTGCTCGTGCCGGTGGGTAGCAGCGCGGCGAGGGTCGCCGTCGTCGCCAGGACGGCGATGAGCCGGCGTCGACGCCGGCTCATCGGGGGTGACCACTCCGGTTGTGGCACGGGACCTCCTTGTGGGAGCGGGATGGCCGGCGGCCGCCGGCCGGCGATGCGCGGTGACGCATGCGCATCTGTGGATATCAGCCGCCCGGGGAAGCGGCAAGGCCCCGGGCTGGTCGGCTCGCCAAATGATCGAGATATGCCAACTTTACAAAATGCTCTATCTTGTAAAAGGCAGTGATGGGTGTCACAGTCGATCCATGACCGTCGACACCGCACCGACCGGCGGACCCGTCGCCTGGCGGGACCGGCGCAAACCCCTCTGGCCGCTCGCGCTGCTGGTGCCGGCGCTACCCTTCGCCGGCCTCGCGCTGTGGCGGAGCACCGGCGGCGCCTGGGCGTGGTGGCTCACCCCGGTCGTCGTGTTCGGGCTGATCCCGGTGATCGACCTGCTCATCGGCGAGGACCGGCGCAACCCTCCCGAGGAGGCCGTGCCCCGGCTGGCCGCCGACGGCTACTACCGCTGGCTGACCTACCTCTACCTGCCGGCGCAGTACGCCGCCCTGGTGGTCTGCTGCGCGGTGTGGACCCGCGACAACCTCTCGGTTATCGGTGCCGCCGGCCTGGTCGCCACCGTCGGAGTGGTCGACGGCATCGCCATCAACACCGCCCACGAACTGGGCCACAAACGCGAGCGGGTGGAGCGGTGGCTGTCCAAGGTGGCACTCGCGCCCGCCGCGTACGGGCACTTCCACGTTGAGCACAACCGTGGCCACCACGTACGGGTCGCCACCCCGGAGGATCCGGCCAGCTCCCGACTGGGGGAGAGCATCTGGGCGTTCTGGCCGCGTACCGTCCTCGGCAGCCTCCGCTCGGCCTGGCGGTTGGAGGCCAGCCGGTTCCGCCTTCGCGGCCGGACCCCCTGGACGTACCGCAACGACGTGCTCAACGCCTGGGCGATGACCGTGGCGCTGTACGCGGCGCTCGCCGTGCTCTTCGGCCCGGCGGTGCTGCCCTTCCTGGCCCTGCAGGCGGTGGTCGGCTCCTCGCTGCTCGAGGTCGTCAACTACCTGGAGCACTACGGGCTGGCCCGGCAACGCACCGCGACCGGGCGTTACGAGAAGGTCGACGCCCGGCACAGTTGGAACAGCGACCGCACGGTCACCAACGTCTTCCTCTTCCAGCTTCAACGACACAGCGACCACCACGCGAACCCGTTGCGCCGCTACCAGACGCTGCGCAGCTGCGACACCTCACCGCAGCTGCCCGCCGGGTACGCGACGATGGTGGTCGTGGCGCTGCTCCCACCGCTCTGGCGACGGGTGATGGACCACCGGGTGCTCGCCCACTACGGCGGCGACCGGGCGCTGGCCAACACCGGACCCCGACCGTGACGGCCCGGCCGCCGGGCGCCCAGGTCAGGTCGCGTCAGTCGCCAGGCGCGCGGTCGGGGTCGCGTCAGTCGCCGGGCGCCCAGTCGGGGTCGCGGCCGAAGGCGGCCAGCAGGTGATCCTGCTCGTCGGCGTCGGCGGGCACCCGCGCCGAGTCCCGGACCAGCTTGTCGCGTCGGTAGTCGTCGACCCGGCCGGCGAACCACTGGGCGCACACGTGCACCGCGTCCGGGTCGAACCGTGGGTCGGCGCCGATCGCCACCGCCAGGTCCCAGCCGTGGATCAGGTGTTCGGCGAGGAGCTGTTGGACGTACTCGGCGGCCGGGGTCGGGCCGGCCGACAGGTGCACGGTGCGGTCGATCGTGCCGGGGTGGGTGACGGCGATCTCGGCCTGCGCGGCCGCCTCCCGGGCCGTCGTGAGCGGGTCGGCGCCGAGCTGGTCCCCGTCGAAGCGACCGCCGACCTCGTCGATGGTGCGACCGGCGAGCAGTGGGACGCTCCACCGGTCCTCGCCGACCACGTGGTTGACCAGGGTCCGGACGTCCCAGTCGGGGCAGGGTGTCTCCTCGGACCACTGATCGGGCCCGATCTGGTCCACCCGGTCGACAAACTCGGCCAGGCTCCGGCGGTACGCGTCCAGCAGATCCATGCCGTCGATTGTTCCGTTCGGCACGCCGGCCCGAGCCGTTTTGCCCGGCCTGGCGTATGGCGCGGTCGGCCGCTCAGTCCAGGTCGGTCGGGTCCAGACCCAGCTCGCGGGCGGTGACCAGGCGTACCCACTCCCCGAACTGTCGCCGGGAGATGACCCGGTCGTGCACCGCGAGCTGCACGGCGAGGCCGTCCATCACCGCGCTGATCCGCCAGGCCGCCCCGTCCGGGTCGGCGCACTGGAAGGTGCCGTCGGCGACCCCGGTGGAGATCACGGCGGCGAGATCCTGTCGCCACCGTAGGTCGAGGCGGCGGGACACCTTCTCGAGCTCGGGGGTACGCAGCGACTCGGACCAGCCGTCGATCCACATCGACCAGGAGGTCGCCCGGCCGGCCGGGGTGTAGAGCTTGAGGATCCGGCGGAGCTTCGTCAGCGGTGGCGCGGAGGAGCGGGTGACCGAGTCCAGTCGGGCCAGATCCTGCTCGACGGCGTACGCGAAGGCCTGCGCGAGCAGCCGATCCTTCGTGGCAAAGTGGTAGAAGACCAGTGCCTGGCTCACCCCGGCGGCCTGCGCCACGTCGGCCGTTCGTGTGTTGGCCAGACCGCGCTCCACGATCACGTCGCAGGCCGTGCGCAGCAGGGCATCCAGGCGGATCTCGGCCGCACGTCTCGTCACGACCGTTACCGTAGCCCATCCACCCGAACACGAACAGTTACCGCTACCGTCCGATTCGTGGGGTAAGAGTCGGAAGTTGGACACTTTCCGGGGGTGTCGTGGCTCGTTCTCCTGGTGGAGTTCGGCGAGGTGGGCGGCGAGCCGTCGAAGTGCTCCGCCGGCCATCCGCCGCGCCGGCGCCAACCGTCGGGATGATGCCGGAGTGTGACGGCCGAGGGTCAATTGAGACATCAGGTCAGCTGACTAGGAAGCCCGCCGCCAGTGGTGGCCATCTCCCCGGTCGGCGTCGGACCGGGCGGGATGGGACGCGCCGACACGGACCCCGATTTGGCAGTCGTTCGCCGGCTCGGCTAAAGTTCTCATCCGTCACCCGGGAAAGCCGGGGGCGTGCGGACGTAGCGCAGCTGGTAGCGCATCACCTTGCCAAGGTGAGGGTCGCGGGTTCGAATCCCGTCGTCCGCTCGGAGCTGCCGCCACGCATGACGGGGGCAACCTCGGTGGGGTGGCCGAGAGGCGAGGCAACGGCCTGCAAAGCCGTGTACGCGGGTTCAAATCCCGTCCCCACCTCGGCAAGGAGCACGGGCGATTGGCGCAGTGGGAGCGCGCTTCCTTGACACGGAAGAGGTCACTGGTTCAAACCCAGTATCGCCCACCAGCTGTACGACGTGAGCGTTGAGGCCCGTCACCGGATCCGGTGACGGGCCTCAACGCTGTTTCGCGTGAGGTCGGGCCCGCCCTCACGCGAAACAGACCTACTCGCCGGCGCGGAGCACCTCGCTCAACCGGTCGCGTCGTCGCAGCGCCGACTCGACGGGTACGACGGTGGCGGCCGCCGCCAGCAGCGCCGTGCCCAGCAGGGCGAGCAGCCACCACGGCAGGATCGCCGCCGGGTCGTCGGCCTGGCCGGTGAGCAGCCGCAGGTCGAGAGGGCCGAACGTCACGCGTGCGAGCAGGGCCCCGAGGAGCGGACCGCACACCGCGACGACCGCGACCGGCGGCAGTAGCTCTCCGGCGGCGACCCAGCGGGCGTCGCGCGGCCGCAGCCCGAGGGTCCGCAGCCGGGTCAGGGTCTGCCACCGTTCGGACGCCCCGGCGGCGGCGGCGAGCGCCAGGCCGAGGAGCCCCAGCGCCAGCAGCACCGCGGCGGCGGCCCACGCCAGCCGGAGGAGCCCCGCGGTCAGCGGAGCCGCTCGCTGCGTCCGCAGGACGTCGGCGCGCGACACGACATCGGCGGCGACGCCGCTGTTCGACACCGCCTGCGCCGCGCCGGGGCCGGTCACCCAGACCGTGTTCGGAACGGCGGGCAGGCCGGCATTGGCGAGAGCCGCGGCGTCCACGAGCACGACGTCGGCGGCGCCGCCGACCGGGGGCGCGGTACCGACCACGGCGAGGTGGATGGCCGGGGCGTCGGCCCGGGGTAGCTGCAGGCGCGTGCCGACCGGCAGCTCGCCGTCGCTCGATCGGACCAGCGCGGGAACCTCTCCAGGGCCGGGGCCGGGGCCAGGCGTCGTGAGGCGGGCCAGCGCGGGCGCGTCGGGCAGTGGGGTGGTGGCCAACAGGCGCTGGAACGCTTCGGCGTCCACGATGACCAGGCGCGGGGCGAACGGTGTCGAGTCCGTGAAGACGCGCGCCGAGTCGGTGACCTGCGCGACGACGACCTGTCCGACCCCCGGAGCGGCGGCGATCTGCTCGGCGATGGCGGGCGTGGCGGCCTTGGCGTCCGCGGCGACGTCGAGGCGGGCGTCGGCGCCGACGACGCTCCACGCGCCGTCGGCGAGCCCTCGGGCGACGGTCGATCCGAGGATGAGCGCGAACGACGCGAGCGCCGTGGCGCTCACCAGCACCAGCAGCGGCAGCGCGCGTCCTGCCGTCGTGACCGCCCGGGCGGCACCGAAGACGGCCAGCGGGCGGCGCGAGCGCAGGGCCTGGCGGAGCGCGAACCGCGCGCCCAGGGGGAGCAGTCGGATCACCACGAGCGCGCCCACGAGCGCGCCCAGGGCGACGGCGCTGACCGGCAGGCTCACGTCGCCGGTCAGCGCACCGGTGCCGCCGTCGGCGGTGACGGGCAGGAGCCCGCGCTGGTGCAGTGTGACCAGGGCGGCGACTGCGGCGATCAGGACAGCGGCCTCCACGACGGCGCGGCGCAGCTGCCCGGTGGCCCGGACCCAGCGCCGAGCGGACGGGTTGGCCGGCTGACGTCGATCTCGGCTGGCGCGGCCGGCGGCGAGGGTGCCGAACGCCGGCCCGGCGACAGCACCGGCCAGGACCACGGGAACGGCCCAGCTCCACGAGACGCCGGGTGCCACCACGCGGGCGAGCGCGAGCCCGACCGCAGCGGCGGACAGGGACACCACTGTGGACTCGATGGCCAGTTCCGCGCCGAGGTCGGGTAACGCCGCCCCGCGCTGCCGGGCGGCGCTCAGCGCCAGGGTTCGGCGGCGGACCAGCAGGTCGGCGGCGAGCAACAGGACCAGGACCGTGGCGGTCAGCACGCCGGTGAGCAACACGGCCGCCTGCGCCCGTACGGCGCTGACCCGGGCGCGGGTCGCGCGCAGGGTGGCGTCGAGCTGCGACTCCCACTTCAGGGAGTCGTCCCGGGCGCCCGACGAGCCGGAAGCCGCCTTGAGCGTGACCACCTGGTCGACCAGGGCCGCGCTGGAAGCCCAGGTGAGCGCGTCGGGGTCGGGGGCGAAGTGGATGGCGCGCCGCAGTTGGTCCTCGTCGACGGCGAGACGGGCGTCCGGCAGCGAGTCGCGCGACAGCAGACCGGCGAACCGGGTGATCCCCACACCGTCGGCGCCGGGTACGGGGCGCAGGAGCGCCGGGGCGAGTCGCCATGCGGGGTCGGCGGTGTCCGTGGGTCGGTAGATCCCGCTGATCCGCAGGTCCTTGTCCCGCCCCCGGTTGTCCTTGGCCGGGATCCGGTCGCCGGGGCGGACATCGAGGGCGGCGGCGTCCGCCTCGGAGATGCCGATCTGCACCGGCCAGGGCGGTCCCTGGTAGGGGGCTTCGACGAACCCGTCGGGGACGGCCCCGGCGGGCGCGTTTCCGGCGATCCAGGTCACCTGCGGGCCGCCGGCGTCACCGGCCAGGTAGGTGAACTGGAAGGTACGCGGCGCGGTGCCGTCGGTGATGCTCAGGACCGGGCCGTCGACGACGGCGATGGGCGGGAGCAGCGCGGCGTCCAGGTCGGGCCCGAGCGCGTACGTCGCCCGGACGCGGAAGTCGTCGACCTCCTTGGCGAGCTCGGCCATCCGCACCCGCCCACCCGTCGGACCGTCGTCGCGTTCCCAGTCGGCGTGTGCGAGGACGTTCGCGTCGTTGGTGGCGCGGCGGACGCTGTCCTGGACGGTGTCGTCGGCGGCCGCGCCGAGCAGCACCGGTACGGCCCCGGCGAGCAGCGCGACAGCCGCGATGACGGCTGCCGAGAGCAGCAGCGGGCCGGCGTCGGCCCGGCCACGGCCACGGACGCTGGGCCAGTGCGGCGCCGGGAACCGGCGGGTCAACTGCTTCACGGCGCCACCCGCAGGTGCGCGGCGTCGGCCCGGCGGACCTGGATGCCGACCACGATGGCGACGGCCAGCAGACATCCGGCCAGCAGTACGGCGAGCAGCGCGGCCTCGGCCGGCCACGGCCAGTGTGGCTGGGCGGCCGGGACGGGCGCGGCGCCGGTGTCGGAGCGTACGAGCAGGGGAGCGACGAGGCGGGTGGCGAGCGCGCCGATGGCCGCGCCCGCCGCGAGCAGCGGCAGCAGTACGCCGGCGTGCTGGCCGAGCAGCACGGTCCGGATGCCGCGCCGGGACATCCCCAGACCGCGCAACCGCGCCACCTCGACGGCACGGAGCTGAAGGTCGCAGGTGACGTGCAGGACGACGCCGGCGAGCAGCAGCAGGGCCGCGGCCGGTACGACGAGCCGGAGCGCGCCCGGCAACCCGGCGCGCAGCGGGCCGCCCAGGAGGCGGGCGGTCTCCACCTCGCGGGTCGCGACGGTGCCCAGGTGCAGGGCGGTGGCCCGCTCGGCCGCGTCGGGGCCGGCCGGATGGCCGACCCACCAGGCGTCCACGGGGAACGTGAGGTCACCGGCGAGCACACGCGCGCGGGACAGCGCGTCCAGATCGGCCAGGAGGGCGACGGCCCCGGGGGCGGACGGTACGGCCGGCACGACCTCGGAGACGACGACCGGGACGGGCGTGGTGCCGACCGTGACGCTGAGCTTGCTGCCGGGGTGGACGCCGACCTCGCTGGCGAAGCGGGCGGAGACGGCGACCGGCACCTCACCGGGGTCCGGGAAGGCGCTGGCGACGAGGGTCCGGGCGGCGTCGTCGGCGCCGTCGAGCTCGACGGTCGCGGCCATCCGCAGCGCGGTTCCGGTCGGTGTGGGGGACAGCCGGACGTTCAGGTCGCTCAGCTTGCTCGGTACCGGTGGGGCGGACGTGGCGGTCCAGTCCGATCCGTCGGTGGACGCCGCCGCCGGCACGGTCAGCGTGACGGCTACGGCCACGGGTCCGCCGGCTACGGGTTCGTCGCCGAAGTCGACGGCGACCGGTAGGGCGACTGCGACGAGGCGCAGCCCGTCGGCCGTCGCGCAGGCGGGAAGCCGCACCTCGCGGCCGTCGAGCGGTACGGCGGGACCGGTGCAGGACGTGCGGAGGCCGGTGACGTCCTGCAGCAGCAGCCGGGGCGTCACGGTGAGCGGGGTGTCGCCGGCCGCCGTTCCGCTGAGTACGAGCGGTGCGCCGGCCAGGACGGCGAGACCGGTGATCCGGGTTGGTGGTGCCAGCGCGGCACCCACGTCCGCCCACTCGCGGTCGTTGTCCAGCCGCCCGCGCAGCAGCGCGTCGGCGCGGGTGGTGTCCACGGCGACCAGGCGTGGCGCTTCGCCGGAGGTCCCGAGCCACTGACCGACGGCGATACCACGGTCGAGGACCGGACTCACCGCCCCCGCGGTGGCCGCGCTGACGAGCGCGCCCTCGCCGGCTGAGGGCGACGTGTTGAGGGTGAGCGCCAGGTCGGTGCCGACCGAGAGCGCGGCCTGGTCGCGCTGCGACTGGTGCCAGGTGGCGTCGAAGGCCAGGCCGAAGGTTCCGGCCGCGCAGGCCAGCCCGACGAGCAGGCCGGCGGCGACCGCCTGGGGCCGGCGGGCGCTCTCGGCGACCGCCAGCGGAAGCGCCAGCCCACGGGCGCGGTAGGCCAGGCGGTCGGCGCCGCGCAGGGCGGGCAGCACCACCCGGAGCGCCAGGGCGGCGCCGGCGGTGAGCAGCAGGGCCGGCGCGAGCACCCGGACCGCGTCGGCGCGCGAGCTGGCGGCGGTGGGCTGCGCGTACAGCTGCCACCATCCGACGGCGGCGAACACCGCGAGCAGCAGGTCGGCGCCGGAGCGGGCCAGCAGCTCGCGGCGGGTGCGCCGCTCGCCGGCCGCCGGGACGGGACGGATCGCCAGGACGGTGAGGACGGCGGCGAGCATCAGCGTGCCCCCGGCGACCGCGAGCACCTGGACGCCGGTGACGGCCGGCCGGACGCTCAGGCCGGCGCCGTCCAGCGGCGGCAGGTGGGTCAGGCCGGCGTGCAGGGCCGACGAGGCCGGTATCGCGAGCGCGATGGCGAGGGCCGCGACGAGCCCGGCCTCGAGGGTCGCGGTGGCGGCGAGTTGACGACGGCTGGTGCCCAGGGCGGAACGCAGGGCGGTCTCGTCGGCGCGGATGCCGGCGGTCAGACGGCCGGCGAGCACGAGCGCCGTCGCGGCCAGGACACCGCCGAGGACGGCGATCGCGAGCACGACGGCGGCGGTCACGTGCCGTTGGTCGTCGGCCGACCGCAGGGTCAGCGACAGGTCGGTGGCGACGCGGGCCATCTGGACGCGGTCGCCGAGGGCGCTGGCCAGCCGTCGGTCGGCACTGTCGACGGCCCCGGCCAAGGTCTCCAGGTCCCGGCGGTTGGCGTGGCTCAGGTCCGGATGGGCGGTGACCTCCAGGCGGTCGACGGTGGCGCCGGTGGTGACCAGGTCGGCGAGGTCGACGAGGAACGGGCCGTAGGCGTTGACCGGTTGCAGGAAGCGACCGTCCCGGTAGCCGGTGGCGGACCCGGCCGCGGCCAGCGGGTCGCGGTCCCAACCGCGCCCGGACAGCGGGCGTACGACACCGACGACGGTCACGTCGATGGCCGGGACGGGCGGGTGGGCCAGTTCGGCGCCGAGGTGCACCCGGCTACCGGGTGCGAGGCCGAGCAGGTGGGCGGTGGACTCCAGGAGCACCGCGTCGCCGGGGCGCTGGGGCCAGCGTCCGGTGACCAGCTCGGCCCGGGCCGGCAGGTCGTCGAGCCCCGACAGGTACGCCTGTGGGCCGACGGTGGTGCCCGGGGCGAGCGCGGGCGGTAGTGCCCGCAGCACCGTCGACGCCCGCGCGGTGGTGGTGAGCGGGAACGGCGCCAGCGCGGAGGTCACTCCGGCGCGGGTGTCGGCGAGGACGGACGACGCGTCGGCGCCGTCGACGGCGCCGGTGTAGACGGTCGCGTCGACGGCGGCGGGAGCGGCGCGGGCCAGGGCGACCTCCAGGGCCCGCTCGGCGGTGCGGGTGACCAGCAGCGTGCAGGTGCCCAGCAGGGTCGCGCCGATCGTGACGACCCCGAGGAGGGCCGCGAGCAGCGGCCACTGCGCGCGGGCGCGGCGGCGGATGAGCCTCAGCATCGCCGTGTCACCCGGCGTCCGGCACGGGCTCGTACGCCTGCTCGGCCGCCTGTTCGTCGAGGTGCCCGTCGTGAATGCGGATCACCCGGTCGGCCAGGGCCATCATCACCGCGTCGTGCGTCGACACGAGCACCGTGACGCCCTCGGACTCCGCCACCCCGCGCAGCAGGGCCATCACCGACAGGCCCGTCTCGGCGTCCAGTTGGCCGGTCGGCTCGTCGGCGAGCAGGAGCCGGGGCGAGGCGGCCAGCGCGCGGGCGATCGCCACCCGTTGCTGCTGGCCGCCGGACATCTCGGCCGGCCGTTGCTGGGCGTGGTCGGCCAGGCCGACCAGTTCCAGCAGCAACTCGACCCGACGCTCGCGCTCGGCCGGGGCGACGCGGGCCAGCCGCAGTGGCGCGGCGACGTTCTCCGCGGCCGACAGCACGGGGATCAACCCGAAGTTCTGGAAGACGTACGACACCTTCTCGCGCCGCAGCCGGGACAGGCCGTCCTCGTCGAGCGTGGTGACGTCGGTGCCGTCGACGTGCACGGTGCCGGCGTCGGGGCGGTCCAGGCCGCCGATGACGTTGAGCAGGGTGGTCTTGCCCGAGCCGGACCGGCCGACGAGCGCCACCATGGAACCGGCGGCGACCTCGAACGACACACCGCGCAGGGCGTGCACGACGGTCGGCCCGGCGCGGAAGCTCCGGTGCACGTCCCGAACCCGCAGCAGCGGCTCGCTCATTCGCCGCTGCGCGAGTCGGAGCGGATCGTGATCTGGTCGGGTTCCAGGGCCAGCCGGACCCGTCGGGTCAGCGCCAGCGCCTGGCGGAATTCGCGGGGCACCTGGACCCGCCCGGCCCGGTCCATCACGGCGTACTCCTCGGCGGTCATGTGGGTGTCGCCCTCCGCGTTGGTGGTGGTGCGGCGCAGCACCTCGCTGCTGGTGCGACCGTCGCGGATCGCGACGGTCCGTTCGACCTGGCCGCTGACCGCCGGGTCGTGGGTGACCACGACGACGGTGACGCCGTAGCGTCGGTTGACGTCGCGCAGTACGCCGAAGACCTCGGCGGACGTGGCGGCGTCCAACTCGCCGGTCGGCTCGTCGGCGAGCAGGACCCGTGGCTGGTTGGCCAGGGCCACCGCGATCGCGACCCGCATCTGCTGCCCACCGGAGAGTTGGCCGGGGCGGCGGTCGGCGCAGTCGGCGACGCCGAGGCTGTCCAGCAGGTCGGCCGCGCGCTCCTGCCGTTCCTTCTTCGCGGTACGGGCCGCCGTCATCGGCAGGTCCACCATCTCCCGCGCGGTCAGGTACGGGATGAGGTTGCTCGCCGTCTGCTGCCGGACGAAACCGACGGTGTGCCGCCGGTACTCCACCCGGTCCGCGCGGGACATCGCCAGCAGGTTCCACGTGTCGACCCGGACCCGTCCGGCGGTGGGGGCGTCGATGCCGGCCAGGATCGACAGCAGCGTCGACTTGCCTGATCCGGAGGCGCCGACCACGGCGACCATCTCACCGCTCTCCACGGCCAGGTCCAGTCCCTGAAGTGCCTGCACCTCGATCGAACCGGTCTGGTAGATCCGTACCAGGTTCTCGCAGACGATGAGCGCGTCCCGACCGAACTCGGTCGCCCGCGCGGACGGCTGCGGCAGGGACAGCGGTGTGGTGGACATTCCCAGCAGTCTCGCAACCGGCGGCTTCGTTGACCATGCCCCCGGGCGGCTTTTCTGGACCGGGGAACGAGGATCCGCCGTCGGTCGGTCAGAAGGTCAACAGCCGGATAACGCGGGCGCGTGCCGGGCCTCACCAGAGCAACGTGAACGGGCCGGCATCCTCGGAGGTCGCCGGCCCGTTTCACCCGAACCCTTCACAGCGGTGGGGCGATGTCCCGCCGCTCCTCGACCCGGCGGTACTCGACCGGCTGCTCGGTGGTGGTCACGACCGCGGCACGGCGGCGCTGGAAGATCAACGCCGTCATGATCAGGCCGAGGACGCCGGCGCCCATCAGGATCCAGCCGACCACGTCGAGGTTGATGCCGCCGACGCTCGCGTCGAGGGCGAAGGTGAGAATCGCGCCGAGCGCGATCAGGAAGATGCTGGTGCCGATACCCACGACAGCCTCCTTAGGGGGTGTGGTGTGCTGTCGAGGTTCATCAGTACCCCGCAGTCGAGCAGCGCAATCGCGGTCGCCCGAGGGCGGCGCGGCGGCCGATCTTGGCATCGGGTAGAGTTTGCTCCGTCGCCGGCGGTAGCCGGGGACGTGCGGACGTAGCGCAGCTGGTAGCGCATCACCTTGCCAAGGTGAGGGTCGCGGGTTCGAATCCCGTCGTCCGCTCGCGATCCGTCTCGACGGGCCTGACTGCCGGTTCGAGCGGGCACCATGGGCGATTGGCGCAGTGGGAGCGCGCTTCCTTGACACGGAAGAGGTCACTGGTTCAAACCCAGTATCGCCCACCACCTCTTTGCGCAGTTCAATGGCCCGTTACCGGATCTCCGGTAACGGGCATCTTGTTTCTGCCCCGCCTCAGCCCTTCTTGTCTATCTTCTCCGCCGCGTGGCGCAGTGCGCTGACGAGTTCAGGTAGGTGCGCGTCCGGGAAGTGGCCGGACATGCCGATCGCGGCGTACGGCGCCGAGCCGACGGTGACGGCGACGGTGCGTTCGGTCTTGCCGGAGCGCAGGGCGAAACCGGCTTCGCGGATCTCCGCAAGGTCGGTGAGCACCTGCTCGACCGGGATGTCGTTCGCGCTGGCGGCCCACGTGGCGCGGACGTTCTCGTCGTCCTGGGAGGCCAGTAGGGCCATTCCGAGCCCGGACCGGGCGACCGGGAACAGGCCGATCCGGCCGAGGGCCGTGCTGGTGTCCATGCCCGGGTCGGCGTGGTACAGGTACGACATCTGGTCGCGCCAGAGCACGCCCATGGCCACCGTGTGACCGTGGACGTGCAGCTCGCCGAGCGGCCCGAGCGCGCGGCGGATCAGGCCCGATCCGAAGAGGCTCTGCGCGGCCAGGGCGTGGATTCCCGGGCCGGGACGATAGCGGCGCCGTTCGTCCTGTTCGATCAGCCGGATGTGCGCGAGGGTCTTGAGCAGCCGGTTCGCGCGAGAGGGCTCCAGCCCGAGCCGCCGTGCCACCTCGCGTGAGCCGAGGGCCTCAGCGGAGCTGGCCAGCAACTGCAGGCAGTCGAGCCCATCCTGGAGCGACTTGTTCGGCTGAGACGGCAGCATGTTGCATTTATAGCATCACTCCGAGCGCGGACGCTACGGGATCGTGTCGCGTACGTTTCGATGGAGTGTCTTGACGGTGCTATTACTGCACCATTACGCTCGCCGCACTTGACCAACGATCCCGCCTGGTCGCCGCAGTCGACCCTGCTAGACCAGGCGCGATGAGTGCTGCCCGGGTCGGTTTCTCACATCACGGGGTGGGTCCCGGCGGCTTGCCGCCATGGACGGAAAGGCGCCACATGCTGCGAACCGTGGCGAGCCGGTCGGCTCGCCACGCGCCCAAGTCACGGGACGACGATGCGCCAACGAGCGGACCGTGGCTGAGCCGAGAGGTGACGAACTTGACACGACCCTCGAACGTGCGCCGCCACAGGTGGCGGACGCACGTCGCGGCCGGACTGGCCGTTCTCATCGGTCTACCCATGATCGGCGTCGCGCCTCCAGCGTTCGCCGACGCCGCCGCGGCGTCCGCGGTGCTTTCGGCTCCTCCACAGTGGAACGGGATGGCCGGCAATCCCGGCGACGCCTCCGGCCAGATCTCCGCGGCGGCCACCGAGCGGGGCGGCCGTCCCTGCTGGACCACCACGCAGACGCCGATCGCCAATGACTTCCTGTACTTCCGGGTCGACGCCGCCCGACAGCCGGCCACCACCGGGTACGCGTTCGTCAAGGTCAGCTACTTCGACGCCGGCCCCGGACACTTCACGATCCAGTACGACGGCACGGGGCAGAACCGGGCCGGCGACGCCGTCCCGCTGACCGGCGGGAACGTCTGGCGTTCCTACGTCTTCCAGTTAGCCGACGCCGAGTTCAAGGGCGATCTGCCGTCCGGCGCCGACTTCCGCATCGCCTCCTGGGACAGCCGGCTCGGGCGGTCGGCGACCGACCTGTGCGTCTCCGACGTCTCGGTCAGCTTCAGCACGGCCGAGGCGGTGCGGATCACCGCGACGAACCTGGTCTTCAGTGGATCCGAGCCGCGGACCATCCCGGTGACCTCCAGCGCGGCCAGCGTGAGCTGGGCGGTCGCCGACGAGCAGGGCGTGCCGGCGGGCAGCGGCACGGCCGCGGTGTCCGGTGGCACGGCGACGGTCAACCTCGCCACGGTCAAGCCCGGCTACTACACCCTCGGCGTCACGGCCGAGGTGGGGGGACTCCCGGTCACCAAGTACACGCCGGTGGCGCTGCTGGACGCGCTTCCCGCCGACGCCCGCAGACCCGGGGCGCCGTGGGGAGTCGGGACCCACTTCTCCCAGAGCGACCCGGCCAGTCTCATTCCCACGATGGCGAAGGTCGGTTACACCCACGTCCGCGACGCCCTTTCCTGGCAGCACGTGGAGAAGACCGCCGGCACCTACACCATGCCCACCTACGGAGCCCCGTTCCTCAACGGGCTGGCCGCCAACGGCATGGAGCCTCTGCTGGTCGCGGCGTTCGCCAATCCGCTCTACGACGGCGGAAAGACACCGAGCACGCCGGAGGGCCACGCCGCCTTCGCCGCCTACGCCTCGGCGATGCTCACCCTCTCCGGTACCAACAAGATCGAGGTGTACAACGAGTTCGACGGGGGCTTCAACAACGGCCTGTGCGGTCGTACCCCGGAGTGCTACCTGCCTCTGTTGCAGAAGACCTACGCCAAGGTCAAGGCCGACCACCCGCAGGCCGAGGTCGTCGCGCCGGCCGGCGGCGGACCCGCGTGGTGGGAGGAGCTGTTCCAGATCGGCGGCCTGCAGTACATGGACCGCTTCAGCGCGCACCTCTACGGATTCCCGGCACCGCCGGAGGTCCGCGGTGTGACCATGATCCCGACGTTCAAAGACCTGATCCGCCGCTACAACAACGGTCGTGACATGCCGATCGACATCACCGAGAACGGATACCCGACCCACACCAGCGGTGGCGTCACCGAACTGCAGCAGGGCGACTACCTGGTCCGCACGGCGAGCCTGGCCGTGGCCAACGGGGCCAGCCGCTACTACTGGTACGACTTCCTCAACGACGGCACGACCGCGTCGAACCAGGAGTACAACTTCGGCGTGATGCGCCGTCCCGGGTACCTGGGGATGAACGCCTACGCCCCGAAGCCGGCGCTGGTCACGCAGTCGGTGCTGATCCGCCAGCTCGCCGGTCTTGATTTCCGTACCGCCGACAACCTGGGCTCGGGTGTCTACTCGTACGAGTTCGCTGGCGGGGCCGGCAAGACGCCGGTCCGGGTGATGTGGGCGACCACACCGACCCAGGTGGAGCTGAGCACCACCACCCCCGTCACGGTCACCAACGCCTACGGCCGGTCGAACACCCTGGAACCCCTACAGGGCAAGGTGACGCTGGACCTGACCGAGCACCCGGTCTTCACCAGGGGCAAGCCGACGGCCCTCGCGGTGAGCAACCCGAAGGTCTACTCCGTCTCGGTTCCGGACACGGTCGCGGTCGGCGACGACATCCCGGTGACGCTGAAGGTGGACCGGACCCACGGCGGTGGGGGCACGTGGACCAACTTCCAGATCGAGGACAGCACCTACGCGGTGTACGCGCCGGCCGGGCAGGTGGGAACGAAGACCGTCACCGTTCCCGGCAGTACGGTGAAGGGCCCGCGAACGGTGCACGTGCGGGCCGGGTCCGGCGGATCGGCGTCGATGGTGCTGCGCGACGACGCGATGATCACCGATCCGGTGGTGGCGACCGTCGATCCGATCGTGACGTCGGTCGGGCCGCTCGGTGGGTCGCTGCGGGTGAAGATCACCAACAACAAGTCGGCGACGGCTCTGAACGTCGCACAGATCGCGTGGACGGTGGGGACGCAGAGCGGCACGGTGAGCGGCGTCGCCCCGGTACCGCCGAACTCCGTCACCTCGGTCGACATACCGGTCGCGGGGATCGTCCCCTGGAAGTCGTACGACATGTCGGTGCGCGTCGACACGACACAGTTGGGCGCGTTCCGGGCCGGTGGGACCGTCGGCTTCAACCCGATCGAGGCCGACGGACAGAACACGGTCGTACCCGTGAATCTGGCGGCCGACGGCGCGGTCGACTACCGGCGGGTTCCCTACGGCGGCACGTCGGACCTGTCGGGCACCGTCAAGCTCACCCGCACCGCGGACGCCCTGTGGTTGACGGCCGACGTGACCGACAACGTCCACGCCCAGACGAAGACGGCCGGCAGTATGTGGGACGGCGACTCCATCCAACTGGCGGTCAGCCCCGACCTTCCGGGGCGGTCGACCGCACGCGTCGAGATCGGCGCGGCGCTGCTGGGCACCGGTCCGGCCGTGTACACCTTCACGCCACCGGCCGGCGGGGTGGCCGGGGCGACGCCGGGCGCGACGGCGGCGATCGTCCGGAACGGGACCACCACCTCCTACCGCGTGTCGGTGCCCTGGTCCGCACTCGGGCTCAGCGGTCCGCCCTCCGCGCCGGTCGCCCTGTCCTTCGTGGTCAACGATGACGACGACGGCATCGGCCGGGCCGGCTGGATCCAGTGGGGCGGCGGCATCGTCCTGGCCAAGAACACCGCGGAGTTCCGGCCGGTGCAGGTGATGGCGCCGTGAGCGGGCCCCGGCGGATCCTGGTCACCGGTGCGGCCGGGCGGCTGGGCCGGGCGGCCCTGACGCTCTTCGCCGACCAGCTCATCCCCACCACCGGTCTCGACCTGCACGACCCGGGCGACACCCGGGCGGACCGGATGGTGACCGGATCCGCCGGGGACCCCATCGTGGTACGCGACGCCCTCGCTGAGGTCGACGCCGTCTTCCACTGCGCGGCGATTCCCGCGCCCACCCTCGGCACACCGCACGAGGTGTTCACCACCAACACCCAGGCGACGTTCACCGTGCTGGAGGAGGCGGCTCAGCGGGGCGTCCGCCGGGCCGTCATCGCCAGCAGCCTGTCGGTGACCGGTCTGCCCTGGTCGCCGCACCCGCAGACACCGGCGTACCTGCCCATCGACGAGGATCTGCCGCTGCAGGTGGCCGACCCGTACGCGCTGTCGAAGCAGACCGACGAGGCGATCGGCGCCATGATGGCCCGCCGGCACGGGATGACCGTCGTCGCACTGCGCCTGCCGCTGCTCGGCGGTCCCGGCGATCAGTTCGAGAAGTACGCCCGCAACTACGTCGAACACCCGTCGTGGGGGGCCAAGGAGATGTGGGCGTACCTGGACACCCGCGACGCCGCCCGCGCCGGCCTGTTGGCCCTCACCGCCCCCGTGACCGGATTCCACGCGGTGTTCGTCGCCGCGCCGGACACCCTGAGCGCCACCGACACGGAGGCGCTGCTGGACGAACACCTACCGGGGGTGCCCCGGCGGACGCGACTGACCGGGCGGAGCGTCGCCATCGACACCGGTCTGGCCACGCGGCTGCTCGGCTTCACCCCCGAGCACCTCTATCCACTGTCCCCACCCGGACAGCCACCATTCTCAGATCAGGAAGTGACGCCATGACACGTACGATCAGCCGCCGGCGCCTGCTCGCGGGCGCGGCCGGACTGGGGTCCGCCGCCCTCCTGGCGGCCTGCGGCAAGGACGAGTCCGGTGACACCGGCACGGTGACCCTCAACGTCTGGGGCGGAGTGCCTGCGGAGAACGGACCCGACGCCCTGTTCGCCGCGTTCACCGCGAAGCACCCGAACATCAAGGTCAAGTACACCCGTTTCGTCAACGACGATCAGGGCAACCTCAAGCTCGACACCGCGCTGCAGGGCGGTCTCGAGATCGACGTGGTCGTGTCGTACGCGCGCTCGGCCCTGGCCAAGCGCGTCGAGGCGGGTCTGCTCACCGACCTCACCGACCAGCTCGCCGGTGACCCGGTGTTGAAGGTCTTCGCCCCCGGCGCGAATCCGGCCAGCAACTACTTCTTCGACGGTAAGGCGTACTCCGCCCCGGCCAGCCGCAGCGTGGAGACGGTGCTGGCGAACAAGAGCCTGCTCGACAAGGCCGGCGTCACCGTCCCCACGGACTGGACGACCGCCGACTTCCGCGCGATCGCGAAACAGCTGTCCGGCAACGGCGTGTACGGATGTCTCATCCCGCCGGACCTTGCCCGCCAGCAGCTCGGCCCGGACTTCACCTACAAGGCCGGCGGCCACGAGTCCAACTTCGACCACCCGGCGTTCCGGCAGAACTTCCAGCTCCGGCTCGACATGATGGCCGAGAAGTCCGCCGTCCCGATGACCGAGATCGTCGCCCAGAAGTGGGACGCGTTCGCCCAGACCCCGTTCCTCACGGGCAAGGTCGCGATGTGGATCTCCCAGCCGTTCGTCATGCGCTACATCAAGGACACCAAGGAGTATCCGCACGACTTCAAGACCGTTCTGCTGCCGATGCCGGCGCCGCAGAAGGGCGCGCAGTTCTGGAACACCGGTGCGTACGGCGACAACGTGGCCATCACCAAGAAGTCCAAGCACCAGGACGCCGCCTTCACGCTCCTGCAGTTCTGGCTCGGCGAAGGCGCAGCCCACATGGTGCCCGGCGGCCGGCTCCCGTCGCTGCCCGGGGGCGACACCGCCAAGCTGGCCGCCGATCTGGGCGGACCCGACGCCGCGAAGCTGTTCGACGAGCAGTCGCTGGTCACCAACCTGCTGACCTCGGACGCGCGGATCCCCGTGGACGCCATCCAGACGGCACACGCGGAGGTCTCCACGATCGTGAACGGGCTCAACCAGCGGGTCCTGCTCGGGAACATCAGCCTCGACGAGTGGGCCCGGACCGCCAAGCAACAGTGCGACGCCGCGATCAAAAAGGCGGCCTAGAGACACATGCAGACTCTGGTTGGGTCGGCCCGGTCACCGGTACCGGCCGTCGTACGGGAGAAGAAGCGCCGGCCCGCCGGGGTCCGTTCCTGGTTGCCGTGGGTGTTCATCGCCCCCAATCTCATCGGACTGATCGCCTTCACCCTCGGTCCGATGCTGGCCGGGCTGGGCATCGCGTTCACCCGCTGGAACGTGCTGTCCGGCCTGGGCGGGATCGAGTGGGTCGGCCTGGACAACTTCACCGAACTGTTCGCCGACCCCAAGTTCTGGAAAGCCCTGGGCCGCACGGTGTTCTTCGCCGGCCTCGGCGTTCCGCTGTCGATCGCGTTCGGCCTGCTGCTCGCGCTGGCCCTCAACCGACCGCTGGTCGGCCGGGCCGCGTTGCGGGTCGTGTTCTTCGTGCCCAGCATGGTCAACACGGTCGCCATCGGTATGGTCTGGCTGCTCGTGCTCAACCCCAGCGCCGGGCTGCTCAACCAGGCCCTGCGGTTCCTGGGTCTGTCCGAGCCGCCGACCTGGCTGGTGTCCGAGAACTGGGCTCTGCCGGCCCTCGTGCTCATCCAGGTGTGGGCCGGCATGGGCTACCAAGCAGTGATCTACCTGGCCGCTCTCCAGGAACTGCCCCAGGACCTGCACGAGGCGGCGATGATCGACGGCGCCGGCGCGTGGCGCCGGTTCCGCACCATCACGTGGCCGAGCCTCATGCCGACCACCGTCTTCCTGGCGATCACGTCGTTCATCGGCACGTCGCAGGGGTTCGGGTTGATCGCCTTCCTGACCGGCGGCGGCCCGGGGGAGTCCACCACCGTGCTGGCCTACTACATGTACCAGTCCGGATTCCAGGCCTACAAGTTCGGCTACGCCGCGGCGATCGGCGTCGTCACGTTCGCCGCGGTACTGCTGCTGACGCTGCTGCTGTGGCGGTTCCAGAAGGGACGGGGGCTCTACACATGACCCGCAGCCGTACAGACCGGACCCTGCGCACCTGGTTGCTGAGCGTCGTCATGTGGGCGATCGCCGTGCTCTTCGCCCTTCCGCTGGTGTGGATGATCTCGGCTTCGCTCAAACGCAACATCGACGTGTTCACGCTTCCGGTGACGTGGATTCCCGACCCGGTCCGGTGGGTCAACTACGCGGACGTGTGGGCCGGCGACCCACCCCTGCTGCGCTACTTCGCCAACTCCCTGATCGTGGCGACGGTCGCCGTCGCCGGCGAGCTGTTCACGTCCTCCCTGGCCGGGTACGCCTTCGCCCGGATGCGGTTCAAGGGTCGCGACCGCCTCTTCCTGCTCTACATCGCGACCTCGATCGTGCCGACCCAGTTGCTGCTCGTGCCCCGGTTCATGTTCTTCCAGGCCGTCGGCCTGTACGACACCCTGTGGGCGCTGATCCTGCCGAGCATGTTCACCGTCTTCGGCACCTTCCTGATGCGCCAGCACTTCTCCGCCGTACCCGGGGAACTGGCCGAGGCCGCACGCATCGACGGTGCCGGCGAGTGGTCGATCTACTGGCGTATCTACCTGCCGATGGCGAAGCCCGTCCTCGCGGCACTGGCGATTCTCGGCTTCGTCTGGTCGTGGAACAGCTACGAGACGCCGCTGATCATGCTGTCCACCGACGAGAACTACACGCTTCCCGTCGGCCTGACCCGTTTCGTCGACGGCGACGGCGGCCTCGCCGGTGGCCTGTCGATGGCCGCGGCCACCTCCTCGGTCGTACCGATGATCATCGTGTTCCTCGTGTTCCAGCGCCAGTTCCTGTCCGCACTGAGCCGCACGGGGCTCAAGTGACACCGACGGAGGCTCATCACCATGCGTGTTGAACACGCCGGACACGACATCACAGTGGTGGGCGGTGGTCTGGCGGGTGTGTGCGCAGCCATCGCCGCCGCCCGCCTCGGCCGGACGGTCGCGCTGATCAACAACCGGCCGGTGCTGGGCGGCAACTCCAGCAGCGAGGTGCGGGTCTGGGTGGTGGGCGCCACGAGCCACGGCGACAACCACTACGCCCGCGAAGGCGGGATCATGGGTGAGCTGTTCGTGGAGAACCAGTACCGCAACCCGCAGGGCAACCCGTACGTGTGGGACACGGTCGTGCTCGACGCCGTGCGGGCGGAACCGAACATCTCCCTGTACCTCAACACCGACGTCCGTGACGTCGACGCGGACGGGCCGCCCGAGGCACGGCAGATCCACTCCGTCACCGGATGGATGATGGGCTCGGAGCGGCTCATCCACTTCTCGTCGCCGATCTTCCTCGACTGCACCGGTGACGGACTGGTCGGCCACCTGGCCGGCGCCGAGTACCGCATCGGCCGCGAGGCCAGCGGCCAGTACGGCGAACCCTGGGCGCCCGCCGAGGCCGACGACATCACCCTCGGCAGCACCCTGCTCTTCTACACCAAGGACGCCGGTGAGCCGGTCACCTACGTGGCGCCGTCGTTCGCCAAGGACATCACGCGGACCAGCATCCCGCAGCGACGCATCATCCGGGCCGGCGACAACGGCACCGCGTACTGGTGGATCGAGTACGGCGGGGAGCTGGACACCGTCCACGACAACGACGTCATCCGGGACGAACTGTGGTCGGTCATCTACGGCATCTGGGACCACATCAAGAACTCGGGCCGGTTCGACGCGGACACGATGACCCTGGAATGGGTCGGGGCCGTCCCCGGCAAGCGGGAGTACCGGAGGTTCATCGGCGACTACGTGCTGACCCAGAACGACATCATGGGCCAGAAGGAGTTCCCCGACCAGATCGCCTTCGGCGGTTGGTCCATCGACATGCATCCCCCGCAGGGCATGTACGCGACGGAGGCCGCCTCCAGACACCTGCACCCGGACGGCGTCTACCCCATCCCCTACCGGTGCCTGTACTCGGTGAACACCACGAACCTGCTGTTCGCCGGGCGCAACGTGTCGGCCAGCCACATCGCGTTCGGGTCGACCCGGGTGATGGCCACCTGCGCGACGCTGGGCCAGGCGGCGGGAACCGCCGCCGCCCTGTGTCTCGACGGAGAGGTGGTCCCACGTGAACTCGACGCGGGTCACCTCCAGCAGACCCTGTTGCGCGCCGACGCGTCGCTCATGGGCGTGGCCGCGACCGACCCCACCGATCAGGCCCGCACGGCGCTGGTGACGGCGTCCTCGACGCTGGACGGGATCGAGGTGACCGGACCGGGTGCCCAGTGGCCGCTGACCGCCGACGCCGGCATCGTGCTGCCGGTCGATCCCGCCCTGGCGGGGCCGGAACTCCTCGTCGACGCGGCCGAGGCCACGACGCTCATGGTGGACCTCTACGACCCCGGCCTCGGACAGAACTACGTACCGGGAACGCTGATCGACACCGCGCAGGTCCCGGTCGGAGCGGGCGTGCGGCAATGGGTCCGCCTCCCGCTGGCATGGACGCCGCCCACCGCGCGCAACGCCTTCCTGCGGGTACGGGCCAACCGCGCCGTGACCCTGCACGTCGCGGACACGACCGTCCCCGGCGTCCTGTCCCTGTCGCACGTGCCGCCGGCGGCGGACCGCAAGGAGCGGCAACCGGTGCTCGAGTGGAAGAGCGCGGCCCTGCGCCGCCGGACCTTCTGCCTGCGCACCGGTCCGACGGCGGCCTACTCCGCCGACAAGGTGGTGGACGGGTATCTGCGCCCCTTCGCCGGACCGCACCTGTGGATGTCGCGGCCCTTAGCCACGGACGGCGAACCGTGGTTGCAGCTGACCTGGGCCGAGCCGGTGACGGTGAGCCGGGTCGAGGTCATCGCCAACGACGACGTCAACGAGGACCTGATCAATCTGCCCCATCACCGGATGCCGTTCACGCTCATGCCGACGCTCGTGCGCGACTACCGGATCGAGGCCCGTGCCGCCGGGACCGACTGGCAGCCGCTCGTGTCGGTGGCCGACAACCGGCAGCGCCGCCGCACGCACCGTCTCGCGGCCCCGATCGTGACCGACCGGATCAGGGTCGTCGTCACCGCCACCAACGGCACCGGTTCGGCCCAGCTGATCGCCGTGCGGGCCTACCCCTGACGGTCTGCCGTCGCCGTCCATCCACGCAACGATCCTCGAACAGGAGACCACGTTCGTGCCCCTCAATCCCATGCCGGAGACGCAGGCACCCTGGCCCGGCCGTGACCGGCTGCGCATCACCGGCGTCCGGTCGATCGTCACCGCCCCGGAGGGCGTGCCGCTCGTCGTCGTCCGGGTCGACACCAACGATCCCGGCCTGTACGGGCTCGGCTGCGCGACGTTCACCCAGCGGTTCCACGCGGTCGCCGCCACCGTCGACCGTCATGTCGCGCCGCTGCTCGTCGGCCGCCATCCGGCCGACATCGAGGACATCTTCCGAATGGTCCACTTCTCGTCGTACTGGCGCAGCGGTCCGGTCATCAACAATGCCCTGTCCGGCGTCGACCAGGCGCTGTGGGACATCGCCGGCAAACGGGCCGGCATGCCCGTCTACGAGTTGCTCGGCGGGCGGGTCCGAGCGGCGGCCGACACGTACCTGCACGCCGGCGGGGCCACCGTCGACGCCACCCTGGAGCAGGCCCGCGCCCTGCTCGACCGGGGCTACCGACACGTCCGGCTCCAGGTCGGCAGCCCTGGCGTCGGCACCTACGGCGCTCCGGCCACGCCCGGCGAGTACCCCGGAACACCACATCCCGGCGGGTGGGACGTGCACCGCTACCTGCGCGACACCCCGGACCTGTTCGCGCAGGCCCGCACGGCCCTCGGGCCCGAGCCGCACCTGATGCACGACGTCCATTCCCGGCTGACCGTCAAGCAGGCTGTCGGACTGGCCCGCCAGCTCGAGGAGTACCGGCTGTTCTTCCTGGAGGATCCGATCGCCCCGGAGTTCTACGACCGGCTGAGCGAGGTCCGGGCGGCCGCACCCATGCCCATCGCCGTCGGCGAACAGGTGGCGTCGGTGGCCGACGCGGCCCGGCTCGTGACGGGTGGCGGCGTCGATCTGCTGCGCCTGCACATCTCCTCGATCGGCGGCCTGAGCCCGGCGCGCAAGCTCGTCGCCCTGTGCGAACTCCACGGTGTCGGCACCGCCTGGCACGCGCCGGCCGACGTGTCCCCGGTCGGCGCGGCGGCCAACGTCGCGCTCGACGTGACCAGCGCGGCGTTCGTCGTCCAGGAGGGGCACGAGTACTCACCCGACGTCCACGCGGTGTTCCCGGGCACGCTCGCACCCCGCAACGGCTTCCTCTACCCGTCGGACGCGCCCGGCTGGGGCATCGACCTCGACGAGGCGGAGGCCGCCAAGTACCCGCCCGTGGAGCACCTCCACGAACGGTGGTCGGCTCAGGTACGGCACCTCGACGGCGGGATCGTGGCCCCGTGAAGATCGACCGCCTGGAGACCTTCCTCGTCGCGCCCCGCTGGCTCTTTCTGAAGATCACCACTGATGACGGTGTCGTCGGCTGGGGCGAACCGGTCGTGGAAGGCCGCGCCGAGACCGTCCAGGCCGCCATCGGTGAGCTGTCCGACCTGCTCATCGGCAGCGATCCGATGCGCATCGAAGACCATTGGCAGGTCCTCACCCGCGGTGGCTTCTACCGCGGCGGCCCCGTACTCTCCAGCGCCGTCGCCGGCATCGACCAGGCGCTGTGGGACATCGCCGGAAAGGTGCGCGGGGCGCCGGTCCACGAACTGCTCGGCGGGCCGGTACGCGACCGCGTCCGGATGTACGGCTGGGCGTACGGCGAGACCGCCGAGCAGGTCGCCGAGAACGCCGCGGCGGCGATCGCGACCGGATACACCGCCGTCAAGATCGCACCGCCGGGCGCGATGGCGTTCCTGGACACACCCGCGGGCCTGAGATCGGTCGTCGATCTCCTGGCCAAGGTCCGCGACGCGATCGGCTCCGACTACGACGTGGCGATCGACCTGCACGGTCGCGCCTCGATCGCCGCCAGCCGTCGCCTCCTGCCACTGCTGGAGCCGTACGTGCCGCTGTTCGTCGAGGAACCGCTGCGGCCGGAGTACTCCAGCGACATCGCCCGGATCGTCACGGCGACCGCACTGCCGATCGCCACCGGCGAGCGGCTCTACACCCGGCGCGAGTTCCGGGACGTCCTGGACGCCGGCGTGGCCGTCGTCCAACCCGACCTCTCGCATGCCGGAGGCATCTCCGAGGTCCGGCGCATCGCCGCGGTCGCCGAGATGTACGACGCCGTCCTGGCCCCGCACTGCCCGCTCGGCCCCATCGCCCTGGCCGCATGCCTGCAGATCGACCTGGCCATCCCCAACTTCCTCATTCAGGAACAGGCCCTGGGCATCCACTACAACAACGGCCAGGACGGCCTGAACTATCTCGTCGACGCCGACGTCCTGCGGTTGCGGGACGGGCACGTGGAGCGTCTCGGCGCGCCCGGCCTCGGCATCGAGGTCGACGAGAAGGCGGTGCGCGCGGCGGCGGCACGAGGCCACCGCTTCCGTTCCCCCGTCTGGCGCGGCCCGGACGGCGCGTTCACCGAGTGGTGACGACCCACTCGACTTCCGACCACCCAGCAACCGTGGAGATGCCATGGCACAGTTCGACATGCCCGAAGACCGTCTACGCAGCTACCGGCCCGCGATCGCGGAGCCGGAGGACTTCGACAGCTTCTGGACCGCGACGCTCCAGGACGCGCGCGCCCATTCGCTGGATCTCACCGCTACGCCGGTCGACAACGGCCTTGCACTGATCGACACCCTCGACGTCACCTTCGCCGGCTACGACGGCAATCCGGTCAAGGCATGGCTGCACCTGCCCGTCACCCGCACCGGTGCACTGCCCGCCGTGGTGGAGTACGTCGGGTACGGCGGTGGCCGCGGCCTGCCGCACGAGCGACCGCTGTGGGCCATGGCCGGATATGCCCACCTCATCATGGACACCCGGGGTCAGGGCGCCAAGGGCCCCAAGGGGGACACGCCCGATCCCGACCCCGTTGGTGACCCCGCGATCGCGGGCTTCACCACCCGGGGCATCGCCAGTCCGGAAACCTACTACTACCGCCGGGTCTTCACCGACGGGGTCCGTGCCATCGACGCGGTACGGGAACTGTCCGAGGTGGACGCGAGCAGAGTTGCCGTGACCGGGACCAGCCAGGGCGGTGGAATCGCCACCGCCGTGGCCGGCCTCGCCCCGGGCCTGGTGGCCGCCATGCCCGACGTGCCGTTCCTGGCCGACTTCGCCCGTGCGCTGACCATCACCGACGCCTCGCCGTACGCCGAGATCACCGCCTATCTCAAGGTCCGCCGGGACCAACGTGACCAGGTGATGCGAACGCTCTCGTACTTCGACACGGCCAACCACGCCAAGCGGGCCAGCGCCTCGGCGCTGTACTCCGTCGGGCTGATGGACCAGGCCTGCCCGCCGTCGACCGTGTACGCCTCGTACAACCACTACGCCGGACCGAAGGAGATCCGCGTCTACCCGTTCAACGGCCACGAAGGGGGCCAGGCCTTCCATGAGATCGAGAAGCTGAGGTTCGCCGCCAAGCCGCTCGGTGGGTGAGCGGGGCACAGCCGAGCCGGCGGGGACCGGACCCACGTCACCACCAACAACAGCACCGCGGAAGAGGAGCCGGCATGCAGCCGCAGCAGAATCATCGATGGTTGCGCTGGCCATCGGACCCGTCCCGGAGCCGCCTCGCGTTCGGGGCCGACTACAACCCCGAGCAGTGGCCACGCCACATCTGGGACGCGGACGTCCGGGCCATGCAGGTGGCCGGCGTGAACATCGTCTCGTTGGGGATCTTCTCCTGGGCCCGGATCCAGCCGCAGGTGGACGTGTGGGACTTCGGGTGGCTCGACGAGATCATGGACCTGCTGCACGCCCACGGCATCGCCGTCGACCTGGCCACCGCGACCGCGTCCCCGCCGCCCTGGCTGACCACGATGCACCCGGAGATCCTGCCCGTCGACGGAGACGGCCGCACCATCTGGCCCGGCGCCCGCCAGCACTGGCGGCCGACTTCGCCGATCTTCCGATTGCATGCGCTCCGACTGACCCGCGCACTCGCCGAGCGGTACCGCGACCACCCGGCGCTGACCGCCTGGCATGTCAACAACGAGCTGGGCGGTGACAACGCCTACGACTACTCCGACGACGCCGCGACCGCGTTCCGGGACTGGCTGCGCCGCCGATACGGCACCCTGGACGCCCTCAACCGGGCCTGGGCGACCACGTTCTGGTCGCAGCAGTACAGCGACTGGGCGCAGATCCTGCCGCCACGGCGGGCGACCACACACCTCAACCCCACGCAGCAACTGGACTTCAAGCGGTTCTCCTCCGACGCGCTCAAGGACCACCTGCGCGCCGAACGATCCGTGCTGTACGAAGTGACCCCGGACATTGCCGTCACCACCAACTTCATGGTCATGGGCTGGTCCAAGGCCCTCAACTACGCCGACTGGGCCGCCGAGGTCGACTTCGTCGCCAACGACCACTACACGACGCCGGGCCCGCAGGCGCACGACGAACTGTCGTTCTCCGCCAACCTCACCTCGAACCTGGCCGGCGGGCGGCCGTGGTATCTCATGGAGCACTCCACCAGCGCGCTCAACTGGCAGCCGATCAACGTGGCCAAAGGACCCGGCGAGATGGCCCGCGACTCCCTCACCCACGTCGCCCACGGCGCCGACGCGGTCTGCTTCTTCCAATGGCGCCAGTCCGCGGCGGGCGCCGAGAAGTACCACTCGGCGATGCTGCCCCACGCCGGCGTCGACAGCACCATCTTCCGCGCCGTCACCGATCTCGGTGCCACGCTGCGCGACCTCGCCGAGGTGGCCGGCACGACGCGCCGGCCGTCCGGCGCGGCCATCGTCTTCGACTGGGAGTCCTGGTGGACGGCCGAGCACGACGCGCACCCCAGTGACCGGCTCCGCTACCGGCAGGAGGCCCTCGACTGGTACACGGCCTTTCTCGAACTCGGTATCCGCGCCGACGTGGTCCCCGTCGACGCGCCGCTGCATCGCTACGGTCTGCTCGTCGCCCCGATCCTGCATGTCGTGCCCGGAGCGCTCGCCGACCGGCTACGCGGCTACGTCGCCGACGGCGGGCATCTCGTCACCACCTACTTCTCCGGCATTGTCGACGAGCACGACCACGTCTGGCTCGACGGCTACCCGGGAGCCCTGCGCGATCTGCTCGGCATCAGGATCGAGGAGTTCGCCCCCCTGTCCGACGAGCAGAGCGTCGAGCTCGACAACGGCACGGTGGGCACCCTGTGGACCGACCGCGTCGACGTCAAGGACCCCGCGACCGAGGTCCTGGCCCGGTACCGCCAGGGCGGCCAGACCGGCCGCCCAGCCATCACCCGTCGGGCCGTCGGGTCCGGATCCGCCGCCTACGTCTCCACCCGCCTGGGGCCCGCCGGGCTCACCGTCGTCCTGGCCGACCTGGCTCAGCGGGCCGGCATCGACAGTGAACTCCCGCCGGACCTGCGCGGTCGCGTCGAACTGGCCGTACGCGGACCGTACTGGTTCCTGATCAACCGTACTGGGCAGCCCCTCGACATCTCCAACGTCGACGGCGAACGGCTCGGCTCCGGGACCGCCGTCCTGGCGCCGCGTGGCGTAGCGGTCCTGCGCCGCGCCACGGTCCCGGGGACAGCCCATGAGTGACGTCCTCGGGGCCCGCAGACGGGTGCTGGACAATGGGCCCGAATCGAACGCCCTCCAGATCCCCGTCAAGGGCCGGCTCACCCGGGCCAACCACCGACCACCAGCCGTTAACCGGTGGCGGGGTGGACCAACCGTTGCGAGACTCGGTCCCGTGCCCGAGCCGGACCGCTTCCGAGCCGCCGTACACCTGTGGGCGGCCGGCGGTCCCGATGCCGCGACGGCCGCCGCGGCGGCCCGGGAGTCGGCGGCCGGCCTGCGTACGGTCGTCCTCGTCGAGGGGGTCAGCGACCAGCGTGCGGTGGAGGCCCTCGCGGAGCGCCGGCACCGTGACCTCGCCGGTGAGGGTGTCTGCGTGGTGCCGCTCGGCGGCGCGATGAGCGTCGGCCGGTACCTGCGGCTGTTCGGGTCGCAGGGCCTCGCCGTCGCGGTGCTGGGGCTGTGCGACGAGGCCGAGGAGGGCTTCTTCCGCCGTGGCCTGAAGCAGGCGGGCTTCGGTGCCGCCCTGGACCGGTCGGCGATGGAGGCGCTCGGTTTCGGGGTGTGTGTGACCGACCTGGAGGACGAGCTGATCCGCGCGCTGGGCAGCGACGGCGTGCAGCGGGTCATCGCGGACCAGCGGGACCTGGGCCGGTTCCGGGTCTTCCAGAACCAGCCCGCCCAACGTGGCCGGTCGATCGAGCGGCAACTGCGTCGTTTTCTGGGCACCATGAGTGGGCGCAAGGCGCGCTACGCCGAGGCGCTCGTGCGGGCGCTCGACCCGGACCGCGTGCCCCGCCCACTGGACCGACTGCTCGCCAACTGAGTCTCAGGCCGGCACGACCGGCAGGTCCAGCACGTCGTCAACGGCGCGGCGCGGGGTGGGTCGGCCGGGCTGGCCGTACCCGACGCGTAGCACCATCTGCGGTGCGCCGAACCGCCCCAGCGACACGCGCAGCTGCTCCCGCGCCGTCGGCACCTCGATCGGCTGGGACAACATCGACACGCCCAACCCGGCGTCGACGGCGGTGAGCAGCACCCGTTGCAGGGCCTGACCGGCGACCACCTGGTCGATGGCGGTGTTGCCGACCGAGCCCAGCACCCCGACCAGCGGCTCGGGTTCGAAGTCCCGCCCCGGCGCGCGGTCGCGACCACCGAAGCCGCGCGTCGGCAGCACGTCCTGCGGCTCGTGCTGCGGCCCACCGGCCGAGACCGGTACGCCGTCCGGCGCGGACTCGTGGCGCAGCCACTGGTCCCGCTCGGCGCGGTAGACCGGGTCACGTTCCAGCACCCGGTGTGCGCTGCGGGCGATCTCGCCGAACGCGTTCACGGCGCTCACCCCGACCACTAGCTCCAGCCAGCACCCCTCGGCGCGGGCGGCGTCGCCGAGGCGCCAGCGGGCGTCGGACGGCACCGGGTCCGGCCAGAACGGCAGCCGGTTGCTGAACCGGCGGGGGATGGCCGTGTGCAGGCTCTGCTCGGTGGGGCTCGGCCGGCGCGGGAGGTCCGGCACCAGACGGGCCAACAGATCCGGCTCGGCCGGGTCCGGGCGCAGTCGCACCCGGGCGGGGACGCCGGCCACGGCCAACGCGATCCGCAGGTTGAACAGGGCCGCGCCGCAGGCGACCCGTACGCCCCAGCCACTGGCATCGGTCGCCGGCAGCCGCCGCGACGGGTCGGCCAGCACCTCGATCCCGCCGTCCCGCAGCCGGAACCGCCACGGCTGCGTGTTGTGCAACGACGGCGCCCGGACCGCGCTGGCGGCGGCGGTTCGCAGGTGGTCCGCGGTGTAGCCGATGTCCATGGCGTGCTCCCTCCCGGGGATGGGTCGTCCAGCCGTGACGGCTGGCGCACTCCACGGTTCGCCGATCGGGCGGCGCCGAGCAGGGCCGGACGTCCCGATCCACCGGGCCCGACCGGCCCACCCACGGTCGGTCCCTGCGGTCGGGACCTTCGGCCCGTGCACCCGTCGTGCGGCACGGGTAGAAACGAGGAATGATCCGCGTCTTCCTCCTCGACGACCACGAGGTCGTCCGCCGTGGCCTGGCCGACCTGCTGCAGAGCAGCGGCGACATCGAGGTGGTCGGCGAGTCCGGCTCCGCGCAGGAGGCGTCTCGTCGTATCCCGGCGCTGCGGCCGGACGTGGCGATCCTCGACGCACGGCTGCCCGACGGCAACGGCATCGACGTGTGCCGCGACGTCCGGGCCGTCGACTCGTCCATCAAGGGCCTGATCCTGACCTCGTACGAGGATGACGAGGCGCTGTTCGCCGCGATCATGGCGGGTGCCGCCGGGTACGTGCTCAAGCAGATCCGCGGCACCGATTTGGTCGACGCGGTACGCCGGGTGGCGGCCGGACAGTCCCTGCTCGACCCGGCGATCACCACGCGGGTGCTGGACCGTATCCGCAACGGCGTCGAGCAGCCGCGCGAGTTGAAGTCGCTCACCGAGCAGGAGCGGCGGATCCTCGAGTACGTGGCCGAGGGGCTCACCAACCGCGAGATCGCGGGAAGGATGTTCCTCGCGGAGAAGACGGTGAAGAACTATGTCTCCAGCGTGCTGGCCAAGCTGGGCCTGGAGCGCCGCACCCAGGCGGCGGTTCTGGCCACCCGCCTGCTCGGCAAGACCCCCTGAGCCACCCCCGTTCCCCGCGATCTTGCACTTTCTGCGCCGACGAAACCGACCTCGCCCCTCATATCGTCAACCGAAACTGCAAGATCGGCGAGAGCCGACCCGCCGGTCAGTCGCGCAGGGGCACTGACCAGTGCAGCTCGGTGCCTTGGGGGTTGGCGGGGTTGATCGTGAAGGTGCCGGCCAGGCGGTCGGCGCGTTCGCGGAGGTTGACCAGGCCGCCTCGGGCCGCACTCGGGTCGCAGCCCACCCCGTCGTCGGTGACCGTCACGCTCACCTGATCGCCCTCGACGCGTACGGCCACGTCGACGCGGGTGGCCCGCGCGTGGCGGACCGTGTTGGACAGCGCCTCGCGCAGCACGGCGGCCAGCTCCGGGCGGACGGTGTCGGGTACGGCGCTGTCCACCGGCCCGGTCAGCTCCAGGCGTGGCTTGAAACCCAGCGACTCGGCGGCCAGCTCGATCGCCTCGCGGATCTCGGTGCGCAGCGCGGCGGTCATCGGTGTCCGCAGCTCGAAGATGGTCCGCCGGATGTCGCGGATGGTGTCGTCGAGGTCGTCGACGGCGGCGTTGATCCGTTTGGCGACCTCGGGGCGGGTCATCATCGGCGCGGCGCTCTGCAACTGCAGGCCGGTGGCGAACAGTCGCTGGATCACCACGTCGTGCAGGTCCCGGGCGATCCGCTCGCGGTCCTCCAGGACCACCAACAGCTCGCGCTCCTCCTGACCACGCGCCCGCTCCATGGCCAGCGCCGCCTGGCCGGCGAAGCTGCCCAGCAGCGCCACGTCCTCGTCGCTGGCGCCGCCGCCACGCTCCGGCCGGTGCGCCACGATGAGCACGCCGTGCAGTGTCTCGGCGGTGGCCAGCGGTGAGACGATCGCGGGCCCGGTGTGCAGCAGCGCCGGCCAGGGCGCGGCGTGCGCGAGGTCGTCCACCTGATCGTGCCGTCCCTGCGCCACGGCCGCCCCGAAGCTGGTCTCGGCGGCCGGCAGGACCGCGCCGACCAGCGGCCGGGCCCGCTCGTCGACGCCGTCGACCACTTCCACGGTGAACTGCGCGGTGTCGGCGTCGTGCAGCAGCACCAGCGCCAACTCCGCCTCGGCGACCTCCCGGGCGCGGCGGGCGACGAGTGCCAGCGCGTCGGTGCGACGCACCTCGCCGAGCAGCACCGTGGTGATCTCGGCGGTCGCCGCGAGCCAGCGCTCCCGCCGGTGGGCGAGGGCGTACAGGCGGGCGTTCTCGATGGCCACGCCGGCGGCGGCGGCGAGCGCGACGACGATCTCCTCGTCGTCCTCGGTGAACTGCGCGCCGCCCTGCTTCTCGGCCAGGTAGAGGTTGCCGAACACCTGTTCCCGGATGAGTACCGGCACGCCCAGGAAGCTGTGCATGGGCGGGTGGTTGGCGGGGAAGCCGTAGGAGCGGGGGTGCTGGGTGATGTCCGGCATGCGCAGCGGGCGGGGATCGTCGATGAGCAGGCCGAGCACGCCCCGACCGTGCGGCAGGTCGCCGATCCGCGCGTGCTGCTCGGGCGTGATGCCGTGCACGATGAAGTCGTGCAGCAGCCGGTCCGGGCCGACCACGCCCAGCGCGCCGTACCGGGCACCGACCAGCTCGCAGGCCGCCTGCACGATGCGCCGCAGGGTGGTGCGCAGATCCAGGTTGGTGCCAATGCCGACGACCGCGTCGAGCAGCGCCCGCAGCCGCTCCCGGCTGGTCATCACCTCGCCGACCCGGTCCAGCATCTCCTGGAGCAGTTCGTCGAGGCGGACCCGGGACAGCGGGCTCAGGCCGAGCGACGGCGTGACCGGGGTTTCCGGGCGAGGCTGCGGGACGCTGCTGGTCACCGCGCGATCGTAGCGTCGGCCGGCGGTGACGATCGCCCCGTCAGGCCTGGTCGCCGCGCACCGCGGAGGTGTCGACCACCTGCTCGCTGGCCAGTCGCGGGGTGTGCGGCGGCCCCGCGTGCGCCGGGTCCGCGATCCCCAGGCGCAGCACGAGGTACGGGAAGCCGATGCCGGAGAGCACCTGACGCAGGGTCTGCCGGGTGCCGGGGACCTCGACGACCGCGCTGAGGGGTACCACCGACACGCCGAGCCGGGTCGCGGTCAGCCAGGCGGCGGAGAGGGCTTCACCGGCACGGAGCCAGCTGTCCCGGTCGTCCTCGTCGCCGTGCAGCAGCGCGTACACCGCCATCCGGTCGTGGCCGGGACCGATCGGCAGGCTGCCGGGGCGGCCGAAGTCGCGGCCCGGCACGGTGGTCTGTGGCGGCTCCGCGGGGAGCACGTCGGCGGGCAGACCGGTGCCGGTGTCGGCGCGGCTCGTCCAGTACGCCAGCTCGGCGCGCAGCTCCGGGTCCTCGGCCTCGACCGCGCCGGCGTGCCCGGCCGTGGCGGCCAGCTCCAGCACCTGGTCGCGGTCGAGGATCTGCAGGCGGCTGCCCTCGGCGGTGACCGTCCGGGTGATCTCCCCCATCGCGTCGTTGGGCACCGGCTCGTCGCTGACCGGCCGTCGGTCGGTGTGCCGCACCGACATGCACTGCACGAGGCGCATGGCGTCCGGATCGGCCTCGGTCCGGGTCAGGTCGGTCAGACGGGCCACCAGGCTCTCCTCGCCCGGGTCGGGCAGGCGGCGCACCACCGCGCGCCAGCCCTCAGCAGCCAGCGCCACCCGGGCGTGGTGCAGGGCGGCGCCGCAGCTGACCGCCAGCAGCCGCCCTTCCGGGTCGCCGGCCGCGAGCTGTCGGTCGGCGACCGTGTGCAGTTCCAGCGCCTCGGGGAGTACCCGCCAACGCCAGGGCTGCGTGTTGTGTACCGAGGGGGCGTGGCCGGCGGTGGCGGCGGCCTCCGCCAGCGCGGTGGTCAGCGAACTTTCCTGACTCATCGTCACGACCTTTCCGTCTCGACCATCGTGCCTGACCTCCTGACGTGTAAGGAGGGGCCCTTCCTATGCATCAGGCGTGAGAAAGGGGCCCTTCCTTAGCGTGGTGGGTTGTCGTTTCATCGTTGCCCCGCCGGGGTGCCGGTGGGGCTGGGCGTCAGCGTTCCCGAACGACGGCGACCGGGCAGCCGGCGTGCTGGATGACCTGCTGGCTGACCGAGCCGAGCAGCATCCCGGCCAGCCCGCCCCGTCCCCGGCTGCCGACCACCACCAACTGGGCCGACCGGCTCGCCTCGATCAGCGTCGCCGCCGCACTGCCCGCGACGAGGTCGACCGTGACCTCCAGCTCGGGGAACGTCCGCCGCCAGGGTGCGACCGCCTCCTCGACGGCCGCCCGCTCGTCGGGCGTCCCGGCCGCCCCACCCGGGCCCGGCGTCCAGGCGTGCAGCACGCGCAGCGGTACCCGTCGTTGGGTTGCCCGCTCGGCCGCGAAGCCGAGTGCCACCAGCGACGGCTCGGAGGCGTCCACCCCGACCGTCACGGGGTCGGCCGGGCCGTGGGCCGCGCCGTCGCGGACGATGACGACGGGACAGTGGGCGTGCGCGGCGACCGCCACCGCCGTCGAGCCGGCCAGCAGCCCGCCGAACCCGCCGTGACCCCGGCTGCCGAGCACCAGCATCCCCGCGTCGGAGGAGCGTTCCTGCAACACGAGGGCGGGTGGTCCGTCGTACACCTCGCCGGTGACCGTCAGGCCGGGATGCGCGGCGGCGGCGTCCGCCGCGGCCTTGCGGACCAGGTCGTCGACCTGCCGCCGGGCGGTGTCGTCCGGCCAGATGCCGGGCGCCACGCCCGGACCGACCCAACTGGCCACGGTCAGCCATTCGAAGATGTACGCCAGCCGCACCGGCTGACCGCTGCGCTCGGCCTCGTCCAACGCCCAGTCGAGGGCCACCGACGCGTCGGTCGAGCCGTCGTAGCCGACCAGAATCTCCGCGTCCCGCACGTCGTCCTCCTTCAGGGGTTGGTCGGGTCGGTCTCGCGGACCCACCGCCACTCGGCGACCTGTGGGTCGTCCTCGCCGTACCGGCGTGTGTAGTCGCGGGCCGCCTGTCGGGCGTCGACCATCTGCTGGCGTAGGTGCGCGGCGCGCGCGCCCAGCCCCGGCACCCGGTCGATGACGTCGATGACGAGGTGGAACCGGTCCAGGTCGTTGAGCATCACCATGTCGAACGGGGTGGTGGTGGTGCCCTCCTCCTTGTAGCCGCGTACGTGCAGGTTCTCGTGGTTGGACCGGCGGTAGGTGAGGCGGTGGATGAGCCACGGGTAACCGTGGTAGGCGAAGATGACCGGTCGGTCCGGGGTGAAGATGGTGTCGAACTCCTTGTCGGGCAGGCCGTGCGGGTGTTCGGTGTCCGGTTGCAGGCGCATCAGGTCGACGACGTTGACCAGCCGCACCTTCAGCTCCGGCAGGTGCTGGCGCAACAGGTCGGCGGCGGCCAGGGTCTCCAGGGTGGGCACGTCGCCGCAGCAGGCGAGAACGACGTCCGGCTCGCAGTCGTCGTCGTTGCTGGCCCACTCCCAGATGCCGAGGCCGCGGCGGGTGTGCTGGATCGCCTCGTCGACGGTGAGCCAGTTCGGCGCCGGCTGCTTCCCGGCCACGACCACGTTGATGTAGTGCCGGCTGCGCAGGCAGTGGTCCATGGTGGCCAGCAGGGTGTTGGCGTCCGGCGGCAGGTAGACGCGGACCACCTCGGCCTTCTTGTTGACCACGTGGTCGATGAAGCCCGGGTCCTGGTGCGAGAAACCGTTGTGGTCCTGCCGCCAGACGTGGCTGGACAGCAGGTAGTTCAGCGAGGCGATCGGCTGTCGCCAGGGGATGGCCCGGGTCACCTTCAGCCATTTGGCGTGCTGGTTGAGCATCGAGTCGACGATGTGGATGAACGCCTCGTAGCTCGTGAAAACGCCGTGCCGGCCGGTCAGCAGGTAACCCTCCAGCCAGCCCTGGCACAGGTGCTCGGACAACACCTCCATGACCCGGCCGTCCGGGGAGAGATGGTCGTCCCCGGGGACCGTGGCGGCCATCCAGACGCGGTCGGTCACCTCGAAGGCGGCGCCCAACCGGTTGGACGCGACCTCGTCCGGGCCGAACAGCCGGAACGTCTGCGGGTTGGCGGCAATCACGTCGCGGATCCACGGACCGAGCACCCCGGTCGCGCCGGCCATCGGCTGACCCGGTTCGGGTACGTCCACGCCGTACTCGCCGAAGTCGGGCAGGGCCAGGTCGCGCAGGACCACTCCGCCGTTGGTGACCGGGTTGGCGCTCATCCGCCGGTCACCGTGCGGCGGCAGGGTCCGCAGCTCGTCGACCGGCGCTCCGGTGGCGTCGAACAGCTCCTCCGGTCGGTAGCTGCGTAGCCAGCGCTCCAGCTCGGCCAGGTGCGCCGGGTTGTCGCGTACGCCGGACAGCGGCACCTGGTGCGCGCGGTAGGTGCCCTCCACCTCCGTACCGTCGACCTCGCGTGGTCCCGTCCAGCCCTTCGGCGTCCGCAGGATGATCATCGGCCAGCGGGGACGCTCGACGACGCCGCCGGAGCGAGCCCCGCGCTGGATCGTGGCGATCTCGTCCAGTGCCCGGTCCAGGGTGGCCGCGAGCGTGCGGTGCACCACGCTCGGGTCGTCGCCGGCCACCACGTACGGCTCGTAACCCGAGCCCCGCATGAGGTCCAGCAGGTCCGTCTCGGGGATCCGGGACAGCACGGTGGGATTGGCGATCTTGTAGCCGTTGAGGTGCAGGATGGGCAGCACCGCGCCGTCCCGGGCCGGGTTGAGGAAGACGTTCGAGAGCCAACTGCCGGCCAGTGGGCCGGTCTCGGCCTCACCGTCGCCCACCACGCAGGCGACCACGAGATCCGGGTGGTCGAACGCGGCGCCGTAGGCGTGGCTCAGGGCGTACCCCAGCTCGCCGCCCTCGTGGATCGAACCTGGCACGTCCGCCGCGACGTGGCTGGGGATGCCGCCGGGAAAGGAGAACTGGCGGAACAGCCGGGCCATGCCGGTCTCGTCGCGTGCGACGTCGTGGTAGCGCTCGGACCAGGTGCCCTCCAGCCACGTGTTGGCCACGATGGCCGGGCCGCCGTGCCCGGGGCCGGTGACCAGCATGGCGTTCAGGTCGCGGGCGACGATCACGCGGTTGAGGTGGGCGTAGATCAGGTTGAGCCCGGGGCTGGTGCCCCAGTGCCCGAGCAGCCGGGGCTTGATGTCGTCGGGGGTCAGCGGCTCGCGCAGCAGGGGGTTGCCCAGCAGGTAGATCTGCCCGACGGTGAGGTAGTTCGCGGCACGCCAGTAGGCGTCCAGCCGGCGCAGCTCGTCGTGGGTGAGTGCGCGCTGTACGTCTTCAGCGGTGTCCATGATGCTGCCTCTCGCGAGTAGGGGGTGGGTGTCCGCCGTCCAGCCTCGCCGCCGCGGACGTGGTCGGTCAGGGTCCTTGGTCCCGGATCGGGTGGGCGTCGGGCCCGGGGAGCGGCACCTCGGCCAGGCCGCGTACGACGACCACCGGGGCGGGGGAGTGGTAGAGCAGGGACTGGGCGACCGCGCCGAGCATGGCGCGTCCCGGTTCGTCGCCGCGGGCGGCGACCAGCGCCATCTGGACCGACCGTGACGTGTCGATGAGCACCTGCGCGGGGTCGCCGCGCACGACCCGGCACTCGGTGGGCACTCCGGCGTGCCGGTCGACGTGGCGGGCCAACGCCTCGCCGAGCTGCTCGGTGACCGCGTCGGTGTCCTCGTCGCTCTCCACCACCCGCAGGGCCACGAGGCGCGCGCCGCGTCGGGCGGCGCACTCGACGGCCCACCGTAGGGCGAGGTGGGAGCTGGGCGAGCCGTCCACTCCGGCCAGGACCGGTCCCTGCGGCGGCGGTTCGCGGCGGACCACCAGCAGCGGGCAGTTGGCCCGCGCCGCCAACTGCACGGCGGGCGTGTCGGCCGGTACGCACTGACCGCTGCCGGCCATTCCGCTGTCCCCGACGGCCAGCAGGAAGGCCGTCTCGGACCGGCGGATGAGGGTGGGCAGCATGGCGCTCTCGACGATCTCGGCGCGCACGGTCAGACCCGGTTCGACCTGGTGGGCGAGCTGAGCCGCCCGGGTGATCAGACTCTCGGCGGCGTTGCGGGGCGCGGCCACGGTGTCCGCCGCGAAGGCGGCGTGCCAGTCGAAGGTGTGCACCAGGTGCAGGGGCCGACCGTGGCCGGCGGCCTCCTGGGCGGCCTGCTCCACGACCGGTAGGTCACCGTCCGAGCCGAGGCCGACCAGCACCTCCGCGTCGGCCGATGCCGCCATCCGATACCACCTCCCGGGCGTCGCGCCCGGCACGACCACGCTGTCCCTGCACCGAGGGTAGTCGGATGACTGCGGCGTGTGGGTGGGATCGACCCATGGGGTACGCGAACCAGGGCTCGCGGTGTCAACGAATGTTGACGAACGGGCGCTGTCAACGTATGTTGACAGCATGAGTCAGGCAACGGAACTCGCGGCGGCAGCCGGCAGCACCGACCCCCGGGTCGGGCTCCGGGCCGTCCGCGCGCTGCGCCGGCTGCTCGAGCGACTGGAGGTGGTCCAGGTGGACAACGCCCGGCGACAGGGCTGGTCCTGGCAGGAGATCGCCGACGCGCTCGAGGTCAGCCGGCAGGCGGTGCACAAGAAGCACGCCGGGCGACCGGCGGTCAACTCAACCTGGGAGGCGTGATGTTCGAACGGTTCACCGACCGGGCGCGAGGCGTGGTGCGTCGGGCGCTCGAGGAGGCCCGGGCCGAGGGCCAGCGGCCGGTCGGCACCGAACACCTGCTGCTCGCCCTGCTCGCCGACGAGGACGGCCTGGCCGGCCGGGTGCTGGCCGACGCCGGGGTCCGCGCCGACGACCTGCGTGAGCGGGTCCGGCGGCACACCACGAGCGGGGGCGCCGGCCTCGGCGACGCGGACGCGGCGGCGCTGCGCGAGATCGGCATCGACCTCGCCGCGATCGTGGCCCGCATCGAACAGTCCTTCGGCCCCGACGCGCTGCGCGAGGCGGTGCCGGCCCCGCGTCGCCGCTGGGGGCGTCGCCGCTACCTGGGCGGCCCGTTCTCGCCCCGCTCGAAGAAGGCGCTGGAGCTGTCGTTGCGGGAGGCGCTGCGGCTGCGGCACAAGCACATCGGCACCGAGCACATCCTGCTCGGGGTGCTGCGTGAGGGCCAGGGACTGGGCGCGCTGGTGCTCACCGAGGCCGGGGTCGATCTCGACGATCTGCGTCGCCGGGTGGAGGCGGCGCTGCGCGCGGCGGCGTGACGGGCACCCGCGCGTTGAAACCTGTCTGTGGCACTTCCGACGCCTGCGGTTCGCCGGGTCGCTGAGAGCGGCCCGGTGCTGCACACTGACGCCGTGGATGCTGGACAGGACAGGCGCCCCTCAGGTGGCGACGGCGGGCTGCGCTCCGCCGTGGTGGTCAACCCGGCGAAGGTCACCGATCTCGACGAGCTGCGCCGTACCGTGAACGACGCGCTCGCCGCCGCCGGGTGGCCCGAGCCGCAGTGGTTCGAGACGACCGTCGACGATCCCGGCCGGGGCCAGACCGAACAGGCCGTCAAGGACGGCGTCGACCTGGTCTTCGCCTGCGGCGGCGACGGCACCGTGATGTCCTGCGTCAGCGCGCTCGTCGGCACCGACGTGGCCCTCGCCGTCCTGCCGCAGGGCACCGGAAACCTGCTCGCCGCCAACCTCGGCCTCTCCACCGACCTCCCGGCAGGGCTCCAGGTCGCCGTCGAACGCGGTCGGCGGCTGCTCGACGTCGGTGCGGTGGAGGACCAGTACTTCACCGTGATGGCCGGCATGGGTTTCGACGCCCAGATGCTCGACGCCACCAACGAGACCACCAAGGCCCGCATCGGCTGGCCGGCGTACGTGATGGGTGCCGTGAAGCACCTGCGGGACCGGCCGATGCGGGTGCAGATCCGCATCGACGACCGCCCGCCGGTGCGCCGCCGGGCCCGCTCGGTGCTGATCGCCAACGTCGGCCGGCTCCAGGGCGGCGTGACCCTGCTGACCGAGGCCGAGCCGGACGACGGTTGGCTCGACGTCGCCGTGCTCACCCCGCGTAACCTGCGGCACTGGCTCGCGCTCGGCTGGGCCGTGGTCCGCCGCAGCGGCCAGGTGCCGCAGATGGAGGTCTTCCGCGGCCGGACGGTGGTGGTCAGCAGCAACCGCCCGCAGCCACGGGAGCTGGATGGCGACCTCATCGCCCCCGGACGGCAGCTCCGCGCCGAGATCCGGCCGCAGGCGTTGTGGCTCTGCGTTCCGCAGCCCGAGGACGCTCCCGACCTGTCCGTCGACGCACAGGGCGCCGGGGAGCGGGGCGAGCAGCTGATCGAGGAAGCGCGCCGTGAGTAGCACCCGGATGGTGCCGGAGACCCGGCTGATGGCCGACCAGGAGCTGTCGGCCGACGACGCCTGGCACACACTGCGCCGCAAGGGCGGCTGGCACCTGCTGCGGGACGCGTTCATCCGGTTCCGCTACGGCGACGGGTTCAGCCACTCCCGCGCGTTCGCGTTGCAGCTCTGCCTGGCCGTGGTGCCGTTCCTCATCGCGCTCACCGGTCTGATCAGCGAGCTGGGCGTCGAGGAGGGCGGCCGGGTCGTCGCCGACACCGTGCTGGCGCTCACCCCCGGCCAGAGCGCCGAGGTGGTCGGCGAGCTGCTCGGCGAGGGCGAACGCGTCGAGGACGCGGGGGAGCTGGCGCTCACCCTGGGTCTGCTCACCGGTCTGGTCGCGCTGACCACGACGATGGCCCAGATCGAGCGTGGCGCCAACCGCATCTACGGCGTCGAGCGGGACCGTCCGGCCCTCTGGAAGTACCTACGGGCGGCCGTCCTGGCGGTCACCGCCGGCCTGCCCGCGCTGGCCGGCTTCCTGATCCTCGTCGGCGGCGGCGCGATGGGCGACTCGGTGCGCGAGCACTACGAGTGGGGCGAGACCGCCAACATCATCTGGAACGTGATCCGGTTTCCGTTGAGCCTCGGTCTGACCGTGCTCGCCGTGGCGGTGCTGTTCCGGCACGCGCCACGCCGCAACCAGCCCGGCCTGTCGTGGCTGTTCTTCGGCGCCGGCATCGCCACGGCCCTGTGGTGGCTCGCCAGCCTGCTGCTCGCCGCGTACGTCAAGTTCAGTGAGGGCTTCGGGCAGACGTACGGGGCGTTGACCGGCATGATGGCGCTGCTGCTCTGGGCCAACCTGACCGGCATGGCGCTCTTCGGCGGGCTGGCCTTCGCCGCCCAGTTGGAGGCGCTGCGGATCGGCGTGCAGGAGCCGGCGCAGCCCGACCTGTGGGAACCCGAGGCCGACCGCGCCGAGTTGTTCGACACCGGGGACATGACCGCGCTCTGAGCGCGTTCGGGTGTACGCCGGACGCGGATCGGGTACCTCGCCTCGCCAGGTACGACAAGGGAGGTGCGGGGTGACCGCGGTCAAAGATGTGACTCGGCGTCCGATCGGTCATTTCGCCGAACGGAGCATCGCCGGTCTGGTCGCCGTCATCGGCGCCGGTGCGGCGTTCGGACTGTTGCTGTTGCTCGTCCGCTTCCGCTGGAGCCCGTTGCAGCAGGCCGACCACGAGCTCGCCGAGTGGTTCAACTCGCTCGTCGCCCCACACCACGCGCTGGTGACCGTGCTGCAGGCGGTGACCGACCTGGGTGGCCGGCCGATCCTCATCTGGCTGGTCGCGATCCCCGCGATCGGTCTGCTGATCCGGCGGCAGCCCCGGCTGGCCGTCTACCTGATCGTCACGGGGGTCGGCGGGCTGATCCTCGACCCGTCGCTCAAGGCGCTCGTCGGTCGACTCCGCCCGGTGGTGGACGTCCCGGTCGCCAGCGCTCCCGGCAACAGCTTCCCGAGCGGGCACGCCCTCGGCTCCATCGTCGCGTACGGGGCGCTGCTGCTGGTGTTCCTGCCGGCGATGGCACCCCGCTGGCGCAAGCCCGCGATCGTCGGCGTCGGCGTGCTGGTGGTGCTGATCGGGCTGACCCGGATCTCGCTGGGCGTGCACTTCGTCTCCGACGTGCTGGGCGCCTGGCTGCTCGGTGCCGCCTGGCTGGGCGTCACCGCGTACGCCTTCCGGCTGTGGCGGCGCGAGCGCGGCAAGCCGGTGCCGCCGCTGACGGAGGGGCTGGAGCCGGAGGCGGGGCACGACATCTCCATCGCCCCGGCCGAGGAGCGGGTGCTGGCGCACCCCCGCTCGGCGGTGGCCGAGCTGCTGGTCGGCTGGGTGCTGGTGTTCGGCGCGCTGTACGGCTTCGGCATGTTCGTCAGCTACCACGCCAAGGGCACCTTCTTCGCGACCCTGGACACCGAGGTTCCGCGCTGGTTCGCCGACCGGCGCACCGACGTGCTGACCGACGTGAGCTGGTGGTGGAGCAAGTTCGGGGACACCCACGCCATCCTGCTCATCTCGCTGGTGTTCTGCCCGCTGGTGCTCGCGGTGTGGCGGCGGTGGCGGCCCGTGCTGTTCGTGGTGCTGGCGATGGTCGGTGAGTTGACCCTCTTCCTCGCCTCGGCGCACGTGGTCGGCCGGCCGCGTCCGCCGGTGGAGAACCTGGACGGGCAGATGCCCACCTCCTCGTTCCCGTCCGGGCACATCGCGGCCACGATCTGCGTCTGGCTGGCGATGACGCTGATCGTGTTCCCGCGTACCGACCGCTGGTGGCGGTGGATCTTCGTGGCGCTGGCCGTGATCATGCCGGCCGGGGTCGCCACCTCCCGGATGTACCGGGGGATGCACCATCCGACCGACTTCATGGGCGCGATCCTGCTCTCCGCGCTCTGGATCGGCCTGCTCTACTTCGTGATCCGCCCCAACGCCGACCTGGCGGAGGGCAACCAACCGGCCATCGAGTCGGAGGACGTGGACACCCTCGACGACGAGCTGGCGCGGGCCGGCCGACCGGACTGAGCACCGCGATGCTGCGGGTGATGACCTGGAACATCCGTACCGGCGGCCGGGACCGTGGCGGCTCCGACCGGCTGGATCGGGTGGTCCAGGTCGTCGACCAGCAGGCGCCGGACGTGTTGGCGTTGCAGGAGCTGCGCGGCTTCGACCGGTCGGGGCTGATGGACACCATTGCGGACCGGGTCGGGATGACGCCCCACCTCGCCCGGTCCTGCTTCGGGCAGCCGGTGGCGGTGCTGGTCCGGCCGCCGTACCGGGTGCTCGCCGCGGGGCCCCTGCGTCGGCCGTTCCACCACGCCGCCGCCCGCGTCGTGGTGTCCACCCCGGCCGGGCCGCTCACCGTTGTCGGCACCCACCTGTACCCGTACTCCGGAGGCCGTCGACGGATGGAGGTCGACTGGTTGGTCGCTGCCCTGCGCCGCGCCCCCGGGCCGATGACCCTGCTCGCCGGTGACCTCAACTCGCTCGACCCGACGGTCGACCACACCGCTCGTCTGGACGGCCTGCCCGCTCTCTACCAGCGACGGCACCTCCGTCGGCGCGGCGGTGCCGTGGACACCCGCGCGGTCGCCCGGCTGCTCGCCGCCGACCTGGTCGACCTGTGGCCGTCCGCCAACGACGACGCGCCGGAGGCCGCGGGTCTGACCGTCCCCACCCGGTTCGGCGGTGCGGAGTTCGCCGGGATGCGCCTGGACTACCTGTTGGGCAGCCGTGCGGTGGCCGAGCGGGTGCGCGACTGCCGGGTGATCCGCGACGCGACGACGGACACGGCCTCCGACCACTATCCACTGCTGGCCACCATCGACCTGTGACCGCGTCGGGGCCCCGGCGGATGGCGCCGTCGGGCTACCGTGCCCACCGTGACCGAGCGCCGCACCCTCCGTCCGCCGCTGCCCGGGCCGCCGACCGACCGGCCGGGCTCGCCGACGGTGACGCTCGCGGCCCTCGCTCCGTCGGCGGTGGGCACGACCGAGCCGGACACCGTCGCACTGCCGCTCGTCGCGGCCGTCGCGCGCGGTGTCGCGCTGGTCTTCGTGCTGCCGGTACGCCTGCTCTGGGAGCTGATCGCGGCTGCCGGCCGGCTGCTGGGCCGGTACCTGCTGACCCCGGTCGGGCGGTTCCTGCGCGACTGGCTGGTGGCCCCGTTGGTCTGGGCCCTGGACCGGCTGGTGTGGCGTCCGCTGCTCTGGTGCGCCGACCATCTGTTGTGGCGTCCCCTGCGCTGGGTGGCCCGCAACCTGGTGTGGGTGCCGCTGGTGTGGCTGGCCCGGGGTGTCGCGTGGGTGGCCCGCAATCTGGTCTGGGTGCCGCTGGTGTGGCTGGGGCGCGGCGTGGCCTGGGTGGCCCGCACGCTCGTCTGGCTGCCGCTGGTGTGGTTGGCGTACGCCTTCGCCTGGACGGTCCGCACGATCCTCTGGACGCCGCTGGTGTGGTTGGCCCGCCATGGCCTGCGCCCACCTCTGGTGGCCCTGGGCCGGGTGCTGGTCTGGCTGGCCAAGCACCTGGTCGTGCGGCCGCTGCGTTGGCTGGGCGCGGCCCTCGCCCCCGCCGGACGGCTGCTGTGGCGCGGCGTCGCCGTGCTCGCCGGGGCGGTGGGCGCCGCGCTCGTCGCGCTGGCACGGGGAGCCCGGTGGGTCGGGGTCGGCCTGGCGCGGGGAGTCTGGTGGCTCGTCGTCGGGTTCGGCCGGCTGGCCGTGGCCGCGCTGGTGGGGGCGTGGCGGACCGCCGGCTGGCTGTTGCGGTGGGTCTACCGACTGCTGCTGCGCCCGGTCGGGCTGGGGCTGCGCTGGCTGTGGCGGCACACCGTACGTCCGCTGCTGTCGGGCATCCGCTGGGTCTGGTCGGTGACGGTCGTACCGGTGGCGCGTGGCCTGCGCGCGGGCTGGCGGGCCACCGTCACGCCGGCGGCCCGCTGGACCCGGCGCGCGGTGCTCGACCCGGCCCGGGTGGCGTCCCGCGAGGTGCTGAGCGCACTGGGTCTGCGCCGCTGACGACGCCTCAGAGCACCAGGTTGAGCAGCACGGTCAGCACCACCGAGGCCACGATCGAGAAGAGGATCATCAGAAGGCAGCCGAGTCCACCACCGAGCGGGCGGATCTCCGTGTTTCCGAAGCGCATGAGGTTCACCTGTCCGTGAGTGCGGGCTGCGGGCTGAGCAGATGGCGGATCGCGTCCGCGACTGCCGTCGGCGCGGTGGTGACCAGGTTGTGCGCGGCGCCCGGTACGACGGTCAGGTCGGCGTCCGGCACGAGCCGGCTCGCCTGGTCGCGCCACCGCGCCGGCACCACCGGGTCGCGCTCACCGGCCAACACGAGGGTCGGCGTGGTGATCCGCACGAGATCCGCCTCGATCGTGTTGCGCACCGAGTGCGACAGCGTCGCGAAGACCCGCCAGGGCCGGGCGTCCCAGATGTCCCGAACCAGGATGGGCGCCTGCAGCGGAGCCTCGCGCAACGTGTCCACCAGCCACCGGCCGAACAGGGCGCGTCGGGACCGGGCGACCGGGTCACTTGTCGGCCCGGCGAGCACCAGCGCGCGTACCGCGTCCGGATGGTTCGCGGCGACCGCGGCGGCGACCTCCGCGCCGAACGAGTGCCCCACCAGGCAGACCGGCGGCAGCCGATACGCGGCCAGCCAGGTGGCCAGGTGGTCGGCGTGCCGCGCGACGTCGTACGCGCCCCGGGGGTGGTCGCTCAGACCGAAGCCGGGCAGGTCCGGCACGTACACCGGGTGGGTCCTGGCGAGCGCGACGGCCAGCGGGGTGAGATAGCGGTGCGAGACGGCGAGGCCGTGCACCAGCACCACGGGCGTGGCCCCGGCGTCCGGTTGGGCGCTTCGCCGGGTGTGGGTGCGCAGTCCGTCGACGAGCCGCCAGTCGCTGGTGAGGCCGGCGGCCGGCCGGGGAGCGGCCAGGGCGAGCCGCAGCTCGGCCAGCCCGAACCGGCCGGCGGGCGTGAGCCCGGCCGGCCGGATCCGCCGGCGGCTCGTCGGGTGGCTCACAGCTCGCGGAGCCGGGGCAGTAGCTGATCCTGCGCCCAGTCCAGGAACATCGGCTGGGTCTCCCCGCCGACCTGGATGATCGCCACGTGCGTGAAGCCGGCGTCGACGAACTTGCGGAACGCGTCGACGTGCGCCTCCACGTCCGGGCCGCAGGAGATGCCCTCGGCGACGTCCTCCTCCCGGACGAACTGGGTGGCGGCGGCGAAGGACTCCGGCCCCGGCAGGTCGGCGTTGACCTTCCAGCCCATTCCGAACCAGCGGAACTGGTCGTGGACGATCTTGCGGCACTCGGCCTCGTCCGGGCCGTAGCAGATCGCCACCTGCCCGTACCGGGGCTGGCCCGCGCCGCCCGCGTCGTCGTACATCTCGATGATGTGCCGGTCGGGCTCGGTGGAGACGAGGCCGTTGCCGTACTCGGCGGCCAGCGTGGCGGACTGCCGGCCGGAGGCGGCGATCGCCATCGGGACGGGCCGCTCGGGGCGGTCCCAGACGTAGGCGTCGGGTACGTCGAAGTGGTTCCCGGAGAAGGTCAACGTCTCGCCGTTGAGCAGCGGACGGATGATCTGCAACGCCTCCTCGAACATCTCGTGGCGCTGCTGCACGTGCGGCCAGCCGCCGACCACATGCTCGTTGAGGTTCTCCCCGGCGCCCAGGCCGAGGGTGAACCGCCCATCCGAGAGCGCGCCGATGGTGCTGGCCTTCTGGGCGACCACGGCCGGGTGGTAGCGGCGGATCGGGCAGGTCACGAAGGACATCAGCTCCGCGCGAGAGGTGGCGTGCGCGACCGCGCCGAGCACCGACCAGGCGTACGGGGAGTGGCCCTGCGAGTCCAGCCACGGGTAGTAGTGGTCGGACATCACCAGTTGGTCGAAGCCGGCCGCCTCGGCCCGCACCGCGTGGTCCACCAGTTGCTTCGGTCCGGCCTGCTCGCACATCAGGGTGTAGCCGACGCTCACCATCCCGTTATCTCCTTCTCGCCGACGGTTCGTCCCGGGATACCCAGGTCAGCAACGGTCAACCCTCCCGTCCGGTTCGCCCGGACGATGCTTGACGGATGCGGTGGACCCGCCTACGGTCCTCTTAACCGGTTAAGACCCTCGGTGTGGCGCACATCCTGTGGTGGGGATGACCGCCCCGTGACGGCCCGCGTCCGCGCGGGCCGTCACGGCCGTCCGCCCCTTCGAGCGTTCTACTGAACCGGTTGCGAGGGCTGATCCATCGCCCTAGGCTGATGCGCGCCGCCGGGAGTCGGGCGGCGGCTGTCGGGCTGCAGCCGCCTTCCCCTGTCGTACCCCACCCCTGCCGGGCATCGGGGGTCCTCCCTGAGGAAGGCCATGAAGACTCGACTCTCCGCCGTCGGCGCCGCCCTGCTCGCGCTGCTGCTCGCCGTGCTGGCGTTCGGTCAACCGGCGCACGCCGCGGCCGGCTTCTCCGTCGCGGGCGGCAAGCTGTACGACGCCAACGGCGCCGAATTCGTCATGCGCGGCGTCAACCACGCGCACACCTGGTACCCGCAGCAGACCAGCTCGTTCGCCAACGTCAAGGCGCTCGGCGCGAACACCGTGCGGGTGGTGCTCGCCAGCGGCGACCGCTGGACCCGGAACACCAACGCCGACGTCGCCAACGTCATCTCGCTGTGCAAGGCCAACCGGCTGATCTGCGTGCTGGAGGTCCACGACACCACCGGGTACGGCGAGCAGAGCGGCGCGATCACCCTGGACCGTGCCGTCGACTACTGGCTCAGCCTGAAGGACGTGCTGGTCGGCCAGGAGCGGTACGTTCTCGTCAACATCGGCAACGAGCCGTACGGCAACCAGAACTACGCGTCCTGGGCCACCGACAGCGCCAACGCGATCAAGCGGCTGCGGGCCGGGGGCCTGACCCACACCATCATGGTGGACGCCCCGAACTGGGGCCAGGACTGGTCGTTCACGATGCGCGACAACGCCGCGTCGGTCTTCGCCGCCGACCCGGCCCGCAACACGCTGTTCTCCATCCACATGTACGGCGTCTTCGACACCGCTGCCGAGATCACCGACTACCTGGGCCGGTTCCGTACGGCGGGGCTGCCCATCGTGGTCGGTGAGTTCGGCTTCAACCACTCCGACGGCGACCCGGACGAGGACACCATCCTCGCGTACAGCCAGGCCAACGGGATCGGCTGGCTCGGCTGGTCGTGGAGCGGCAACGGGGGTGGCGTCGAGTATCTCGACATGGCTACCGCCTTCAACCCGGCGAGCCTGACCACCTGGGGGCAGCGGGTCTTCAACGGCGTGAACGGCATCCGGCAGACGTCCCGCGAGGCCACCGTCTTCGGCGGAACCCCGCCTCCGACGACCCCGCCTCCGACCACGCCGCCTCCGACCACGCCGCCTCCGACCACGCCCCCTCCCACCACGCCGCCTCCGACGACCACGCCGCCGCCCGCCGGTGGCTGCACGGCGACGTACACCATCACCAACCAGTGGCAGGGCGGCTTCCAGGGCGAGGTGCGGGTGACCGCCGGCGCCAACGCGATCACCGGCTGGACCACCCGGTGGACCTACACCAACGGCCAGAGCGTCACCCAGGCCTGGAACGCCACCCTGACCAGCAGCGGTTCCACGGTGACCGCGCGGAACGCGGACTACAACGGCCGACTGGCCGCCGGTGCCAGCGCCACCTTCGGCTTCCTCGGCAGCTGGAACGGCACCAACCCCACACCGCAGGTGAGCTGCACCGCCAGCTGAGCGACCTGCGGCGACCAACGCCAGATGGCCGGGCCCGCACTGGGCCCGGCCATCGCGTCCTTCGGGTGCCCGACAGCGGTCAGTGCTGCTCGCCGGTCAGGTTGACGATGACCACGCCCGCGATGATCAGAGCGATGCCCACGAGCTTGACCGGCCCGACCGACTCGCCCAGGAACACCGCGCCGATCGCCACGATGGCCGCGGTGCCCAGGCCCGACCAGAGGGCGTACGCGACACCGACCGGTATCTCCTTCACGGCCTGGGCGAGCAGGAGGAACGCCAGCGCGTACCCGGTCAGGCAGCCAAGTGTCGGCCAGACGCGGGTGAACCCGGCGGTGTTCTTGATCAGGCTGGTCGCCACCACCTCGGCGAGGATGGCGATTCCCAGCAGCACGTACGCCATGCGGCCCCTCAGTCCTCGGTTCGCGGTCGAGCCATCGAGTGTTCCACCCCAGCATCGGCCAGGCGGGCGGCGCGCATGGTGAGGTAGCGCTGTTCGGGGAGGCTGCTCGTGCGGGCAGCGGCATCCCGGTAGTCCGCGATGGCCCGCTCCCGGTCGCCGGCCATCTCGTGCAGGTGCGCGCGGGCGGCGGGCAGCCGGTGGTGTCCTGCCAGCCGGGGATCGTCGGTCAGCGCGTCGAGGGCCCGGAGGCCGGCAGCGGGCCCGTGCACCATGGCGGTCGCGACGGCCCGGTTGAGCGCCACCACCGGGGTGCCGGCCAACCGATCCAGCACGCCGTACAGCGCCAGGATCTGGGGCCAGTCGGTCGCGTCGGTGCTGGGAGCCTCGTCGTGCAGCGCGGCGATGGCGGCCTGCACCTGGTAGGGGCCGACCGGGCCGCGCGGCAGCGCCGCCGTGACCAGTGCGACGCCTTCGGCGATGGCCGCCGCGTCCCAGCGGCTGCGATCCTGCTCGGCCAGTGGGATCAGCTCTCCCGAGGGCCCGGTTCGTGCCGGGCTGCGCGCCTCCGTGAGCAGCAGCAACGCGAGCAGTCCGGCGGTCTCACTGTCGTCGGGCAGGCGTACGTGCAGCGCCCGGGTCAGCCGGATCGCCTCGGCTGCGAGGTCGACACGGCGTAGGTCCGGGCCGGCGGTACTGGTGTGCCCCTCGGTGAAGATCAGGTAGAGCACCTGTCGGACGGCGGCCAGCCGATCGGCCCGCTCCGCCTCCTCGGGCATCCGGAACGGCAGCCCGGACGCGCGGATCCGCTGCTTTGCCCGGCTGATCCGCTGCGCCATGGTCGCCTCGGGCACCAGGAACGCGCGGGCGATCTCGGCGGTGCTCAGACCGCCGACCGCGCGCAGGGTCAACGCGACCGCCGACGTGGGGGCGAGCGCCGGATGGCAGCAGAGGAGGAGCAGGACCAGGGTGTCGTCCCGCTCGGCGGCCAGCTCCTCGTCCGGGGCCGGCGCGTACCGCCGGTCGTCCGGGTCCTGACGGGTGACCAGGTCCTCGCGGCGACGCCGGGCCTGCTCGCCGCGGACCAGCTCGATCATCCGGCGGTAGCCGACCTGGATCAGCCAGCCCCGGGGGTTCGTCGGCAGCCCGTCGGCCGGCCACTGGCCGGCGGCGGCGAGCAGTGCCTCCTGTACGGCGTCCTCGGCGGTGGCGAAGTCACCGAACCGGCGGGTGAGCACGCCGAGGACCTGCGGCGCCAGTTCGCGCAGCAGGTCCTCGATGCGAAGGTCGGCGGTCAGCGCTCACAGCTCCTGCGACGGAGCGGACATCACCGGGTGCACCTCGATCGGCATGTTCAGGGGCCGGCCGCCGGGTCCGGGCGCGGTGGAGATGTGCGCGGCCAACTCCACCGCCCGCTGCGGGCTGTCGACGTCGACGATCCAGAAGCCGGCGAGGAACTCCTTCGTCTCGGCGAACGGGCCCTCGGTGACGACCGGCGCACCGCCCTCGTCGGCGCGCACGATCCGCGCCTGCTGCGGGCCGCCGAGACCCTGCGCGTCGACCCACTCGCCATCGGCGGCCAGCTTCTCGTTGACCTCACCCATGAACGCGACGTGCGCCCGGACCTCGTCCTGCGTCCAGGTGTCGATGCCCGGAAAGTCGGTCCCGCTGGCGCTGAACTGCATCAACAGCATGTACTTCATCGTCTCGCTCCTCACGCCCGCGCACCGTGGTCGGTGCTCTCACCCTGAGGTAGAAGCCGACGAGACCGTTCTCGACACCCCGGACAAAGAAATTTCTAGCCGACCTCGTCGACCTCGAACAGCACGCTCTGCTCGGGGTGCAGCGCGGGTAGCTGCACGCCCACCCGGGCCAGCGCAGCTCCGCTGAGCACGACACCGGACGCCAGCCAGGGCGGCCCGGAGAGGTCGATCGTCGCCGGAGGTGGCACGTCCGGGACCGGGCGCACCCGGTAACGCCGCGCCGGGTCGAGACCGGGTAGCCGTACCGCGCCCGGGGTCTGCGCCACCGAGGTGGCGAGCCGGGCCACCGCGTACACCGCTCGGCTCTTGTCCTTGCCGATGACGCCGTGCGCCCAGACGGCCGGGTCCGGGTGGTCGACCCGGACCACCCGCCCGGAGTGCAGCAGCGGACGCAGCCGCTTGTGCAGCGCCACCCAGGCGGTCAGCTCGGCCTGTTCGGCGGCGCTGATCGAGGCGATGTCCCACTCGATGCCGTGGTGACCGAACAGCGCCGTGGCCGCCCGGAAACCCAGGTCGTGTACGCGGTGGGTGGTGTGCGAGCGCTCCGGCCCGATGTGCGTGCCGACGAGCTCCGGTGGCAGCAGCAGCCCGGTCCAGCGCTGGATGCCGAGCCGTTCCAGGGCGTCGTTGCAGTCGCTGGCCCAGACCCGGTCGGTGCGGGCCAGGATGGCCAGGTCCACCCGGGCGCCCCCGGACGAGCAGCTCTCGATCTCCACGCCGGGGTGACGTCGACGCAGCTCGTCGAGGAGGCGGTAGACCGCGAGGGTCTGCCCGTGCACCCCGGGCCGGCCGTGGTGCCCCGCCTCGGTGAGGTCCCGGTTGTGGTCCCACTTGAGGTAGCTGATCCCGGGATGCTCGGTGAGCAGCGCGTCGAGGCGTTCCAGCACGTAGTCGTACGCCTCGGGGCGGCCCAGGTCGAGCACCTGCTGCCGGCGCCAGGCGGGCGGCAGCCGACCCGGCAGGGTCAGCAGCCAGTCGGCGTGCGCGCGGTACAGGTCCGAGTCGGGGTTGACCATCTCCGGTTCCACCCACAGGCCGAACTGAAGGCCGTGGCCGGTCACGTGGTCGATGAGCGGTTGCAGGCCGTCGGGCCAGACGTCCTCGTCGACGTACCAGTCGCCCAGCCCGGCCGTGTCGTCGCGCCGGCCGCGGAACCAGCCGTCGTCGAGCACGAACCGTTCCACGCCGATCTGCGCGGCGCGGTCGGCGAGGGCCCGCAGCCGGTCCAGGTCGTGGTCGAAGTAGACCGCCTCCCAGACGTTGAGGGTGACCGGGCGCGGCGATCGCGGGTGTCCGGGCCGCGCCCGCACATGCGAGTGGAGTACGTCGCTGAGTCCGTCCAGCCCCTCGTCGGACCAGACGGCGTAGAGCAGTGGAGTCTCGTACGCCTCGCCGGGGGCGAGCCGGATCTCGCCGGGGGCCAGCAGCTCCCCGCCGCCGAGGGTGGAGTCGCCGGTGGGCCGGCGTTCGGCGACGGTGAGGTGGTCGCCGCTCCACGCGGTGTGCACCGCCCAGATCTCGCCGTGGCCGAAGTCGAACCCGGCGGTGCCGGCCACCAGCAGCAGTGTGGCGTCGTGCCCGGTGCGACCGTGCCGCCCCTCGCGGACCCACGCGCCGTGCTGCCACGGGTGCCGTTGCGGGGAGCGTTCGCGGCACCAGCGACCGGTCAGGTCGAGCAGTTCGGTGGCGACCGCCGGCACCGGGAGCACCGGGGTCAGCTCCCGCACCTCGTACGCGCCGTCGCCGTCGTTGCGGAGCTGGTGTCGGACGGTCAGCAGGCCGTACGGGTCGAGCGTGATCTCGATGGTCAGGGACAGCCTGGCGGACTCATCCGACGCCCGTACGGTGACCCGGGCCGGGGCGTCGGCCGGCTCGTCGACGGCGAGGCCGTCGAGCCGGAACGCGGTGGACCAGTCCCGCCCGTCGCGGTGCCCGGCCAACCCGGGTCGGCCGCTCCAACCGGCGCTCGCCTCGGGCAGCAGCGACAGCACGGGTGGCTCGTCGAAGCTGCTCGGCACCACCGGTGGCACGGTGGCGTCCACGAGGTGGCGCAGGCCGTCGTCGTCCAGGTCGCCGATGTCGCCACCCCAGTGCGCCATGCGGGGCAGCCCCGGGCCGCGCGCGTCGAGTACCAGGCTGGTCCGCCCGCGGCGCAGGTGCAGGATCGTCATCCTTTGGAGGCTCCCAAGGTCAGGCCCCGGACGAAGTGCCGCTGGAGCATAAAGAAGATCACGAGGGTGGGGATCGCGACGAGCACGCTGCCCGCCGAGACCAGGTTGTTGTCGGTGAAGAACTGGCCGCGCAGGTTGTTGAGCGAGCTGGTCACCGGGAACTTGTCGCCGGTACGCATGAGGACGGTGGCCCAGAAGAACTCGTTGTAGATCCAGGTCACCTCCAGGGTGGCCAGCGCGGCCAGGGCCGGCCGGCACAGCGGCATGGTGATCTGCCAGTACTGCCGCCAGACACTCGCGCCGTCGACCATCGCCGCCTCGTACAGGTCGTGCGGGAGCGCCTTCATGTAGTTGCTGAGCACGAAGACGCAGAACCCGCACTGGAAGGCGACGTTGATCAGGATCAGGCCCCAGTAGCTGTCGTAGAGCAGCTCGGAGTCGCTCATGAACTCCGGCAGCGGCACCTCGGTGAACAGTCGGAACAGCGGGATGAGCAGCGCCTGTTGCGGCAGCAGGTTGGCGGCGGTGAACACCCCGAGCAGAAGCAGGTTGATCTTCCAGCTGAACCGGGCGATGACGAACGCCACGCAGGAGGCGAGCAGGAGCGTCAGCAGCACCGCCGGCACCGTGATGTAGACCGAGTTGAGGAAGTGCTTGCCGAACTCCGCCTGATCCCAGGCCGTGACGTAGTTGTCGATGGTCCAGCCGCCGAACGAGACGTAGCCGTTGGCGGCGGTGTACTGGTACGAGCGGAACGACGTGAGGACCGCCCAGGCGATCGGGAAGAGCCAGATCAGCGCCACGGCGATGAGGAAGCCGTGCAGCAGGATCCGCAGCGGGGTCAGCTTGCGTCGGCGGATCGGGGTGTCGACGCTCATTCCCGGTTCTCCCTCATCACGGTCGCCAGGTAGATGGTGATGAAGACCAGCGAGACGACCAGCATGATCGTCGCCAGCGCCGAGCCGAAGCCGATCCGGCTCGCCTCACCCACCACGTTCTGGGTGACCAGCGCGGAGATCAACTCCAGGCCGTTGCGGCCCTTGTTGACGACCCAGACCAGGTCGAACGCGCGCAGCGACTCGATCACGGTCACCACCAGCACGATGATGTTGATCGGTCGCATGACCGGGAAGACGACCCGGAAGAACGTCCGGACCTCGGAGGCGCCGTCGACGGCGGCGGCCTCGCGCAGCGACGGGTCGACGCCCTTCAGCCCGGCCAGGTAGAGCAGCATGATGTAGCCGACGTGTCGCCAACCGGAGGCGACCATGACCGCCCAGATGTTGACGTTCGAGTCGCCGTACCAGTCGGTGCCGGTGCCGAGGACGGCGTTGATCAGGCCCTGGTCACGGGAGTAGAGCAGCTGCCAGACGAAGCCGATCAGCGCCAGCGAGAGCACCACCGGCAGGTACAGCGCCGTCTGGTAGAAGCGGCTGCCGCGCAGCTCCTTGTCGAGCAGCACGGCCAGGAACATGCCGAACGGCGTGGCGACCACGAACAGCACGGCCAGCCAGAGCAGGTTGTGTTGGATCGCGGGCACGAACGGCGGGTAGATGTTCACCACGTCGCTGTAGTTGCGCCCGCCGACGAACTCGATCTCGTTGAGTGGACCGATGCCATCCCAGTCGGTGCCGGACAGCACCACGGTCGCCAGGGCCGGCAGCCAGACGAGCGCGGTGACGAGCAGCAGTGGGACGAGCACCATCAGCGTGATGACCACGCGGTCGGTGGGGGACAGGAGCCGTAGCCGCCGGCGACGACCACCCGTGGAGGTGGTCGCCGCCGACGGCGGCACGGCGCGATCCGCTTGGATCAGGGGTAGGTCGGACACGATGTCCTCCCCCTTCCGCCGTCAGTCAGTGAAGATCGACTTTTTCTGGTTCTCGATGGACGACGTCAGCCCGTCGATGTCCTTCGGGTTCTTGATGAACTGCTGGATCGCCGGGATCATTACCGTGGAGGCGAAGTCAGGCCGGGTGTCCCGGTCGAGGAACTGGGCGATCTCGGTGGCCGACCCGACCAGCTCCGCGGCCTTCTTCTGCAGCGCCGTGTAGCCGCCGACGTCCGCGCCGCTGTTGGCGACGAGGACGGCCGGGTCGTTCTTGAGGTTGATGTCCGCGGCGGCCTTGCCACCGAAGTACTCGAGCAGCTTGCGGGCGTTGTCCTCGTTCTTGGGCTTGCGGGCCATCATGTAGCCGTCGATCGGGGCGTCCAGCGCCTTCGCGCCGATGGCCGGGTCGATCTCGGGGAAGGTGAAGAAGTCGAGGTCGTCCTGCTCTTCGTTGCTGAACTGCTGACCGACGAAGAGGCCCAGCAGGTACATGCCGCTCTTCTTCTGCTGCAACGACTGCGCGGCCTCCTGCCAGGTGCGGCCGAGGCTGTCCGGCTGGTGTAGGGGGAGCAGGCCGGCCCAGGTGTCGAAGACCTTCTTGACCTTGTCGGAGGTCCAGGCCTCCTTGCCGGCCATCAGGTCGACGTGGAACTGGTAGCCGTTGATCCGCAGGTTGAGGATGTCGAACGTGCCCATCGCCGGCCAGCCGTCCTTGTCGGCGAAGGCGATCGGGGTGAGGCCGTCCTTCTTCATCTGCGCGCCGAGCGCGGTGAACTGGTCCAGCGTGGTGGGCACCTGGTAGCCGTGCTGCTGCCAGACCGACTTGCGGTAGAAGACCGCCCACGGGTAGTACGTCCCCGGCACGAAGTACTGCTTGCCGTCGTCCCCGGTGGACGCCTTCTTGAACGCGTCGGAGTAGCCGGAGATCTTGCCCCACACGTCGCTGATGTCGCTGGCCAGGCCCTTGGCGGCAAAGAAGCGCATCCGGTAGCCGGCGAACCAGGTGAAGACGTCGTCCGGCTTGCCCTGCAGGTAGTTGTTGATGTTCTCCTGGAACGTGTTGTGGTCGACCGTGTTGGTCGCGACCTGGACGCCGGACGAGGTCTTGAACCCGTCGGTGATCTTGGCGAGGACGTCCTTGGGCTTCGGGTCGGACTGGTTCGAGCCGAGCGAGACGTCCTTACTGGACCCGCCGGAGCCGGAGTCGTCGCCGCAGCCGGCGAGCAGACCGGTGCTGAGCAGCGCGCCCGTGCCGGCCGCGCCGGCCAGCAGTGACCGTCGGTTGATGCCGGCGACGGAGGGCGGTACGAGCCGAGCCAGGTATTCGGCTTGCGATCGGGGACGGGACATCGGTGCCTCCTGCGGATGAAGAGGTGCTACGTCCAAGGGGTCAGGTGTGGTGAGGAGCGGTCCAGCCTGGAAATACGCATCGTGATCCACCGAGAATCCACATTGGCGAACACGATCGGCCAGTTGGGGCCTCAAGCTACCTCTCCATAGGCCGCTGTCAAGAGGTACTTTCGCCTCTGATAACCCAGTCGTGATCCGGCTGTTACGAGGTAAACGTTGGAAAGGAAGTCGATGTTGGAAACTGTTGACTTCGGTGGGTGGCCGGTGCACCCTCACCTGTCATGCGGCGATGGCAGGGCGAGGGCATCTACTTCGGCGGCGACTACAACCCCGAGCAGTGGCCCGAGCAGACCTGGTCGGAGGACGTCGAGCTGATGCGACGGGCCGGGGTCAACCTGGTCTCCGTCGGCATCTTCTCCTGGGCACGCCTGGAACCCCACCCCGGACGGTTCGAGTTCGGCTGGCTGGACCGTGTGCTCGACCTCCTGCACGACGGGGGCATCCAGGTCGACCTGGCCACCGCCACCGCCAGTCCACCGCCCTGGCTGCCCCGCGCGCACCCGGAGACGCTGCCCCGACGGGCCGACGGCGCCATCCTCTGGCCGGGCGGGCGGCAGGCGTACTGCCCCAGCTCCCCGGTGTTCCGCGAGCGCTCCCTGGAGCTGGTGCGCGCGGTCGCCGGCCGGTACGCCGAGCACCCCGCCGTCGTCATGTGGCACGTCTCCAACGAGCTGGGCTGCCACAACGTGCACTGCTACTGCGACGTCAGCGCCGAGGCGTTCCGGGGGTGGCTGCGCGAGCGCTACGGCGACCTGGACCGGCTCAACGACGCGTGGGGCACCGCGTTCTGGAGCCAGCGCTACGGCGACTGGGCCGAGATCAATCCGCCGCGCACCGCGCCGACGTTCGCCAACCCGACCCAGCAGCTCGACTTCCTGCGCTTCTCCTCCGACGAGCAGCGCGCCCAACTACGCGCCGAACGCGAGGCGCTCAAGACGCTGGTCCGCCAACCGGTCACCACCAATTTCATGGTCGGCATGGCCAAGCACATGGATTACCACTCCTGGGCCGGCGACGTGGACCTCGTCTCCAACGACCACTACCTGAACGCCGCCGACCCCCGGGCCCACCTCGGGTTGGCGCTCGCCGCCGACCACACCCGGGGCGTCGCCGGTGGCGAGCCCTGGCTGCTCATGGAGCACTCCACCAGCGCGGTCAACTGGCAGCCGCGCAACGTCGCGAAGCTCCCCGGCCAACTGCGCCGCAACAGCCTGGCCCACGTCGCCCGGGGCGCCGACGGGGTGCTGTTCTTCCAGTGGCGTGCGTCCCGGGCCGGAGCCGAGAAGTTCCACTCCGCGCTGGTGCCGCACGCCGGCCCGGACACCAAGGTGTTCCGCGAGGTCTGCCAGCTCGGCGCGGACCTCACGGCCCTCGCCGAGGTACGCGGCAGCCGGGTCGACGCCGAGGTGGCGATCCTGTTCGATTTCGAGGCGTGGTGGGCGGTCGAGTTGGACTCCCACCCGAGCGTCGACGTCACGTACGCCGACCGCCTCAACGCGTTGCACGGCGCGCTCTGGCGGGCCGGCGTGACCGCGGACATCGTCCACCCGTCGACCGACCTCAGCGGTTACCGACTGGTCCTGGCGCCCACCCTCTACCTCGTCCGGGACGCCGACGTCGAGGCGCTGCGCCGATTCACCGAGGCCGGCGGCACGGCGGCGGTCACCTACTTCAGCGGCATCGTCGACGAGAACGACCACATCCGCCTCGGCGGGTACCCCGGCGCGTTCCGCGACCTGCTCGGCGTCCACACCGAGGAGTTCTTTCCCCTGCGCGAGGGCGAGCGCGTCGGACTCGACGACGGCGGCACCGTCGACGTGTGGACCGAGTGGCTGCACGCCGACGACGCCGAGGTGCTGGCGTCGTACACCGATGGGCCCTTGCCGGGCGTGCCGGCGCTCACGCGGCGGTCGGTCGGCGCGGGCGCCGCGTGGTACGTCGGCGCCCGGCTCGACGAGCCGGCCACCGACCGGCTGGTCGCCCGGCTGCTCGACGAGGCCGGCGTCCGTCCGGCGGCGCAGGCGCCGAGCGGGGTGGAGGTGGTACGACGCCGCGACGGCGAGCGGACCTGGCTGTTCGCGATCAACCACACGTCGTCGGAAGTACGGGTCTCGGCGACCGGTGTCGATCTGTTGACCGGCACGCGGTGCGCGGGTGAGCTGACCGTGCCGGCCGGCGAGGTGGCCGTGGTCCGCGAGGACCGGTCGTAGTGTGGTCGACGGCCACGGCGCGAAGGAGGTTCCCCAGATGCTGGCCCAGCAGCGGCAGAGCGCCATCCTCGACCTGATCCGCCAGCGCGGTGGGGTGCGGGTGAGCCACCTGGTCAGCCGGTTCGGCGTGTCCGACATGACGATCCGGCGCGACCTGGAGGTGCTGGCCGAGCGCGGCCTGGTGGACAAGGTCCACGGTGGTGCGACGCTCGCCGGACCTGGCTCGGCCGACGAGCCCGGCTTCGCCGCGAAGTCGATCCGCCAGCAGGCGGAGAAGCGGGCCATCGCCGAGCGGGCGGCCACGATGGTGGAGCCGGGGATGGCCATCGCGCTGTCCGCCGGTACGACCACCGCCGCGCTGGCCACCCTGCTGTCCGACGTGCACGGGCTGACCGTGGTGACCAACTCGATCCCGGTGGCCGACGCGCTCTACCAGAATCCGCGCGCCGACCAGACCGTCGTCCTGACCGGCGGCATCCGTACCCCGTCCGACGCGCTGACCGGCCCGGTCGCCGAGGCGGCGATCAGCGCGCTCAACGTCGACCTGCTCTTCCTGGGGGTGCACGGCCTCAGCCCGCGCACCGGCTTCACCACCCCGAACCTGCTGGAGGCCGGCGTCAACCGGTGCCTCATCGGGGCCGCCCGCCGGCTGGTGGTGCTCGCCGACCACACCAAGTGGGAGACGATCGGCATCGCCACCATCGCCCCGCTGGAGGCCGCCGACGTCCTCATCACCGACGCCGGGATGTCGGCCGAGGCGTGCACCACGATCGGCGAGCAGGTCGGCGAACTGGCCGTCGTCAAGACCGGTTAGGTCAGCGACTTTTCCCACAGCGCCTGAAGATCAGGCCGATCTTCGGTGACCATCTGGGCTGTCCGGCAGTCCAGTTAGGACACTTTTCAATAGCCATCGTCTGTTATCGCTGCTACCGAGAGTGGATGCGCTCAGGGAGCTATCAGCCGGCATTCATCTAGTCAAGATCTTGAGTCTCGTGGAAGGATCTCCGTACTCTCCGCTCGTCATCCGGCGTGTGTGGCGGGGAGGGTGTTGTGCGGACTCAGGCGTGGCCTTCGAGTGTGTTCACCAGGTTGACGCGAGGCCGTGCGGTGGGGTGGGCGTCCAGGCTGGCGATGATGCTGGTCCTGGTACTGGTCGCGACCCTCTCGGACGTGCCGACACGCCCCGCCGAGCCGGCCCGGGCCGCACCGGCCGCCGCGACGGCGCCCAAGCCGACGTGTCCGGACGATCGACCGGACGAGGTGTCGGCCGCGGTGGCGGCGAAGCTGTGCGGTGCACGGGTCGAGATCGCCGGCCGACGTACGGAGACGACGCAGCTCTTCGCGAACGCCGACGGCACGCTGACCGAGGAGCAGGCCCTCGCCCCGGTCCGGGTCCGCAACGGTGACAAGTGGGTGCCGGTGGACCTGACCCTCCAGGGTCGTTCCGACGGCACGGTCGCCCCGATCGCCCACCCGCGAGGGCTGGTGTTCGCCGGTGCCGCGTCGACGAACGGTGAGCACGAGGTCGCCTCCCTCGGCCTCGGCGACGACAAGGTCGGCCTGGCGTGGACCGGAGTCCTGCCGCCACCGGTCCTGTCCGGCCGGACGATCACGTACCCGAACGTGCTGCCCAGTGTCGACCTGGTCTTCCACGCCCACGCCACCGGCTACGAACAGCATTTCGTGGTGAAGGACCGGGCCGGACTGGCGCAGGTGCGCAAGCTGACGCTGCCGATCCGGACCGGCAAGCTGACCGCGGCCGGGGACGGCATGGGCGGCCTGTTGTTCAAGGACAAGGCTGGTCGGCAGGTCAGCCGGGCGCAGACGCCGATCATGTGGGACGCCGAGGTCGGTGCCCTGTCCGGCGAGCGACTCAACCGGGCGCCGGTGGGTCTGCGGACGGTCGCGAAGGGCGCGGGTCGTACGGTGGTCGAGCTGACCCCGGACGCGAAGTTCCTCGCCCGCGCGGATCTGACGTTCCCGGTGACGATCGACCCGCCGACGTCACTGTCGCCGTCCTTCGACGCGTTCGTGCAGAACTCGTACTCCAGTGACCAATCGGGCTCGGCCGACCTGAAGTTGGGTTACTCCACGGACGGTGGAACGTTCACCGCGCGGTCGTACCTGCGATTCAACACCTCCGGCTTCGCCGGCAGCCGGATCATGAGCGCGAAGCTGAAGTTGTGGAACTACCACTCCTGGTCCTGCACGGCCGCCGGCTGGGAGGCGTGGCGGACCGACTACGTCGACTCGTCGGTGCGGTGGACCGACCAGCCCACGGCGCGGGCGAAGGTGGGCACCTCGTCGGAGACCCGGGGCTACAGCTCCTCCTGCGGTGACGGCTGGGTGTACATCGAGGTCGGTGGCGCGCTGCAGTACAGCGCGGACACGTCCGCGACCAGCGCCAGTGTGCTCCTGCGCGCAACCTCGGAGACCACGACCGCAGGCTGGAAGCGGTTCGACTCCGCCGAGGGCACCCATCCGCCGTCGGTCGCGATCACGTACAACAGCGCTCCCAGTGTCCCGAGCGCGGTCGCGGTGTCGCCGTGTTTCACCTCCTGCGGCGCGGGGGCCCGGACCGCCTCGGTGCGTCCGACGCTGTCCGCAAAGTTGGCCGACGCGAACGCGGGCCAGACGCTGCAGGCCGAGTTCGTCGTTCGCAACAAGGCCACCCAGGCGGTCGTGTCCTCGTCCGGCCTGCGCTCGGGCAGCCCGGCGTGGACCAACGGCTCGACGGCCTCGTGGCAGGTGCCGGTGGACCTTGTCAACGGCACCCAGTACGAGTGGCAGGTCCGTGGCAAGGACCCGTGGAACTACGGCGGTTACACCGGCTGGACCAGCTTGACGGTCGACACGGACAAGCCGCTGGTGCCGTTCGTCTCCGCCAGCGTGTACCTGAATGACGGCCAGCCGCACGGTGGCGCGGCCGCAGCCGACACGTTCACCTTCTCTCCCGCCTCGGGCACGACCGACCTGGCCGCGTACGTGTACCGGTTCGACTACGACACGGCGGCGACCACGGTCGCGGCGACCGGCACCCATCCGGTCTCGCTGGCCCCGCGGGACGGGCATCGCACGTTGACGGTGCAGGCAAAGGACTCGGCCGGCAACCTGTCCAACCCGAACCTGTACGTCTTCGAGGCCGGCAGCGCCGCGCTGGCGCAGCCGCTGCCCGGTGCGACCATCGTCAAGCGGACCAAACTTCAGGTCACCACTCCGGTGGCGGGCTACACCCGGGGCTACTTCGAATACCGGCGTGGCCCCGGCTCGGCGACCCTGCCGGTGCCGTCGGCGAACCTGACCTCGGCCACCGGCGCGCAGATCCTCGCGACCGCCGCGAGTCCGGTAAGCCTGTCCGCGCTCGGCGGGTACGCGGTGTGGAACGCCACCGACACCCTCGGCCTGGTCGGCGGCGTGGTCGAGGTCCGTGCGCAGTTGTACACCGCGACCGGCACGACTCCGGCGTACACGGTGCCGTGGGTCCGGGTGACCGTCGACTCCAGCGGTGACGGAGCCTCGGACGACGAGGTTGGGCCAGGCTCGGTGAACCTGCTCACCGGCGACTACGCCCTCTCCTCGGGTGACGCCGACGAACTCGGGCTGAGTGTCTCCCGCTCGGCGTCGTCCCGGGGCTACCGCGACGGCTACCAGCCGATGGTGCAGCGCCTGACGGCGAACCAGCAGCAGGTCTCCACCGACCTGACCGGGTTCAACGTCCCGTCGACCTCATCGGCCGTCCGATCGACCGCCAGAGGACAGGGCGAGACGACTCCGGCCGACTCGTTGGAGATCACCCCGGTCACCACGACCAGCAATGACACGTACGTCGCGGTGGGCGGCGACGGCGGCGCACTCCAGTTGAACATGACGCCGGGTAAGACGTACCGGATGACGGGTTGGGTCTACGTGCCGGCCGCGACCGGTCTGGTGCCGGCGTACACCCAGCGTGGGCTCCGGATCGTCGGTTTCCACCGGGTCAACGGCGTCTACACCGAGGTGTCGTCGAAGATGGCCGCCTACCTCGACGGGTGGCAGGAACTCTCCGTCGACATGACCGTCCCGGCCGGCGCGACAGAGGCGTTCTTCCGCCTCTACAACGGCATGCAGGGCGGCTCGGGCCGCAAGGTCTACTGGGACAACCTCTCGATGACCGAGATCGTCGCTCCGTTCGGCCCCGCCTGGACCGGCGGTGCGACCGGCGGCGCGGCGGACGTCGAATACACCACGGTCACCTTCCCCGAACCGTCGCTGGCCCGGGTCAACACGATCGGCGGCGGCTGGATCACCTTCGCGAAGAACCCCGACGGGGTGAGCTTCACTCCCGAGCCCGGCGCCGAGGGCCTGGTCCTGTCGAAGGTCGGTAGCACCTCGTACCGGTTGTCGGAGATCGACGGCACCGCCACCGAGTTCACCTCCCAGGGCGGGGTGTGGGCGGCGACCTCGTCGTGGACGCCGGAGTCGGACACCACCTCCCGGTACGTCTACGACACCACCGGCAGTCGCCTCCTGCTCCAGAAGGTGATCAACCCGGCTGAGCCGGGGGTCGACGACACGAACCACTGCACGAGCGCCACCCCGGCCCGTGGTTGCGAGGTGCTCGAGTACGTCTACGCGACCGCCACCACCGCCGGCCTGTCGCAGACGGTGTTCGGTGACTACGTCGACCGGGTGACGCAGGTGAAACTGTGGGCCTGGGACCCCGCCGCCTCGGCGACCACCTCCACGGTCATCGCCCGCTACAGCTATGACAACCTGGGGCAGCTGCGCGAGGTGTGGGACCCTCGCGTCACCCCCGCGTTGAAGACCGCCTACGAGTACGGAAACGGGCGGGTCACCAAGGTCACCCCGGCCGGTGAGCTGCCGTGGATGTTCGACTACGGCAACCCCGACGTCGACACCGCCGCGCTGCGCTGGAACCTCGACGAGGGCAGCGGAACGAGTGTCAGCGACGCCTCCGGCAGCGGCCGGACCGGCACCGTCGCCAGCGGTGTCGGTTGGGGCCAGGGCAACGACCCCGACGACCCGGCCGACCGGGCCGCGACGTTCACCGCCGGCACCGGCCAGCAGATCAGCGTCGCCGGCACCGCCCTGTCCAACACCGCCTCGTACACCGTCTCGGCCTGGGTGCGGCTGAACAACAAGGACGGCAACCGCACCGCCGTCTCCAAGGACGGCGCCAGCACCAGCGGCTTCTTCCTCAACTACGTCAAGGAGACCGACCGCTGGGCGTTCTCCCGGGTCACCTCCGACAACACCTCGGCGACCCCGGTCCGGGCCAGCTCCAACACCGGAACCGTGGCCGGGCAGTGGACCCACCTGACCGGCGTCTACGACACCGCGGCCGGGCAGATGAAGCTGTACGTCAACGGCATTCAGCAGACGTCGACCGCCGCGACCGGCGGCTGGAACGCCTCCGGCAACTTCGTCATCGGCCGTGCTAAGTGGGCCGGCGCCGCCGCGAACGTCTGGGACGGCGACATCGACGACGTCCGCGTCTACGGCAAGGCTCTCAACGCCGACCAGGTCGCCGACCTCGCGACCGACGAGAACCCCGGCCGGCTCCTCAAGGCCCGTCGGGCCGCCCTGCAGCAGGGCTCCAAGACCGCCACCGACGGCGAACTCGCCACCAACGTCGTCTACAACGTCCCCCTGACCCAGGCAGCCGGTGGTCCGCACAACCTGAACACCGCCGCCGCGGCGACCTGGGGTCAGCTCGACCTGCCCACCGACGCCACCGCCGTCTTCGGCCCCGAGGACAACCCGGGTCGGAACAGCGCCATCCCCAGCTCACCCGGCACCGGCGGCTACACCTACGCCACCATCCACTACCTCGGCGCGAGCGGTAAGGAGGTCAACACCGCCACGCCGGGCGGGCACATCGACACCCAGGAGTACGACCGGTTCGGCAACGTCATCCGCACCCTGGAGGCCACCGACCGGGAACTTGCCCTCGGCACCCTTCCCGACTCGAACACCCACCTCGCCGAACTCGGCCTGGCCAACACCGACACCGCCAACCGGGCACTGGCCCTGTCCACCATCAACAAGTACTCCACCGACGGCATCGACCTGATCGACACCCTCGGCACCACCGTCACCATGGTGCTGGAGAACCCCGTCGCCGACCCGGACGGCAGCGGGCCGCTGACCGCCCTCGATGCCGGCACGACGGTGATCGGCCGCAGCCACGCGGTGAACGTCTACGACGAGGGCAAGCCCGACGGCGCCAGCTACCACCTGGTGACCACCGAGAGCGAGGGCGCCCAGATCGTCGGTTATCCCGACGTCGACGTCCGGGTCAGCAAGAACGGTTACGACGCCGAACACGGCGGCGTGTCCGGGTGGACGTTGAAGACCGCGACGAAGGTCGTCGCCGACGCCGGTGCCGGTGGGCAGAATCTGACCGCGTACGCGGTGCACAACGCCGCCGGGCGGGTCCTCAAGTCCTGGGGGATCGGCTCCTCCGGCTCGGACGCGATGGCCCGTGAGATCGTCTACTACACGGCGGGTACCAACACCCAGGACGCCGCGTGCGGAAACCGGCCCGAGTGGGCCGGCGAGCCGTGTGTGACCCGCGCCGTCGGTGCCGTCGCCGGGCACGACCCGGACCGGATGACCACCAACCTGCCCGTACGCCGGGTCACCGAGTACACCCGCTACGGCGACGAGGCAGTGGTCACCGAGACCTCTGCCGGTAAGACCCGCACCACCACCACCTCGTACGACGCGGCCACCAGGGTGACCAGCGCGGTCATCACGTCGGACGAGGGCGCGGCTGTCGGCGCGGTCACCACGGCCTACAGCCCGACCTCCGGTGACGTGACCCAGACGACGATGGACGGTGCGACCGTCACCCGGGACTACGACCTCCTCGGTCGGCTCGCCTCCTACACCGACGCCGACGGCGGCACCACCGTCAACGAGTTCGACCGGTTCGGCAAGGCGTCGAAGGTCTCCGACCCCACCGGCAGTTCGGTCTTCGCGTACGACCGGGTCGCCGAACCACGTGGCCTGCTGACCTCGGTCACCGACAACATTGCCGGAACCTTCACCGCCAAGTACTCACCCGACGGACAGATCACCGAACTCGGATACCCGGGCGGCCTCACTCGTAAGGACCGGCTCGACGCGAACCTGCAACCCGTCGAGCGCACGTACACCCGCGATTCCGACGGCGCGGTCATCTACTCGGAGTCCGTGGTCGAGAACACCGCCGGCCAGTGGGTGGACCACAGCTACACCGGAGGCGGCAAGAACTACGCCTACGACCGGCTCGGCCGGCTGACCAAGGCACGCCAGGACAGTGCGATCACGGGTGGCTGCGTGACCCGCACCTACGCCTACGACAGCCGTACCAACCGCACCAACAGCGCCACCTTCGACCCGGCGGCCGACGGCAGTTGCGACGAGGACGCGGCCGATGCGGAGGCCGACCATACGTACGACACCGCGGACCGCCTCACCGACGCCGGATTCGTCTACGACGCCTTCGGCCGAACCGTGGCGATGCCCGGTGGGCTGACCAACGCCTACTACGCCAACGACCTCGTCCAACGTCAACAACTCGGCGATTCGCGGCAGACCTGGACCCTCGACCCGGCGCACCGGTTCCGTGCCTTCACCACCGAGACGCTGGTCGACGGCAACTGGTCCAACGCCACCTCGAAGCTCAACCACTACGGCGACGACTCCGACGAACCCCGGTGGATCGTCGAGGACACCACCCTCGGCAGCATCACCCGCAACGTCTCCGGACCCGACGGTGATCTCGGCGCCACCACCAGCGCCACCGGAGACGTACGCCTCCAACTGATCAACCTGCACGGCGACGTCGCCGCCACCATCGACCCCGCGCTGACCGAACCCGAGCTGTTCGACTACGACGAGTTCGGTGTCCCGATGGCGGGGCAGGCCGACCAACGCTACGGCTGGCTCGGCGGCAAGCAGCGCTCCGGTGAGGCGATGGCAGACGTCATCCTCATGGGCGTACGTCTCTACAGCCCCGCCCTCGGGCGCTTCCTCCAGGTCGACCCCGTCGAGGGCGGCAACGCCACCGCCTACGACTACTGCGCCGGCGATCCCGTCAACTGCACCGACCTCGACGGCAAGTTCGGCTGGGGCAGCATCAAGAAGGGCCTGTCCAAGGTCGCGAAGGTCGCCTCCTACGCGTCCATGATTCCCGGCCCCATCGGCACGATCGCCGGGGTTGTCTCGGCCGTCTCCTACGCTGCCACCGGCAACTGGAAGGAAGCCGCCTGGGCCCTCGGCGGAGCGGCGGCAGCGGCCATCGGCGCCGGAGCGGCGGTCAAGGGCGCGAGACTGGCCGCCAGCGCTGCCCGTGCCGCGGCCAAGGCCCGCAAGGCCAGAAAGGCGGCCAAGGCAGCACGGGCGGCGAAGAGATGTAATTCCTTCGCGCCGGACACCCCTGTCCTGATGGCCGACGGACGCTATCTGCCCATCGCGGAGATCCAGGTCGGGGACCTGGTGATGTCGACCGACCCGAAGACGGGTATCTCGGCGGCGCAGCCCGTACTCGGGACCTTCGTCGGGCAGGGCAGCCGGCATCTCGTCGACATCGACCTCGACGGCGACGCCCGTGATGTCCTCACCGCCACCGCCGAACATCCGATCTGGGTCGACGGCAAGGGCTGGACCAACGCCGCCGAGGTCGGGGCCGGGGACGTGATCGTCGGTAGCCGCGGCGAGAAGGCCACGGTCCAACGCGTTCAGGAACGCGGCTGGCTGCGGGACCAGACGGTCCACAACCTCAACGTGGGCGACACCCACACGTACGTGGTCGCCGTTGACGATCTGGACATCCTCGTTCACAACGCGAGTTGCCCGATCCTGGATGCCGCGCGTAGGGGCGTACCGAGGTCCTCGGGGATGTACATCATTCATCTGAACAACGGCAAGAAGTACGTAGGTATCTCGAAGAACATGCACCGGCGGATCGGGCAGCACGTGAACCGGAGCAAGGGCGCGCTCCGGCGAGAGGGCCTCGGCGCGGCCGATATCAATCACATCTCGCACTACACGTTCAGCAAGGGCAGGAACTCCTGGGCCCGGATGCGGCGGTTGGAGAAGCGCACCATCCGCGCGTTCGGGGGACCTTCTCGGGGGCGCGGTACCCTCTACAACCGAAGTTACTAGGCGAGCGGGCGGAGGAGACGGCACCGTGTTCGGCAACCAGACGGTGAATCCCGGCGAATATCTGCTCTCGGACAGCGTCTGGCGGGAGGGTGACACCCGCCGGTACGTCGAGGGTGGTTGCGATGCCGTCTTCCTCGCCTTCGACAGTGACACCGGTCGGAAGCTCGACCTGAGTTTCCTGCGCGACCTGCCCAATCTGCGCAGGGTCGCGATCGAGGGTCCGTTACGTGATGACACGCTGGTATTCGAACTGGAGGATCTTCTCGGTCTGTCGTTGCTGACGCGGTCCAAGAAGGCGGTCCGGCTCGATCTGACGCCGAAGCTGGACACGCTCGTGCTGTCGGAGCGGCCAGGTCTGGAGACGATCGGCGCGCTGTCGGCCCTGCAACACCTGACGATCGACCGGTACGCCGGCTCGGACCTGACCCTGCTGGGGGCCAAGTCCGAGCTGGTGTACCTCAGGATCGAAGGGCGCAAGGCTGCCCTGGCCCTGCACGGCGTCGAAGAAGCGCCCAAGCTACGGCAGCTCGAAGTGGTCGATGCCGCCGTGGACTCCCTGGAGCCGTTGGCCCGCCTGGTCGAACTGCAGGAGGTTGTGGTCCGACCCAACGCGAAATCGGCGCCGGTCGAGCCGCTGCGGCTGGACCCGGTGGCTGGTCTTCCGAACCTGCACACCCTGCGTCTCGGCGCGATCGCGTCGGCGTCGCCCCTCGCCGCCGCGTCCGGTCTGCGGCGGCTCGTGGTCGGCACGGTGCTCGACGGTGACCTGCGTCCTCTGATCGATCTGCCCGACCACGTGGTGGTCACGGTCCTGGACAACGCCGCCCAGGACCGTGAGGTGCAGCGGTCACGAGCTCGACCGACACCCTAGGGATCGTCGATAGGTAGGCAGGACCCGAGATGATCGGCCCGCCGCGCACAGCGGCGGCGATCCGGCATGATCCGGTCACAGAAAACCCAGTGTCGTACGTGTTGAGCGTCCTCGGCCGACACCGTGGTCCCCGAGACGTCGACCTGCGGAGCCGAGGTCAGTGACCGAGCGAGGCTCCGGGCCAGCTCCAGCGCCTCGGCCAGATCGGCTACCGCCACCGGCAGGTGGATCACGTGTCGGGGCGGCGGTTCGGTCGCCTCGGTGAACGCCAGCACGGCGTCCCGAGGGAGCGGGACGAAGATCCGGTCCGGTGGGATCACCACTGCCGCCTCTCGGGCCAGGCGCCCTGCCGGGCCCGCAGCGCCCGCTTGACCCGCGCGTTCTCCTCGCTGAGCAGCGCCAGATCGTGGTGCAGCGCGGTCAGGTCGAGCGCGACGCGGTGCAGGAACCGCCGCACCTCCCGGGGGTCGAGCCCTCGCCGGCCGAAGCCCACGGTGGCGAACTGATGGTCGCGCACGTGCCGCGGATGCAGCCGGCCACCGTCGTAGAGCGAGCCTCTGGTCATCGGTCACCTCTGCTGTCGTCGGTCCATGGACGCGTCGGGGTCGCGGGAGCGTCCTTCTTCGTGGTAGGTATTCGTGCAAGTCGGTTCGGAGCCGGGATGCAGTTGTCCCGACGCTCTAGTTGAGACCCGACGAGAGCCGGTATGCGACTGCCACTCGCGAGGCCGTCTCTCGTCACCTTCTCGGCTGTTGGCCCAGCCGCGGTTGCCGTGTTTGCACCGGGCTTCCCCGGGGGCCGGCGATCACTCTCACCCGCAGGTCACGTTTCCAGTGGCCTCGGTCTTGGTGCAACGACACCAACGGAATCCTTCGGTGGGTGCCTGGAGAGGTGAGCATGGCCGCGAACAGAGAGCCGTTCGTTCGAACCCTACGTGCCCAGTGGCTGGGCCAGCACATGCGTGAGCTGCGCGAGAAGCGTGGGCTCACTCTCAAGTACGTGGCGCAGTATCTTGAGCGTGACTTCTCGTCGCTGGCTCGCTATGAGAGAGCGGAATGGCCCTTTCGGAGAGACCTCGTCGTGGCGCTGTTGGACCTTTACGGCGTCTACGACGAGCGGGAACGGGAGCGGCTCATTCAGCTCGCACAGGACGCCTGGCGCGTCGACCGCTGGGACAACGGCTTTGACAAGACGATCTACGACAACTCGTTCATTGACTTTCCGTGGTTGGAGTCGAGAGCCGACCAGGTCTGCACCTACGCAGCGCTGCTGATACCCGGCCTGCTTCAGACACGCGACTACGCCGAGGCGGTCATCAGGAATGCCGAGCCCAGCTCCGCGAGCGAGATCGAGATCCGGAAGTGGGTCCAATTGCGCATTGATCGGCAGCGGTTGCTGAATGGTCCTTCGCCGATGAGACTCACCGTGATCATCGAGGAGGTGGCCCTCCGTCGGCCCGTCATGAGTAGAAGCGTCATGGCTGCACAACTGGCCCACCTGGCGCGCGCCACCGCGAAGCCGACTGTCGAGATCCGTGTCCTCCCGCTGACCCTCGGACTGCACGCGGGCCTGGACGGCACCTTTTGGCTCTTCAGGATGCCTGCCCCCTACTCCGACGTCGCCCATGCCGAAACCCTCGGTGGGCGTCTCTTCCTGGAATCGGACAATGCCTCGCGCTACGTGCGCGCGTACGATCGCCTCCGGGAGGCCGCACTCAGTGCGACTGAGTCGGCGAAGCTGATCACAGCACTCGCGGAGGAGCTGTCATGAGCGAGTCCACGCCTTATGTCGCTTGGCACATCAGCACGAGGAGCCCCGACAACGGTGGCAACTGCGTCGAGGCGGGGCCTGTTCTCGATGGCTCCGGGCGGGTGGCGGTGCGCGACAGCAAGGACCGCGCGGCGGCGACCCTCGTCTATGGCGTCAGCGGCTGGACCGCGTTCCTCAACGGGGTCAAGGCCGGCCGGTTCGCCCGTACCGATCCGTGATCGACCCCGACATCGCCGATGTCGGGGTGTCCCGGTCGGGTTGATAGCCCGACTTCGGCGAAGTCGGGGTTGATCAGAAGTCGGTGGCGGCATCCACTGGCCGGCGGGCACCATCGTGGCCATGGAAGCGCACGAGGTGGCGGACCTGTTCGACCGGGCGGTGGGGCTGCTGCGGCGCACCGTCGAGCATGGCGAATCCGACGACGGCTCGGAGCTGCTCCGGCAGTTGGCCGTCGATCATGGACTTGTGGTGCCCGATTCGGTAACTCACGGGCGTTTGGTCCCCCACCACAACGCCATGATCGACGATGCGGGGCGGGCGGTGGCAGGCTGGAGCGGCTCAGGTGGGCCTGCCGTCCGGCTGGCGGTCGGTCGGCTCGCCGATCCGGACCGCGTGGTGCGCGCGGCGGCGTGCGACCTGCTCGGCTTCGCGAGCGCCGTGCACGGGGACGACCTGCGCGCGGACGCCGCGACGGCCCTGATCTCGTTGGCCGCCACCGAGACCGATCCCGAGGTGCACTGGTCGATCGCCCGCGCGTTGGGTGCGACCTGCGACCCTCGCGCCCTGCCGACCCTGGTCACCCTCGCGGACAGTCCCGACAGCGACGTACGGTTCCAGGTCGCCGTCGCGGTGCCGATGGTGCTCGACGACCCGCCGGCCGAGGCCGGCGAGGCGGTGTTGATCGCCCTGTCCACCGACTCCGACTCCGCCGTGCGGGATTGGGCCACCCTCGGGCTCGGCTGGATGAGTACCGCAGACGGGAACGCCGTTCGCCGGGCGCTGTGGGACCGTACCCGTGATGTCTACCCGGAGGTACGCGCGGAAGGCGCCCGAGGGCTGGCCCGGCGGCGGGACGCACGGGCGCTTCCGCTGGTACGTGAGCTGCTGGCCCGGGACGAGGTCCACACGTTCACCTTCCAGGCCGCCGCCTACCTGGCGGACCCGTCACTGCTGCCGCTGCTGGACGGGTTCGATCCCGAGGCGGACGGCGTCGCCGAGGCGCTGGTCGAGTGTGATCCGGTGCGCCGTTCCCGGCGCGACGAGTCGGCGTGGCGGCTCTTCGACGCCATCCACCGCCGCCGCCCCGACCTTCAGGTCACCATCTTCGGCGAGCGTTGCGACCTCGGCCTGTACCTCGACGTCATCGGCGGCCCGGGCGTCGCCGGCCACTGGTTCGCGGATGCGCTGCTGAGGCGGGCCGGTGACGACCCGGACCGGGCCGCCCACCTGGCGATCGCGGATCTTGATCGTTGATCGACTCGGGTTCACGGAAATCGGGGTGTTCTGAGCGGGGCGACAGCCCGACTTCCCGGAAGTCGAGTCGATCAAGCATGGCGCGCTCACAGCCATCTCACAGGGGGTCTGGATAGGGTGCGCGGTGAGTCAACGTCCGACTCCATGGTGGAGCGGTCGGCTGTCGCACAGGAGTTCCGATGGTCTTCAAGAAGATGTTGAGCGCGTTCGGTGTGGGTGGTCCCAGCGTGGACACTGTGCTGGCCAACCCCAACACCCGGCCCGGCCTGACCCTCGACGGGGAGGTCAGAATCGTCGGTGGTGACAACCCGGCGGCCATCGAGCAGGTGGTGATCGGCCTGGTCACCCGGGTCGAGGTCGAGGGCCACGACACGGAGTACGCCGGCACCATGGAGTTCCACCGGATGGCCGTCAGCGGGGCGTTCCAACTCGCGCCCAAGCAGGAGCTGTCGATCCCGTTCCAGCTCCCGGTGCCGTGGGAGACCCCGATCACCGACGTGTACGGCCAGCGCCTGCACGGCATGACGATGGGCCTGCGGACCGAGTTGTCGGTGGCCCGCGCGGTCGACAAGACCGACCTGGACCACGTGGCGGTGCACCCGTTGCCGGTGCACGAGCGGATCCTGGAGGCGTTCCAGCGGCTCGGTTTCCGGTTCAAGACCGCTGACCTGGAGCGCGGCCACATCCGGGGCGTGCAGCAGACGCTGCCGTTCTACCAGGAGATCGAGTTCTTCGCCTCGCCGCAGTACGCGGGCACGATCAACGAGGTCGAGCTGACCTTCGTGACCAGCCAGCGTGGCGTCGAGGTGATCCTGGAGTGCGACAAGCGCGGCGGCTTCCTCAGCGCCGGGCACGACGCGTTCGGCCGCTACCAGGTGTCCCACGCCGACGTCGACCGGGTCGACTGGGCGCAGGTCGTCGACGGCTGGCTGCGCGAGACCACGTCCCGCTACGGCAGCCTGCGCTCCCAGTACGGCCACGGTCACGGCTACGGTCCGGGTCACGGCCACGGTCACGGCCGTGGCGGCATGGGTGTGGGCGGCGTGGTCGCCGGCGCGGCGCTCGGCGTCGCGGGCGGCATGATCGCCGGCGAGATGATCGAGGACGCCTTCGAGGGCGACTTCGGCGACTTCGGCGGCGACGAGTAACGCGTTCCGCAGACGACGGTGGCCTCCGGGAGAACTCCCGGAGGCCACTGTGCGCTGTCAGGGCGCTGTCACCCGGTCAGTGCCGGGCCTTGCGCTCCGAACCGCTGCGGAAGTTGCTGCCGGCCTTGGCGAGGCCGCGGCTACCGAGGTAACCCAGCGTCAGCAGGGTGATCAGGAACCAGGCGTTGTCGGCCCGGAAGATGTCCACCCCGGCCGAGTTGCGACCGACGACCTGCGACGCGCCCAGTACGGCGGCCACCGCGATCAGGTAGATCCAGAACTCGGTGGTCTTGAACGCCTGCTTGGTCTCCGTACCGGGAGCCTGCATGTCGTTCCGATGCCCGTCGTGCATGACCGGCATCTGCTGCGTGTCCCGCATCATGGCGGGGTTCTGCGGGTCGTTCATGGGCCGGTTCATCGGCCTGGTGGAAGCAGCCTGCGTGCTCATCTGGTCCTCCTCAGGATGCGATGAGTCGTACCTGCCTTCCCTCGCCCCGCTACCGCGTTTCGGCCACGGCACGGTTCGCTTGCACGGCGGGGACGCCCACCGACTACCCGAGGCCGGCGACCAGGTAACACCCCCACCTCGGAAAATGAGTCGACGAGGCGTGCCGGTGCCCGCCTCACGACCGGCCGGGGCGGATGTCCGTTTCCGGGTCACTGCACGAACGCTCCGGGTTTGGTCGACGGGAGGTCGGGCACGCAGTCGGTTCCACAGCTTCTGTGAGGTGATGGACGTGCGTGAGGACGACATGCGGCAGGAGGCCGCCCGCCAGGCCGAGAACCGGATCGCCGGTGGCGTGTACGGCGAGGGCGCCCTCGACGAGGTGACGGTGCCCCCCACCGACGTGGAGTCCCAACTCCAACGTGACGACCCGCTCGACCCGGCGCAGGAACGGGTCGACCCGCGGGTGCTTCACGACGGCGGCCCGGTCGGCGGGCAGGGCGCGGTGACGACCACCGGTGGCACCGCCGGGCCGGCGAGCGTGCGCCGGGTGGCCCGCCAGCCGGAGCGACACCCCGGCAAGGTGGCGCCGACGACCACCGGCGACGCCACCACCGGCGGCCTGAGTACGCCGACCGGCGGCAGCACCAGCGACCAGTCCACCTCGGCGACCGGCCCGGGCAAGTCCATTCGGGACCGCTCGACCGACCGGCGGTGATCCCACCCGTGCCCCCGCCGACCAGACGGTCGGCGGGGGCACGTCGGGTGGCTGGTCAGCGGCAGGGACGCAGGACGCCCAGTCGCTGGGTGGCCCGGGTGAGCGCCACGTACAGGTCGCTGCGCCCGCGCGGCGACTCGGCCACCATCCGGTCCGGGTCGACGACCAGCACCGAGTCGAACTCCAACCCCTTCGCCTGTGCGACGGTCAGCACGACCACCCGGCTCTCCAGCTCCGGGTTCTCGCCCACGGTGGCCTCGGGCAGCGCGGCGGTCAGCGCCGAGCCGAGCGTGTCGACCCGGCTGGCCGGCACGATGACGCCGACCCGGCCCTCGGCCAGCCCGGCGGCCTCGCGGGTCACCGCCGACACCAACTCGGCGGGTAGCTGCCCGTCGGGGACCGCCCGGTCCCACGGGGGTACGCCGCTCTCCCGCACCGAGCGGGGTGGCCGCAGCGCCGGGTCGATCTCGGTGAGCACCTCGGCGGCGACCGCCATGATCTCGGCTGGCGTGCGGTAGCTGACCGTCAGCTCGGTCAGACGCCACCGCTGCGCCACGTACGGGGCGAGGGCGTCGGCCCAGGAGGGCGTCCCGGCGAGCGCGCCGGTCTGCGCCACGTCCCCGACGATCGTCATGGACCGGCTCGGGCAGCGGCGCATCAGCAGCCGCCACGCCATCGGCGACAACTCCTGTGCCTCGTCCACGATGATGTGGCCGAACGCCCACGTGCGGTCGGCGGCGGCGCGCTGCGCGGTGGTCAGCCGGTCGGCCTCCTCCTGCCGTTCCAGCAGCCGATCCGCGTCGATGAGGTCGGTGACGCCGAGGATCTCACCGCCCTCGGCCTCGTCCTCCACGTCGATCGACCGGGAGCCCCGGGCGATCTCCAGCACACCCTCGGCGTACTCCCGCTCCATGAGGCGGATGCGCTCGCGCCGGGCGGCGGCGGCCCGCTCGTCCTCGCCGAGCAGCTCGGCCGCCTCGTCCAGCAGCGGCACGTCGGCGGGCGTCCAGCCGCCCGGCTCGCGGCGCAGCAGCGCCCGCTCGTCGTCGGTGAGCATCGGCGCGGCGGCGGCGATCCGGTCCGGGTCCGCGTACAGGTCCGCGAGCAGGCGCTGCGGGGTGAGTACCGGCCACAACCGGTCGAGTACGGCCTGGATCTCCGTCTCCTCGCGCAGCTCCCGACGGATCTCGGCGCGGTCGGCCTCGTCGAGCAGGTTGTCGCCGCCCAGCGGGTCGGCGCCGATCCGCTCGGCCACCTGGTCGGCGAGCGCGTGCACGATCTCCACGTCGAACAGCGCCCGGGCCAGGTTGTGCGGACGGTCGGTGCGGCGTACCCGATCCCGCGCGACCCGTACGGTCTCCGGATCGAGGGTCAGCACCTCGCGCTCCACCTCGATCTCCAGCGGCTCGTCCGGCACCCACTGCCGGTCCCGCACGGCGAGGGCCAGCACCTCGGCGAGCACGGCGCGACCCTTGAGCGCCGCGGTCTGGGCCGGCTCGTCGCGCTGGGCGCTCACTCCGGGGAACAGGTCGCCCTGGGTACGCAGCAGCACGCCCGTCTCGGCCAGCGTGGGAAGCACCTGGGAGATGTAGCGCAGGAACGTCGCGTTCGGCCCGACCAGCAGCACGCCACGGCTGGACAGCTCGCGTCGGTGTGTGTAGAGCAGGTACGCCGCCCGGTGCAGCGCGACCGCGGTCTTGCCGGTGCCGGGGCCGCCCTGGACCACCAGCACGCCGGGCAGGTCGGCGCGGATGATCCGGTCCTGCTCGGCCTGGATGGTCTCCACGATGTCGCGCATCCGGCCCGTCCGACCGGCGTTGAGCGCGGCCAGCAGGGACGCCTCGCCGGTCAGCTCCTCGTGCCCGCCGGGGGAGGCGCTGTCGATGTCGAGGACCTCGTCGTTGAGCCCGGTCACCTTGCGCTGGCGGGTACGCAGGTGTCGGCGGCGGCGTACGCCCTGGGGGTTGGCGGCGGTGGCGAGGTAGAACGGCCGCGCGGCCGGGGCACGCCAGTCCATCAACAGCGGGTCGTAGTCGCCACTGGTGTCGAAGATCCCGATCCGGCCGATGTAGCGGCGGGAGTCGTCGTCGCCGTCGAGCCGCCCGAAGCAGAGGCCATTCTCCACGGCGGAGAACTGCTCGACCTGGTCGGCGTACATGGCCACGGAGCTGTCGCGCTGGGAGCGGTCCTGCAGGGTGCCGCCGGTGTTGCGTAGCTCGGCGGTGAGCCGGTGGGCGGCCTGCTCACGCAGCCCGTCCAGACGGTCGTAGAGCATCGAGACGTACTCCTGCTCGCGGCCGATCTCGTCGTCGAGCGGCAATTCACCGGTACCGCCGGAGTGCCTTGACAAGCCGTCTCCCTAAACGTTAGAATCCAATGCTAGAACGGCATTTAATGCCGTTCTTTTTTGTGCCTTCGAATTGTCGAAGATAGCGCGGCCGGCCCGCTGTCACCAAGCCGACGGGGCCGATACGGGTCACACAGGTACGCCGGGCCGACCGTGTGGTCGACCCGGCGTAGGAGTGTGCGGAGATCAGCCGCGAGCCACCTGGTAGAGCCGCTCGGGAGTGACCGCTCCGGCGAGCACCCGCCCGTCGTCGGTGAGCAGCACGCTGAACAGCTTGCCGGTGAGCAGCCGCCCGCTGCCCCAGTCGCCGCTGACCGCCGGCAGCCCACCGAGCAGCTTCGACAGGTCGGCGTCCGGCGCGGCGGCCGGCTTCTGGCCCGGGGCGGTGTCGGCCGGCTTCTGACCCTCGGCGGCGTCGAGGCGGGCGACCAGGACGGTGGTCCAGCCGTCGCCGACCGTGCGTACCTGGGGGTCCCGACCCGGTGCGACGTGTGCCGGCCGGCCGGCGGTCGGCCGCTCGGCGGTCTCCTCGGTGACGCTCACCCCGGGAGGCGGGTTGAAGGCGAACTGGTCGGCGTCCGGGCGGCGGTAGTCGACCTGGGTGAACGCCATCTCGAAGGCCGGCTGGTCGCTGCCGGCGGCGAGCACCTCGAAGCGCAGCGGCACGTGCTGCTTCGCGTCGATGGCGATCCGGAGCTGGTGCACCAGCGAGTCGCGGTCACGCGGCTCGAGCACCAGCTCGTAGGCGTCCCGACCGGCGACGGTGGCCGAGCGGCCGACGCTGACCTCGGTGCTCGGATCGATCGCGCTCAACGCCAGGTCGGCGGCCTCCCGGGGAGTGGCCGGCAGGCTCGGCGTCGCCTCGGGCTTCGCGGCACCCTTCGAGTCGCCCAGGGCGCGGTGGCGGGCGGTGTTGCCGCGGCTCTCCCAGGTCCACACGTCCTGACCGTTGCGGATGATGTCCCGCTGGCCGAGCGTGTCCACCAGCGCGACGCGCTGCCGATCCGGGCCGGAGTACCACACCCGCAGGGTGTGCGTGCCGCTCAGCAGGGCGGTCAGGTCGTTGCCGGGCAACATCCCGACGAGCGGCGGCAGGCCGAGGTCGGCGCGTTGCACGACCGTGCCGGACAACCCCTCCAGGGAGGAGGTCTGGAGGTCCACCAGAAGCTGGGCGGCGGTACGCGGCGGCAGGCTCGGCTCGGCCTCGGCGGCGAACGTGCCGACGGCGGCGCCGCCACCGATGACGGCGACACCGGCGGCCACCGGGACCAGCCACCGCAGGACGGGACGACTTCTCAGGATCGACATGGTGCACACCTCCTGCCCGACATCCTGCCCGCTCGGCGCTGTGAACGCGCTGAGGACGCCGAACCGCGAGCTGTGACCCGGGTGGCACCCTTGAGGTGTGCGGTTGTTGGTGGTGGAGGACGAGGCCCGGCTGGCGGCTGCCCTGCAACGCGGTCTTCAGGCCGAGGGGTTCGCGGTCGACGTGGCGGCCACCGGCCCCGAAGGCCTGGACGCGGCACGCCACGGCGGGTACGACGCGATGATCCTCGACGTCATGCTGCCCGGGCTCTCCGGTTACGAGGTGGTGCGCCGGCTGCGCGCCGAGCAGCACTGGCTGCCGGTGCTGATGCTGTCGGCCAAGGATGGCGAGTACGACCAGGCCGACGGCCTGGACTGCGGCGCCGACGACTACCTGACCAAGCCCTTCTCGTACGTGGTGCTGCTGGCCCGCCTGCGGGCGTTGCTGCGCCGGGGAGCGCCGGAGCGCCCCGCCGTGCTGGCGGTCGGTGACCTGCGGCTCGATCCGGCCCGTCGGCGGGTGACCCGGGCCGACGCCGAGGTGACGTTGACCGCGCGCGAGTACGCCCTGCTGGATTATCTGATGCGCCGCCCCGGCCAGGTCATTTCCAAGATCGAGCTACTGGACCACGTGTGGGACGCCAGCCTGGAGACGGCGCCCAACGTGGTCGAGGTGTACGTCGGCTACCTGCGTCGCAAGCTCGGCCGGGATCGGCTGGAGACCATCCGGGGCGCCGGCTACCGGCTGGCGACGTGACATCCGCCGACCCGCCGCGCGGCTGGTCGCCCCGCGGGGGCCTGCACGGCCTGGGGCTGCGGGGTCGCCTCCTGGCGCTCGGCGTGTTCGGCCTCACCATCGGTCTCGCCCTCGGCGGGGTGGTGCTGCTCGGCGCGCTCCGTTTCGTGCTCCAGCGCAACGTGGACACCGAGGCGTTCCGGACGGCCGACGCGGTCGCCCTGCTCGCCGCCGAGGACGCGCTGCCCGACCCGCTGCCGGTGGCTGGCGGGCAGGTCCGGGTCCAGGTGATCGACGCGCAGGGGCGGGTCCGGGCGGCCTCGATCGACGCGGACCGGCTGGTCCCGATGGCCCGCCCCGAGTGGTTGGACACCGGCCACCGTCAGCGCCTGGACGTTCCCGCCGAGCGGGTCGGGCTTCGCGGGCCGGTCCGGGTGGTCGCCGTACCCGCCGGCACGTCGGCCGATCCGCTCACCGTGCTGGTCGCCCGCTCGATGGCCGACGTGCGGCAGAGCACGCACGTGGTGCGGACCATCCTGCTGGTGGCGTTCCCGCTGCTGGTGGTGGTCCTGGCCGGGGTGGCGTGGCGGGTGGTCGGCGCGACGTTGCGTCCCGTGGAGGCGCTGCGGCGCGGCGCTGAGGAGATCACCGGGCGGGCCGGCGCCGGTCGACTTCCGGTGCCCGCCTCCGCCGACGAGATCCATCGGCTGGCGGTGACCCTGAACGGCATGCTCGGCCGGCTGGAGTCGGCCCGGGCCCGGCAGCGGGCCTTCGTCTCCGATGCCGCGCACGAGCTGCGGAGCCCGCTGGCCAACATCCGTACCGAGTTGGAGGTGGCCCAGCGGCTCGCCGACCGGACGGACTGGACGGCGGTGACCGCCAACCTGCTCGCCGACACCGAGCGGTTGAGCCGGCTGGTCGACGACCTGCTGCTGCTGGCCCGCCTGGACGAGATGCCGGCGTCGGGGGGCACCGGTCCGGTCGACCTGGCGGCGCTTCTGAGCGAGGTCGCCGCCCGGTATCCGTCGCCGCCGGTGCGGGTGGAGGCGTCGCCGGGGCCGCTGTGGACGGCCGGGAACGAGGCCGAGCTACGGCGGGTGCTGGCCAACCTCGTCGACAACGCGGTCCGGCACGCGCGGAGCCGCGTCGTCCTCGCGGTCGGGCCGCACGAGACCGCGTACCACCTGGTGACGGTGACCGACGACGGCCCCGGGATCGCGTCGGCCGATCGCGGCCGGGTCTTCGACCGGTTCACGAGGTTGGACGACGGTCGGGGCCGCGACCACGGCGGCGCGGGCCTCGGCCTCGCCATCGTGTGGGAGCTGGTCCGCCGCGCGGGCGGCACCATCACCCTGGCCGACGCCGACGGCCCGCACGGCCTACGGGTACGCCTGCTGCTCCCGGCGACGGCGGCCGGGCCCGAGCCGCCGCCCACGGTTGCCCGACCGTGAGTACGGCGGACGTCAGCGGCGGCGGGTGCAGACCTGGTTGGCGCTCGCCACGGTGTCGGTGGACCAGACGACCGCGACGGTGAAGCAGTAGTCGTTGGCGCGGTTCAGCGCGTACACGATGTAGCTGTCGGTGCCGGCGGGCAGCGTGGCGATCGCGGTCTTCTCCTGCCCGGCCCGGCCGGCGGAGACGATGACCGGACCCTCGCCGCCGGCCGGGTACGTCCAGCGCAGGGCGATGTTGTCCCGGTTGTCGCGCAGCGACACCGCGCCGGGCGGGGTGCCCGGCGCGGCGGCCGGCGCGGTCGTGCCGGCGGTCGGGGCGCCGGTGGTCGGGGCCGCGGCCGTGCCGCTCGGGCCGGCGCTCGGTGACGGCCCGGATTTGGGGTCGTCGCCGACGCGCGCCACTCCGGCGATCACCGCCGCCGTGCCGAGCAGCACCACGACCACGCCGGCCACCAGCACCGGCACCAGCCTGTTGCGTGCCGCTGCCGGCGCCCGGTGCACAGGCACCGGCAGCAGCCGCGACGGCGTGTACGGCGTCAGTGGCGCCGACGGTCGGTCCGGTTCGGACGACGCGCCGGGACGGTACAGCCGGTACACGCCGGACGACTCTTCGGTGCCGCCCGTGAACCCGGCCACCGATGGGGGCACCGGCGCGACGGTGGGGGGCGGGACGGGATCGTCCGTCGGGTCCGGCGGCCAGCGCAGGCCCGGGACATCGTCCGGCTCGTCGGCCGGCGGCCAGCGAAAGTCCGGGGAGCCGTTCGGCTCGTCGGCCGGTACCCGCGGATTCGGTACCGGGCCGCCGCTGGAGACCTCGGCGGCAGCCAGACCCTCGTCGGTACGGCCGGCGGGAGCAGCGGCCTGAGGGGCCGGCGGATAGTAGGCGCCATCGAGCGGTCGATCGGGCTGCGGCGGCGGCGTGCGCGCCGCCGGCACCACCGGTGCGTCCCGCACGGCGGACGCGTCGTCGTCGGCGCAGACGTGGTCGGGGTTGGCGGCGGCCCGGGCCAGCGCCGCCACCTGAAGGGCCAGCGGATCGTCGGCGCTCAGATGCTGCCGGCACAGCTCGCGGGCCAGCGCGAGGTTGTCGTGCGCCTCGGCGAACTGCCCGCAGTCGCGCTGCATCGAGCCGAGCCGGGCCAACATCTTGATGCCGCTGGGGTGGCCGTCGCCGTACACCTCGCGGTGCAGCTCCCAGGCGTCCTGGAGACGGTCACGGGCGACCGTGCACTGGCCCCGGGCGTACTCGACGGTGGCCAGGTCGGCGTGTGCGGCCAGCACCCGCAGTGACTCGGGACCGTCCTGCGCGGTCAGCTCGATGATCACGTCCTGGTACAGCCGGGCGGACCGGGAGTGACTGCCCACCCGGTGCAGCACGGCGGCCAGGGTCGCGGCGGCGGCCACCGTGCGGGGGTCGGAGCGGCCGTGCAACCGGGTCGTGGCCGCGTACGCGAAGGCGGCCCAGCCACGGGCGGAGTGCGGCTCGCCGAGGGCGACGAGCACCCGCGCCTGCAGGCTGGCCGCCTCGGCCAGCTCCGGCGTGGCGTTGGCCGGGCGGGGGTCGGCATCGGTGAGCGCGTCGGAGAGCAGCCGTTGCGCACCGGCGATGTCGCCAGCGGACACGAGGTGGTGCGCCTGGTCAGTCAACTCGTCGAAGCCGGAGGACACGCCCCATCGTGCTCATCCGACGACGGTAAGTACAAGACCCGCGCCGGTGTCGATCGGTCAGGATCTGCTCAGGTGCTCGGCCAACGTCTCGCTGATCCGGCGTAACTGGTCGACCTGGGCGGGGCTCAGGGCGTCGAAGAGGTGCCGGCGTACGCCGTCGACGTGGCCGGGCGCGGCGGCGGCGAGGGTGGCGAAACCGTCGTCGGTGAGCACCGCGATCTGCCCGCGCCGGTCGGTGGGGCAGTCCTCGCGGCGCACCCAGCCGGCTTCCTCAAGGCGGGCCACCGCGTGCGAGAGCCGGCTGCGCGACGACCCGGCCGCCTCGGCCAGCTCGCTCATGCGGAGTTGCCGACCGGGCGCCTCGGAGAGTCGGACCAGGATCTCGTAGTAGGCGTGCGGCATTCCGGCATCGCGTTGCAGCTCACGGTCGAGCGTGTCCATCAGCGCTCGGGAGGAGGCGAGGAACGCCCGCCAGGTGCGCTGCTCGTCGGGGTCAAGCCAGCGGGTCATGACGGCCATCATACTCCGGATGGTTGAACGCTCAACAAATTGGCGTTAGTGTGGGGTCATGGGTATCCACCGGCTCAACCACGCGGTTCTCTACGTCAGTGACCTCGCCCGCAGCGTCGCCTTCTACCGCGACGTGCTGGGCTTCACCCCGGTCGACATGACCCCGGCCGGTTTCCGGGGCGCGACCTTCCTCCAGGCTCCCGACTCCACCAACGACCACGACCTCGGCCTGTTCGAGATCGGCGCGGGCGCCGGGCGCTCGACCGCCGGCCGGGCCACCGTCGGGCTCTACCACCTGGCGTGGGAGGTCGACACCCTCGACGAGCTGGCCGCCACCGCCGAGCGGCTCGCCGCCGCCGGGGCGCTGGCCGGCACGTCCGACCACGGCACCACCAAGAGCCTCTACGGGCAGGACCCGGACGGGCTGGAGTTCGAGGTGGTCTGGCTGGTCCCGGCCGACCAGCTCGACGACGCCACGGTGGCCGCCCGCAAGCGGATCGACCGACTCGACCTGGCCGCCGAGCGGCAGCGCTACGGCGGGCAGACGCGCGGCGGCGTGGGGATCTCCGTCCCGGCCTGAACGGCCATGGGGTAGAACGGACCGATGCCAACCAACCGGACCGCCGACGTCCTCCGCGAACTGCTGGTCCGCCACCTGGCGACCTGGTTGCCCGTCGCCCTGCACCGCTCCCGCCGCGTGACCGTCGCGCTGGCCTGGGCCGGCGCCGACGGCGGCGGCGCGGAGGCGGCGCTACGGGCGGTCGTCGGTCACGCCACGCAGATACGCGGCCGGCAGGTGACGATCCTGGCGCTGGCCGACGAGGCCAGCGACCTGCCGGCCCGGCTCGGGCCGGTCGAGGCGGAGTTGCCTCCCGAGGTGACGGTGCACCTGCTGCCCGGCGGCCCCGCCCGGCTGCCGGTGGCGTTGAAGGCGGCCGCCGCGGCCGGGGCGCCGCTGTTCTGCTTCGTCGACCTGTCCGGCCCGGCGCACGCCGAGGTGCTGCGCGCCTGCGCCAACGGCCGCAACGGTGAGGTGCTGCTGCACGCCACCACCAGCGCCCGCCCGGCCCTCGGCCTCGCCGGCTTTCCGCTGGTCGCCGAGGTGGCGCCGGTGCTGGAGGCGGACGGGGGAGTGGGCGACGCTTCCGCCGACGGGGACGACGAGGCGGCCGGCGTGATCGCGTTCGGGAGCCGGTCGGACCGGAGTCTGGAGGCGGTCCGCGACGCGCTGTGGACGGTCGGCGCGGGCCTCCGGGTGCGCTATCGCGATCCGGCCGACCCGACGGGCACCCCCGTCGACGTGACCGGAGACCCGGACCGGGAACCGCTGGCCCGCGAGCTGCTGGCCGAACTGCGCCGGGGTGGCCCGCGCCCGGTCACCGAGCTGCGCCGGCACACCCTGACCGCGACGGTCTACCGAGCCACCGACGCCAACCACGCCCTAGCCACCCTCGTGCACGAGGGCAAGGCAACCCGGGAACGCGAGTCCGGTCGCCTTGCCGGCGACGAGCTGATAACCCCAACCCCCTGAGACCCCGCGATCTTGCACTTTCTGCGGCGACACAAGGGATGTTTCCGCGCAGAACGTCGACCGAAAGTGCAAGATCGACGCGTGGTTTGGCGTGCGGGGGTGGAGACGCCGAGCGGGGGGCCCGGGTAAAACCCGCGCCCCCCCCGCCACCCCCGGCGGTTACACCCCGGCCGGTGCAGCGGG
>NZ_JBITDT010000010.1:201175-324785 GCF_044454415.1 Micromonospora sp. NPDC051543
CCTAACTACTATCAGCGCGGGGTGGGGGGGGGGGGGGGGCGCCCCCCCGCCGGGGGGCGCCGCACCCCCCCCCCCCCCCCCCCTCGACTCCCGGGTCGTTACGACCGGGCCTTGTCCTGCTTCCAGGACAGCGGTCCCGGCAGGTCGACGCGGTGTGCCCGAGCCTTCGAGTTCCAGGACCAACGTCCGATCTTGATGCTCCACGAGGAGAAGCCGTTCTCGGTGAAGTTCAGGATCAGCGGACCGATCTTCTTGCGCTTGCGAAACATGAGGCCCATCGGAGCACTCCCCTCGTCAACCGTTCCCTGCCGTGTTGGGATCGAACATTCCCGGACGGGCGAATTCTGAAACCCCCTCGTCGTCCCGGGTGGACGGTGTGCCGCCACGACGCACGAATTCCTATCCACCAGATGGGTGTTGCGCTGCGGTAAACGCTGCTGAAGGTGCTCCGTAACATCGTCGGCGATGCAAGTCTCATCTTCTGGAAGACCGTTGACCGGCCGTTCGCGCCGTCGGCAGCATGGGTTTCATGTTGCCGCGGACTGAGCTTCCCCTCATCGCCCACGCCGCGCCGGCCCCGGTGCCGGCGTGACCACCGTGGAGCGTCCGACGACGGACGCGACCGACCTGCGACCGGTGGACCGGGACCTGTTCCGCGCGCTGCTGCGCCGGCAGGCCACCAGCGTCACCGTGGTCACCGCCGTGGCCCGGTCCACCGACCCGGCGTGCCTGGGCGGGATCGGCCAGCCGATCCGGGCCGGATTCACCGCCACCTCGTTCACCTCGGTTTCACTGGAACCGCCGCTCGTCTCGTTCTGCCTCGGCACGGAGTCGTCGAGCTGGCCGGTGCTGGCCCGTGCCGAACACGTCGCGGTCCACCTGCTCGCCGCCGGGCAGCGGGAGGCGGCCGCCGTCTTCGCCACCCGCGGCATCGACCGGTTCGCGGCCTACCCGGACTGGACGGCCGGGCCGTTCGGGGTGCCACTGCTGACCGGGGCGCTGGCCCGACTGTTCTGCCGGGTGGTGCACCGCGTCCCGGTCGGCGACCACACCCTGGTCATCGCCGAACCGCTCGCCCTGGGCGACGGCGGCGACGGTCCACCGCTGGTGCACCACCGGGGCGGCTACACCACGCCGGCCGGCGGGTGAGCGCGCCCGTCACGGCCGACCCGCTCGTGTTGGACCGGGCCGCCCAGGACCTGCTGTTCCGGGCGGCCCGCACCGCCAACACGTTCACCGACGAGCCGGTCACCGACGCCCAGGTGGCCGCGATCCACGATCTGATCCGGTACGGGCCGACCGCGTACAACGGCCAGCCGCTGCGGGTGCTGCTGCTGCGCTCGCCGCAGGCCCGGGCCCGGCTGCTGCCGTACATGTCGTCGAGCAACCGGGCGAAGACGGCTGCCGCGCCGCTGGCGGCGGTGCTCGCCGCCGACGTGGACTTCCACGAGCGGCTGCCCGAGCTGTACCCGCACCGACCGCAGGCCCGGGAGTGGCTGGGTGATCGGACGGCCCGCGCGGAGCAGGCCCGATTCAGCGCCACCCTCCAGATCGGCTACCTGCTGCTGGGGATACGCGCGGCGGGGCTCGCCGCCGGCCCGATGGCCGGGTTCGACGCCGCCGGGGTGACCCGGGAGTTCTTTCCCGACGGCCGGCACGAGGCGCTGCTGCTGGTGAACGTCGGCCACCCCGGTCCGGACGCCTGGGGCGACCGGCTGCCCCGACTCGACACCGACGAGGTGGTGCGCGCCCTGTGAGGCGTCAGCGTGGCTCCCACGCGTCGGGCAGCGCGGTGAGCTTGCGGACGTGCGCGGGCAGCCGGCCGCTGACGATCTCGGCGAGGCTCACCTCGTCGACCACCCGTCGTACCGCGGCGCGCACCGCCACCCACAGGCCGGGCAGGTTCTCCGCCGAACCCTCGTAGCGGGTCTCCTCCGGGCGCAGGCCGCGTACGCCCGCGAGCGGGCCCTCCACCGCGCGCAACACCGCGCCGACGGTCACCTCGCGAGGTGGACGGGCCAGGGTGTAACCGCCCTCCGCGCCGCGTTGCGCGCGGACGATACCGGCCCGGCGCAGATCCGCCAGGACCGCCTCCAGGAACTTGCGGGGCATGTCCTGCTCCGCCGCGATGGCCTGGGTGGACAGCAGCGAGGGGTACGCGGTCGCGAGGCTCAGCGCCGCACGTACCGCGTAGTCGCCGCGCGCGGAGATCTGCACCCCGTCATCATGCCCGCCCGCTCGGGATACCTGGGCCACCGGGCCGGCCCGAGTTGCCGGGACCGCCGGGTGCGCCGGAGCGGAACCGCCCCCCGTTGGCGCCCGTCGGCTCGACCGGTGGTCGGGGTCGGACGACCCGGCCGCCGGCCGGCTGGTCGCGGGCGGCCCGGAACGCGCCGGGGCTGACCCCGATCTCCCGGGTGAAGAACCGGCCGAAGTTGGTCGGTTCGGAGAAGCCGAGCCCCCGGCCGATCTGCGCGATCGGTTCGTCGCTCGCCGCGAGCAGTCGGGCGGCCTGCAACGCCACCCGCTCGTCGATGACCTGCTTGGCGCTGCGGCCGGTGACGGCCAGGCAGGCCCGGGTCAGGGTACGCACCGAGCAGCCGAGCGCGGCGGCGTAGTCCTCGACCCGCCGGGACACCTGGTAGCCGTGCTCCACCTCCCGGGAGAACCGCTGGAACGTCTCGGCCTCGTTACGCTGCCCGGCCGGGTCCGCGTCGGGCAGCGCCAACCGCAGCAGCAGCACGGCGAGCTGGTGCCGCAGCAGCGCGCGGCCGGCCGGGCCGTCACCGTGCCGCTGGCAGTCCACCGCCAACTGGCTCACCTCGTTGATCACCGCGTCCTCGTCCTCGCCGGCCAACTGCCGCCAGGTCGGCGCCGCGTCCTCGTCGACGGCCAGGCCGTGCAGGGCGTCGGCGGTCCAGCCGACCACCGACGCGTCGAACTGGGGGCCGGCGCAGCGCAGCACCTGACCGGCGCGGACCCGCAGCAGCGTGCCGGGTCGGCACGGCAGGAGGTGGAAATCCAGCTCGGCGTCGCCGTGGCCACGGGTCGTGAGGATCAGCAGCTCCCGTTCGACGAACACCGGCCGCCGCCAGCCGGGGTCACCGGCCAGGTCGGCCAGCGCGAACGTGGAGATCTCGTCGGGTACGGGTGATGCCGTTCCGATCGATGGCGCGGGGGAGGGATCGGTGGAGACCATCGCCTGCGACGGTAGCCCGAACCGCAGGTCACCGCATCCCGACCGGAGCACGCGGCGACGTCCCGGCTTGTCGTGGTCCCCACGGCCGGGCTACGTTACCCGGCGGTAGTGCCGTCCGGGCCCGGTCCGCCCGGTGCCCCGCCGGCCGCTCACCGGACGACGGATCACGCCGACTCGCGATGGGATTCCTATGACGGAGCTGTTCTCGGTCGAAGACAAGACGGTCCTGGTCACCGGCGGGTCCCGGGGAATCGGACTGATGATCGCCCAGGGCTTCGTCCGGGCCGGCGCCCGCGTGATCATCTCGTCCCGCAAGGCGGACGTCTGCGAGCAGGTCGCCGACGAACTCTCCGCCGAGGGCCGGTGCGAGGCCATCCCCGCCGACCTGAGCGCCGACGACGGCGCGCAGGCCCTCGCCGCCGCCGTACGCGAGCGCGTCGATCGCCTCGACGTGCTGGTCAACAACGCCGGCGCCACCTGGGGCGCGCCGCTGGAGAACTACCCGGAGGCCGCGTTCGACAAGCTCTGGGCGGTCAACGTCAAGGCCGTCTTCCGGCTCACCACCGCGCTGCTGCCGGCGCTGCGCGCCGCCGCCAGCGCCGACGACCCGGCCCGCGTGATCAACATCGGGTCCATCGACGGCATCCGGGTGCCGTTCATGGAGGTGTACGCGTACTCGGCCACCAAGGCCGCCGTGCACATGCTCACCCGCAGCCTCGCCCACCAGCTCGCCGGTGAGCAGATCACCGTCAACGCGATCGCGCCCGGCCCGTTCGAGAGCAAGATGATGGCGTTCGCGCTCGACGACCCGGCCAGCCGCTCCGCCATCGAGCAGCAGGTGCCGCTGGGCCGCATCGGCCGCCCCGAGGACATGGCCGGCACCGCCATCTACCTGTCGTCGCGGGCCGGCGCGTACCTGACCGGCGCGGTCATCCCCGTCGACGGCGGCATCACCACGCACGGCTGAGCACGGGCCAACCCGGGTCGGGCTGTGGTCGTACCCCCTGGGGTGGGTGTGCCGGGGCCGCGCGGACTCGGCAGATCCGCGCGGCCCCGGTGTTGCTCTTGTCAGCGGCCGGCGAGCAGCCGGTTCACCGCAGTGTCGACGTCCAGGTGCTCGGCCTCCCGGCCGCGCGGGACGACGACGTACGTCCGTCGAAGGAATCGCACCAGGACGCTGCGCGGCACCTCGAAGAGGGCGTTGCCATCCGGTGACGAGAGGGCCAGCGCGACGAAGTCGCCGCGCGGTGTGGCCCAGGGCCAGACCCGCACATCCCCGATGCCGGCCGGCTCGTCCAGGCCGGTGACCAGCAGTTCGCGAGCGAACGACCAGCTCACCGCCTCCCCACCGGCCGATTCGGCGTGGAACAGGACATGGACCGCATACGGGTCAGCAGGGTCGTAACGCAGACTGGCACGCACCGGCAAGGCGGTGGCGTCAGGCGCGACGAGCCTTAGCGACGTCTCGACCTCTACGGTCGTCGGTCGGATGACACTCATGGACGTTCTCCCCCCGGCACCGCTGCGGAACGCGCGTGTCCCGCTTTTCCCATACTCAGGTGCTACTCCTGGCTACGCTCCGCCATACGCTGACTTCACCCAGTGGTGGGAAGGGGGACGGAAGCGCCTCGTGAATGTGAACATTCATGTAGGATTTCCGGTTCTGCCCAGTGTGTGATGCCGCCCGGCGTCGGGTGGCTCAGTCGTCGACTTACTCCGGTAACGTCCAGTCGGCCGTTGCAGTGACGGGCCCGAGCGACACTGGGGGGTGAAATGGTCACGAACCGATCCTCAGTGGATCCGGTGACCGCGCCGGGCCCGCCGAACGTCGCGGTCCGAGCAACCGAAAAGCGGGGGTACGACGTGCCGATGGAGCAGCCCGAGCGACCCGGACGGTCGACGCCCGAGCCGGGCCGTCCCGGTGGCGTCCTCGTCGTCGGCGAGCCCTCGCGCCGCCCGCACTGGCGACAGCGGATCTCGACCACGCTCGACCTGATCCGGGCCAACCCCACCGGCCGGATCGCCCTCAAGATCTTCATCGCGATCGCCGGCGCGTTGGTGGTCACCATCGGCATCGCCCTCATCCCGCTGCCCGGGCCCGGCTGGCTGCTGGTCATCGCCGGCCTCGGCATCTGGGCCGTCGAATTCCACTGGGCCCGCCGACTGCTCGGCTTCACCCGCCGACACGTCCACGGCTGGACACGCTGGGTGAGACGGCAGTCACTGCCACTGCGCTTCGTCCTCGGCGCCGTCGGCCTGGTCTTCGTCGCAGCGGTGGTCTGGCTCTCCCTCAAGCTCAGCCTCGGCGTCGACGTGGTGGCCGAGGCGAGGCAGTACCTCGCGGCGCGCTGACCCCGGATTTTTGGTCTGGTTCCACGATCGGGTAGAGTCAACGGCGCTGAGGGCGATTAGCTCAGTGGGAGAGCGCTTCGTTCACACCGAAGAGGTCGCTGGTTCGATACCAGCATCGCCCACTCTCAGTTCCTGCAGATCAGAGGCCGCTTCCCGGATTCGGGAGGTGGCCTTTCTGCTGTCGCACAGCAGTCTTGTACAGCAGTTCGCGATCGGGAGCCGGCGGGACGTGGCCCGCATCAGCGGCAGGAAGGCCGCTCAGCATCTTCGAAGTCGAGTCCAGCGATCTGGCAGGAAGGCCGCGCTGGTGTGCTCGACGAGCGACAGAGTGGCACCGGGTACCGACACGTCAACCCGCCGTGATCCCAATGGGCCTCGGCGACAATGGATGCGTAACAGGTCTGGCCAGGAGATCATGCCCTGGTGCCACTGATCCACATCTTCGACGAAACAACCCGTAGGAGCGCCCCGTGAACGCCGCCGAGACGCAACCGATACGGGAGTACGTCGGTATCATCTGGATCGAAGACAAGCCTGGTGTTCGCCTGCGCGTTCTTGCCAGATCCCTCGATGAGGCGAGGACCGGCGTGGTCGAGGAGTACGGCGACTCGCACGTCATCTCCATCTGGCGTGAAGAAGACGCATCGAAGGCTCGATAGTGCTTCCTTTGCATCGGTACGCCGGAATGCAGAGCGCGGACCTCCTCCGCTCGGTGGGCGTGCGCACGTCATGTGGAAGCCGTCGCGTGAAGGCGTAAGGCGAAGGTGGACACGGCGACCGGCCCGTTGGGGAGAACTTGGCCGACAGATACGCCTCGTCGAAGTAGCTGAGCCATTGCGGGTCGGTGCCCACAGTGGGGTACCCCGCTGCTCTGAATACCGCAGGCAACCCCAGGCAGCCACTGCTGCGGTACGGTCGGACATGGCGGCCCCGCTGGTGTAGAGGCCGGCGGTGCCGCCGCCCAGTCCTTCACCTGGGAGCGGCCATGACCGAGCCAACATCATTCGGTGCCCGCCTACGCGCCCACCGCGAACGAGCGGGGAAGACGCGCGTTGTCCTCGGTGGCCTGGTCGGTCGAAGCGCCGACTGGGTCAAGGCGTTGGAGTCCGGGCGGCTGCTCACGCCGCGCCTGCCCATGCTGCTGCGCCTGGCCGAGGTCCTCGACGTCTCGGACCTGGCCGAGCTGACCGGCGACCAGTCCCTGCCGGTCGCGTCGGTGACCCGGGCCGGGCACCCGGGGGTCGACAACGTCGCCGCCGCCATGCAGCGCACCACGGTGCCTGCCGGGGAGCCGACGCCCGTAGGCGTCCTGCGCGGTCTGGTCAACCAGGCGTGGACGCTGTGGCACCAGTCCAGCACCGAACGGACCGCCGTGGCCGTGGTGTTGCCCGGCCTGCTCGACGACGCCGGCCGCTCGGTGAGACGACTCGAAGGCACCGAGCGACGGGCAGCGCTGGTCGAGCTGGCACGCGTCTACCACCTGGCGCAGTTGTACGTCGCTCACCAGCCTTACCCGGAGCTGGTGTGGCTGGCCGCTGACCGCGCCATGGGCGCCGCGCAGGACGCCGACGACCCGAACGCGATCGCTGCGGCGGCGTGGTACTACGCGCACGTCTACCGGTCGGCGAACCAAGTCGACGCGGCCGAGCTGGTGCTCGTCGACGCCGAGCGGCTCGTTGACAGGGAGGCGGGAGCAGAACCGTACGCGCGGTGGGCCCAGCTTCAACTGGGGCGCGCGCTCGGTCACGCGAAGGCCGGCCGCGCCGGGCAGGCGTGGCGCGCGTGGGACGCCGCTGACGCCGCCGCTGGCCGCCTTGGAGCCGGCTATGCCCACCCGTGGCTCATGTTCGGTCCGGCCGCCTGCGCTGCGTACGCGGTGACGTTGGAGACGGACCTGTGCCACGCGGGGGAGGCCGTTCGGCGAGCCGACTCGACGAACTACAGCGCGCTTCCCTCGCGTACCCGCCGCGCTGGTCACCTGATCGACGCGGCCCGCGCTCACCTGCTGCGGCGCGAGGAAGTAGCCGCTGTGCACCTGCTCGGCCGCGCGCTACGCGAGAGCGTCGACACGGTCCGGCACAACCCGTATTCGCGGAGCGCCGCGTTCGAGCTGTCCTCGCGTCCCGGGACTGTCGGAGAGGACGCGCGCGAGCTGGCGCTCGCCATCGGCGTCGAGGGGTAACCGTGCGAGGGGGACGGTCTGTCCCCATCGCGTTGCGTGGTCGTACATAGCGTCCCGGGTTACTGAGTCGGGCGCGGATCAACTGCAGCGTTGTCGCGAAGATCGTCGCGCCCCTGACCTGGGGAGGCGACACTGTGCACATCGTCCAGAGGCTGCGGCGGCTGCTTACGCCCGCCCCGCCGCCCGTACCGCCCGGTACCGGCCAGCGCATTCAGGCCGTCGAGCAGGAAGCGGCCAAGCGGCGGCTCCTGGCCAGCGCCCGGATCATGACGCAGGCGCACCGCCGCGCCAGCCGCCCCGGTGGGCCGGTCCGATGAGCGGCCGGCAGATGCCCGAGCCCGGCGCGCGGGTGTCGGTGCGGCCCGGCCAGTGGCAGTCCAGCCCCGGCATCGAGGGCCAGACCAGCCACGACATCGTCATCGTCAAGGTCCACGCGTCCCACGACCCGCGGTTCGCGTGGGTGTACGGCCACGGCCCGGACTGCAGCTGGCCCACGGCGGACTGCGCGGTCCCATGGTGCTTCGAGGTGCTGGTCAGCGTCGACGTCCTGGCCGCCGCCGCAGGGCAGCGGCCGTGACGGCGTACCCATGCTGGCAGGCGGCCTCGGGGACCAGTCGGCGGGCGCGGTCCCTGGCGGCGGCGCTGCTCGGAGGTCGCGCATGACCACGCACGGCCCGGTGCTGCCGATCTGGAGTTGCGGCGGCTGCGATGCGCCCTGGCCCTGCCGCACGCGACAGCGCGAGCTGCGCGCCGAGTTCGACGGCGCTCCGATCTCCCTGGCCATCTACCTGGGTGCCCAGCTGGCGCGGGCCTCCCAGGACCTCACCTGGGTGCCGGCGGGTGCGCTGCACAGACGCTTCCTCGGCTGGCTCCGGTGAGCATCCTGCGGCCCGGCGACGGGAAGTTCCACCACAGCGACGGCTCGCACAAGTGGATCCCGCCGGACCCGGACTACGACCTGTCCTGCCGGCGGCAGGACTGCCGTGCGTGCCTTGACAGGTAGGTGGAGCAGCAGGACAGTCGAGATATTCATAGACGGTCTACTATCTACGGCGAGGTGTGCCATGCGGAAGTCGCTGACTGCTGTGGCCGCCATCGCTGTTTCCATGGTCGCGATGATGGCCGCCATCTCACACGCCAGTGCGGCGAACGCGGCGGCCGGGTGTCGGGTGAACTACGTCGTCACCAGCCAGTGGACCGGTGGCTTCCACGCCGACATCGCGGTCACCAACTTGGGTGACCTAGTCAACGGGTGGACGCTGCGGTTCGCGTTCCCTGCAGTCGACCAGCGGCTCACGCAAACCTGGAGCGCCACCTGGGCCCAGGCGGGCCAGCAGGTCAGCGCGACCAATCTGGGCTGGAACGCGACCCTGGGCACCAATGGCTCCGCGAACATCGGTTTCGTTGGATCCTGGTCAGGCAGCAATCCGATACCGGCGTCGTTCACGCTCAACGGCGTCACGTGCACCGGCGGCGTCCTACCCAGCGTGACGCCGACCCGGACGCCCACACCGCCGGTCGCTGACTACCCAGCGATCGTCACCTGGCTCAGCCCGACCGCCGGCGCGGTGTACACCGCACCGGGACCCGTCCCGCTGGCGGCGACCGCGACCGTGGGAGGCGGACACAGCATCACCTCGGTGTCGTTCCGGGTGGACGGCGTCACGGTGGCCCCGGGGGTGAGGACGACCGGTGACCGGTACGAGGCGCTGTGGACACCACCGATCGGGGAGCCCGGCACCAGCACCACCTTCGTGCTGTACGTCTCGGCCGGCACCGACCAGTCGCTGCCTGGCGCTGCGCCGCCGTTGCTGGTCACGGTGGTGACGCCGCCGTCCACCGGCACCAACCACCCGCCGGCGGTGGCGTTGAGCACCCCCGGCGGGCAGACCTACTTCCTCGAGCCGACGACCGTCACGCTGGTCGCCGACGTCGCCGACACCGATCCCGGGGACCTCGTCAGCCGGGTGGAGCTTTACCTCGGCGCAACCCGGCTGGCCGCGACGCCGACCAACAGCGGACAGCGCTACCAGTTCCAGACGGCCCTGTCGGCCGGCACGTCGTCCACCTTCACCGTACGGGTCCATGATTCCCACGGCGGCATCGGCATCTCGAACCCGCTGACCTTCACCATCCGTTAACGCCTCGGCCCTCCGTTAAGGGCTGACCAAGGTCCTTCCACTGGCCGTCGATACGTCTGCGAGTCGGCACGGCGCTCTGGGCCAATTCGACGAGGCCATCTGGGTGGCTTGCCGTACGCGCTGCTCACGTTGGGGGCAGCACGGCTGGCTCCGGGCTCGGACCCGCCGGCTGGCGTGGCCCGCAGGGCGGGCTGAACTACCGCCCCTGCGATCGGTGTCAGCCGGCGTTGCCGGTCGCGTACACATCGTCCTCATCGGACGCTCACCCGAACGACTGATCACCGCCGGCTGTGGGACACGTGAATGTGGCTTCGGAATATCCGTTGCCAACCCCGGGCAGCGCGCCTACCTTGAATGAGCAAGGTCAAACCGATCCACCAGAGGAGCTCCCCGTGTCGCAGTACGCCTACACCGGAACCACGCGGCTCATGCCGCGCGGCGGTGTCGTGCTGCTCCCGATCGGGCGGGCCCACGATCTGTGCGCGAGTGAGCAGAACTGGAAGCCGGGGTGGCGGCGCGAATAGCGCCAGCGCAAGCTGCGAAGCCGCCCACCCCGACAGGGACAGGGCGGCTTTTTCGTTACTGGAACAACTTCATAGGGGCGTAGCTCAACTGGTAGAGCACCGGTCTCCAAAACCGAAGGTCGCAGGTTCGAGTCCTGTCGCCCCTGCTTTCGTCCCGGCTTCGGTCGGTGGCGTTGTTGATTCTTAATTCCACAGTGAATGGCATGAGCAAGACCCCGGCCGGCGCCTGCACGGGCCGGCCGGGGGCATCACCTCCGGGACGAGGGAGACGGCTGACCCGCTCGCTTTGGGAGCGAGAGACACGGGGTTCGACACCCCGGTCCCGGACCATGGGGTTGTAGCTCAGTTGGTAGAGCACCGGTCTGGCAGACCGAAGGCCGGGGGTTCGAACCCCTCCGACTCCACGCACAGGGTGTGCTGCGAATACGTGGGCACACCCGCAAGAACTTGCCCACCTGGCGTAACTGGTAGTCCGCCGAGGACTCCGTTCAGGTCGGGGGGTGGGCACGTTGGTAGGGAAATGCCCGGGGGCGAGGCTCCCCACCGACTTCATGGGTCGTTGGAGCTGATGGCAAAGCTCACCTGGTCCTCAGCCAGGAGATCGTCGGTTCGAGCCCGACACGGCCTGCGCACGATCTCGCGGTACTAGCTCATCTGGCCGGCGGGGTTCGAGTCCCCGGTACCGCTCCGGGCAGGGAGTGGGGCGGTGGACGCCGCGAAACCAGAGGCCGGGTTGCGCAGCCTGGTCTACGGCCGGCGCGGGGTAACTCCCCGGGTCGGCGTAGAAGGTCACCGCCCCGGAGTACCTGCCTGTTCATGCTATGGGGGCTGGTCTAACTGGCAGGACACCTGATTTTGGTTCAGGTTGGTGCGGGTTCGAATCCTGCGCCCTCAGCTTCGCCCTGCTACCCCAACTGGCACGAGGGCGCCGGCTCAAACCCGGTGTGATGGCGGTTCGAGTCCGTCGCAGGGCACGTACGCGACGCCTCGATATGACCACGGTGAAACCGTACGGCCGGCCGACCCGGCACAGCGGGATGAATCGCCTCCGGGGCGAAAGGTGCGTTCCCGCCCAGTGGGAGAGGCACCCATGCCGCCGTAGCTCAGATGGGAGAGCGTCCCCCTGGTACGGGGAAGGCCGCCCGTTCAATTCGCGCCGGTGGCTCCACGCGGTTGTAGCTCAGCAGGTAGAGCGCGACGTTGCCAACGTTCGAGGTCGCCGGTTCGAACCCGGCCTGCCGCTCTCAATCGACAGAGCATCTGTGGATTTGTCCAACCACCCACGACCGGAAGGAGGGACCTGGTGGACGCCGTACTCGTCATCAACGCCGACCTGGGCCCGCTCCACCGGGTCACGGTCGCCCACGCGATCCGCATGCTGTGCCGGCGGGTCGCCGAGATCCACGAAGCCGAACCGGATCGGCGCTTGGGCGTGTTCCCCATGCCGAAGGTCGTCCGATTGGTCCGGTACGTCGTCACCCGGTGGCGGTACACGAAGGGCCCCGCCTGGTCCAAGGGTGGTGTCCTGGCCCGCGACAACCGGCAGTGCGGTTACTGCTCCGGTCCGGCCGCGACGGTCGACCACATCCTGCCCCGCTCGCGCGGTGGGCAGAACACCTGGCGGAACACCGTCAGCGCGTGCGCGCCCTGCAACCAGGCCAAGGGCGACCGGACCCCGGCCGAGGCCGGCATGGTGCTTCGCATCAGCCCTCTCGTGCCCGCGTGGGGGTCGCTGGCGCAGCGCTGACACCGGCCGGCGGGCCATCACCCCGCCGGCCGCGATGGGAGCTGATGTAACCGGCAGCATCGCTGGCTCTGACCCAGTGCGTAGAGGTTCGAGTCCTCTGCTCCCAGCTCAATGCCCTCGTGGCCCAGCGGTAGAGGCGACGGTCTGAGGGACCGTAAAGGGCAGGTTCGAATCCTGCCGAGGGCACCATGCCGGCGTAGCTCAGAGGCCAGAGCAGCGCCCTTGTAAGGCGAAGCGCGCCGGTTCGATCCCGGTCGCAGGCTCCACTTCACCTCAGCAGCGGGTCGCGTACCATCAGCGGTACGCGACAGGGGGTCGGACAGGCGGCTGAACAGTAAGGGCCAAGTCACCATCCCTGCGGTCCTACGCGCCCGGCACAACCTCCATGAGGGTGACGAACTCGACGTGGTCGACGACGGCGGGAAACTCTGCATCATCCGACGTCACGGCTCGGATACGCGGGGGCAACGCCTCGTACGCGGTATGCGCGGCCACGGCAACGCCAGGGACACCGCGGGCATGTCCACGGATGAGTTGATGGAGTTGCTGCGCGGCGAGTGACCGAGGTGCGCTGCCCCAGGCACCCGTTGACGATTCGAGCAACGAGGCTGCGGCGATCGATCCCGGTCGCCGGCTCCGCACCTTGCCGCCGTAGCTCACCTGGCAGAGCGACGTCCTCGTAAGACGTAGGCACCCGGTTCAAGTCCGGGCGGTGGCTCTCTCGCCGACGTAGCTCAGGTGGTCAGAGCATCCGGCTCATAACCGGAAGGCCGCGGGCTCGACTCCCGCCGTCGGCACTCTCAGAACAACGTGAGGGCTTCGTTGATCGGACTCCTCTGCGGCAACTCCTGCTGGGGAGGTCGTCCGCGCCGGTGAGTGCGCTCGGCGTGGCAGTTCGCGCACACCACCTCGCACAAGTCCATCTCAGCCAGCATCCGAGCGATGGAGATGTTGCGACCGGCGAACTCGCCGATATTGAAGCTCTTCTCGCCGCGCACGTGATCGAACTGCATCACATAAGGGGGGTACTGCACATTACAGTCGGCGCATGGCTTGCACTTGGCCTGCCTGACGAGAGCCGCCAACTTCTCGCGGTTCTTCTTATTGAACGCAACAGCGCGGGCCTTGTAGACTGACTTGTTGGCAGCGTAGTGGGCCTGCGCGTATCGCTTTCGGTCCTCGGGATTGGAATGTGCCACACCTGATTTTACCAATTATGGCCCCCGGTTCGACACCGGGCGTCGGCACGCAACACCACCTGCCCGGGTGGGCAAACTGGCAAAGCCGCCGCACTCAGACTGCGGAGATTCTGCGGGTTCGACTCCCGCCCCGGGTACGCATGGGCTCGTAGCTCATCTGGTAGAGCGCCGCTCTTGCACCGCGGAGGTGGCAGGTTCGAGTCCTGTCGGGTCCACCATGCCGACGTAGCTCAGTGGTTAGAGCACCCGACTGTCGATCGGGGGGCCGCGGGTTCGATCCCCGTCGTTGGCGCTCATGAAGGGTTGGCCGAGTCTGGTCGATGGCGCCGCGTTGCTAGCGCGGAGCGGGTCACACCGCCGGGGGTTCGAATCCCTCACCCTTCGCCGAGCCGTCGTAGCTCAGCGGTTAGAGCACCGAGCTGATAACTCGGGGGCCGGAGGTTCGATCCCTCCCGTCGGCACGCAGTACACAACGCCCCCGTAGCTCAGGTGGATAGAGCGTGACGCTACGAACGTCAAGGTCGCTGGTTCGATTCCAGTCGGGGGCTCTTTCGGGACGTGGCGCAGTTTGGTAGCGCATCCGGCTGGGGGCCGGAGGGCCGTCGGTTCGAATCCGGCCGTCCCGACTCAACGGGTACTAGCTCAGCTTGGGAGAGCGCCGCGTTCGGGACGCGGAGGCGGGGTTCAATTCCCTCGTACCCGACTCATGGGGTGTAGTGCGGAACAGGTCCGCAACCGGTCTCGAAAACCGGCACCGGGTGAAAGCCCGAGGGTTCAACTCCTTTACGCCCCGCCATGCGCCGTTAGCTCAGTTGGCAGAGCTTCCGACTCTTAATCGGAATGTCACTGGTTCGATCCCAGTACGGCGTACCAAATCCCCCGGTAGCTCAGCGGATAGAGCGCTGGTTTCCTAAACCCGGGACCTCGCAGGTTCGAGTCCTGCCCGGGGGGGCGTGAGGGCCGCTAGCTCAGTGGTAGAGCTGCCGACTTTTGTCGAAGTGTCCAGAGTTCGATCCTCTGGCGGCCCACTTGCGGGATGGCGCAGTCATGGAAGCGCGCTGGGCTCATAACCCAGAGGCCGCCGGTTCGAATCCGGCTCCCGCTCCCGTCGCGGTAGCTCAGCGGGAGAGCAACGCCTCGACAAGGCGTAGGTCGCTGGTTCGATCCCAGCTCGCGGCACTCAACGCGCGTTCGGTTATGGGTAGGCCCCGGGTCTTTCAAGCCCGTGAAGCGGGTTCGAGCCCCGCACGCGCGACCATTCCCCTGTAGCTCAAAGGTAGAGCGGCCGGCTGTTAATCGGCTGATCTTGGTTCGAGTCCAGGCAGGGGAGCCACGCCCGTGTAGCTCAGCGGCAGAGCACCGGTTCCACATACCGGGTCGCCCTGGTTCGAGTCCAGGTACGGGCACTGGCCTTCGGGCCGCAGTTGTGGCTGTAGCTCAACGGTAGAGCGCCGGGTTGTGGTCCCGGTGATGGCGGTTCGATTCCGCTCAGTCACCCCAAGGGAGTGCGCCACCGATGGTGAGGTGGGCCGGGCTGTAACCCCGGTGCGTTCGCGCTCAGGGAGTTCGAATCTCTCCACTCCCACGCATGCCCACGTAGCTCAGCGGATAGAGCACCGGCTTCCGGAGCCGGGTTGGCGGAGGTTCGAATCCTTCCGTGGGCATCCTGGTCGTGTGCCCGAGTGGTCAGGGAGCGGTCTGCAAAACCGCGCACCGGGGTTCGATTCCCCGCACGGCCTCGACTGCCATTCACTGCGGATAGCGAGCGCCGCGCCGCCGAACCGATCGGCGGCATCCAGTGAGCTTGAACGTCCTGCCCGCACCGGGCCCGTGACTGCTGAAGACTGCTGCGCGGAACTGCGTCAGAACCAGGTCCCCGGTCGTGCGAGTCGCCAGAGACGCCCGCGCCAGCGCGCACGCCGGGGATGCAAGAACGTCTCGATGTCCTCCAGGGCGTTACCGGCAGTCCCCCTGACGTGGGGTCTGGCGCGTACGCGGCGGAGCGCGGGGACTACACGATCTTCGTCGAGTTGACCGTAGACCCTCGCGAGGTGCCCGAGGCAGGTGGCTGCGAGCGCCTGCACCTGGTGGTCAGGGTGATCGAGCAGAGTCAGGTAGAGCTCCTGCGACGCTCTCCAGTCGCCGTCGCCGTACAACGCGGATCCGACCATGGCATCCGTGGCCCCGGCGGTGTCGTTGCGGTCGAGAGCCCTCCGCACATCGTCGGGCGTTGCCGACGGAGGGTTGTGGAAGGTGTGGTGCTCGTGGCTCATGGCCAGATGGTGGAGGGTGCCACCGTTGGGATGACGGGGTTTCCGTGGATGTTGCCGTCGGCACAGGGCCATGGGCCGCCGGCGAGCGGTGCCAGGCCGGTGTGGTGGAAGATGAGCAGCTCGTTGTCGAGTGCGAAAGCGATGGTCGCGTCCTGCAGGAGAAGGGTCCTGCTCATGACGCTTCGGTCGTCATCGGTGCGGCGGAACAGTTCGTGCTGGTCCAGGTTCGCGTCGATGGCCAGGAGTTTGCCGTCGCGCCAGAACACTGCGGTGCCGTCGGCGTCGAGCGCGGGATAGCCGGTGTAGTAGCCGGACAGAGGCGGGCCGTCGCGCATTGATCCGTCGGGGTTGAGAACCCGGAACCGTGACCGGGATGGCAGTATGTTCTCCGATTCCGGGCCGCGGATCGTGCCGTGCTGGTCGATGAGCATCTGGCCGTGGCTGGGCCACGTGTGGGTCGGCTGGCCGTCAGGGCCGTAGAGGGTGCTGGAGAACGCTCCGTAGCCCTGGGCGCCGACGAGGAAACGGCCATGGCCGGCGATGGCCTTGTGATGGTAGGGGCCGGGCTCTGTGGTTGAGATGATGTTTCCGGTGTCGGTGTCGAGGATGGTGCACCTCCCGATGCCGCTGCCTCCGTCACTGATCGCAGCGAGGATGCGGTCGCCGGCCACGAGCAGCGGTTGCCAGTGATCCGCCTCGAGGGTGGATGGCCTCCACTCTTTCTTGGGTTGAACGTGCCATCCGGTCGCTTCTCCGGCTTCGACGACGCCGGAGAAGGAGACCGCCTCGAGGGGCAGAGGCGTGGACCACATGGTGCTGCCGGTGTCGCTGAGGCGAGCCAGGCGCGCGGTGCGGCCTTGGGGAAGCCGCTGACGTGGCGCGGTCGGTAGCCACAGGACGCAGAAGCCGTCCGGCATCCGAACGACAGCTCCCAGGTGCTCGCCCGGCTCCTGCTGCGGGGTTACTTCATCCAGCACAGAGCCCTCGGCGTCGACGTTGGTGAGTGTGAACACGGGTGGGCTGGCACCGTCATGGTGGGTTACCCACACGGTCCCACCCGCGTCGACGCGGGGTGGGAACGGATGGCCGGCGAATGTGCGTTGCCAGAGCATGGCTCCCGCTCAAATCGACCGCGGTGAGGACGGTGGTGTACAGGTTGCGGGTGCTCGGGCTGCGGCCGGCGTAGCTGGTCAGATAGATCGGCCCGTCTCGGTCCGCGGCCGCCAGGCCCCAGACCTGCCCAGGCAATCCGACGATCTCGGGTTCCTTCGGCATGCCACCTCCCCAGTCATGCGCTCTTGGATCATGCCTACACCAGTTCGGCGCCGTGTCGTCAGTCACCCCGGGTGCATGGCAGCAGCCGCAGCGCACTATCCGGAAATGGTTGTGCCAGACCTGTCGACGTCGCGTTCCGCGACGAAGCCGTCCAGGACCTGACGGTCAGTCGCGGTCCATGCGGGAAGCTGCGCCAACCAGTCTTTCGCCTGTTCAGCGCTGTGGCCGAAGCTGCCCGAGTCGTCCGCGGTCGCCGACGATGCTCTCGATTCGGCGAGCGGGGTCCCTCATCTGTAACGCCGGCCAGACCGACGACGCCGTACGAGTGGCTTCAGTTGATCTACAGCGCGACCCCTCGCCGTGTGCGAGAGTCGCACCTGCGAACTCAGACCAACCACGCGGCAAGAGTCTTCCGGCTCGCGGTCGCCTTCCAGCTAGGCGACTGGCTGACATCAAGAACCATTGAGGGAGTAGGAATGCTAACGCCGTTCAGGCGGGCTGTGTTCGGTGCCATCGCGGTGGCACTGCTCGGCGGGCTCGGGCTCACGTCCTGCGCAGATCCGCGCCGGAGCGACGCCGCGAACGCTGGGTCGGCTCCGGTCGATACCTCGGTGACCGTCGCCTCCGGACCGACTGACCCCGCAAGTCCCTCCTCATCGCCTTCGGCTAGCCGCTCCCCGTCGCCTTCGGCGAGTCGGTCCACGAAGCCGTCTATCAGCCGGTCGCCCTCGCGGGCCCCGACGAGCAAGGCCGCGACGCCGGCCGCAGAGAGCAACATCGCCTCCCGGCTACACACGATCCCGGCCAGCACACGCCAGCTCATCGTCGTCCACAGCGACGGCTACGGTACGAGCGTCGCGTCCCTTGAGACGTTCGAGAAGGTGAACGGCGCGTGGCGGTCGAAGTTCGGGGTGATGAGCGCGCGCATCGGCACCAAGGGGTTCAGCGACAGCCATGTGGAGGGTGTCTCCACCACGCCCACAGGCGTCTATGGCATCGGCTCCACCATGTACGGCGTGAACGGCAACCCTGGCGTCAAGTACAGCTACCACCGGCTTGTGGCGAACGACTACTGGGATGAGAATCCCAGCTCGCCCACGTACAACAGCTTTGTCCATGGTACGAACCCGGGCGGGTACAGCGAGGCGCTGTGGCAGACCGTGCCGCAGTACAACTACTTCGCGGTCATCAACTACAACATCCCGGTGAGGGCCGCCACCCCGGCCCGCGGCAGCGGCATCTTCCTGCACGTCAAGGGGAGCGGCGCTACCGCCGGTTGTGTCTCGTTGACGCAGTCCGACCTGCTCCGGGTACTGGAGTGGCTGGCTCCGGGCGCCTCTCCACGCATCGTGATGGCACCCAGCCAGAACCTCGGCCGTTACTGAGCGCCCTGCTCTGCCCGCATCGCCCGCAAGAACAAGGCGTCAGGGTGACAGTTGAGGAGCTAGAGGAGGCGAGCTGCCAGGCAGGCAGCTGGTTGCCTGATGCGCAAGCCAGGTTGCTCGTCGTCGGTATCACGAAGATGGGTGGAGCCTGGATCCAACCCAGGGTGGTAGAACGGGGCGTGGAGATCGGCCAGCTCAGCCAGGCGTTGGATGACATCTTCGACGGCGCGATCGTGCATCACGGGTACACCGACTACATTCGCGATTACGAAGTCATCGTCCATGTCACCGCAGACCCCCGTACCGGCATCCCACCTGTCCACCTCCGCTACCTCTTCAAGTACTGCGTCGCGGCTGAGGTGCAGACGGCGGTGACCCCTGATACCTGGCGTTGCTCGCTGGACGAGCGACTGACCGACCGGGAGATCGGTCCGGATCTGGACGGCTTCGTGTGGGCAGTGCGCTGGCAGCCTCTCTACCCAGGTGCGGAGGTAGTGATGGACTCCGAGCGTGCACGGTCGTGGGCTGACAAGATCGGCATTCCCTTTCACGAGGTCCGCTTCAGGATGAACGCTCACGCCATCACTCTCGTCTTCGGCGACCTTGAGGTGACCGAGGTGGGGGAGGGCTATGCGCCCTTCACAGTCACCGAGGACGACTGACGCAAGGTTGAGTGAGTGACGGACATCGGTCAAGGAGTCGGCGGCTCTTGCGTTACGTCGGGCGCTGTCGCGCGAAAGGCCGTCGCCAGCTTTCCAGGCCGCCATCCCTCGCTGAGCGCCTTACGGATGATTGTGGCGACCATCGATGGAAGAACAGGGACCGGCGGGACGCCGATCCAGTTGCTCGGATGGTCCTGGGGCATGTCGATCAGCAGTACGCAGCCCTTGCAGTCGGCTTGCTCGACGGCGAGGGTGAGTGGTCGAACGCCGAGCGCCTGGGCGTAGGTTGGTCTTCCACGCACCCGCCACCGGTAGACCACGGTGTCGACCGTGATGAGCCGAGAGCCCTTCTTGGTCAACGCCACGTCAAACCTTCCGGTATCCGATGCCAGGGCGGCAGCTAATCACGCCGTACCGGAACGTTCGGGTCGGTTCGCGGGCCCGACGAGCGGCATTGCCGAAGACGACGGATACTCGCCTGATGACTGGACCGGATCTCGACCCCGAACAGTATCCTCCCATCGACCCACGTGAACCGGTGCCCGACGACGCGGGCGTCCTTCTGCCTGGCGGGCCGGACGAATTGCCCGAAGCCCTGCACGAACCGTCGCCGCCGGACGATGGTGGCAACGCCGGCGGTGTGCGCGAGCCGGCATAGACACGCGAGTCGGCATAGACAGACGCGCTCAGCTCTGGCGCAACGAGCGAGTGATCGCGTGCTTCTGATCAGTTGCTTCGCCCTCGTACGTGGGCGTATTGCGGCGTAGGTGTAGGGCGAAGGCGGTGATCCAGGTCCAGCCGACTCCGATGGTGAGCCGCCGGTACAGGCCGCGGTGTTCGGGTACGGCCAGGCCTTGGATGAGCAGGAGCATGGTCACGCCTGCCGCTGCGCTGGTCACCGTCCAGATCCAGGAGCGACGCCGGGCGGCGGCCCACCTGCACCTCACCGAAGCCACCATCAAGGGCTACGTCTCGCGGGTCCTGACCCGGCTCGGCTGCACCAACCAGACCGAGGCCGCCCTGCTCGCCCAGCGCGCCGGACTCGTCACGTACGAATAACTCGAACCCAACCGGCACCATGGGACGGGCGGGCCCGCAGCGACCTAGTGGCCAGGCACCGCAGCGTCGACGCCAGTTACGACAGTGACAGTTCGTGCCCGAGCCGGGCCAGACCCGGCACCATGAGCAGGCTCGCCGATCAACGTGGAAACGGGCGCAGGGGTGACGTGTCGCCCACGGACCAGTTGTGACCGAACGGGTCCGTGAAGCCACCTTGACGGTGCGTCCCCCAGGGCGCGCGGTGATCCTCGATCGCCGCTCCGGCGACTGCGCCAGCCGCGACGGCCCGCTCGATGAAGGTGTCGGGATCTTCGACGAACACCTCGATGCGGGTGCTGGTGACTCCCACCTGGCCGGGACTGGTCTCCGTAGGGTTGTCGGGATCGACCTGGTGGAGGAAGAAGGGGGCGCCGCTGATCGCAAGGCCGGCCACGCCACCAAGGTTCCACAGCTCCGTCGCGCCGAGTGCAGTCCGGTACCAGGCGACTGCGGCGTCTGCGTCGGAGACGATCAACATCACCGAGATCACTGGCGATGCGGCGAGCGCCGTGTCGCTGGATGAGGCGGAACGACTCTTCGGTTCCTCGGTCATTCCCACAGCATGCCGGACACCGCCAGCAGCGTCTCCCCACCGACAAAAGATGAACCGCCAGGTCGAGGCCGAGGTGACCACCGCCGTCGGACCGGACGCGAGCCGGGGGTCACCGGCGCAGCCGGTGACCCCCGATTCCTGTGCGTGTGCGACCAGGTCAGGTCACCAGTTGCCGAGGACGAGGCGTCCGGCGGTGGGGTTGATGTTGTAGGGGCCGGAGGTGTACCAGCGGCCGGAGCTGGTGAGGCCTTGGTTGAAGGTGTAGTAGCCGAAGGTGCCGTTGCCGAGGTCGTAGGCCATGACGATGTCGGCTTTGCCGTCGCCGGTGACGTCGCCGGCGGCGACGCGGTTGCCGACGTTGGCGAGGTCGAAGTTGCCGGTGCCGACGTAGTCGGTGGTGCGGTTGAAGGTGGTGCCGGTGCTGGTCCAGCGGTGGATGGTGGTGGTGGCGTCGCCGTCGTCGTGGATGAGGGCGGGTTCGGCTTTGCCGTCGCCGGTGAAGTCGGCGACGACGAGGCGTCCGGCGACGGGGTCGAGGTTGTATTGGTTGGAGGTGTAGAAGCGGCCGAGGCTGGTCAGGCCTTGGCTGTAGACGTAGTAGCCGAAGGTGCCGTCGCTGATTTGGTAGGCCATGACGATGTCGGCTTTGCCGTCGCCGGTGACGTCGCCGGCGGCGACGCGGTCGCCGACGTTGGCGAGGTCGAAGTTGCCGGTGCCGACGTAGTCGGTGGTGCGGTTGAAGGTGGTGCCGGTGCTGGTCCAGCGGTGGATGGTGGTGGTGCCGTCGCCGTCGTCGTGGATGAGGGCGGGTTCGGCTTTGCCGTCGCCGGTGAAGTCCGCGACGACGAGGCGTCCGGCGACGGGGTCGAGGTTGTATTGGCTGGAGGTGTAGAAGCGGCCGCGGCTGGTGACGCCGGCGTCGAAGACGTAGAAGCCGAAGGTGCCGTCGCTGATCTGGTACGCCATCACGACGTCGTCGGTGCCGTCACCGTCGACGTCACCCGAGGCCATCCGATCGCCGACGTTGGCGAGGTCGAAGGAACTCTCACCCTTGTAGTCGGTCGTGTGGTCGAAGGCCGAACCGGTTGAGTTCCAGCGGTGAATGGTCAGGGTGCCGTCGCCGTCGTCGTGCCCCAATGCGGGCCCCTTGCGAGCCGTCGCCCCGGCGATCAGGCCGGTGCGCCGGATCGGCTTGTACGTCCGCAGGTCGCTGGCGCTGTTGAACCCACGACTGCCGACGTTGTTGTCCTTGTACGGGTTCTGGACCGTCTGGCCGTCGTCGTTGAAGGAGTAGACGTAGGCGCCCTTGCTGTGGTCGTTCCGGTCGGCCCAGTGCGAGAAGAGTTCGATGTGGCCGCTGCGGACCATCGCGTCGCCGGCCTGGAAGCTGTCGATGCTGCCGAGGGTGTCCCAGCGCGAGTTGTCCGCCTGGAAGTCGTCGGTGATGTAGCTGGTGTTCAGGTGCCAGGCCATCGACACGAGACCGGAGCAGTCGCGCCGGTAGGTCTTGTCGCCGTCCATGTCGCTCGCCCAGGAGCCGGTCTGGGTGTAGGTGAGTTCCCGGTCCACCCAGTTCTGTGCGCGGGACATGATCTCGCTGCGGCTGATCGGGCCTTCGATGGTGGAGGCCTGGGCGGGCGCTGACGACACGCTGACCAAGCCTGCGGCGATCATGGTGATGGTGCCGAGGATCGCGGCCGGTCTGCGGGCTCGGAAGCGACGCATGGGTTTTCCCTTCGTGGTGGGGATGAACGGAGTGGTCGCGAACGTGGGTCGAGGTGCACGACAGCCATTGGCTGGACCCGATGCGACAGGTAAAGTCGCAGCGCACGAGCCACCGTGGGGCCTGCCTCCGATGGCCGGTCCCAACTGGTCCTGCTGTGCGGTTGTGTGTTCGCGACCCTTTCGTCGGAGGTGGGATGAGGGCCTGCCACTCCGGTGAGTGGTCCGCGAGCTGCCGGTGCGGTGGCTGGCAGAACCCTCGCAGCCACATCAGGTAGCGAACCTGGATGGATCCTTGAAAACTTCGGACGCCCTGCTCATGGGCCGTCCAGCGGCGCTACGGACGCGGGGGCGAAGCCGTGGAACTATGCATATTGGGTGATCTCCGGGTGGTCGCGGCCGGCCAGCTGATCGAGTTGGGTCCACCGAAGCAGCGGCTGGTGTTCGCGGCGCTCGCGGTGGACGTGGGCCGTAGCGTGCCGATTGAGGCGCTGGTCGACCGGGTCTGGGACGACACCCCGCCGGCCGACGCCCGGGGCGTCCTGTACACGTACCTCACCCGAATCCGGCGGATCCTGGGCGGTGCCCAGTCCGCCGAGACGGCTTCGATCACGGTCGGCCGCAACCAGACCGGGTACCTGCTCGACGTCGACCCGGACCGCGTCGACCTGCACCGCCTGCGCCGCCTCGCCGAGCAGGCGCACGGCCTCGCGGTGGACCACCCCGACCGGGCGGCGCTGTTGCGAGAGGCGGTCGGGCTGTGGCGGGGCGACCCGCTCGACGGGCTGCCCGGCACCTGGGCGGCCCGGGTTCGGGAGGGTATGCGCCAGCAGCTCGTCCGGGTCCTGCTCGACTGGGCCGACAGCGAGATCGGCCAGGGCCGGCCGGGACAGGTCATCGACCGACTCACCGCAGCCTTGGAGCGCAGCCCGCTCATCGAGCCGCTGGCCGTGAGCCTGATGCGCGCCCTGTATTTCAACGGTCGCCGAGCCGAGGCGCTCGACCTGTACGCCCGGACCCGCGTCAAGCTTGCCGACGAGCTGGGCATCGACCCGGGCTCCGACCTGCAGGATGTGCACCGGGAGATCCTGCGCGGCACGCTGCCGGCGCCGCGGGTGGCCGCCGCCCCGGTCGAGGTGTCCCGAGTGGCGGAGCCCGCGGTCGCCGTGCCCGCGCGGGCCGAGGCCCAACCGGAGCCAGCGCACCATGCTCCGACCGGCCCCGGCTGCCAGCTTCCGGCCGACCTGCCCGACCACGTCGGCTGCGAACCGGAGATCTGCTGCGCGTTGAGTGTGCTGCAACCCGGCGATGGACGCCCCGAGGGCAACGCCGCGCCCGTGGTGATCCTCTCCGGGCCGGGCGGCGTGGGTAAGACGGCGCTCAGCATCCGGCTCGCGTACCTGCTCCGCCACTCGTACCCCGACGGGCAGATCTTCGTCACCCTCGCCGGCCGAGGCGGCGACTCCGGGGAGGCCCTGGACCGGGTGCTTCGGGCCTTGGGCGCCACCAACATCCAGCAGTTGCCCACGCTGGAGGACAAGCTCGGGCAGTACCGCGCCATGCTGAGCGGACGCCGATTCCTCATCGTGCTCGACTCGGCGGTCAGCGCCGAGGAGGTTCGTCCGCTCGCGCCCGGTGGGCCGGGAAGCGCGCTGATCGTGTCCAGCCGGGCCCTGCTGACCACCATCCCGGGCGCCGAGCAGATCGAGGTGCCGTTGCTCGATCGGGCCGACTCGCTCGTCCTGCTGGAGCGCATCGTCGGGCCGGGCCGGGTGGCGGCCGAGCCGGAGGCGACCGCCGCGCTTGTCGAGATGTGCGCGGGCCTGCCGCTCGCCCTACGGATCGTCGGCGCCCGGATCGCGGCCCGACCGCACCGCCGGATCGCCCGCCTGGCCGAGCGGATGCGCGACGAGCGCGCGAGGCTCGACGAGATGACTGCGGACGGGCTGGCCGTCCGGGTCAGCGTCGCGGTCGGCTACCAGGCGCTCGACCCGCCGGCCCGCCGGGCGTTCCGGTTGCTCGGCTTTCTCGGGGTGTCGAGCTTCGCGGAGTGGCTGGTGGCGGCACTCGTCGGCGGCTCGATGGACGACGCCGAGGAGCTACTGGAACAGCTCGCCGACGCCCGCCTGGTGACCGCCGTTGCGGACCCGACGCACCGGCTGCTCCGGTACCACATGCACGATCTGGTCCGGCTGTTCGCCCGCGAACGCGCCGTCGAGGAGGACAGCGACCGTGCGCTGCGCGCTGCGGTGGCCAGAGTGCTGGTCACGGCCACCGAGCTGGGTGAGCGGCTCAACCAGCGGTTGCCGTACGCCGTCCCGCCGCTCTACCGGCAGGCGCCGCTGCCGGTGGACGTGCCGACCATCCCGCTCCCGGCCGACCACCAGCTACCCGGTTGGCTGGAGGTCGAGGCGCCGACGCTGATCGTGGCGGTGGAACGGGCTGCGGAACTCGGCATGGACGTGGCGGCGTGCGCGCTGGCGGACGCGTTGGTCTACGCGTCCTTCGCGGTCCGCAACGACTTCGTCGGCTGGAGGCGCACCCACGCGGCGGCATCTGCCGCGGCCAGGGCGGCCGGCAACGCGGTCGGCGAGGCGGTGATCGAGTGCGGTATCGCGTTGCTGCGTTACAAGGAGGACCGGTTCGCCGAGGCCGAGCGGAACTTCCGTACCGCCATCGACCTGTTCGAAGCCGCCGGCCACGAGCACGGGTCAGCCGCGGCGAGCAACGGTCTCGGCACCGTACTGCGTGAGGTGGGCCGGCATCGGGAGGCCGTCCCGCTGCTGACCACAGCCGCCGAAGTGCTGGCCCGATTGGGGGACGAGAACGCCGCCGCGCACGCGACCTACGGCATCGGCTGCTGTCTGCGGGAGCTCGGCGACGACGAGGCGGCACTGAGCTGGATCGGTCGTGCCGTGGACACCTACCGTTCGCTGGGCCACACTCGCGGCGAGGCCATCGCCGCCCGGGGCATCGGCCTGGTGCATCGGGCCCGGGGTGAGCTGGATGATGCGGAGCGCTGGTGCGCCCGCGCCCACGACCTGATCGTGGCGAGCGGTGACGAGTTGCTCGCCTGCTACACGGAACAGGCGCTGGCGAAGGTGTGGGTCCGGCAGGGCAAGATGTGCCGGGCGCAGGAGCCGTTGGAGCACGCCCTCGGCACGTGCCGGCGGCTGCATGACCGGTTCGGGGTGGCGCTGGTCCAGCGGACCATCGGCGAACTGCACCTGGCGGCCGGCCGGCCGGACACCGCCCTGGAGACCCTTCGCCTCGCGTACGACGGGTGGAGCGAACTGCACCACGATCTCGGTGTCGCACGGACGCTGCGCGACCTGGGCGCGGCTCATGCGGCGCTGGGCGACGTCGCGTCCGCCCACCAGGCATGGGAGACCGCTGCGGCGAAGTTCCGCCGGCTCGGCACCCGGGAGGCCGGCGAGGCGGCCGGCTGGCACGAGCGGTGGGGATGCGGATGCGAGGCGACGGCACCGGTGGGCGTGGCCGTGTCGGTAACGCACCCGGTCTGAACCCACCCTGGCCTGCGTTTCCAGGTTTCGTCCAGATCGCCGGCAGGCCGGCTCCCTAGCGTCGGAGCAGCACCGGGCAGCAGCCCGGGGCAGCAGCTTCGACACGATGGAGAGACGTTCATGACGATCCGACGCAGCAGCGCGTACCTGGTAGTGGCGGTGGCCGTGGCCCTTTCGGCGGCCGGCTGCGCGCACGCCGAGCGGACCGGCGTCGCGGCCGGCCGCCCGGCGCCGGCCGCCTCCGGGCCGGCCGCCGCTCCGGACCCGGCGGGCGCCGCCGTCGGACCGCAGTCGACGCCCACCACCTCCGGCGTCCCCGCGCCACCGGCTCCCGCCTCCGAGGCGGCCCGCGCCGGTACGGGAGCCGGCCGGGCCGCCGACCCCGCTTCCGCCGCCACCGGGCCCACCCGGCTCGCCGCCCTGCCGACCACCGACACCGATCCGTCCTGCCGGCCGCCGGTCCTCCTCGAGGCCACCGGCGCCGCGCTCAACGGGCAGAGCGTCGACGACGTGCAGGTGCTCGGTTGCCGCAACGGCTTCGCCCGACTGATGGCGATCGCCCCGCAGTCGGCCCCGATTCCCGGCGGCGGCCAGGTGTTCCTGCGCAAGGACACCAAGGGCTGGCAGGTCGTCGGGCGTACCTCGGCGTCCACCGACTGCGGCGACCCGGACCTGGTGACCGCGGTCCGGGCGGTCTGCACCGGACTGGCTTGACGGCCGGCGGCGGCTTCCGGGCCGGGCGGGCCGGCCGGCCTTCGGGGCAGTCACATCGGGCTGAGGTGGGTAGGGTGCCGTCGATGGGGTACGGGCCGCCCGGAATGTGGCCTCGGTATGGCACACGTGACATCTACCGATTCGAAGGAAGCTCGGCATGAGTAGTCCACGCGAAACTTTCCTCCGACTGGTGAACGGTGTCTGTGACGGTCCGTACGAAGACCTGGCCGACCTGTACGGCGAACAAACCGACGTCACGCATCCGTTTCACCCGCTCAACCCGCCACCGCTGCGCAGCCGTGGCGAGCTGCACGAGCATTTCACCGCGACGCCTCCGGTTGGCCGGACATTGAACCGTAAGCCGGTCGACGTGCGGATTCATGAAACCGCGGACCCGGAGGTGATTGTCGCCGAGTTTGCCTATCAGGGGCAGGTCGCTGAGACAGGTGAGGCCTTCACCGTGCCATGCGTCTTCGTGATGCGTATCCGCAACGGGCTCATCATCGAGTCCCGGGACTACATCGACCACATCGCCAGCGCGCGAGCGTGGGGTCAACTCGACAGCCTGCTGACCGCACTCCGTCCGCAGACGAGCAGCACCATCGAGGGCGCAGCCCGACCCTGATCCACTGCTCATCCTGCTGCGCTGGTGGCGCGACCGTGGGCCTTACGGTGGCGGTATGCCGCGCATCGAGTTGACCACGCACGTGCAGGCCGTCCCGGAAGCTGTCTTCGACGCCTGCCTCGATGTTGATCTGCACACCGAGTCCATGGGAAGTAGTGCCGAACGGGCGGTCGGCGGCATGACGACCGGCCGGTTGAAGGCCGGCGATGCCGTCACGTGGGAGGCCCGGCATTTCGGCCTACCCTGGCGGATGACCGTTCGGATCACTGACTACCGGCGGCCGCACGGCTTCACGGACGAGCAGACCAGCGGTCCGTTCGGCCGATGGCGCCACGAGCACGGTTTCACGCCGATCCCGGATGACTCCTCGGCAACCCTCATGCGCGACGTCATCGAGTTCAGTGCGCCGATGGGACCCGTTGGTGCCCTCGTGGCCAGCCTCATCCTGCGGCCCTACCTGCAACGCCTCATCGCACGCCGCAACACCTATCTTGCTGCCGCCCTGGCGGGGCATCCTCGCTCAGCCATGAGGGGCGCACAAGATCCGGAACCTTCGCCGCATGATCAAGATCGCCGTTGACCCGCTGTCGCCTCTTCGCTCCGGGGCCCCTCGTCGCCAGGATGGACGCAGGTCTGCGTCCCGGCTATCTTGCTTCAAGATCAAGGGGGGTCAACGTGGGTGCGTCCGGGTGGAGTTACTACGTCGCGTATCAGCCGGATCTCCAAGTCGCGCTGGACGGACTGCGGCGGCAGGTTTTCGAGACCGGCGACTACTGGTGGGCAGTGCCGTGTGAGTACGGCAAATCGGCGGCGGATTTTCCGAATCGGCCGATGACGGAGGCGGAGCTGTGGGCGGACGAATCCGTCCAGGAGTCCGGCACGCACTCGATATTGGATATGTCTCGAATCTTGGCTGACGGTGATGAGCCTGGCTACGGGACGATTCAGCCGGTGGTCGAGGCGGAGGCGCTCGAGTACCTGGGTACCCGCAAGCTGACCCGGTCGCACGTGGAGGCGCTCGAACCTCTCGCTGACCGAAGCTGGTTCGGCCGGTGCGCGGTTCTGCATGACGCTGACGGCAATCCCAACGAAATCTACTTCTGGGGTTCCTCTGGTGACTAAGGGCTGTCTCGTAGCTGGACGGAGGTGTCGACAGCCTGTTGACCGCACTCCGGCCGCAGACGAGCAGCACCATCGAGGGCGCAGCCCGACCTGATTCACGGCCCCCGCCAGCAGCGGTGTGTCGAGGGCGACTGCGTGGGCTGCCGTCATGGGGCAAGATCGTTGCGTGGTCAGCATCAGCCAGGAGTCCCGCGACGAAACCGCGCAGCGGCTGCGACGCGTCATCGCGGCCGCCGAACTGGTCATACTCGACGGCGAGTGGTCGTTTTTCGAGGCGCCGCTCACTCAGCCACCGGCCCGACGGTTGATCTGCTGGCCGTGGTGCGCGACGAGGATCGGTGGTCCTGGCTGGCGCCAGGCGGCGCGACCGACGGTGAGCGCTTCACGGTGTTCTCGTTCCACTTCCCGCCGCAACTGGACAACAGCGGGTTCGTCGGATGGCTGGCCACCGAGTTGAAGCGCCGGCTGGGTACCGGGGTGTTCGTCATCTGTGGTCACAACGGCGACCGCGGTGGCATCTACGACTACTGGGGTTGCCCAACGCAGGTCCGCGCCGAGGTCGTCCAGGTCCTGGGTGAGTTGCGAGCCGGCCGGTAGACCAGAGCGGCGGTGGCCTCCGAGACATGGTGGCTGACGATGCACCCTGGAGATGTCCAGGTGCCGGGCTCCGGACCCGCCGCCGCGAGCGGGCCTACGCCTTTTGGCCGGTTGGAACGCCACCGGCTCTGTCCTGAGCCCGATGGCAGGTCCTTGCGGGCTTCCTACGCTTCCTCATTATGTCGATCACCCGACGGGTCTCCGTCATCGCACCGGTCGCGGGTCTGCTACTCGGATTCCTCGACTTCGTCTGGATCAAATTCGTACCGGCGCCCTTCGGCGGCCTCGGCAATTCGATTGCGGTCTGGGCGGTGGCGGCGTTCCTCCTCGCGTTCTTTATCCGATGGCCAGCGGGCGGGGCCGTCGCCGCAGCGGTAATCATGCTGCTCATCGCCGTGCCCAGCTACTACCTCGCCGCAGCGCTCATTCAGCAGGACGACTGGTCAACGGTCTGGGACGTCGCCGCGAGGCAGTGGATGGTGCTGGGAGCGATCGCTGGAATCGTGTTCGGATTCGGGGGTGTGGTAGCTCGCCAACCTGGGCCGTTCCGGCGGCCGGCCCTCGGGCTGGCGGCGGCGGTCCTGTTCGCCGAAGCGATCCTGCAGTTGCTGCGGATCGGCCAGCCAAGTTACAACACCGCGGACATCGTCCAGTACGTACTCGTCCTGGTTGCCCTGGCTGTCCTGAGCCCCCTAGCCGTGGCGCGGACCTGGCCGGACCGCGCGCTCGCCCTGGCGTACGCGGTTCCGATGTCTGGCGTCGGCTACCTACTCATGACCGCCACCGCCTTCGGGTCGAAGTAGGGGACGCGACGGACCGGGGGGTGCGGGAGTGGCTGACCGACGGCTGAAGATGCCGTCAGGACGAGCGGCTCAGGCGCCGGCCTGTCGTTCCAGGTGCCGACGAGCATGTCGCCACAGATGCTCGAACTCCCCGGGGGACATATTTTCCAATGCGGGCTCCAACGTGCCTGCGGGTAGCGGGAACGGGGCCTCCGGTACAACCCCGTACCGCTGTTCATACGCGCCTACCGCGCCCACCCATCAGCGTCCAACTCCTCGTAGTTCCAACGGTCGTCATCCGATGAGTACCAACGGGCGTAGGCGAGCACGTGACCATTGTCGCCCGAAGCGCGAAGCGGCCGCGCAAGCGATGAGGCTGGGGCACGTCGGGACGGCTGGGGGCGATGTCACGCGGCGGTTGCGCGGTGGCGGGCGCGTACCAGGTGGTGTAGCGCCACGAGGGGAGCCACGCCCGCCGGATACCAGGCCAGGTCGACCGGGTCGAACTGCACACCCAGCGCGAGCCTCGCGGCGAGACTCCGCGCCGACAGTTCGGCTGGCACCCCGGTCAGCTGTGCGAGCTCCACTACCCAGCAGAAGACCGTGGCGATGGTCCCGGCGGGCATCGGCGTCATCCGTGGCCACAGGAACAGCACCGCCGCCCAGACCATCGACGCGTACAGCGCGGTGCCGGAGTACTGCCGCAGCGCCCCGTCGTCGACGGCGCGAATCAGCAGTGCAAGGCCCAGGAACAGCAGCGCGGCCAGGGGCATGAGCCACCGCACCGTACGGGGCTTGATCGGCATTCTCGCTACGGTAGCCCTTAGCCGGACCGCCACCGGTCCTCCCTTTCGGCTCGATCGAGGGCTCCTGCGCACGCCCTCGGTCTGCATGCCCTGCCGGCTGGGGTTGATGTGAGGATGGCGACGTGATGAGCATCGGCCCGTTGACACACCTCGACCGTGACGAGTGGGAAGCGTTGACCCGGAGTTTCCACGCGCACTGGGCTGGCCGGCCGGGTCGGCCCGCGACTGAGGTCGACGACGATGGCTACGAACGGACCTGGCAACGCCTGGTCGACGGTGGGCAGATCCGGGGCATCTGCGCACGGCTCCACGGCACGATGGTCGGCATCGCGCATTACCTGTTCCACGCAAGCGTCTGGGGCGCCGGGAGGTGCTATCTGGCTGAACTGTTCGTCACGCCCGAGGTACGACGGCGAGGCATTGCCACCGCAATGATCGAATGGGTGGCGCAGGATGCCGTCAAGCACGGCTCCCCACGCCTGTATTGGAACACCGAGGTCGATGCCGAGGCCCGAGCTCTATACGACAAGATCGCGGTCTACCGGGGCTATGTCGTGTACAACTACTCACCGTCGGCCACTGCCGCCCCGTAAGACCAGGTCGGTCCGCCCATCGCGTGATGCCGCGCGCCCCTCGTGGTCGTTCACGCTTCAACGGACGACGAGCGCCTCGCCCATGCGGATCGCTCCTTCGGCGCGGTCGATGTGCTGGCCGTCGGCCAGGGTGAGCTGTACCCGGAGTCCCGCATCCGAAGGTCGGGCCGTGAGCGAGCGCACGCTGCCGGCGGCGAGGTCGTAGTCGTGGGCGAGCGCGTCGACGGTTTCCGCGGTCAGCCGGAGGGCGCCCGGGAACACCCGCCCCAGGTAGTCGCGATGGACGGAATGGTCCGGCGGTGCGGTGGGAAGCACTCTGTCCAGGCTCGGGTCCAGGTCGACCATCAGCCTGCGTCGGTCGGCACCGAGGTCAGCCATCCACCGTAGGCCGGCGCGGGCTCGTCTGGATCGAAGTGGCCTGGGAGCGCATGCCGCGCCCACCAGAGGTACGGCGTTGTTGTCCCAGATGTCGGCGATGCGGCCGATCCGAGCCGCGTCGAAGCCCCGGGCGTCCGTGGCCAGGGCGGTGATCTCGCGGATGGAGCGGTCGAGCAGCCCGGCGAAGGCTTCCAGCGGCGAACTCACGGCCGCGAGTATCGCACCCGCGAACATGGGGCCGCGGCGCGTATCCAGCCGATCCGACGGGTACCTGGTATGGGCATCCTGTTCTCCCCGGGTGAGGTGGTGACTGCGAACAAGCCGGTTGCCCGCACGCGCCGGATCGGCCGTCCGAGTAGGACACTGGGCGTCGGACGCCGCCGTGGGCAACGGATCCGGCCTGTTTGGGATAGTCCCGAACAGGCCCGCACAGCGAGCGTCAAATGACTAGGATCGTTAACCTCGATCGAGTCCGATCGACGCATGGGGGAGTCGAATGTCCGAAGCCGGAACGCAGCCGCCCAACCCCGACGAGGCGACGAACCCGGCCGAGTTCGTGACGGCGCTGCGGGCCCTGCGGGAATGGTCCGGCCTGACGTACCGGGAACTCGCGGCCAAGGCCGACGCCTCAGGGGACGCCCTGCCGTCGAGCACGATCGCGTCGGCTCTGAGCCGTACGACCCTGCCCCGGCAACAGGTGGTGCAGTCCTTTGCGCGAGCCTGCGGACTCGGCGACGCCACGGCGGCCCGCTGGGTCGCGGCCCGTAACCGGCTTGCCGTCGGGCCGATCTCGAGCGGTTTTCCGGATCCCGTCGAGGAGGCCGAGGTGGCCGCCGCGGAACCGGTCGTCCCGCCCGCGCCGGCTGCTCGGCGGCGACGGTCGAGGCGGGCAATCGTGGTGATCGCCGCCCTCGCCGCCGTGATCGGCTCGGGCACGGCGTTGGCCTGGAAGGGCGTCCTCGGCTCAGACGGCTCGGACGGCTCGGGTGGCGGTGCCGTGGAATCCTCCGGGGCTTCCACGCCCGCGACTGCCGCCCTGCCCGATGGCTGGTACCTGATCCAACCCGCGCACGTGCGGGATCGTGACCTGTGCCTGGGCGAGGGGCGGGAGCGTAACGGCCGTACGGACCGGCCGCTGGCGGTGCAACGGGCGTGCGACCGGATCTCCCCGGACACCTTCCTCAAAGCGGTCGGTGTCGGGGTCTACGAGATCCAATGGCACCATCCGAAGGAGGGCGCGGGCTGCCTGACCGTCGACGAGGCGCTGACGGGGGACGGCGCGTTGCTGGCGCCGGACAACTGCACCGGTGCCGCCCACCAGCGGTACCTGTTGGAGGCCACAAACGTGCCGGTGCCCGGCGGCTACCGGCTACGACCGATCCACAGTGGCCTCTGCGTCGGCGCGCTCGGCGGTCCGGCCGATGTGAACCCTGGCGCGGAGGCGATGCAGGCGAACTGCACCGGGGCCCTGGATCAGGAATTCCTGTTCGTCGCGACGAAACAGGCGGGCCGATTGTCCTGAAGCACTGCCGCGAACCGGTCCCGGCCCTCCCCGAGATGCCCTCCGCCCGGCCATCCGCAGCCAGTCCGACTCGGCTCGGCTCAGGAATTGTGCGCGGCTGGGGCACCCCCCTCGTGGGCTGGCCGCGTCGCTACTCTTTGGACATGACCGATAACCCGATCTCGGCCAATGGCGACCAAACTCCCCGTCCCCCCGTAGTAACAGGCGCCTTTCCATGGGCCGAGACCACCGCTGCGGTCATCTATGTCGGGACGGCCATGGCCACCGGAGTGCTCGGTAACGTCGCGTACGACGGGCTCAGGACAGCGCTCGGAAGGCTACGGCGCAGTCAGGTGTCTACCGCCCCCAAGTCCCCTGACCCGGACATCGAGCTGGTGGCGCGGATGGCGCTCAAGCTGCGGTGCGAAGAGCTCGGCGCGGAGGATTTAACCGGCTCCGCCGTCGATGCGATGGTATCGGCGGCGCACCCCGGCTGGGTGGTGTCCTTCCGCGTCCGGCACCCTGGATCGATCAGGACCGTCTCGGTCAATCTGTCGGTTGACGAGCAGAGGGCTGACGTAAGAGCTGAGATTCGTATCCCGGACGAACTACTCGCCCAGCGCCCTGATGAGCAAGAGGACGAGTAGGTGCTGCGGGTGATCGTCAAGACGCGATTACCGAAGGACGACGATGTTAGGTTCGCGAACGTGACGGCGCAGATCACCGCTGGGCGTTTCCACGAGGCTGACGGTGTCGAAGACTGGCGCTGTCTCTACCACCTGGTCTCGGCCTACTTCCGGACCGGCTCGCTGTCGGCGGGGATCGCCTTCGTCGACGAGATCGGCCGGCTCGCCGGCCGCGACGAGCAGGAGCATCTCAACCTGGATCTGCGCCACGCGGGCGTCACCGTGTCGCTGTCGCGGCGTGACATCTCATTGGCGCGACGGATCTCGGCCGCCGCGCGGGCTCTGGGGATCCCCGCCGATCCCACGGCGGTGCAGCTCCTCAACATCACCCTCGATGCCCTGGTGAAGTCGGACGTGCTGCCGTTCTGGCAGGCGCTGCTGGGATACCGGCAGATCGGTGACGACTACCTGGCCGATCCGGCCCGACGGGGGCCCGGATTCGGGCTGCAACCCATGGAGACGGCGCGACCGCAACGCAACCGGATGCATGTCGACATCGCCGTCCCGCACGATCAAGCGGAGGACCGCATCGCCGCCGCCCTGGCCGCCGGCGGGCGCGTCGTCTCCGACGGGCACGCGCCGAAGTGGTGGGTGTTGGCCGACCCCGAGGGTAATGAGGCGTGCATCGCGACCTGGGTCGGACGCGAGTAGCGGGTCAGCCACGGGGGAGTTTCGCCGTACCGACGGGGCGAACTGGTCCCGCCCCGACTGACCGGGCGTCACACCCGGCTCAGACCGAGCGCCTCATCCACCCGATCCAGCACCCCCACGTCGTCGTGGCCGACGCCGCGCAGCAGGTCGATGGCGGTCGCCCGGATCTGCCCGACGATCATGGTGACCGGCAGCGGCGGATCGGACCGCAGCAGGCCTGCGGCGATCCGTACCGCCTCCAGGGCCGCCGCGTCGGCCCGGTGCGCGTGCCGGTCGGCGTCGGCGCCGCTGAGGTCGCTGGCCAGAGCCTCCCCGGCCGACCGTACGGCGGCGGTCAGCGCGCCGATCGCGGCGGCCAGCTCCGGCGGTGTGGCGGTGTGCCGGCGGGTCAGGGTCACGCCGGCCCGCGCCAGCACCCGGATGTTGCGCGCGGCGTAGTCGAGCTGCCGCAGCGTCGCCTCCACGTCGACGAGCTTGCCCAGGTGCCGGCGGCGCAGTCCCAGCCGCAGCGTCTCACCGGTGGCGAGCACGGCGGTCTGTAGCTGGGCGACGCAGTCGTCCACCTGCCGAGCCTGGTCCAGCGCGGCGCGCGCGGCCTCCTCGTCGCAGCCCCGCAGCGCGGTGTTCACCTCGTCGAGCAGGTCTGCCAGGTCGGTGTAGCTGCGCCGGGCCTGTGCCACCAGCGGCGCCAGCGGGTCACGGGCGGCCATCAGCTGGCTGGCGGCCAACGCGACCGCGCCACCGATGAGCGCGTCGACGAAGCGGAACGGCATCAGCGTGCCATGCGGCGCGGCGACCACGACCAGGTACATGGCCGAGACGGTGGCCTGCACGACCAGGGCGCGGCGGGCTCCGATCAGCACCAGCGTCGTGGTGGTCAGCAGCAGCACGAGCAGGACCGTGCCGGTGCCGGGGCCGAGCGCGTACACGAGCAGCTCCGCGACGAGCACGGCGGCGGCCACCGCGAGCAGGATCTCGACGGTCTGCCGTAGCCGTCGCCCGCGGGATTCGCCGAGCACGACGAGCGCGGCGGTCGGAGCGTAGAACGGGTCCGGGTGACGGATCACCACCGCTGCCACGATCCAGGCGACCACCGCGGCGGCGGTCAGCTCGATCACGGTCATCCCGTCGCCCCGTAACCGCGCTACGGCGTCGCGCCCCCACGTCCGCACCGGTGCTGCCCCTCTCGCCGGCGGACCCGACCCGGCCGCCTAATGATCTTCTGCGAGGACGGGCACTACCCCGCCCGTGACCTGCTCAATCGCGTAGGCGACGGACGGCACCCGGGACGGGAGGCCGCGTCACTGCATGGCGGTTGCCGGGGGATGATCGAATGACACGGGGCAGCGGAAGGTGTACAGCGAGTAGCCGCGCCCGATCTGCACACCGACGATGTCGGGGGACGCGGTCGGGTCCTCCTCGGACGGGCGCCAGCTGCAATTCATGCCGTTCCAGTCGCCCGAATCCGCGGTGAAGATCAAGGTCATCGTGGTGCCGCATACAGCACAGTCCATCGGGTACGGGTCGGTCAGGGACCAGTTCGCGTACCCGCCGACCTTCCATCCCGGCGCCAGCGACAGGTCGCTCTGATAGTGGGGACGGTTCTCGTCCTCGTCGTCATCCCACTCGTCGAGCCGGTCGCGTAGGTCATCGGGGAGCAGATCGGCGTACTGGTACTCGTGGACCTGCTCGGGGTGCACCAGGCACGGGATCGGCAGATACATGTCGCTGATCACCGGCGGCTCGGGAGGTGCTTCGAGCAGGGGGCCGACGGTGGAACTGTCGCGCCAGCGGAGGAAGACGCGAGGGCTGTAGTGCCGGTCCGAGTGGTCGACGGGGCACCACAGCACCTGGAGCAGGTCGGTGCCGTCCGGACCGGCGTAATCCGGGATGTCTCGTCGGTAGAGCTGCGCGACGGGGACCAACGGGATGGGATCCTCGATCAGGTCGTCCAGTTCCAGGGCGTCGGCGGCGTCGAGTTCCGCCCGCTCCTTGACGGTCAAGAAGTCCCCACCCGGCACCGGCTCCCGGGCTTCTGCGGTCGCGAGGATCTCCCGCCTGCGGCGCAGGGCAGCCGGGGTCGTGAGGTTCCACGGCTCGTGTGCCCCGGCGTCGTCGCAGACCGGCCACACCTCGTCGGCCGGCCACAGCAGCGGCCCACCCACCGAGCTGTCCCGGACGGTCGGAGCGCCGGGTCGGGGATGCAGGCGGGTGGCCGTGGTGGAGTGTTCCCGCAGCTCGGGAAATACTGCGGCGATATCCAGCGGACGCGGAGGCGTGGTACGGGCCATATTGGTGGATCTTATGGCCCGCGTACCGGTCCTGAATCCCCGGACCGCTGGCACCAGCCGGCGTCTGCGACGGCGCCGCGGCTGTCGGAGTAGCTGATTCTCCGGCGGTGATGCGGCTCCGACTGGTCGGGTCGTGCCCTGGCGGTTGACCCGCCGCTGCTGGGCCGCCTTCGACCGGCCGTGGTCGCGCTCGGTGCCCGCTGACCCGCTAGCGGTGCGCAGCTCGGTAGGTGCAGGCCAGAAGCCGGTTGGCGGCAAGCCCGCAGACGTCTCCTCCCGGTGCCGTGCCGAATTTCTCACTGTTGCGCCCATCCGTCTCGAGGTCGGCCCCGAATGCCTCCTGACAACGGCAGTTAAGTTCGAAATATCTGAGGAGTACGTATGAAGCGACGCCTGTTTGCCTCGGTCGGTGTGATCGCTGTGCTCGCCCTCTCTGCCTGCGGCGGTACCGACAGCGAGGACAGTGCCAGCGGCGCGCCGAGCATGTCGGCCAGCGCGCCGATGGCATCGGCTTCGCCTTCGGCGATGATGTCGGGTCAGTTCGGCGCGGGCTGCGCTTCCGTGCCGACCGATGCGTCAAACCCCGGTAGTTTCGAGGCGATGGCGAAGGTGCCGGTGGCCACGGCCGCGTCCGGCAACCCGCTGCTGTCGACGCTGGTCACGGCCGTCAAGAAGGCCAACCTGGTGGACTCGCTCAACGGCGCGCAGGGCGTCACGGTGTTCGCGCCGACCAACGACGCGTTCGCCAAGATCCCCAAGGCGGACCTGGACAAGGTCCTGGCCGACGACGCCCTGCTGAAGAAGGTCCTGACCTACCACGTGGTGACGACCCAGCTGTCGCCGGACACCCTGGCGGGCACCCACAAGACGTTGCAGGGCGGCGACCTCACGGTGACCGGCAGCGGATCGTCGTTCACCGTCAACGGTACCTCGATGGTGGTCTGCGGGAACGTCTCGACGGCCAACGCCACCGTGTACATCGTCGACACCGTTCTGATGCCCAAGAGCTGATGGCCGCGACCGACATCGAGCCCCGGCCGACGACCCGTCGGCCGGGGCCGTCCCTCCGCATGACCGCTGTCCGTGGCTCGGTGGTCGGCGTGCTGACCGCCGGAGTGACCCTGGCCGTGGCGCATCTCCTCGCGGCGCTGGTCACCCCTGCCTCCGATCCGGTGCTGGCAGTCGGCGGCGTCGCCATCGACCTGGCACCGCAGGGCGTCAAGGCGTTCGCCATCCGCACCTTCGGCGCCAACGACAAGATCGCGCTCCTGGTCGGCGTCTACGCGCTGCTGGCCCTGGCCGCGGTTCTGCTCGGCGCGGCGGCGCTTCGTCGACGACGCCACGGTCTGGCTGGCCTCGCCATGTTCGCTGCGGTCGGTGTCGCCGCCGTCCTGTCCCGCCCGGGGGCGACACCTCTGGACGTTGTGCCGATCCTGACGGGCGTCGGCGTCGGATCGGCCGCGATGCTGGTGTTGGTGCGCGCCGGTCGAACGGTGACGGTCACGCCACCGAGCCGGCCGAGGTTGCTCAACCGTCGTCAGTTCCTGGCCACGACGGCGGGGACCGCCCTGACCGCCGGTGCCACGGTCGCCGTCGGACAGGTCGTCGGTCACGGCAGCGCGGTTGGCGCCCGTTCCCGCGCCGCCGTTCGCATTCCGCCGCCGGTACGACCGGCGCCGCCGCTACCCGGCGGTGTCTCCGTCGGTGTCGACGGAGTTCCAGCGTTCCTCACCCGCAACCGGGACTTCTACCGTGTCGACACGGCTCTCACCGTTCCACAGGTAGACCTGGATACCTGGCGGTTGACCCTGAACGGGGCGGTCGAGCGTCCTCGTACCTGGAAATTCGAAGATCTTCTCGCCCGTGGCCTGGTCGAGCGTGACATCACCCTGAACTGTGTCTCGAACGAGGTCGGTGGTCCCTACATCGGCACCGCCCGCTGGACCGGTGTTCCCCTCGCACCGCTGCTCCGCGAGGCGGGCCTTCACGCCGGGCAGAACCAGCTCGTCAGCCGCTCGGTGGAGGGCATGACCATCGGCACTCCGCTCGCGGCGATCCTCGACGGGCGCGACGCGCTCCTGGTCGTGGCCATGAACGGTGAACCCCTGCCCCTGGAACACGGCTTCCCCGTCCGCATGCTCGTGCCCGGCCTCTACGGCTACGTGGGCGCCTGCAAGTGGCTCACCTCGATGAAGGTGACCACCTTCGACGCGTTCGACCCCTACTGGGTGCAGCGGGGGTGGGCCGCCGACGCGCCCGTCAAGACCGCATCGCGCATCGACATTCCGAAACCTTTCGCGCAACGTCGCGCCGGGCCCGTCATCATCGCCGGTGTCGCCTGGGCGCAAAGGCGCGGAGTCGTCGCCGTCGAGGTGCAGGTCGACGACGGTCCGTGGCGGCAGGCCCGCCTGGCCGACGGACCATCGCCGGACCTGTGGCGGCAGTGGACCTACCGCTGGGACGCCACCCCGGGCAGCCACACCCTGCGCGTACGGGCCACCGACGCCACAGGTACGACCCAGACCGACCAACGGGCTGCGCCCTTTCCCGACGGCGCGACGGGCTGGCACAGCACCACCGTCACGATCACCTGACCTGGTGGCCAAGGGTTCGGCGGTGGTTCGCAGCGACAGAGCCGAAAAGAATCGGGGCCGGCACCAATCCGGCGACCACCACGCCACGAATCCCTCCTGACCGCACGTGAGTACCAACGCCGTACCCCGGCGGAGACGGAGATTTGTTGTGAGACTGTCCCGAGCCCTGCTCGCCCTACCCGCGACTGCGCTGATCCTCGCGTTCCCCGGCGTCGCGCACGCCGACGAGAGCGTGCAGGTCCAGTTGCAGGACCTCAACGAGACGGGTGCCGCCGGCACCGCGACGTTGACCGCGACGAGCGGCGGCGACCTGAAGGTCATGATCCGGTCGAAGGGCATGACGCCGAACTCGCCGCACGCCCAGCACGTGCACGGCGCGGCCAACGGCATGGACTTCCACTGCCCCGACAAGTCCGCCGACACCAACGGCAATGGCTACGTCAGCACCGAGGAGGGCCTGAAGATGTACGGGGACATCTTCATCTCGCTGACCACCACCGGGGACACGACCAAGGCCAGCGGCCTGGCGGTGGACCGGATGCCGAAGGCCGACGCGAAGGGCAACCTCAGCTACGAGCGCACGATCCCCGCCGCCGAGCTGCCCAAGGGCACGATCGAGCACCTCAAGGACCTGCACGTCGTGCAGCACGGCATCGACGCCAACAAGAACGGCAAGTACGACATGGAGGCGCTCGGGGAGTCGACGTTCGCGAAGTCCGTCGGCGTCAACGGCATCCCCGCCGAGGCCACCGACCCCGCGACCTGCGGCATGGTCAGCGGCGCGGCGGCCGGCTCCGTACCCGCGGGAGGTGTCGCAACCGGTGACGGCAGCACCTCCGGTGGATCGCCGTTGATCGCGTACACCGTGGGTGGCCTCGCGCTGCTCGGTGCCGCCGGTGCGGTCGTCGCGCGACGCCGGCTCGCCGGCGAGCGCTGAGCCGGAGCATGCGATGAACGACGGCGACGCAGCAGTCCTGGCCGGCCACCGCCGGGGGCGCTTCGCGCTCCTGGCGGTGGCCGGCGTCCTCATCGTGACGGCGGCCGTGTCGATCGGCCTCGCGGTGGCCGACCGGTCGGGGGACCCACCTCGGCCCGCCGCCTCCGCTGCCGCACCGACCGCGACGGTGCCGCCTGCTTCGGCGAGGATGCCGGGTGAACTGACCTCGGGACCACTGATGGCCAGTTCGCCGCCAACGCGGGTGTCGATCCCGTCGCTGAAGGCCACCGCCGGGATCGTCGCACTGGGCCTGGCGGCGGACGGGGCGATGCAGGTCCCGGACAGCGCCACCGACGTGGGCTGGTTCACCAGGGCGCCGACGCCAGGGGCCCTCGGTCCGGCCGTGCTGGCCGGGCACGTCAACTGGAAGGGCCGCCGCGGGACCTTCTTCGATCTGGGCAAGCTGCCCGTCGGCGCCGGGATAACTGTCGACCGTCAGGATGGCAGCACGGCGATGTTCACCGTCAGCAAGGTCGAGCAGTATCCCAAGGACCACTTCCCCACGGACGAGGTGTACGGGGCGACCGACCACGCGGCGCTACGCCTGATCACCTGCGGCGGCGAGTTCGACGACACCACTCAGCACTACCGGGACAATGTCATCGTCTACGCGCGCCTCGCTCACGCGCATGCCGCCTAGCGATCGGGTACGCGGCGGCAGACCGCACGGCCGCCAGCACAGGAGAGGATATGCCGAGGATGAGCGGTGACCCGGAACACGCGCGGCGCTTACGTTCGGTACCGCCGGACACCGCGACGCCACCGAGCCCCGACGAGCTGCTGGCTCGGGTGGCACGCGGTGACGAGGCGGCGTTCGCGGCGCTGTACGACACCATGGCCGGCCGGGTCCTCGGGCTGGCCCGCCGCGTCGTACGCGACCCGGCGCAGGCGGAGGAGGTGACACAGGAGGTGATGGTCGAGGTGTGGCGCACCGCCGGCCGATTCGAGGCCGGTCGTGGCTCGGCCTCCGCCTGGATCCTGACGATGGCGCACCGGCGGGCTGTGGATCGCGTGCGCAGCGAGCAGGCCCACACCGACCGCACCCAGCGGGTCGCCGCGACCGAGACGCACGTCCCCTACGACGAGGTCGTCGAGGACGTCACCGCTCGGCTGGAGCGCGAACAGGTCCGCCGCTGTCTGGGCCGGCTGACACCGGTCCAGCGGGAGGCGGTGGCCCTGGCCTACTACGGCGGCCACACCTACCGTGAGGTCGCCGAAAAGCTGAAGACACCGCTGCCGACGGTGAAGACGCGGATGCGCGACGGACTGATCCGGATGCGCGACTGCCTGGGCATCGACATGGAGGGGCGGGCATGAGCGCCGACATCCACACCCTCGCCGGCGCGTACGCCCTGAACGCGGTCGACGACCTCGAGAGGGCGGCGTTCGAGCGGCACCTGGCCGACTGCGAGTCGTGCCGCCTGGAGGTGACCGAGCTGCGGGAGACGGTCGCACGGCTCGCCGACGACACCGTCGTCGAGGCCATGCCCCCGGGTCTGCGGGAGCGCACCCTCGTCCAGGCGGCGCGTACCCCGCAGGTGCGCTCTGCTGCCGCAGGGGACAGCGCCACACGGAATGCAGGCAGGTGGCGACGCCTCACCGTGGCCGCCGCGGCGGCCGTCGTCGTGGCCGGCGGCGCGAGCGCGGCCACCTGGGCCGTGACCAACGATCGGGTCAGCGACGAGCAGGCCAGCAGCGAGCAGGCTCGGCAGATCGCCGCCGTACTGGACGCCCCGGACGCCCGGGTGTTCGAGCGGTCGTTGCAGCCCGGTGGCGCCGCGACCGTGGTGGTCTCCCGCGACCGGGACCGCGGGGTGGTGCTGCTGCGCGACCTGCCCGAGCCCGGACCCGGGCGGATCTACGAGCTGTGGCTCATCCGTGGCAGCGAGCCACGCAAGGTGGGACGGCTGGCAGAAGGAGCCAGGGCGTCGACCACGGTCATCGGCCCGGTTGCCGACGCTGGGACGTTCGGCGTCTCCAACGAGCCCGTGGGCGGTTCCGTCGCCCCCACGAGCATCGTGGGCACGGTCGCGCTGAGCTGAACATTCGGCGGGCACAGTTTCGCTGATCCACCCATCCGAGCGGCGGAGGGCTCCGAATCACCCACATGGATGACGAGCTGCTCGCCGGCCGCTACCGCAGGCTCCTGCCGGTCGAGGACACGGCCACCCCGGGACGCGTCTGGCTGGCCCGCGACGAGGTGCTGGACCGCGACGTCGCGCTCAAGCAGATCGCCGTGCCGGGGTGGGCCAGCGACGCCGAACGGTCCCGGTTGCACGAGCGGACGTTGGCGGAGGTGCGTGGACTGGCTGGGCTGGAGCATCCGAGCGTGCTGGGGATGTGGGACGTGCTCAGCACCGACGGCCACCTCTGGCTCGTCATGGAGCACGTGCCCTCCCGGTCCCTGTCCGAGGCGGTTGCCGCCGACGGCCCGCTGCCATCGGCCGAGGTGGCCCGGGTCGGATTGCAGCTGCTCGCCGCACTGGCCGCCGCGCACGAGCGGGGTGTGGTGCATCGGGAGCTCTATCCACAGAACGTGCTACTCGCCGACGACGGGCGGGTCATGCTCGGTGGATTCGGTCTGTCGATCTTCGACAGCCACAGTCCGGCGACCGTCAGCGCGGCGAATCTGTCGAGGAACCAGTACGTCGCGCCGGAGCGCGCTCGCGATGGCAGGTCCACCCCCGCCTCGGACCTGTGGGCTCTCGGCGCGACGCTCTACCTGGCCGCCGAGGGCCGCCCTCCGTGGACCCGGCCCTCGACCCTGGCCACATTCGCCGCTCTGGCCACCGAGGCGCCCGACCGGATGAGCGTCCTGCCGCTCGAACCGGCCGTCACCGGTCTCCTGCTGCGCAATCCCCGTCAGCGCCTGTCCGCGCCCGAGGCCCGCGCCCTGCTGGAGCAGGTGGCCGCGACGACCGTACCGATCGAGCCCGTGCCGGTGCCCCGGGCGGGCCGCTGGCGGCGGATGTCCCGGCCACCTCGGCGATCGACGGCGGACGTGCCGACGGTCCCGCTCGCGGCGGAAGCCAGAGCCAGTACGGGGAGGGCGTCGAACACCCGTGATCGGACGACCGGCTGGGCGTTCGCGGGCGCGGTGTTGGGACTGCTGGCGGTCGTGGCCGTCGTCGTCACGGGAGCCGGTGCCGTGATCGGCGGGCTGCGCGGCCAGGACCGCCAGCCGGCCGTCGAGCCGGGCGGTTCGGCGGCCGGTGCCATGGAGCCGACCGCTGCGACCGTGCCCGCGCACCTCTGTCTGGACGATGACGCCTTCAGCGCGGCCGAGCCTCTGCGGCAACCCACCGCTCCGCTTCCGTACGCCCTGCCCGACGGATGGGCGTGGCACCAGGACCCTGCCGGATTCCTGGTGGCAGTCCCGCAGGGATGGACCCGGCACACTGAGGGCGAGGTCGTCTGCTTCCGTGACCCGGCGGAGGTGCGAGCCATCGCTGTCGATGTCACCGCCGAAGCTTCCTCCACCCCCCAGGGGCAGTGGGCGGCCGCCGAGCGCGACGCGGTCAAGAGCGGGACCCTTCCCGGCTATCGGAAGGTCAGTATCGGGCCGGTCATCCGCCCGGGTGGCGCTGCGGAGTGGGAGTACACCTGCGATCAGGCCGACGCTGCTCGGCTGCACGTCCACCGGTTGCTGGTCAACGACAGCAGGACGCGTGCACACAGCCTGTCCTGGATCACCGAGGATAGCCAGTGGAACGCGACGGAGCCGTGGCGCCGACTGGCCCTGGCGAGCTTCCGCCTCGACTGACACGAACAGAGGGGTCCCATGCCGGCCTGGCGGGTGGCCAGCCTCGGTGATGACAGGCAGGAGCCGGCGGTGGACATGGTCGAGCAGCTCGTTTCCCGGACGGACGCCGTCTACCAGCGATGGTTGTCGTCGGTCACCGAGGACGTCGTCGCCGACCGGGTGGTCGTGTACCGCCGCGCATCTCTGTCGGAGCGCAACACGACCTATGCAATCGGCGAGTGGCTCGCGGGCTACCTCATGATCGGCCAAGAGGGCGATCGGGGATTCTTCCTCCGGTGCGACAACGGCGGCGGCCCGGTGTTCTGGGCTGACCTGGGCGGACTCGGCGAGGCCGATCTCGTCGTGGCCACCCACGGCTTCGAGGTGTGGCGGCGTGCCGGATTCGCCCTGCCCGCCGACCCGGAGACAGACCTGCCGCCAACCGCCGACGTCTACGTGGGCAACATGCCGGTCGACGGAGTGGAGCTGCTGGTACGCGTGAGGAAGCTGCTGGGTGTGGACTGGCGGTTCGGTGACCTCCGGGGCCTGCTCGCCGCCCAACCGATCCTGGCGGCGAGGTCAGCTCACCTGTACGCGCTGCGCCGCAACCTGGAACACGCCCCTGACCTGCGGCCGTACCTGCTCTACGCCACGGCCCGCGACCTGGAGGCGATCTGGCCGACCGGCAGCGAGACGGCCGAGTGCCGTCCGCTGCGGGAGTGACCACGACTGCGGCGGCGCGTCACCGGATCTCGTTGCCGGGGTGGTCGCCGTCGTACGCCTGACGGGCCTCGGCGATGACGTCGCGGTGTGCCAGCGACCAGTCGGCGAGTGCTTTGACGAGGTGGGTGAGGCTGGTGCCGGTTTCGGTGAGGCGATAGTCGACCTCGGCAGGCACGCTCGGGTACACGGTCCGCAGGACGAGGCCGTCTCGTTCCAGGCGGCGCACCGTGAGGGTCAGCATGCGTTGGGATATCCCGTGGATGGCGCGCTGGAGTTGGCGGAAGCGTCGCGGCCCGGCGGCGAGCTCGACGATCACGAGGACGGACCACTTGTCGCCCACCCGGTCAAGCACGTCCCGGATGCCGCAGTCCGGGTGATCCGGCTGTCCGCACGGTTTGAGTTTGGCGGCCTCCGCGGTTACTTCGGTGTGCGCTGGTGACACGAGACTGCCTCCTTGTGGGCCACTGGGCGCGGGTCCAGGCTCCCCTGTAGTTACCGAAGAGAACCACGGCAGGAGACCGAACCGCAATGATCATGGTGACCGGCGCCAACGGACAGCTCGCCTCGCTCACGCTCGCACAGCTTGCCGAGTGGGGGACACCCGCCGTGGCAGGAAGTCGCACTCCCACCGGCGGACAGCGCCACCTCGACTTCGACGATCCCGCGACCCTCGACCTCAGGGGCGTGTCGACCCTGGTCCTGGTCTCGGCCGGATACGCCGAGGACGACACGGTCATCGCACGTCACCGAGCTGTTCTCCACGCCGCCGGGCGCGACGGCGTGGCCCACGTTACGTACACCAGCCTGACCAGCGCCGGGGACCATCTCGGGTTCGCGCTGGCACACAGAGCCACCGAGCACATGATCACGACCAGCGGGCTGGCGTGGACGATCCTGCGGAACGGGCTGTACGCCGAACTCTTCGGTGCCCTGCTCGCGTGGACCCCCGGCGGCCTGGAATCGGCGTTCGGGACCGGCGCGCTGTCCGCGGTGGCGCGGGCCGACCTGGCCGCTGCCGCAGCCGTCGTCGCAGGTGCGCCCACCGCACACGCCGGAAAGGTGTACGACCTGGTCGGAACCCCGATCACCGCCGGCGACATCGCCGAGCGTCTCGGCGTCGCGCACCGCACAATCGAACTCCGCGAGTACCGCGCCCGCCTGCTCGGCGACGCCAACCTGCTGCCGTTCCAACCGCCGATGCTCGCCTCGATCGCCAGCGGTGTCCGCCACGGGTTTCTCCACGACACCGGCCCTGACCTCGTGCGTCTGCTGGATCGACCGCTCACGGATCCCCTCGCTGTCGCCGCGGATGTCACGGCCGCCATGCGCTGACCCAGATACTTCGCACTCGGACCCGACGGACCCGGCGGTCCGTTTCGGACGGGATGAGCTTCAGTTCACCGCCGTCGCCCGTTCGTCCGCCCATCTGCGGCCGGAGTCCTCCGGGTCGTCCGGTTGCAGGGTGCCGTCCAGGAGACCGGCGACGAGCGTTTCGTACAACCCATCCGTGCCTACCGCTGCTTGCTGCGCCCGGTCGTCACTGGTCGCGTCGTACGCCGCCTGAACCTCGACAACCCGGTGTGCCAACGCCATCACGTCCACGTCGGGGCGGTACAGCGATGCCCACAGTTCGGCCTCAAGCTCCAACGCGGCGCTCTCCCACGACTGCGCCGGCCATTCCCCGTCCCGCCGGTACACCGCCCGCTCCCGGGCTCTGCTCGCAAGGCCCATGAAGTCCGTGATCAGTACGAAGGGCCGACGGTTTATCGGGAACGCCCATGGCAGCGTCCGGCCGATCCGGGCCACCCCCAGCCCTTGGATCAGGTCGAACAGCAGATCGTCCGCTGACTTCCCAGCTGTGCTCTCGTCGGGGGCGAGCGCCGCCCGCAGTGCGGCGGCGTTGGCCCGCAGACCAGCCGCGGCCGACCAACCGGTCAGCTCCACCACCACATCGTCGACGGTGCGGCCGATCGACTCCGGCATGTCGGCCGGCTGATGCCGGTACACCCCGCAAGGTCCACTGGTGTCCCACAGGTGGGTCAGCGGCCCGACGACGCCCGCTGCCGCCGCGCACATCACCGCGCAGTCGCCGTCACTGACGTATGCGGCGAAGACCGGATGCCCGGTCGACGCCACCAGCGCCGCCGCCGGTTCGAGGAGGTCCGGCGGATCCTTCCACCCGCTGGTCTCCACGAGCTGCCAGCCGTCGCCCAGCTCACGCAACCAGTAATGCTGGTGGCCGAACCCGCTGATGCCGTCCTGGTCGACCAGCAACCCCATTGGCCGTGCCACGACGACCGTCCCCCAATAGCCCACCCGCGAGAGCGTAGGCCGGGCTGCTCAACCATCCAAAAGGGGTGCCGGCGACTTGTGATGTATCGAGGGGCACAGGGGTCCGGGGCGACGCTGCGCCCCGGACCCTTGCGCCCCCTGACGGAGTTGGGCTCTCAGGTCATCCGCACCGCTGACCGTTGAGGGTGAAGGTGGTCGGCGCCGGGTTGGTGCCGCTCCACGTCCCGTTGAAGCCGATGCTCGTGGACGCGCCGGCGGCGAGTTTGCCGTTCCAGCTCATGCTGTCGGCGGTGACGCTCGTGCCGTTCTGTTTCCAGGTGGCCGACCAGCCCTGGCTGACCTTCTGGCCGGCGGTGGGGAAGTCGAAGCCGAGTTTCCAGCCGTCGAACGCGGTGGTGCCGGTGTTCTTGATCGTCACGGTCGCGGTGAAGCCGCCCGGCCAACTGTTCGCCGTGTAGCCGACCGTGCATCGCCCGGTGGGCGCGGTGGGCAAGGTCCGCACGGTCAGGCCGGGCGAGGCCGTCGAGACGTTCCCCGCCGCGTCGCGGGCGGTCACCACGAAGGTGTACGAAGTGTTCGGCGTCAGCCCGGTCACCGTGTACGCGGTGCCGGTGGCGCTGCCGACCTTCACGGTGCCGGTGCTGTCGACCCGGTGCACGTCGTAGCCGGTGACGGCGGTGTCGTCGGTGGACGGCGTCCAGGCCAGCGCGATGCTGTCGCTGGTGACCGTGCCGGCGGTCGGCTTGCCCGGGGTGGTCGGCGCCTGGGTGTCGCCGGGCGCGGTGGCGCGCGGCAGCACCAGGTGGGTGATCGAGTTGGCCGGGAAGGTGGTCGTGAGGCCACCCGCGCTCACCGGCTGGTCGGACTCCCGGACGACGCCGGCCAGGTTGGCCCCGCTGTAGCGGTAGACCTGGGCGGTGCTGGCGGAGACCCCGGTGAGGGCGACCGAACTGGTCAGGTCGTCGCCGGTCTTGTTGACGACGACCACGGTGAGCGCCTTGTCGGCGCTGCGCTCAGCGGCGTAAACGGCCAGTTTGCCCTGGTCGGCGCTGGTCGCCTGGACGGAGGTCTCGCCGAACGCGCCGCCGTTGCCGTCGTAGTTGCGGTAGACGCGGAAGGCGTTGGCGACCGGCTGGTCGGCTGCGGGAGCGGTCCAGAGGGCGGCCATGTCGAGCCCTTCGCGGCCGAAGATGCCGAGGACGTCGGCCTGGGCGAGCGCGCCGTTGAGCGAGCCGTGGGCACCCCAGTTGTACTCGGTCATCGCGATCTTCGTGCCCGGGTAGTGCTGGTCGACCAGCTCGTGCAGGCGCGGGATGAACCGGACCGGACTGTTGATCCAGCTCTCGTCCACGTAGGTCGGGTCCCAGAGCTGGCGGGTCGACCGCAGTCGCAGCGCCTGGGTGTTGGCGTCGCCGGCCGCGTCGCCGAAGACGCCGGACTGCTGCGGGTAGAGGTGGACGTCGAAGTAGTCGAGGAGGCGGGTGCCGTGCTGCTGCTCGTACTCGCGCATCCGGTCCAGGTACCACGGACCGAGGTCCTGGCCGCCGTGCGCGGCCTTGTCCGGCGGGTTCGACCAGCAGCCGGTGCGTGAGCAGGTGTCCTGGTCGAGCCCCGAGTAGATGATCGAGTTCAGGCCCCAGCCGACCGGACCGAGCGTCTTCGCGCCGGGGTCGGCAGCCTTGATCGCGGCGGCGTACTCGTAGGTGCGGTCGCGCAGCTCGTCGTAGCCCATCCCGGTCGGTCGGACGTCGCGGTGGGTGGACTGCCAGAGGTCCGGCTCGTTGTCCAGGTTGTAGAACTGCACGCCGCCGTCGGCGGCGGCGCCGAACTGCCCCTTGAGGTGGTTGACGAAGTCGGCGACGTACTCCGGACCGACCGCGATGCTGGTGTCTTCCGGGTCGTTGCCGGTGATCAGCGACCCGTCCGGCTTCTTGCCGTTGCCGCAGTCCGGCGCCCAGGGGTCGGTGGACTCCTGCGGACCGTACTTGGCGACGCTGAAGCCGCAGGCCCGCGACCGGTCCTTGGCGATCCAGCCGAGCAGCGGCACCGTCATGACCGTGCCCGCGCCGGTGGCCTTGTTGCGCTGCACGAACCGGTCGCTCTCCGAGCCCCTCGGGAGGTCCTCCGGACTCGAATTGTCGTTGGGGATGTTCTCGAAGTACCAGTCCGCCGCGCGGTTGGTGGTGTCGGCACGGAAGTTGTAACGGGTGGTGGCGTTTCCGCCGTAGCGGTTTACCGGCAGCCGCAGGTCGCGGGCGAGGGCCTCGTCCGCGAAGTTCATGCCGTATATGTACGGGCTGATCTGGTGCCGGGCGGTGGTGGTGTCCACGGCGAGTGCCGGGCCGGCTGCGGCCAGGGCGGGCACCGGCAGGGCCAGACCGCCGAGGGCCGTGGCGAGCACGACCGGAAGTAGAACTCTGTGGGGACGCACGAGCATTCCTCTCGAATAGGAGCCCGTCGATGGGAGCGCTGCCACAGCGTCGCGCCTTCCTGCCGCCGAGTCAATTCGACGGCCGGGAGCGCCTTCGACGCCGAAGGGCTCCCGGCGGGGGCGGGTGCTACTGCTCGCCGTCCACGAGGCTGGGCGAGTCACCCTCGCCCGACACCCTCGCGCTCACGAGCGAGGTGAGCACCGACAGCACCGCAGCGCCGGACGCGATGCCACCCGCGGCCGCCCAGTCCGCCTGCCAGGCGTTGAACACCACGTCGGCGCCCCAGTAGAGGAGCAGACCCTGCGCGGCGCTCTTCACCGCCCGTTCGGCGGTGGCCTTCCAGAACTTCGTGGTGAACATGTCCGTACCTCCAGAGCCAGGTTCGTGGAATGGTCCATGAGCCAAGAATGCCTGGTCAGGAGGGGTTGATGCTCGTCGCGTTTCAGTCGTTGTCGATTCACGGCGGCCGGGATCGGTCAGAGTTCGCCACCGCCGGTGGGCGCCACCGGGACGGCCGGGACGGCCAGTTTGGCCCGGGGCCGGTCGGCGTCCGGATGGCGCAGCTCGTCGAAGATCGTCAGCGCCTCCCGCCACGCCCGGCGCGCGGCGTCGAGGTCACCGGCGGCCCGCAGGCTGTCACCCAGGTTGTCCAGCACCTCCGCCTCGTCGTACCGGTCGCCGAGTTCGCGGTGCAGGGCCAGCGCCCGCCGGTAGCAGTCCGCGGCCTCGTCGTGGTCGCCGAGGCCGTGTCGGACGTACCCCAGGCTGTCCCAGGTCAGCGCCGCGCCGTGCCGGTCGCCGGTCTCCTCGTGCAGCCGCAGGGCCGCCTGGCAGCACTGCAACGCCGGCCCTGGTTCGCCGAGCCGGGCGTGCATCCAGCCCAGGTTGTTGAGCGCCTTGGCCTGCCCGACCCGGTAGTCGGTGGCCCGGTAGAGGTCGAGGGCCAGTCGCGTCTCGTCCAGGGCCGACCGCAGCCGTCCCTGCCGGGCGAGCACCCAGCTCACCCCGAGGTGCGTGTGCGCCCGTCCGGTGTCGTCGCCCAGCTCGCGGTACAGCTCCAGGTCGCGTCGGTAGTGCCGGTGCGCCGCCTCGTGATCGCCCGACCAGGTGCAGGCGATGGCGAGGCCGCGGTGCGCCAGGGCCTGACCGGCCAGATCACCCCGACGCCGCGCCGCCGCCAGCGCGCTCCGCTGGGCGGCGGCAAGCTCCGGCCAGTGCCCGCTGCGATCGAGGTACGTGGTGAGGGCCGCCGCCAGCGTCCACGCGTGCCGGTCCAGGCCGGCGGACGCCGCCTGTTCCACACACGCCAGCAGGACGTGGTGCTCGGCGGCGAACCACGCGGTCGCCCACGCGTGCTCCGGGCGGGCGCCCACCGTCACTCCCGTCGCCGGCGGCGGCAGCGCGGCCGGCCGCGCCAACCGGTACGGGTCGAGCAGGTGGTCGGCCGCGTGCGAGGCGTGCAGGTAGTGGTCGAACAGGCGGCGTCGGGCGGCCTCCCGCTCGACCGAGGGGTCGGTGTCGTGGCACAGCTCCGCGGCGTACGCGCGCAGCAGGTCGTGCATCGCGTACCGGCCCGCGGTGCGCTCGCTGAGCAGGTTCGCGCGGGTGAGGTCGGCCAGCAGCGGGCCGACCCGAGCCGGCGGCAGACCGGCGAGGCTGGCCACCGCCGTCCGCCCGGCGTCGGGGCCGGGATGCAGCCCGAGCAGTCGGAACAACCGGGCCGAGTCGGCGTCCAGGGCCCGGTACGACCAGGAGAAGACCGCCCGCACGTCGGTCATCGGGTCGCCGGTGGCCAGTGGGCTGAGCCGGTCCGGGCCGCTGTCCCGCAGTTCGCTCGCGAGCACCGCCAGCGGCACGTCCGGTTGCCCGACCGCGCGGGCCGCGACGACGGCCAGGGCCAACGGCAGGCCGGCGCAGCATCGGACGATCTCGTCCAACGCCGTCTCTTCGCGCCGGGCACGGCCGCGACCGAGCCGGGCGATCAGCAGCTCCCGCGCCTCGGCCGGTGCGAGCAGGTCCAGCGTCACCGGGTGGGCTCCGGCGTTGACCACCAGGCCGGTGAGCCGGTTACGGCTGGTCACCACGACCAGGCTGCCCGGGGATCCCGGCAACAGGGGCCGTACCTGCTCGTCGTCGCGGGCATTGTCGAGCAGCACCAGGACCCGGCGGTGGGCGAGCAGCGTCCGGAACAGGGCGGCCTGTCCGGGCAGGTCGGTGGGTACGCGCTGAGGCGGCACGTGCAGCGCCTCCAGGAAGCCGCGCAGCGCCTCGCCCGGCGACACGGCCCGTCCGTCGAGGTCGAATCCGCGCAGGTTGACGTAGAGCTGTCCATCCGGGTAGCGGTGCGCGACCTGGTGGGCCCAGCGCACCGCGAGGGTGGTCTTGCCAACCCCTGCCGTGCCGGCGATCGCGGAGATGACCACCGCCCGGCCGGGATCGTCCTGGCCGCCGTCCCGGGCGGCCCGCGCCGCGTCGGCGGGCAGCAGCGCGTCCAGTTGGCGCAGCGCCGCGGCGCGGCCGGTGAACCAGGCGGGGTCGCCGGGAAGCTGCGCCGGAGTAGGACCGGCGGGCCCCGCAGGTGCGGGCTCGGCCGTCGTCTGCCCCCGCAGCACCCGCAGGTGGGCCTCGCTCAGTTCGGGGCCGGGGTCGACGCCCAACTCGTCGACGAGACGGCGGCGGGTCTCGGCGTAGAGCCGCAGCGCGGCGGCCTGTTGGCCGCAGCCGGCAAGGGCGAGCAGGTAACCGGCCACCAGCGGCTCCCGGAGCGGATGCTCGACCACCAGGGGGCGCAGGGTGTGCGCGGTCGCGGCGTACCGGCCGAGACCGAGTTCCACGGCGGCGAGCCGCTCGTACGCGAGCAGCCGCTGCTCGTCCAGTCCGGCGGCGGCGGCGTCGACGAAGGCGCCAGCCGCGCCGGCCAGCGCTGGCCCCTGCCACAGCGCCAGGCCGTCCCGCAGCAGCCGCGCCGCCTCGGCGCGCCGGCCGGCTGTCTCCTCGACGCGGGCCCGCTCGACCGCCACGGTGAACTCGGTGAGGTCCAGCTCGGTCCCGCCCACGGTGAGCCGGTAGCCGCCGCCCTGCGTCGCCAGCAGGTCGCCCGCGCCCGCCTCGCGTAGGGCCGCCCGGATCCGGGAGACGCAGACCTGCACCTGCGTCCGGGCGCTGGCCGGCGGGTCGTCGGCCCAGAGCGCCGACACGACGTGCCCGAGAGGCACCAACCGGTCCGCGTTGAGGAGCAGCAGCGCGAGCACCGCGCGTTGCTGGGGGCGGTCGATGGGGAGGACGCGCCCGCCGGCGGTCACCTGGACGGGGCCGAGGACTGACCACCGCATGGCTTTCCTCGTCAGTCGTGATGGGACGACCACAGTCTATGGACGGCGGGACCGGTGCGACCGGCGCCAAGCGGTCGGATAGCGGACGCCAAGCGGCCTCGCCCAGGCTCTCCTCAGCCGCCGGATCCGCAGGTCCGGGGGGAGGCGGGCCGGCTCGTCCGGCCAATGTGGACAAGGAGAGCGACATGCGGGTAACCAGGGGACGGGGCGTGCTGACGGCAGTTGTGTCGACGGCTGCCGTGGTGGCGGGCATGGCCTGGGCTGCGCCGGCCTGGGCGGTGCCGGCCGGGTTGGAGACGGTCACCCATTCGGCGGCCGAGAGCAGCGCGGACAAGTCGGCGCTCGCGTCCTGCCCGGCCGGCAAGGTGGTCACCGGCGGCGGAGGCTTCCTCACCGCCGGTTCGTCGGCCGACGGGCGGGTCGGGCTGGACCGGTTGGAGCCGCTGGCGAACGGCACCGGGTTCTTCGTGACCATGCGGGAGGCGGGCCCGGCCAACTTCGCCGGCGACTGGGGGTTGCAGGCCGTCGCCCAGTGCGCCACCACGCCCGCCGGATACCAGGTCGTGGCCACGACCGGAGCGGTCGGAACGGAGTACGTCACGGCGAGCTGCGGGACGAAGAAGGTCATCGGCATGGGTGGGCGGGTCAACAACGGCCAGGGTGACGTGGTGCTCGACCAGGTCGTGCCGTCGTTCGACCTGACGTCGGTGACCGTCCGGGCGGTCGCGGTGCAGGGCACCTCGCCGGCCGGCTGGAGCGCCACCTCGATCGCGGTCTGCGCCAACGGGCCGGCCGGGCTGGAGCGGGTCGCGTTGACCGGGACGAGCGCGAGCAACTCGTCGGACCACGCCGTCAAGACGTGCCCGGCCGACAAGGGCCTCTACAGCGCGGGCGCCGACATCAACGCCGGCAACGGCCAGGTGCTGCTGACCGCGATCAACATCACCGGGGGGAACACCGTTCGGGTACGGGCGGACGAGGACGCCGACGGCTTCGCCGGCTCGTGGAGTCTCAACGGGTACGGCATCTGCGGGAGCTGATTCGCCGACCGGGGCCGCCACTGGCGGCCCCGGTCGCCGGGCCTCGTGGGCAATATGATCGTTGTCAGCTGACGACCAGGAGGGCGGATGTCATGAAGTTCCTTCTCACGTCGGGGGGCATCAGTAACCCGAGCATCTCCGACGCGCTCGTCGACCTGCTGGGCAAGCCGATCGCCGAGTCCACGGCCCTGTTCATCCCGACCGGCGTTCATCCCTTCCCTGGTGGGGCCGAGAAAGCGTGGAAGGCGGTCCACGGCCATGCTTCGATCCCGCTGACCCAACTGGGTTGGAAGTCCCTGGGGATGTTGGAACTCACGGCGCTGCCGACCATCCGGCAGGAGAACTGGGTCCCGGCGGTCCGGGAGGCCGACGCCCTCCTCGTCTGGGGCGGAGACGTGCTGTACCTGACCTACTGGCTGCGCCAGTCGGGCCTGGCCGACCTGCTGCCGTCGCTGAGTGACACGGTCTACGTGGGGGTCAGCGCCGGGAGCATCGCGGTCACCCCGTACAACTGCGACGCCGAGTTCGACAGTCAATTCGTTCCGGACGGCAGTGACATGGCGCAGGGCGCCGACCGGGCGCTGGGCCTGGTGGACTTCACGCTCTATCCCCACCTCGATCATCCGGACATGCCGGACACCACACTGTCCGCCATCGAGAAGTGGGCGGCCGGCATTCCGGTCCCGACCTACGCCATCGACGACGACACCGCCATCACGGTGGTCGACGGGGCCGTCGACGTCATCTCCGAAGGCCACTGGAGACTGCTCAACCCCTGACCGGTGTCGCGGGGTGGACGCGACTGAACCGGGCTAGGCGTTCGCACGGGAGCTTCCGCGTTCAGCGGTACTGGCATCATGGCCGCATGCCGAGCCAACTCTGGGTGTCGATGGCCGCACGGAGTGGCCGGCGTCGTGGCACCGGAGACGCAGGGCGCGGTCCGGGCCGGCACGTGGCGCTGCTTCTGGTGACCGTGTCGAGTCTGCTGTCCGTCGTGCTGGCTGTCGTGGTCAACGTCGCGACCGGCGGCGACCTGCCCGAGCCGGTCGCGGCGTACGGGTGGCTGGCCTGGCCCACGGTCGCCGTCCTGACCTTCACCGGGGTAGGTCTCGCCCTGTGGCAACACCGGCTGGGACCAGGCGGCGAGCCTTCGGCGTCACCCGTTTCCCCGCCGAGGGACGACGCGGTTCCTCCGGGTGAGCTTCCCGTCGCGCCCCGACTGGTCGGCCGCGATGTGGAGCTGGCCGCTGTCGAGGAGCTGGTCGGGGCCGGGGCCCAGGTGGTCGTCATCTCCGCGGCGGGAGGTACGGGTAAGTCCGCGCTCGCCCTGGCGTACGCCCACGGGGTCCGCGAGCATTTCCCGGACGGTCAGCTGTTCGTGCCCCTCAACGGCGCCAGCGCCGCTCCCACGCAGCCGCAGGACGCGCTGATCCGGATGCTCCGCGCGGTCGGCCGCGACGCGCAGGAGCGGCGGGGCACCATCGAGGAACTCTCGGTGCGTTTCCGGTCGGTGGTTGCCGACCGACGACTCCTGGTCCTGCTCGACGATGCCGTCGACGCGGCGCAGGTGCTCCCGCTGATCCCGGCGGGCGCGGGTTGCCTCACCCTGGTCACGAGTCGCCGGCTGATCGCCGAACTACCGGGAGCGGTCCTGACCCTCGACGCGTTGCCGCCGGGGCAGGCACTCGAACTGCTGACCGTCACGATCGGCGCGGACCGGGCCGCGGCCGACCCTTCGGGTGCACGACGGCTGGTCGAGATCTGTGCGGGGCTACCGCTTGCGCTGCGCATCGTCGGAGCGCGGCTCCGGGCCCGACCCAACTGGGCTCCGTCCGCCCTCGCCGACCGCCTGGCGGACGAGAGCCGTCGGCTCGACGAGCTGCGGCTGGGCGACCGGGCGATCAGGTCGACCTTCCAGTCCACGTACGACGAGTTGCGCGACGTGGACCGGCTGGTGTTCCGGCGTGCCGGGGCACATCCGGGTGTGTTGTTCGGTGTCGAGTCCGCGGCCCGTCGGTGCGGTCTTGATCTGCCGCTGGTGCGGGCCGCTCTGGACCGGCTGGTGGACGCGTTCCTGATCGAGGCGCCGACACCGACGAGTTATCGGTTGCACGACCTCCTGCGGTTGTTCGCGGGGGAGATGCTCGACCGCACCGAGACCCCCGACGACCGTGCCGCCTGTCTGCTCCGGCAGGTGGAGTGGCTGCGCGACCTGGCGGCGTCCGGGCGCGACATCTCGGACGAACGCGAGAACATCCTCGCCGTGCTGCGCACCTGCGTGGCGGAGGGACTCATCGACCAGGCGTGGACGCTGGTGGAGGCGGTGCACCCGCTGTTGACCGCGGCCGACGACCACGTCTACCGGCTACAGCTCTGGCGGTCGGTGGCGGAGGCGGTGGTCGATGACCGCAGGACGGTGCGGGCGCTGCGCTGGATCTCGCACTCCCATGGACTGGCCGGCGAGGTCGAGCGTGAGCTGACCACCGCCCGGGAGGCGGTCTCGGTCGCCGAGCGACTGGGCGATCCGACAGAGCTGGCGCAGACCACGCGCCGGCTGGGCGAGGCGCTGCGGGCGCACGGCCGTTCGGATGAGGCGGAAGGGCAGCTGCTCCGGGCACTGCGACTGTTCCAACGATCGCACGCGGTCGAGGAGGAGATCGAGGTTCGCTCCGCCCTGGGCGTTCTCTACAACACCCTCCGTCGTCCCGAGCGCAGCATCCCCACGCTGGAACGGGCGGCAGCGCTCCTCCCGGCGCCGGAGACGGCCTTGCACGGCTACGTGGTCCTGGGGTTGGCCGCCGGGCACAAACTCGCCGGCCACCAGGCGGAGGCGTCCGCCCTGACGAGGCGGGCCTTCGGCATCGCCGACCGGCTGAACGACGAGTTCCTCCGCGGATACTGCCTCCACGAGCGCGGTTGGCTCGCCGTGGAGGACGAACGGCACCGGGACGCCGAAGAGGACTTCCGTACCATGCTGGAGATCTTCCTGCGAATCCGGCACGGCGCCGGGGTGGGCGCGGCGTACCAGGCCCTCGGATCGGCGCTCGTGGCCCAGGGGCGTAGGGACGAGGCGGCCCAGGCGTTCCGGGCCGCGATCGACGAGTACGAGAGACTGGGCAACGGAAAGCTCGCCGCCGAGGCCGGGGATTCCCTGTCGGCGTTGGACTCGCCCCGGCAGACCTGACCGATGCCGTGGATGCCTGCCGTACGCCCCGCTCAGGCTGCCGGTGGGTCGGCACTGATGCGCGCGAGGGTGCGTCGGCCGATCAGACTCATCGTCGGGTTGGTCCGGTGGTAGTACCAGACGAGTCCCATCGCCTGCTGGAAGGCCCACGCCCTACCGCGCTCCCACTCGAGATCGTCACAGTCGAGTCGCTTCCGGAACACCTGGCGTGGCGCCCGTTCCAGCAGGTGCCAGGCGCCGACGAGGTCGAGGGCAGGATCGGCCGGGCCCAGCCCACCCACGTCCAGAACCCCGGCCAGCCGCCCGTCGGAGACCAGGACGTTTCCGGGTATGAGATCGCCGTGGTTCAGCGTGTCCGGGGCCTCGCCCCGCGGCAGTTCCCTCATCACTTCCCAGAACCGGCGGAGCGGGGGGACGTCCAGCAACGTTTCGCTGCGCCGGAAGCAGTCCTCCAGGTAGCCGTCGTGTGCGGGTAGCTCGCCACCGCGACCCTGGCCGGTGAACGTGCGGCCACGTGTGCCGATGGCTCGTACGCCGTCGACGAACTCGGCGAGGTCGTGCGCGAACGCGACCGAGTCCCCGGGGTCCGCATCGGTGGCAACGACTCCGGGTATCCACGTCTGGACCGACCAGGGAAGCGGGTAGCCGGCACCCGGTTCACCGATGGCGACCGGCTCCGGAGTGGGAAATCGCGTACGGCCCAACAGCTCTCGGGCCGCTTCCGCTTCGCGTTCCAGCCAGGCCTGTGCCACGTCGACCTGGTGAGGCTGGAGGGGAAATCGAGCCGTGAAGCGGTCCCCGACACGAACGATGGCATTGACCGTTCCCTGCGAGGCGACGCGCTGGAGAGCCAGGCCCCGCCACTCGGGGAACTGCGTGTCCACCAGCTCCCGCACGACGTCGAGTGAGACCGTGAGCTGGCCCTCGTGCATCGGCACATCCGGCGACAGGGGAGTGGCTGGCACGACAATCATCCTTCGGCAGGTTATCGAGGCGGCTGAGCCTAGCGGCGGACGGCGCCGTTGCCGCGCTCTCGGCGTACGGATGGCTCATTTGCGGCGTCCGGTCACACTGCCGGTATGCGGCGGGGACATTGGGTGAGCGTCCTGGTGGTGGCCCTCTGCGTCCTGCTCTCGGTGGCCGTCGGCGGTCGGCTGGGCTGGCGGAGTGCGACGGTGGATCCGCCTGCGCCTCCCGCGGTCTGCCCGCTCATCCGGTCGGAGGTGCTCGATCGTCTCGTTCCCGGGCACGGTACCCCCGAGGCGGCCGAGCAGAACGAATCGGCCATGCGCTCGAACTACTGCTGGGTCAAGAGCATGTCCGGGACCCCGGCCCCACGTACCTCGCTGTGGGTGTCACTCGGACGGTACGGCCGATACGAAGGCCGCGGTCCACGTTGCCTGGACCGTGGTGGACTGCAGCCGGCCCTGAACAGAAGGAATCATCCGTTCGCGCTCGGTGACCGTGCGCTCTACTACCTCTCGGGTGACAACGAGACCGGCCGGCGTATCCACTTCTCGGTGTGTCTCGGCACCTACGGGGTGCTCGTCGACTACGAGGCCGTCGGCGTCGCCGATTCGGCGGTGGTCGAGTCAGCCGCCACCGTTGCCCAGGAGGTGCTGTCGTGGCTTTGATCGGGCCTCCGATCTGGGTATTCCGGCGTAAGAACCTGCAGCCGCCCCCGCGCGCCGACCATCGGGTGTCACCGTGGCAGTGGCTGCTCGTTGCGGGGGCGGTGTCGCTCGTGATTGCCGCCGGTGTCCTCGCCTGGCGGGTGAGCCGGCTGGCGGCACCCACACTCGTCAACTCGCAGATCACCGCCGTCGACGAGACGAGCGACGCGCCGCCGCTACCGGACCTGCCGGCAGATCCGTTCGCGCGCTGATCCGGGGGTGCTCTGATGGCCATTTCCGCGCACCTGGCCCGGCTGCGGGCCGTGATCGGCCGCGAGCTGATCCAGTTGCCGTCGGTGTCGGTCCTCGTCGTCGACGAGACCGGGCGGCTCCTGCTGGTACGCCACACCGGAAGTCCGGACAGGTGGGGTGTGCCGGGCGGTGCGGTCGAGATCGGCGAATCACCGGCCCAGGCGGCCGTGCGCGAGGTCCGTGAGGAGATCGGCGTCCAGATCGGCCGGCTGCGGCTGCTGGATGTACTGGGCGGTACGGACTACGAGGTGACCTACTCCAACGGTGACCAGGTCGCGTACGTCACCGCCGTCTACGAGGCGGCGATCGTCGACGGGACACCCGCCCCGGACCAGGAGGAGATCTGCGAGCTGGGTTGGTTCGCCCCGGCGCGGCTACGGAGTGCCGACCTCAACCGGTTCACCCGGGCGCTGCTGGGGGCAACCGGCCACCTCACGAGCTGACGGCGGTACCGGGACAGCGGGTCGCCCGGGGTGTCACTACGGTCACCAGGGTGACCAGTTCTGAGCCGCAGGTGGTCGGCGTCGTGCACCAGGCTTCCGGATCGACCGTACGGCTGCGCCCGGTGGCCGAGGACGACGTGCAGATGTTGCGCCGGTTCGCGGTCGAACCCGGGCTGATCGGGCTCGACTGGGCTGGTTTCCGGGACGCCGCCGCGCCGGCCCGTCGGTTCGCCGAGGACGGCTATCTCGGCGAGCGGACCGGTGGCCTGATCGTGCAGGTCGAGCCGGCGGCCGACGCGCGGGCGGGATTCCTCAGCTACCTCCAGGGCCAGTACGGAGGTCGGGCGCCCTACTGGGAGATCGGCATCGTGCTGCTGCCCGAGTGGCGCGGCCAGGGCATCGGCTGGCGGGCCCAGGCGCTGCTCTGCGACTACCTGTTCAGCCACACGCCGGCGCAGCGCATCCAGGCCGGCACCCATGCCGAGAACGTTGCCGAGCAGCGGTCGCTGGAGAAGGCCGGCTTCCAGTTGGAGGGGGTCGTACGGGCCTGCGAGTTCCGGGCCGGCGCCTGGCGGGACGGCTGGCTCTACAGCCGGCTGCGCGACGATCCGTCACCCCTGTGACCCTCGCCTACGGGTGTCGAGCGTGATCCCGAAATCGGCTTGTGGACGGCTGCCGTGCCTGCCTAGCCTGCTGGCTGTGGCCCCCCTTCGTCTTCCGCTCCCGCAGGTGGACCGGTGAGCGGCCGGCTTCGGGAGATCGCCCGGCAGACCGTCGCGATCGTCGAGTCGGGACGCTATCGCAATGGCAACGGCGTCGAGGTCGTCGTCGGTGAGGCGGTACGCGCCGCGGTCGCCGGGACTCGTCACCACCTCCCCGACGAGGTGTTCGAGGCGCGGGACGCGGCACCCGCCGCCGCGACGGTGGAGGTGACGCACGAGTCGACGTTGCAGGCGGCGTACCGGCTCGGGCCCGGTGCGGCCTGCCTGGTGTTCGCGTCGGCGAAGAACCCGGGTGGCGGCTTCCTGAGTGGGGCGCAGGCCCAGGAGGAGAGCATCGCGCGCTCGTCGGCGCTCTACCCGTGCCTGCGTGCCGTGCCGGAGTTCTACGCGTTCCACCGCGCTGAGCAGGATCTGCGCTACAGCGACCGGGTCATCTACTCCCCGCTGGTGCCGGTGTTCCGGGACGACAGGGGAAACCTGCTCGAGCAGCCGTACCAGACGTCGTTCCTGACCGCCGCGGCGCCGAACCTCGGCGCGCTCGTGCGCAACCAGCCGGCAGACGCGGCGGACGTGCCGGCCGTGCTGGCCCGGCGCGCGCGGCGGGTGTTGGAGGTCGCCGCCGCGCACGGACACCGCTCGATCGTGTTGGGCGCCTGGGGGTGCGGGGTGTTCCGCAACGAACCCGCTGCGGTGGCCGGTGCGTTCGCCGACGCTCTGCACGTGGTCGACCGGTTCGACCACGTGGTGTTCGCCATCCACGACGGTCTGCCGGGCACCCCCGTGTACCACGCGTTCAGGAAACGCCTGGCGGGATCTGTGGAGGATCCACCAACGTCGGGTTAGGTGGGTGCAGACCGCGATCACCGGGAGGCTACGTGTCGGGCCGTTTCGTGTACTGGATGAACGTCTCTCTCGATCTCAGGATCGAGCATGCCCCGGGCGAGGAGGGTGCCGGGAACTGGCTGCGCATCGGCGAGCCGCTGCATCGGGAGTTCAACGCCCGGGCCCGCGCGCTGACGTCGATGGTCCAGGGGCGCACGATCTACGAGACGATGGAGGGGTTCTGGCCGGCCGCCCGCACGGACGGGAAACTGCCCGACTTCATGCGTGAGTACGGCGAGATCTGGACGACGAAGCCCAAGGTGCTGGTGTCCCGCACCCGCACCGAGGCCGGGTACAACACCCGCACCCTCGGCTCGGACGGCGACGCCGTCGAGCTGCTCGCGAGGTACCGGGAGGAGCGGGACGGCGACATCGGTGTCGGCGGCGCGACGCTCGCCACCGATCTGCTCCGCGCGGGGTTGCTGGACGAGCTTCTGATCTTCACGCACCCCGTCGTCCTCGGTGGGGGTCGGCCACTCTTCGACGAGTTGAAGCGATCGGTGGAGCTGGACCTGATCGAGCAGGGCTCCTTCGCCGAGGGCGTCACGCTGCACAGGTACGCCGTCCGCTACGCCGAGGACGCGTGATCGGGCCGCCGTGCGCCGTCCTCGACCGCGTGCACCCGATCGGTTCGGGCGACGAAGGCAGGACGGTGGGCGTTGGTGAGCCAGCGCAGCGCCCACTCGACCGGCCCGTAGCGGAACCGCCGCAGCCAGAACGCGCTCGCCACCAACTGGGCGGCGAACACCGCGAGAACGAAGGCGAAGAGGGCCAGCGGTGAGAACGTCCCGGCGAGGCCGAAGCCGATGCCGGTGAAGGCGATCAGGCCGACCGCCGACTGGGCGAGGTAGTTGGTGAGGGCCATCCGGCCGGCCGGGGCGAGCGCCGCCCGGACCACCGACGTACGCGGGTTGTGCATGATCCGCAGCAGCGTCGCCACATAGGCGGCGGCCAGCAGCGGCGCGGTCGAAACGCTGGCTGCGACGCCGAGAGTGTTGCCGTTGCCGCCGCTGGCCGCGTAGACGGCCGCCCCGAGCAGTCCGACCGGAAATCCGATCCACTGGATCCGGCGCAGCACCGGCTCGTTGCCCCAGGCCCGGTTCAGCCACTGCCGGCGTCCGGCGATCATGCCGAGCAGGAACAGCGCCAGGGCGGTCGGCCCCTGCAGGGTGACCGCCTGGAGCACCAGCAGGGGCAGGCCGGCGAGGTGTTCACCGATGATCGCCGTCCAACCGCCGAGCAGGGCCTGGGTCGCCTCCTCGCCGTTGGCCAGCGCCTCGGCCTCGCCGGGCAGGAACGCCGAACGGTCCACGAGGAGCGCGCTGGCGACGAGGCTGATCAGCACGAGCGTGTAGAGCGCGGCCGCGATCCGAAGCGCCGTCCGGTCGGCCACCTTGCGCAGCAGGAGCAGCGCGAGGCACGCCACCGCGTACGTGGTGAGGATGTCGCCGCCGTACAGGAACACGGTGTGCAGGGCGCCGAGGACGAAGAGACCACCGATCCGGCGGAGCATGCGCGCTGGGAACGCCGCGCCGGCCCTGCTCGCCGCGGTCATCTGGAGGGTGAAGCTGTATCCGAAGAGGAACGAGAACAGCACGTAGAACTTCATGTCGACGAAGACCGAGGAAAACGTGCGGACGGCGTCGTCGAGGTCCGAGGTGAAGTCGGGATCGGTCACCAGGTTCCCCGGATAGCCGGAGGCCATGAAGGTGACGTTGACAGCGAATATGCCGAGGAGGGCGAACCCTCGGATCGCGTCGACGTCGTGCAGACGTCCGCCCGGTACCCGCGTGGTCATCACGATCTCCTTCTCCGTATTAGCTACACCGTACGAGATACAGAGTCCCCGAGATCTAGAGTGCAGGCAAGACCCCCGGGTGAAGAGCGAGGAGATTCGGACGTGGCGCAACGGAGGCTTCCGGCAGTCGTGGCCCGGATGTGGGGTCGTGAGACCAGCTCCCGGCACGGCCCCCGGCCCAGCCTCGAAGTGGGCGGCATCGTCGACGCCGCGATCCGGATCGCCGACCGCGAGGGTCTGGCGGGGGTGACGATGGGCAGCGTCGCGACCCAGCTCGGGGTGGCGGCCATGTCCCTTTACCGCTACGTCGGCAGCAAAGACGAACTGCTGGTCATGATGGCTGACGCCGCGGCGCCCGAGCCGCCCGCGCTCGACGGGCGCGCCTGGCGCGATTACCTGTTCGACTGGACGCGCGCCAACCGCGACTTCCTGCTCGCCCGACCGTGGCTGCTGGCGCTCGACCAGCGCACCCCGCCCACCGGGCCCCGGTTGCTGCGCTGGCTGGACCGCGCGCTCGCCGCGCTCGCCGATACCGGGCTGGCTCACGGCGCACGGATCAACATCGCCACCGTTCTCAGTGGTTACGCTGCCCAGCAGGCGGCCCTTGCCCACGCGCTGAGCGCCGGCCCGGCCGCCACCGACGACTCGATCGGCGGACTGGCCGAGTACGGCGAGATCCTCGGGCAGGTACTCGACGCGGACGCCTACCCGGAGCTGACCTCGGCCATCGGCGCGAGTGCGCTTGGCGTCACCGAGGAGTGGATCGACGACGCCGACTTCACCTTCGGGCTCGGCCTGCTCCTGGACGGCATCGAAGCGCTCGTAGCACGGGGGCGCACGACTGAGCGCCGGTGACTTCAGCCCAGTCGATCCAGCTTCTCGCGAGCGGTGGTGTCGGGCCGAGGGGTGAGGACGACGAGGCGCAGGTCGGTGTTCTGAGTGGTCAGGACGTTGGCGTCCAGCGGGATGGCGCCCACGTCCGGGTGTACGGCGGTCTTGTGGGCGCTTTCGTGGTTGGCCACCGCGCGAAGGGCCCAGAGTTGGTGGAACCTGTCGTTGCCGGCCATGCGCGAGATCAACGCCGCCACGTCGGGATCGTTCGGATAGCGGGCGCTGGTGGCGCGCAGGTCGGCCACCAATGACTGCTCGAAGTAGGCGCGCTCGGTCTCGCTTTGGCGGACCCGCGGGTTCCGGGACTCGAACTGGACGATCAGCGCGTTGCGGTCGTCAGCCGTTGCGCCCGTGGGATCGCCGAAGACGGCCGCGAACAGCCGGTTCCAGTGCAGCAGCCGCCACACGGCGTCGTAGACGGCCGCCGGGGTGTCGCCGAGGTGATCGATGACGCGGTGCAAACTGGCGGGAATCAGGCGGGGTATCCGATCCGGGGCCGCGGCGAAGCCGGCAAGGCGCATCAGGTGCGCCTCCTCGTCGTCGGAGAGTCGTAACGCGCGAGCCAGAGAGGTGCACACCTGTGCCGACGGCGTGGCGGCCCGACCCTGTTCGAGGCGTGCCACGTATTCGGGGGAGATGCCGGCCAGTGCCGCCAGCTCGCCTCGCCGCAGCCCGGCGACGCGGCGGGGGGATGCGTTCGCGAGACCGACCGACGCCGGGTCTGTGCGATCGCGCCAGGCCCGCAGCGCGGCTCCGAGATCACTCATCACCACATGATCCGCCATCCGCCGTGGGAGCTGGGTGGTACCAGCGGTACGCGGAAGACCTGTGCCTTCCCCGGGGGCGCTTCGGACCCTGAGGATGGGGATCATGAGCAGAGTGACCAGGATGAATCACATCGGAGTGCCGGTCAGCGATCTGACGCGGTCGATGAGGTGGTACGAGGACGTGCTCGGCATCTCCCCGAACGGCGTGACGATCTCGGCGACGAACCCGGCGATCGGTGCTGTCGTGGAGGTCGAGAACCCGTCGATGCGGGCGTCGTTCGCGCTGGCCGGTGACAACGTCCTCCTGGAACTCATCCAGTACGACAGCCCGCAGCCGAGGCCCTTCGCTGGGCGCAACTGCGACGTCGGGGTGATGCACCTGTGTTTCGAGGTCGACGACCTGGACGCGGCGCACCGCGACCTGGTGGAGCGAGGCGTGCACGTCAACGCCGATCCGGTCGTGCTCCAGGACGGCGACGGCGTCGAGGCGGGGACGCTGGCCGGGACGAAGATCCTCTACCTGCGTGACCCTGACGGCATCCAGTTGGAACTGTTCGAGTTGCCCTCGTAGGAGCGTCGGCCGGACCCAGCGGTCGGCCCGATCGGCGCACTGCTGTGGATACCATCGGCCAGGCCGGACAACTCGATGGGAGCTGGCACCGTTACCCGCCATCTGTTCGATATCAGGCCGGGGACCCTCGTCGCGCGAGAGGCAGAGCTGGGTGAGATCGCCTCGCTGACGGCCGCCGCGGCGCGTGGCCGCGGCGGAGCGATGCTCGTTGTCGGTGACGCGGGAATCGGCAAGTCCACGCTCATCGACGAGGCCGCCGCACAGCTCGACGGATGGCGGGTGCTGCGCGCCGGTGGGATCGAGTTCGAGAGCGAACTGCCCTACTCGGCCCTGCACCAGTTGTGCGCGCCAGTGCTCGACCACCGCAACGGGCTGCCCGCACCACAGCGGCGCGCGCTCGACACGGTGTTCGGGCTGCACGCCGGGATCACGCCGACTCCGATGCTGGTCGGCCTGGCTGTTCTGGGCCTGCTGAGTGCGGCGGCCCGGCGCGGGCCGGTGTTCTGCGTGGTCGACGACGCGCAGTGGATCGACGTCGGCTCGCGGCAGCTACTGGCCTTCGTCGCGGCACGCGTGGCGGCGGAGCGGGTCGCCATGGTCTTCGCCGCCCGCGACGCCGCCTCGGTGTCGGAACTCGGTCGCCTACCCACCCTCTCCGTCGTCGGGCTCACCGATTCGGAGGCTCTCACCCTGCTGCGGTACCGGACACCGTTGGGCCACGAAGCAGCGGTCGTGCAACGGATCCTCGCCGAAGCGGCCGGCAACCCTCTCGCGCTGGTGGAGTTCGCCCGCGACGCCGGACCGTTCGGACTGCCCGGAGACGCCGGGCACGGCACCGTGGAGCACCGGTTCGTGAATCGGTTCCTGCGGCTGCCGACGCCCACGCGCTCGGTGCTGGTGCTGGCCGCCGCCGAGCCGACGGGTGACCTCGTACTGTTGCGGCGGGCCATGGCGATCCAGGGCCTCGACGGTGCAGACCTGGCTGCGGCCGAGGACAGCGGCCTCCTGGTGGCCGGGTCCCGGGTGCACTTCCGGCATCCGATGGCACGTTCCGCGGTATACCGATCCAGCGGTGCCGGGGCGCGACGGCAGGCGCACGCGGCACTTGCCGCCGGGACGGACGCCGAGATCGACCCCGACCGTCGCGCTTGGCACCGGGCAAGCGCGATCACGGGCCCGGACGAGGAGATCGCGGCAGAACTCGAACGTTCGGCCGGACGGGCACAGCGCCGCGGGGGCCTCGCGGCCGTGGCCGCGTTCCTCGAGCGCGCGGCCCGACTGACACCGGGTCGGTCGAGGCAGGCCCGCCGGTTGTTGGCCGCGGCCCGGGCGCGGTTGGGTTCGGGAGCACCCGCTGCCGCCCGGGAACTGGTGGACGAGGCCGAGCGCCTCCAGCCGGAATCGGCCGACCGAGGCGCGGCGCGACTGCTGCGCGCGACGATCGACTATCACCTGACGCGCAGTATTCCGGCGACGATCGCCCTCATCGACGCGGCCGACGGCGCGGGGCCTGACGAGGTCCGCGAGACCTACCTGGAAGCCTTCGCATCGCTCATGTTCAGCGTCGACGAGCCCGGGAGGTTGCGACGGCTCGCCCTGCACATCCGGGAGCGGACTCCCCAGCGTCGGCCGCCACGTCCGGTCGACCTGCTGTTGCAGGCGTTCGTCGAACAGAACCTCCGTCCGGTGGACGAGGCGATGCCCGTGATGCGCCGCGCTGTCGACGCCTTTCTGGAGCATGCCCGCACACCCGACCCGAATCCGTGGTGGATGGAACGCGCCTGCGTGTTGAGCATCGACCTCGGGGACAGCGACGCCATGGAGGAGATCACCGACCGTCAGGTGGAGCTCGCCCGGGCACAGGGCGCCTACGCGATCCTTCCCCACGCGCTGCGGTTCCAGGCGGTCGCCCGGACGATCGTGGGCCGCTTCGCCGACGCGCACGTCTGCATCATCGAGGCGCGTGCGGTCGACGAGGCCGCCGGGACGTCCAACCTCGTCGGGTCCGACCTGATGCTCGCTGCGTGGCGGGGTGACATCGACTCGTTCCGGGAGATCCGGGAGACGTTGCACGGCCGGGTCGGAGTGAATCCCACCGCGTTGCACTACGCGAACGGCGTGCTCTGCAACGGCGGCGGCGACCACGAGGCGGCGCTCGACGCGTTGCTGCTCGTGCGGGACCAGCACCGGCGCGGCGCGTACACCGTCAACGCCTTCCACCATGAGCTGGTCGAAGCTGCCGCTTACGTCGGCCGTCCCGAGGAGGCCGAGGAATCGGCCGGCTGGATCGGGGATGTCGCACGGGTCAACCCGAACGCGTGGACGACCGGTGCGCATCTGCTGGCGTGCGCGCTGCTCGATCCGGGGCTCGGCGCGCAGGACCACTACCGTGCGGCGATCAGCCGGTTCGCCGACAGCAGGATGCGGGTCCACTACGCGCGCGCCCGCCTGCTGTACGGGGAGTGGCTGCGACGGATCGGTCGCCGCAGCGACGCACGGGTGGAGCTGCACGCCGCGCACGATCTGCTCTCCACCATCGGCGCACGCGGGTTCGCCGCCCGTGCCGCCCGCGAACTGGATGCCCTCGGCGAACCGAGTCTGGCCGACGACGCCGATCCGCTCGCGGGGCTGACCGCGCGGGAACTACTCGTCGCCCGCAAGGTCGCCTCCGGCGCGGGCACCAAGGAGGTCGCCGCGCTGCTCTTCGTCAGCCCGCGGACGATCGACGCCCACCTGCGCAACCTCTACCGGAAGCTGGGCATCACCTCACGCCGGCAGTTGCGCGAACTCCTGCGCTGACCGGCCTTCGGGCGACGAACGGCCCCGCCGGTACCGGACCGGCGGGGCCGCTGGGTCACATCAGCGCCGGGCGCCCGGCCGCTCACACTCGCGTTCGGCGAGCGTCTTCAGCTCCGTCAGCCACGTCTCCAGACCTCCACTGAGAGCCGTGGTGGAGAAGTTGACGTCCTGCTCCACCTGCGCACCGCGCCACGTCTCCTCGGTACGCACCAGAACCCGGCCGTCGACCTCGGTGAACGTCCACACGTGCACACCCCCGTCGATGGTCAGCCCGGTGCCGATCGCCGGCCCGCTCCACCGAAGGCACCTCTGCTGCTGAAGCTGCCGGACGGTGGACGTGACCACGAGGGTCGTGGCGGGATTCAGCGCGGTCTCGGGCACCGGCGTCGTCCAGCGGAACGACGACCCGGGACGCAGTGGGCCACGATCGAGCCGCTTGCTGGAGAGAACCGCCTTCTGCCACGTCGGCCAGCGTTCCACGTCGGTCTGGATCTTCCAGACGGTCCGCAACGGGGCGTCGATCATCCGCTCCGACCGATAACGGATCTTCGCCGCGCTGTCGACGGTTCCGCCCGCGCATTGCAGGAGCCCGCGGTCCGGGCCGCCGGCACGCCGGGCCTCGGCCCGGGCCGGCGCACCTGCGACGCCCACGAGACCGGCCGCGATCACCGCCGCCGCGAGGGCAGCCACCCGGTTTCTCATCGGGCGGTCGCCTCCTCGGCGGTGTGCTTGAGGCGCTCCAGCCAACCGGCGAGGGTCGCGTCGAGGCCCTCCTGGAACGGTGCGGGGTCGGCGTCGACGGGTGGGCCGGCGAAGGATTCCTCGGTCGACACCTGCACACCCTCGTCGCTCGGAGTGAGCGTCCAGACGTGGATGCCGAGCACGCCGTCCGGCCCATTGCCATATCCCCGCCAGACGAGGCGTTCCTGCGGCCGTACGGCAAGGATGGTCGACTCGATCTCCATGCCGGCGGCGGACCAGCGGAACACGGAGCCCGGCGCGAGCGGACCTGGCGTCTCGACGCGTGCGTACGGGATTTCCGGCAGCCAGGTCGTCCAGGCGTCGATGTCCGTGAGGATCCGCCACACGGTGCCCGCCGACGCGCTCACCGTGACGCTGTGCCGGCTGAGCACCGGGGCCGACGCGTCAATGCCGGCCTCCTCGGCGTCTGTCATGTTCTTCATCGTGAAGCCTCTCCGCGGTTACTGACGATCGACAGCGCCGGGTGTGCGCGACCCACTGGATCCACACCCGGCAGAAGTGATCGTGCCAAGACGGCAATCGCCGCACATCGGCAAGAACTACCTACTTCGCTGGGCGGCGTCGTACCGACTCGGGTGACGAAACGTCGGCATTCGCGCGTGGTGAACGACGGGTATCCCGAACGGTAGTTCAGCGCCGATCATTGCCCGGAGATCGATGTGAGTCATTCTCACCTCCGGGTGGATCGCCCGGGCGCGGAGGGCGAGACGTCGGCACCGGAAGCCGGGCGTGACCGAACGGCCCGACTCCGCGTCCCCCGGAGGATCGCCATGCCCCGTCCCGCTGTCCGTACCCGGCTCGCGGCCTTCACCGCCGCCGCCCTGACCGCGAGCGTCCTGACGGTGACCCCGCCGTCACCGGCGCTGGCCGCCACCACGTTCGCCACCAACGACTACTGCCTCGGCCAGTGCTCCGACATCCTGCCGCCCGGACAGAACGGCAACGCCACGCTCGTCGCCATCCTGGCGCACCAGGCGCTCGGCACCCGCCCCACGCACTCCAGCGACCAGCTCGACGAGTACGCGAACCTGGTCTACAACTACGCCGGGCTGACCGACGAGCAGATCGCCCAGTTCTACAACGACGCCTCGTTCGGCGTGCCGGCCGCACAGGTCGAGAGCACCGTCTCGCCGCGCGCGGACGTGACCATCGTGCGGGACAAGGCCACCGGCGTCCCACACGTCACCGGCACCACCCGCGGCGGCACGATGTTCGGCGCCGGCTACGCCGGTGCGCAGGACCGGCTCTGGGTGATGGACCTGCTGCGGCACGTCGGCCGGGGCAACGTCAGCTCGTTCGCCGGCGGCGCGCCCGGCAACCGCGAGCTGGAGCAGAGCGTCTGGGCCAACTCCCCGTACACCGAGGCGGACCTCCAGGCCCAGGTGGACGCGCTGCGCACCAAGGGCGCCCGTGGTCAGCAGCTCTACACCGACGTGGTGGACTACATCGCCGGCATCAACGCCTACATCGACAAGTCGATCGCCGACGACAACTACCCGGGTGAGTACGTGCTCGCCGGCGCCGGCAAGCCGAGGCACTTCACCATGACCGACCTGATCGCCACCGCTGGCGTGATCGGTGGCCTGTTCGGCGGAGGCGGCGGCAGCGAGATCCAGTCCGCCCTGGTCCGGGTGGCCGCCCGGGCCAGGTACGGCGTGACCGAGGGCGACAAGGTGTGGGCGGCGTTCCGGTCGCAGAACGACCCGGAGACCGTGCTCACCCTGCACGACGGGCAGAGCTTCCCGTACGGGGGGACGCCTCCGGGCGCGACCAGCGCGGTACTCCCCGACGCCGGGACCGTGGTCGCCGAGCCGCTCGCCCACGACGCCAGCGGCGGGGCCGCCTCCCGCACCGGCGCGAGCGCCGCTACCAAGGAGCTGATCGGCGGGCTGGCGAACCTGCGCGCACACGGCATGTCCAACGCTGTCGTGGTCTCCGGACGGCACACCACCACCGGTAACCCGGTCGCCGTGTTCGGTCCGCAGACTGGCTACTTCGCACCGCAACTGCTCATGCTCCAGGAATTGCAGGGGCCGGGCATCAGCGCGCGAGGGGCCGCGTTCGCCGGGCTGAACCTCTACGTGCTGCTCGGTCGCGGCCAGGACTACGCGTGGAGCGCCACCTCCGCCTCCCAGGACCTCACCGACACGTACGCGGTGCCGCTGTGCACCACCGACGGCACCGCGCCGACGCTGGGGTCCAACCGCTACCTCTACCACGGGCAGTGCCTCGCGATGGAGGCGTTGGAGCAGCGCAACTCCTGGTCGCCCACGCTGGCGGACTCCACCCCTGCGGGTTCGTACACGTTGCGCGCGCTGCGCACCAGGTACGGGTTGGTCTCCTACCGGGGACTGGTGAACGGGCAACCGACCGCGTTCACCAAGCTGCGCTCCACCTACCGGCACGAGGCCGACTCGGCGATCGGTTTCCAGGCCTTCAACGACCCGGCGGCGATGGGCAGCGCGGCGGCCTTCCAGGGCTCCGCCGCCAGCGTCGGATACGCGTTCAACTGGTTCTACGTCAACTCGACCGAGGCGGCGTACTTCAACTCCGGCTCGAACCCGGTCCGGTCGTCCGTCACCGACCCCAACCTCCCGGCGAAGGCCGAACCGGCGTACGAGTGGGCCGGCTGGAATCCCGACACCAACGACGCCACGTACACGCCGGCATCGGCCCACCCGCAGTCGGTCAACCAGGACTACTACGTGAGCTGGAACAACAAGCAGGCGCGGGACTTCGGGGCGGCCGACGGCAACTTCAGCTTCGGCTCCGTACACCGGGGTCAGTTGCTCGACGGACCGGTGCGGACGGCGATCTCCCAGCGCAAGCTCGGCCGCGCCGACGTTGTCAAGATCATGGCGGACGCGGCGGTGACCGACCTTCGCGGTCAGCAGGTCCTCGGCGAGCTGTTGCGGGTGCTGGACAGCACGCCGGTCACCGACCCGGCGCTGGCCGACGCGGTGGGCAAGCTGCGCGCCTGGCAGCAGGCGGGCACCCGCCGGGTGGAGACAGCCCCGGGCTCCAAGGTCTACCAGCACGCCGACGCGATCCGGATCTTCGACGCCTGGTGGCCGCTGCTGGCCTCGGCCGAGTTCCGGCCCGGCCTCGGTCCGGATCTCTACGCCGCGCTGGTCGACGCCATCGAGGTCAACGAGGCGCCGTCGGGCGGCCAGAACGGCGGACGTGACGGCACCGTGAGCTGGGCGTCGCAAGGTCAGGCGCACAAGGGCTCGTCGTTCCAGCACGGCTGGTGGGGCTACGTAGACAAGGACCTGCGTACCGTGCTCGGCGATCCCGTCGCCGGCGGGCCGGGTCGCGCGTACTGCGGCAACGGCAACCTCGGCGCGTGCCGACAATCCCTGTTGGACACACTCGGCCAGGCCGCCGCGCTGCCGGCCACCACGGTCTATCCCGGCGACAAGTCCTGTGGTGCCGGTGACCAGTGGTGCGCCGACTCGATCGCACACTCGGGGCTCGGCGGCATCACCCACCCGGTGATCGCCTGGCAGAACCGTCCCACCTACCAGCAGGTCGTCTCGTTCCCGGCCCGCCGGGGTGACGACGTCACCAACCTGGCCCAGGGCCGCCCGGCGACGGCGTCGAGCACCCAGTTCCTCACCAGCTACACGCCGGACAAGGCTGTCGACGGCAGCCTGAGCAGCCGGTGGGCCAGCAGCTACAACGACAACCAGTGGCTCCGCGTCGACCTCGGCGCGGCCCGCACCGTCAGCCGGGCGGTGCTGCGCTGGGAGTCGGCCTACGGCACCTCGTACCGGATCGAGGTCTCCGGCGACGGCAGCTCCTGGACGCCGGTGTTCGCCACCACCGTCGGCAACGGCGGCGTCGACAACGCCACCTTCGCTCCGGTCACGGCCCGCTACGTGCGGGTGTACGGCGTCAAACGGGCCACCTCCTACGGATTCTCGCTGCACGAATTCGAGCTGTACGGACGGTGACCCGACCGGGAGGGGACGGCGAACCGATCGCCGGCCCCTCCCGCCCCTGGCCGGCGGTGCCGGGTAACCGGTGCCGGCGACGTCCCTCGTTCGCCGGGCGAGGAGCGGTGCTCTCGGTGACACCTGCGGTTTATGGGCGGCGTTCGGCCGACGGTACGCGGACAATGGAGCGATGAAGCGAGAGGTTCGGCTGAGGCGATTGACCGGTACGCGCGTCGACGGCGCGGTGGCGACGGGCGCGGTGGCCACCGGTGCCAGGGCGGCGGGGGCGGCATCGCTCGGTGCCCTGGCTCTGGGGGCGCTGGCGCTCGGAGCCGTGGCTGTCGGGGCGCTGGTCATCGGTCGACTGGCTGTCCGCCGCGCGGTCGTGCGGGAGCTGCGCGTCGGCCGGTTGGAGATCGGCGAGCTGGTGGTGCACAGCCGACCCGCTGCGGAGGAATGACCCTCCGCGACGGTGCGCGAGAGCGGCCCCTGCGCACCGTCACCCCTCGGCATCGGCGTGGCCAGTCGGAGCTGGAGGCGGTCATGGCGTCGAGGCCTGGCCCAGCGCCGCTTTGACGATCCGGATCGCCTCGGCGGCATCGATGCCGACGCGGGCGACGACGGCCGCGTAGTCGTGGGCGGCGCGGCGGGCCTGCTCGAGGGACTGCTCACCGCCGGCCGAGACGAACGAGCCGGCCCGCCCGCGGGTCTCGATGAGCCCGGCCTCCTCCAGTTCCCGGTACGCCCGTCCGACGGTGTTCACGGCGAGACCAAGGTCGGCCGCGAGCCGGCGGATCGTCGGCAGTCTGGTGCCGACGGCGAGCGTGCGGCCCTGGATCTGCCTCGCGAGTTGGGCCCGGAGCTGCTCGTACGGCGGGGTCGGTGAGGCCGCGTCGATGACGATCATCGGACCGCCAGGGCGCGCCGCGCCGTCGTCCCGACATCCGTGGTACGGCCCTCGATCAGGCCGAGCGCGCAGACGCCCGCCAGCACGAGCGCTAGTGAGACGGCGTTCCACCAGCCGATCGACTCCCCGTACAGGAAGATGGCCGGCAGCGACCAGACGAGGCTCGGGGTGACGAGGTGGCGGGCGTCCTCGACCCGCATGATGACGTCGACGGTGAGCGACCCCTCGTCCTCGGCCACGGCCGGCGTCGTCAGGATCTGGCGTAGCTGCATGACGACCCCAGCCCCGACGCCGGTGAGGCCGATCAGCACTACGGCCGCTCCGTATCGCAGGCCGGGGTCCGGCACGGGCAGCACGCTCACGGCGAGGAGCGCCGCGCCGCCGAACGTGGCGACCGCGAAGGCGGCGTGCGGCCGACCGAGCACCACCGGCCAGCCAAGCTCGACCGGATGGGCCACCCGCCGGGACAATCGCGCGCCGGCCGTCCGGTCGACCCGCCGTATCCACCAGCCGAGCAGCCACTGCCCGGTCAGCAGTACTACCACCAGCACCGCGAGCGCCAGCAGCGGCGGCCAGGAGAACGTGTCGTCGTCGAGTCGGCTCAGCACGTGCGTCAGCGCGGCGCCGATCAGAAACGCGGCCAACAGGACGCTGTCGGCGAGCTTCGCGTGCCGCCGTACCGCCAGTCGCGTCGCGAGCAGCGGCGTCGGCTCGACGTCGTTCAGGCCGTGCCGGCTGAGCCACCGTCCGGCTTCCGCATGATCCGCTTCGCGCATGACACCCACCCCGATACGTCGCAAGCCTTGTCTCAACAGACTGAGACATAACATGGGGCAATGTCAACCCGCGCCGCGCGTGGCGTCGGTAGGGCGGAAGTAGCCTCGTTGCGCTCGGTAATCGTCAAGGGACCTTCTGCATCAAATTCGCCGCTCTCTCCGGTGCTCGGCCATTCCTCGGAATGCGGCGACGCCACATAACTCTCCGAAACTGTCTGACCACTTACTGAAAGTGCGACCAAGCTCACCGCTGGCAACCGAAATTGGTGCCGGGAAAATGCGACCCAAATGGCCCGTCGGTCCGTCTCTTAGGTGACGGTTGGTCACGGCCGGCGGTCGGCCAAGGAGGGGTAAGGGACGTGGGGGACGTACGTGGGCGTTTCAGGGACGAATTGGCCCGACACGTCCCCCCTCCGCTGGGTGACCTCGTCGAGCAGTCGGTGGTGCAGGGCCGACGACTGCGCCGTCGGCGTCGGCTGGCGCAGCTCGGTGCGGGTGGATCGGCGTTGGCGGTGCTGCTCGTGATCGGCCTGGCGGCCGGGCCACTCACCGGCGGTGCCGACCAGGGCGGTCGGTCCGGAAAGTGGGACCTCGGTTCGCCGGGTGGGTCGGTCGCCGACCCCACGCCGTCCCCGGCGCAGAGCCCGGGCGGCGGGTTGCTGCAGGGCGCAGCCGAGGCGCCCACGACGGCCACGTCGCCGACCCCCACGACCACGGTGATCGACACGGTGCGGATCGGGGCGGGGCCGGACGGTCCGTTGCTGACGACCACACCGCAGGGCGCCCTGGAGTTGTTGATGCGGCTGCTACCCAAGGGCGAGACCAGCGGTCAGGCGAATTTGGGAAGCAGCGGGGCGGGCCCCGGCATGCCGTACGTCCAGATCTTCCTGGATCGGGGCGACGGGCCCGGCATGGTGCGGCTCTCCGTCTACCAGGACCACCTCGGCGGCGATCCGGACCCGGGGACGGTGGAGCTGACCGAGGTGCCTGGCAACTGCGTGCAGGACAAGATGATCACGGTGTATCACCGGGACGGCCTCCAGATCGACGTGCTGATCTCCACCTGTCTGGCCTGGAATGGCAAGGGGAACTCGCCCGCGCCCGCCGTTCTGTCCGTGGACGAGGCAATCGCGATCGCTGCCGACCCGACCTGGGGGACGAAACTGCCGGCCGATTACGTCCGGAGCGGCGCCAAGAGGTTCCCCACCCTGGCCAGGTCGAATGGCTGACGAGGACTTCGTGGAATTCGCGCAGGCGGCCGTGGGCCGCCTGCGCGACGCCGCGTTCCTGATGTGCCGCGACTGGCATCTCGCCCAGGACCTCACCCAGACCGCGTTGGCCAAGATGTACGCCAACTGGGGGCGGGTCCGACGGGCCGACGACCCCTACGCGTACGCCCGCAAGGTGCTGCTGCGCTGCGTGATCGATCAGCAGCGGCGTCGCTCCAGCACCGAGCTGGCGATGTCGACGCCGCCCGACCAGGGCGAGGAACATCCGGCTGAGCTGCGCATGACGTTGCTCGACGCGGTCGCCACCCTGCCACTGCGCGACCGGGCGATCATCGTCCTGCGCTACTGGGACGACCTGAGCGTGGAGACGACCGCCGAGGTCGTGGGCGTCTCCACGGCCGTCGTGAAGAGCCAGAGCATGCGGTCCCTCAGCCGGCTGCGCGAGCTGCTCGGCGAGACCCGTTCCGAGCTGTTCGCCGAGGAGCGGCATTGATCGGCCGGGTTTGTCCGGTGGCGGCGACGCGGGTGCCAGGGCGCACCCGCGGCGACGCCGCGACCTGCGATGGCAGTCATCTGTGTGGGGGAGGTTCGGTGTCCGTGTCGAGCAGCAGGACCGGCCGGGGCCCGGTTCGCGGCGGGGTCCGGGTGCGGGCCCTGCTCGTGCCGCTGGTCCTGTCGGCGTTGGTGGTGCTGGTCGCGGGATGTCAGCGGTCGGGGCCGGGTGACGGCCCCGAGGAGCCACCGACCGTGAACGTCGAGCGGAGTGGCCTGAGCATGCTGCTGGGAGCGGGCGACCTGGGTGCGGGTTGGCGTGCGGACGACGCGCGGCCCGGGCTGCCACCCTGGCCGTGGGAGCAGGACGACTGCCCCGACTACCGGAGCAGCGACTACACCGCGAAGTCGCACCGACGGGCTGCCGTGGAGCGCTACTACCGGCTGCCGGACGGCTCGTCGCCGGCCCACCACATCGTGGAGACGTACGAACCCGGATGGGCCGAGCGGAATGTCGACGACGTCCGTGCGGTTCTCCAGCGATGCGCGAGCTACCTGGTGCACGGATCACGGGTCTCGTTCGACATCATCGACCCGCACTATCTGGGCGGTGTCGGTCTGCTCGTCCGGGGCCGCATCGCACATGCCGACACCCCAACTACCGCTAGGTACTTCGTCATGGTGAAACGGGACGAGACGGTCTCGACTATCAGCCTGCCCGACCTGGGCAACCAGGCTGCGGTGGATTCGATCGCGGCGAAGGCGGTGGCCCGTCTTGGCTGAGCGGGGAGGTCGCAAGCTGCCACGCCGCTGGGTCGTCTCCGCGGCCACCCTGTCTCTCGCCGGCGTCGCGACGGCCGCCTACGGCACGACGCACATTCGCGACGGCGGCGGAGCTGGCGCGTCGCCCGGTCGTTCGCCGGCCAGTCCGGTTCCGACGACGCCGGCCGTCGACCGGCTGAAACCGGCGAGGGCACGCATCGAGGCCTACGTCGAGAAGTACGACGGTCATCTCGCGGTCGCGGCACTGGATCGGCAGACTACGGCCGCGGTGACGGCCGGCGCCACACGCTTCGAGACTGCCAGCATCGTCAAGGTCAATATTCTCGCGGCGCTGCTGCTGCGGCAGACACCGCCCGGTAAGGCCCTGAGCTCAGCAACCAGACAGCTGGCCGAAGCCATGATCGTGTCCAGTGACAACGACGCCGCGGTGGCCCTGTGGCAGAAGATCGACGGCTCGCGCGGCCTCATGGCCGCGAACCGCACACTCGGTCTGCGCGAGACCAAGGCGAACAAGCACTGGGGGACGACCACGACCACGGCCGCCGACCAGATCCGTCTGCTGACGGCGCTGACGTCGTCGAAGGGACCGCTGACGCCGCAGGACCGCACCTTCGTCATGGGCCTCATGAAGAAGGTGATCCCCGAGCAGCGGTGGGGGGTCACCGCCGCGCGCGAGCCGGGCAATTCCGTGTACGTCAAGAACGGCTGGGACACCGCGGACGCCGACGGCGGTCGCTGGCTCGTCAACAGCATCGGACGGATCGTCGAGGCCCGTCACGACTGGCTGATCGCGGTGCTCTCCGACCATCACGTCAGCCAGGAGGCGGGCGTCGGCGTGGTGGAGAAGGCGGCAACGTTCGTCCTCAAGGAGATGCGCGCCGCCACTGCGGGCGACGGCCCGTCGTAAGGTGGGCCGTCGCCCGCCGGGCGTCCCGCCGCACGGCTAGCTGGCGGGCGGTGGCGGCCGATCAGGGTCGGTCGGCGGCCGCCAGGGGCAGGTGCGCGACCGGCACGAGTCGCCGGACGCCACGGCTCGGGCTGGGCTGCTCGGTGCCCCGGACGGTCGCGATGTCGGCCGCGAGCGCCTCGATCTGTTGGCGGGTGACGCCCGGCATGCAGATCAGGTGGCTGATGCCGCCGTCGGCATTCGACAGGCCGTAGCGGCGGGAGATCGGCGGTGGCGGTGTCGTGAAGTAGACAGTGAAGGCGTGGACGTTGCGCCAGGCGGGCCAGCCGACGCTGGCCAGCAGGGAGTGGGCGAAACGAGCCGTTTCGCGTGCGCGCTCGGCGCGTTCACGGTGCCCGCCCTCGCCGAGCAGTCGCAGCGCGTACCACATCTGGACGGCGAGTTGGCCGCAGCGCGAGCCGCTGATGGTGCTGTCGGTCGTGGCGGTGTAGGAGATCCGCCGCGCTGCCCGTTGCAGCGAGCGGCGGGTCACCACCAGACCGCCCGGGATGGTGGTCCCGTAGAACTTGTGGCAGGAGATGGCCACGGAGTCGACGACGCCGCTGAGGTCGATGGCCACCGGCCGGTCCGGCAGCAGGGCCAACGGCACACCGGCGAGCGCTCCGTCGACGTGCAGGTGTGCGTTGCGGATCGCCAGTTCGGACAGGGCGCGACGAACGCGGGCCGGGTCGTCCACCGCCTCGGTCACGGTCGTGCCGGCGTTGGCCACGACGATGGCGGGCCGGTCCCTGCGCCGGGCCAACTCGCCCCGCAGATCGTTGTAGTCGATCTCACCGGTGACGTCGGTGCGGATGACGACCTCGGGGAGGTTGAGCATGCTGGCGGTCTTGCGGATCCAGTCGTGGGTCGCCTGGCTGTAGTAGAGGACGGGACTCGCGCCGGCGAACCGGTCCCGGGCGAGCAGAATGGCCGCCTGGTTGGCCTCCGTGCCACCACTGGTCAGATATCCCCACCGATCGTCGGCGGGTGCGCCGAAGAGGTTCGCGTGCCAGTCGATGACCTTGCGCTCGTAGGCCTTCGTGTGGCCGGTGTCGGGGTCGGTGTCCGGGTCGCCGACATTGTTGATCAACAGTCCGAACAGGGAGGTCACGGGTCCATAGTCGATGTCCACTGCGGCCGGGAAGCCGATCGACCTGCGTGCTGACAGAGCGGCTCGTAACTGCTCGATCTCAGCGGTGAGGGAAAGGTCGTCGGGAACGCTTGTGGGGGAGGTCACGGGCTCTCCGTTGATAGGCGACTCAGCGAAGAGTGGACCATGACGCCGACGTACAGGCAACCGTCTCCGAATCGCGATCAAGCCGACTGGCGGTGAATGGTTGATCGCGGTGTGTGTGCGATGAGAGGCTGTGGCGACGTCTTTGGAGGGACTGACACCGTGGCGTACGACAGGCCGGGAACGCGCTCGAATCCTTTTGAGAGGAGCGCCGACGATTGGAGAGCGGCGGCGGGTGCCGGAAGGACGGCAGCGGTCCCCTGGGACCAGCACTCAGGCAGCCAGCCGTCCCTTCCTCCGGAGCCGGCGCCGGCGGTTGGACGCCACGGTTGGGTGGCGCCCACGACCGCGATGCCGTCGCCCGCCGTCGAGCAGCAGCCGCCGGTCCCCTGGCAGCCCACGCCGTCCGTGTACGCGCCGCCACCGGTGGAGCCGCCGCCGACCACGCGCGAGTCGCCGAGCGCGCCCCCGGTCAGCGATCCGGAGACGCGGCGGATCTGGGCGTCGTTGCGATCCTCCGCGTTGAGCCGGGTCGGGTTGATGAACACGATGCACGGCCGGCACGCGTGGGCGCAGCGCCGGCGCAACCCGCTGTGCCCCTACGGCTTCGCCTTCCTCTACGCGGTGCCGGTCGTCGGGTCCACGGCGGATCGGTCGGTCTTCGAGGTGGGCGCGGCCACGCGCCTCGACAAGGCCGGCGAGGATGTCTCGCACCTGCCCAGGCTGCTGTACGACCTCGCGCAGACGGCGCGGCACTACCTCGACAACGGTGGTCTGGATCCGCGTCAGCCCCCGCAGATGTGCAACCGGGTCGACGAGCGGATCACCGCCGAGTCGACGTTCATCGGGCTCGCGGTCAGCTCGCTCGACGGTCCGCTCGGCACCTGGGAGCAGACGATGCGCCGGGTGGAGGGTGAGGATCGCATTCCCGGTCGCTTCTACATCCAGATGATGGATCCCGAAGAGACGCGGATCGTCGTCGACCGGCCCACGGATCCCTGGGAGAGACCGCTGATCCAGTCCACGACGCCGCTCTACGAGTCGTGGCGACCGTTGCAGAGCTACTCGGGCGATGCTCCGATCTGGACGGGGATCGCCCAGCTGGCGACGCTGGTGCACCTCGGCGCGCAGCGGATCAGCCCGACCAGGGGCACGACGTAGCCACACGAAAAAGCAGGCGGCGCCGCTTCGGCGGCGCCGCCTGCCTCGATCTGTGGACACGACTCAGAGCGTGAGGTGACCCAGGTCCTCGTCGACCTGCCGCGTCGGGTTGGTCTCCCGTTCCCCGATGCCGGTGAGCAGGTCCGGCCGGCGGGCCCGAACGCTGATCGCCCACAGCACGCCGATGACGACGAAGACGCCGACCGTTCCGGGCACCAGCCAGGCGGTGTGGGAACCGGGTGGCGTGCCGAGCGCGGCGCTGATGTTGACCAGCGTGACCAGCAGGATCACCGCGATCGCGATACCACCGAGGGTGGGAGCGATCGCCCGTGCCCAGAGCGACTCGCTACGTCCGCCGCCACGGGCGAAGTAGCGGACCGTGGCGAGTGAACTCACCGTCATCAAGAGCATCAGGCTGACCGCGGCGATGTTGCTCAGCCAGGTGAACATGGTCAACGCCTCGGCGCCGCTCACCACGAACAGCAGGATGACGATCAGAGCGGTGATCGACTGGGTGATCGAGCCGCCCAGCGGCGCGCCCGACCCACCCTCGCGGATGGCCGCCAGGCGAGCGGGCAACAGCCGGTCCTTGCCGAGCGCGAACAGGTATCTCGCCACGCTGTTGTGGAAGCTGATCATCGCCGCGAGGACGCTGCTGACCAGCAGCAGGCCACCCAGTGCCACCAGCAGCACGCCGGCGCTACCGGCGCGGGAGCCCGAGAAGACCTCGAACGGCAGCGGCGCCGCCGGGTCGCGGGCCAGGTCGACGACCCGGTCGGCGCCCACGGTTGCCACCATCGCCCACGCACAGAGCGCGTAGAGCAGGCCCAGACCGAGGATCACGTAGATGATGCTGCGCGACACCGCCCGTGGGGTGCGCGCCTCCGCACCGTACGCGGCGATGGTCTCGGTGCCGAAGAACGCCGCGAAGCCGAGCGGAAGGACCGCGAGTCCGGCCACCACCCCGGTGTCGAACAGCTGCGCCGGGTTCAACGCCGCGAAGGTCAGTTGACCGCCCGCCGGGTGGGCCAGGCCGACCAGCACGAACACCAGCAGCAGCGTGATCTCGACGATCAGGATGGTGCCGAACATCGCGGTGCTGACGCCGGTGCGTTGCAGACCGAACGCCGCGACGATGGCCCACGCGAGGAGCGCGCCGGCCCACCACGGTCCGCCGACCAGCCCGCTGATCACCGAACCGAGCAGCCCGTACAGCGAGATCTGAATGGTGTTGTAGGCCAGGAGCACGACCGGCGCGCCCGCGACCCCGACGAGCCGGGACAGGCCGGCGGCGAGGGCGGTGTAGAAGATTCCACTGGGCTGCACGTAACGGGCGATGGCGATGTACCCCGGAGCCCACAGGAGCATCACGATCGTCAGGAGCAGGAAACTGGAGGCCACACCGGTATTGCCGGTCGCCGCATAGGTGGCGACGATACCGCCGACGAGGACGGCCATGGGAGACGACGCGGTCGCGCCGAACGTCACCAGAGAACTCGTTCGCAGAGTTTTGCGTGCCAGTCCCCGCTCGGCGGACACCGTCAGGGGGGTCACCGAAGGCGTGACCATAACTGAACCTCCCCAGGTTCTAGGCGATAGGTCAGGGACGGGACTCGATGACCTTACAGGTGATCTCGCCGTTACTGGGAGCAGCGGGTCGCAGAATTTGAGCGCCCTGGGAAGCGCTACGGTGATTCGGCACGACGCCGCTCGCGTCCTGTGTGGACGTTGGCCGTGATGATCGTTGGCCGCCTCGGAAGAGGGAGGAAGGATCACCCCGCCGAGGGAGGCTGGACACCCGCCACCGGTGCGATGGTCGGGTCACGGCCGGTGGTTCGCCGGAGGACACGAGACACCGCGGCGGGGGTGATGGCCGCGGTCGTGCGGATGGGGTGACGATGACGAAGCAGGCTGTCCGGGCTGCCCGGATGTTCGACGGCGAGCGGCTCACCGATGGTGGGGTGCTGGTCCTCATCGAGGATGGGCGCATCGCCGATGTGCGCCAGGGCTGGATCGACGCGCCGGCGGGCTGGCCGGTACGCGAGGCGCAAGACGGGACACTGTTGCCTGGTCTGGTCGACGCACACGTGCACCTGTGCGCCGACGCCGGGCCGGACGCGCTCGGTCGACTCGCCGAGCGCGCCGAGCCGGATCTCGACGCGGTCATCGAGGCGTCGCTGCGCGCGCACCTGGCGGCCGGCGTGACGACGGTACGGGACCTGGGCGACCGACGCGACGCGGTGCTCCGCTGGCGGGCGCGGGGAGTACGCGACGACCTGCCGACGGTGGTGGCGTCGGGTACGCCCATCACCAGCGTTGGCGGACACTGCTGGGCGCTGGGGGGCGAGGCGAGCGGTGTCGACGGTGTGCGCGAGGCCGTGCGGCTGCGGGCGGCGGCCGGCGCGGACCTGATCAAGATAATGGCCAGCGGCGGTGTCTTCACCCCTGGCACGGACACCAGTGCGCTGCAGTTCAGCGATCAGGAGATGACCGCCGCCGTCGCCCAGGCGCACGACCTGGACCTGCCGGTGACCGCGCACGCGCACGCCCTTGGCGCGGTCGAGCAGGCGCTGCGCGTCGGAGTTGACGGCATCGAACACTGCACCTGCGTGACCCCGGCCGGGGCCCGCGTCCCCGACGAACTCGCGGACCGCCTGGCCGCGTCCGGACCAGCGGTCTGCGCCACGCTCGGCACCGATCCGGCCGTGGTCACCCCGCCGGAGGTGGTGGCGATGGCGGAGCGGGCCGGCCTCAGCGCCGCCGCGCTACGTGCCGGCGCCGCCAACCTCCACCGGGCCGGGGTCCGTCTGGTGGCCGGTTCGGACGCCGGCCTTGGCCCCGCGAAACCGCACGGGATCCTGCCGGAGACACTCGTCGAGTACGTGGCCTGCGGCATTCCCGCCACCGCCGCCCTCGCCGCGGCCACCGCGGTCGGCGCGAAGGCGTGTGGCGTGGGCGGCGGTAAGGGCCGCGTCCGGCCCGGATTCGAGGCCGACCTGTTGATCGTCGACGGTGACCCGACGAGCGACATCGGGGTGCTGCGCCACCCGCTCGCCGTGTACCGCGCAGGTGTTCAGGTGGGCTGACCTGCGCGGGGTAGATCACCGACGACGGCGGGCCATCCACTGCCAGATGTGGGTGCCGTGCTGGCTGGGGTCGTTGCGGGCCACGTAGATCCAGGACCAGTGACCGGGGAACTGGTAGCCGTTCCAGACGACGTGGTCGTACAGGGTGACCAGCGATCCTCGGATGAGGTCGTGCGCGTGGATCGTGTTGGTCTCCGGCGGCACGGTGTCGTCGTCGAGCGAGGTGACCAGCCAGGTCGGCGTCCGGATCGCCGCCAGCTCCGCGTCCGTGACCAGCGGCGGGCCCTCCCCGCCGAGCGGCTCGACGACGCCGCAGATCGGCACCGACGCGGCGAACAGGTCGGGATACGTGACGGTCATCTCCAGGGACATGTAGCCGCCGTTGCTGCAACCGACCACGTAGATCCGGTCGGGGTCGACGCGCTCGCGACGGACGAGATCCTGGACGATCTCGCGGATCAGCGGTGCGAACCGGGGCCCGTCCTCCATCCAGTAGGAGGTGCTCTGCGGGGCCACGACGTACGCGCCGGAGAAGATCCGTTGGGCCTCCGGGGTGGCGAAACCCAGCGCGCCGCGGTTGGCGCGCAGCGTGGTCTCGTTGTCGTAGTAGTCGTCGGGGAGGGAGGCGCCCTCGCCGGCGCCGTGCAGCCAGAGGATCAGCGGCCGTCGTCCGTGGTGGCGCGCCCGCTGCGGGGAGTACAGCCGGTACTTCAGACCCGACGCCGAAGCATGGTGGGTGAAGGCGTCCACCTCGGGGTTCGACAGTCGCCCCTGCACGAAGCGCGTGATGGTGAGGGGGGCGCCGTGGCGGCGCGCGAGCGGCGTGTTCTGCGTGATGGTGTAGCCGAGATCCAGCCGGACGTTGCGACCCTTGCTCAGGATGTAGCCGAGGGTGCCACCGCCGGGTTGACCCTCGGCGTGGCTCAGCTCCAGGACGATGTTCCCGTGCCGGTCGAGCCGGGCCGCGGTCACCGTGCGGTTCAGGTCGTACTCGCTGAAGATCAGATCGCCGGGAGCGATCGGGAGCGGGCTGGTGGCCTTGGCGTGCACGGTGAACGTGTCCGGGGTGAGCCCCGCCGGATCGATCGGGCCGAGCCGACGGGTGTCGAGGGTGACCGAGGTGACCTGCTCGCCACCATCGAGAGTCCGGGCGTCGAGGGTGAAGCCCACGCCGGCCTCGTGGTGCCGGTCGTCGGCCTGGGCGGCCCCCGGCAGGGTGAGACCGAGAGCGGCGCCGGCCCCACCGGCCAGCACGGTACGGCGAGTGACAGGCGTGGACATGCGGCCCCCGTTTGTAGACAAACGTCGATGGCACCCCACCGTAACGGCGTGGAAATCCATCGGCAACCGATGCGGACGCGCGGCCAGGACGCCCGCGGCCGGGAAGTCCGGCGGGCGCCCTGATCGGTCACGGACGGACGGTCAGCTCAGACGCTCGAACACGGAGAACGGGTAGACCCAGGCCTGGGTGAAGATCAGCCCCAGTCGGTGCAGGTACCGCTGGCAGGTGTTCGGCTGCGCCGGGTTCGTGCAGAAGGTCACCCACAGCTCGGAGTACCCGTCCTTCTCGGTCGGGCTGTAGGCGTGCACCTCGTCCCGCGTCACGAACTGCATCGAGGTCAGTCGCGGGTCCTGCACGTCGTTGGGGAAGGAGAGCGAGGTGTCCAGGTTGTACAGCACGATCTCCTTGGCGAACAGGCAGACGCTGGCCTGGAAGTACAGCTCGTAGATGGTGGTGTAGGTGGCGGTCTCGTAGACCTGCTCGGAGACCTCCTCGCGATAGCAGGGGGTGCCCGGCGGGAAGGCGGCCGGCGGGGGAACCGGGATGACGTTGGTGCCGACGCCGCCGATGGCGCGGGCCGCCCGGTGCGTCGACGCCACGGCGAGACCGCCGTCGGCGCAGGCCGTCTTCGTCGTGCAGATGGCCGTGTCGGGGGTCGCCGCCGACGCGGCCGCCGCCGGAACGGCGAGCGTCGCCGCAAGCAGGGTCAGGGCCAGAACCAGAGGCTTGAGATGTACGGACACATGACCTCCATCGATCGGATCGGTGCGCTGTGCTCTGCGCACGAGCAGGATCGCGGATCCGATCGGGCTCTGGCCGGAATTCCGTACACCGCCGTACAATGACGAACGTCTATTGTCGACTGTTGGGGGCAGGCACTGGATGCCGCGGGGGCGCAGACGTCCGACGACCTCGCCGGCCTGTTGCGGGCGTTGCGCCGCAGGCACGCACGCCAACGGGGCGACGGCGAGCTGACCTATCGAGAGCTGGCCGCCCGCACCGGCTGGTCGCACACCGCCATCGCGGAATACCTCACCGGGAAGACGCTGCCGCCCACCGATCGGCTCGACGCCCTGGTCCGGCTCCTCGGCGCCACACCGGCCGAGCAGGGAGCGCTGGCCACCGCCCGGGACCGCATCGAGGAGAGCCGCCGCCGCGCGCCGCGTACGCCCGGCCGTCTGGTACCCCGGCAACTGCCCGCGGACGTGGCCAGCCTCGCCGGCCGCGACGACGAGGTGGCCCTCCTCGACAAGCTCGCCGCCGCGCCCACCGCCGTCGTGGTGGCCGCGATCTCGGGTACCGCCGGCGTGGGCAAGACCGCCCTGGCCGTGCACTGGGCGCATCGCGTCGCCGACCGCTTCGACGACGGTCAGCTCTACGTCAACCTGCGCGGCTTCGACCCGCGCGGGCAGGCGGTGAGCCCGGAGAAGGCGCTGCACGGCTTCCTGGACGCGCTCGGCGTTCCGGCCACCCGGGTGCCCGCCGACCTCGACGCCCAGGCCGCCCTGTACCGCAGCGCGCTGGCCGGCAAACGGATCGTCATCGTGCTGGACAACGCCCGGGACGCCGAACAGGTCCGCCCGCTGCTGCCCGGCACGCCCACCACCATGGTGCTGGTGACCAGCCGCAGCCAGCTCACCTCGCTGGTCAGCCTGGACGGCGCGCATCCGCTCCCGCTCGGCCTGCTCAGCCGCGACGCGGCCGCTCACCTGCTCACCAATCGGCTCGGCGCGGAACGGGTGGCCGCCGAGCCGGAAGCCGCCGAGGCGATCATCACCGCGTGCGTCCGGCTGCCGCTGGCGTTGAGCATCGCCGCCGCCCGGGCCCAGCAGTCCGGTTTTCCGCTGGCCACCCTCGCGGCCGAGTTGGGCACGGCCGGTCAGCGCTTCGGCGTACTCGACGCGGGTGACGCGGTCGGCGAGGTGCGGGCGGTGTTCTCCTGGTCGTACACGGCGCTCAGCGTGCCGGCTGCCGGGCTGTTCCGGCTGGTGGGCCTGCACCCCGGCCCGGACATCACGGTGGCCGCCGCGGCGAGCCTGGCCGGTCGGCCGGTAGGGGACACCCGCCGGCTGCTGACCGAACTGACCCGCGCGAACCTGCTGGCCGAGTACCGGCCCGGCCGGTTCACCGCGCACGACCTCCTGCGCGCGTACGCGGCCGAACTCAGCGACGGCACCGACTCCGTGCCCGACCGCAGGGCCGCCACGATCCGGCTCCTCGACCACTACACCCACACCACCCACGCCGCCGACACCCTGCTGCGCCCGCACAGCGACCCGGTAGACCACCTCATGGCCCCGGCGGCGGCCGGTGTGCTCCCGGAACGGCCCACTTCCCACGCGGAGGCGTTGCAGTGGTTGATCGCCGAACATCCCGTGCTGCTCGCCGTGCTCCGCCTCGCCGCGAACGCCGGCCAACACGCTCACACCTGGCGGTTGGGGCGGGCCCTCGACACGTTTCTGGACCGGCAGGGGCACTGGCACGATCGCGTCGAGACCTGTCGGGCGGCCCTGCTCGCCGCCGAACGTCTTGGCGACCCGGTCGCCCAGGCGGTCGCGCACCGCTTCCTCGCCGGCGCGCACACCGTGGTCAACCGGTACGCCGACGCCCACCGTCATCTCGAACGCGCCCTCGACCTGTACGTCGCCAGCGGTGATACCGAGGGCGAGGCGCGTACGCACCAGAACCTCGCCTCGCTCTGGGACCGTCAGGGCGAGCACCGCAGGGCCCTCGAGCACTCGAAGCGGACCCTCGTCCTCGCCCGGGCCGCCGGTCACCGTAGGGCCCAGGCCGACGCGCTCAACGCCGTCGGCTGGTGCCACGCCCAGCTCGGCGAACACCTCGCCGCGTTGGCCTACTGCGAGGAGGCGCTCGACCTGCTCCAGCAGCTCGACGACCGGGCGGGCGAGGCCGCGACCTGGGACAGCCTGGGCTACGCACACCACCACCTCGGCCAGTACGACCGGGCCGTGGAGTGTTACGAGCGCACGCTCGACATGACCCGGGATCTCGGCGACCTCTGGGGCGAGGCGGACACCCTCAGCCGGCTGGGCGACACGCGCCTCGCACTCGGCGACCACGCCGCCGCCCGAGTGGACTGGCAGCGGGCACTGGACATCTTCACGGCCCTGGACCACCCGGACGCCGAAGCCGTCCGCGCCAGGTTGCGGGCACGGTGAGCGTCCGCGACGACCGGACGATGGTGCGGGTGCCGGTTTAGCTCCTTGCGCGGCGGGGATTCCCGGCAGCGCTCCGGCGGCAGTCGGGGACGGGTGGGGGAGGCTGATGCGTAGGATCCGGGCGTCCCGCGGCGCCACCTCGAACGGGACGACCAGATCCCGAAAGCCGTTCGGGGCGGAACGCGACCCGAGCCGGGTGGTCACCTTCAGCGACGCCGTCACGGCGATCGCCATCACCCTCCTCGTTCTGGAGATCCGGCCGCCGCAGGACACCGAACACCTCATGCGTGGGCTGCTCGACCTGTGGCCGTCCTACCTGGCGTACGGCGTCACCTTTCTGCTGCTCGGCCAGATCTGGGTGAACCACCACGTCATGTTCGATCACATCCGCTCCGCCGACCGCCTGCTGCTACTGCTGAACACCCTGCTGCTGATGGTGATCGCGTTCCTGCCGTTCGTCTCGTCGGTGCTGGCCCGCGCCTTCGAGGAGGGTCCCGGCACGCGGTCCGCGCTCGTCTTCTACGGCATCGTCTACGGGGCCGCCGCCATCCTCTTCAACGTCATCTGGGAGTACGCCAGGAGCGGTCACCGCCTGTTGACGTCCACCACCGACGAGGCCACCGCCCGAGCGATCAGCAGGCGTTTCCGGGCGGCCCCCATCTGGATCGCCGTCGGAACCGCCCTGTGCGTCGTTCACCCGATCGCCGGCCTGATCGCGGTCGCGGCGTTCATTCCCTTCTACTGGCTACCGATCAACGGTGAGATCGAAAGCATCAGACGTACCCGGGCGCAAGCCGCGAACGGCCCGCCCTGAAGCCGGTCCTGTCGTAGGCCTCGGGGCGGTCCGGCGCGGGCGCCTCAGCGACCCTGGAGACGCTTGACGTTGTCGCCGAAGGTCCACCCCTTCGAGCCGTCCCAGTTCGCCGACCAGGTCATCAGGCCCTTGAGGCCGGGCACGGAGTTCCAGGCCTGCGTGACCAACGACGTCGACAGGTAGCCACCGCCGGCCCCGACCTGCGCGGGCAGTCCGGGGACCTGCTTGTCGTACGGCACCCGGATGGTGGTTCCCTGGATGGTGAGGCCGTTGTTCAGGCACTGCGTCTGCACCGTGAAGCCCTGCACGGTGCCAGCCGGGTACGAGTCGCCCGAGCAGCCGTACATGCTGCCGTTGTAGTACTGCATGTTGAGCCACCAGAGCCGGCCGTTGTCGACGTACTTCTTGATGATCGGCAGGTACGAGCCCCAGATCGAGCCGTAGACCACGCTGCCGCCGGTGACGTACGCGGTCTCCGGCGCCATGGTCAGGCCGAAGTTCGACGGCATTCGGGCCAGCACGCCGTCGATGATCCGGATCAGGTTGGCCTGCGACGTCGACAGGGTGTTGATGTTGCCGCTGCCGCTGAGGCCGGTCTCGATGTCGATGTCGATGCCGTCGAAGTGGTAGGTCGTCAGGATCGGCACGATCGTCGCGATGAACCGGTCGGCGACCGCGGCGGAGCTGAGGTCGATGCCCGCGGCGGCACCGCCGATCGACATCAGGATCGTGGCGCCGGACGCCTTGGCCTGGCACATCTCGGCGGGGGTCGCCACCTTCACTCCGGCGTCCATGCCGTTCTCCCAGAGGACCGTGCCGTCCGCGCGGATGACCGGGAACGCCGCGTTGATCACGTTGTAGCCGTGCTGTTGGAGCCGGCTGTCAGTGATCGGGATCCAGCCGAGCCCGGGGTGTACGCCGTTGGACGCGCCGTCCCAGTTCTCCCAGTAGCCCTGCAACACCTTGCCGGACGGCCGGGACTTCACCGCGCAGGTTCCGCCGGTCGGCGGCGGCGTGGTGGGAGGAGCCGTGGTCGGGGGAGCGGTGGTCGGTGGCGGCGTGGTGGGCGGCGCGGTCGTCGGCGGTGGCGTGGTGGGTGGGGGAGTGCTTCCCGAGCAGGCCCCGAGGTCACGCCAGAGCGACGGGGTCGAAGCGGGGTTCCAGCCGGCGCCGACGTACGCGGTGTGGGTGACCAGAGCCTGGTAGAGCCGACCGCCGTAGGTGACCTGTGCGCCCACCTGATAGGTGGTGCCCTCGGCCCAGGCGGGTGCGGTGCAGGCGACCAGCGCGACGGCGTTGGTCGAGGAGACGGCGGCCATGCTGCTGGGGACGAAGGCGACGGCGGCCGCGACGGACATCGCCGCCCCGGCCAGCGCTGCGACGATGCGACGGCTTCTCATGGCTCACTCCCCAGGCTTCGGCGACCCGTGACCTCCACATATTGACGTCCGTGACCTTTAATATCAAGGGTTGTTTACAGATAGCTCGCGGAATGCTGGACCGTCGTGCCCGGACGGCGGTGTCCGGGTCCTCCCCGACGTCAGACGGAGACCCAGCAGTAGAGACGTTCGCGTCGTGCGGTGGCGCGCCGGGCCAGCGTTGCCAGCTCGATCAGGATCTCCGCGAGGTCGGAGGGCTCGCACTGCCCACGGATCTCCTCGACCTGCGACCACGGCACGGCCACCCGACGCAGGTCGGCCTCGGACGAGGTGGACAGCGCTGCCTGCACCTCGTCCGTCAACGCGATCACGAGTTGGTCGCCGTCGTCGCGAGCGGCGACGATGTGACTCCACCTCGGGCGCTCGGTCACCGCGTCGTAGTCGACGCCGGTCAACAACTCCTCCAGTTTCCCGATCAACACGGAGGGCTCGAGGCCCTTCAGCTCAAGAACCTGGAGTTCGGGGTCGGTGGCGGCACACGGACCGCCGAGAACGTCGATCACGGCGGCGGCGGCCTCATCGGAGCCGGCCGTGAAGTAGTCGCAGAGGATTCCCACGGCACGATCCTGGCAGGGCAACCGGTCCAATGTGGTCCCGGTCGGGACGGTTTCGCGAGCCGGGGCGACGCCCGGGGGCGTCCGCTCGCACGAGGCGTCAGCAGGTGCGCGTCTGCCAGGTCACCTTCGTCACGAACATGGGGACGTAGAAGTTTCCGTCGCCGGGGCGGACGCACTCCGTGCCGGTGAGGGGCGTGCCGAGGTACGTGTAGGACCAGGTGATCTCGGCGTTCCGGGAGGTGTGGTTGTAGTAGTTGAAGACCGGGACGTTGCCCGACCACTCGGTGCTGGTCACCAGGGACGGGGGCGCAGTCGGGCCCTCCGCCGGGTGGTCCCAGTTGGGCCAGGCGCAGAACGTGCCCTGCGGGCAGTTCCCGGGTCCCCAGACACCGGAGGCCGCGGCGGGGGCGGCGGGAGCGGTGACCAGGACGCCCGCGACGGACGCGGTGACGGCGATGGACTTCCAGTGCACGGCTGCCCCCTGCAATCGACAACTATCAATGCAAATTTAGGCTACCGGTGGAAATTTGCGTCGTCAATAACTGGGGTGGGTCGTCTCGGGGTCGGTAGGTCTCGGCCTGGCGCGACACGGCGGATCCGTCGACGAGAGCTCTCGCCGACGGACCGCAGCGGGCGTGGGGCCTACGGTTTGCGGGCGAGCAGCCCGACGAACGTGTGATAGGTGTCGGTCTGCTGCGGCGCGGACGCGCCCGGCTCCGGCCGCCACTCGGCCAGCGGCACCAGCCCCGGCTCCAGCACCTCCAGCCCGTCGACGAACGAGAGGATCTCCTCGTCCGTACGCCAGCGGCCGGTGCCCAGCGACTCGTTGAAGACCCGCTCGACCTCGCGCGCCTTGCGGGAGCCCTCCGGGTCCCGTTCGCCGGGGTCGCGGAAGTGCGAGATCGCCACGTAGCTGCCCGAGGGCAGCGCGTCGATCAGCTCGGCCGCCACCGCGCGCGGATCCTCGTCGTCGCCCAGGTGGTGCAGGATCGCGAAGAGGAGCAGCCCGACCGGTCGGTCGAAGTCGACGAACCGCCGCACGTCCGGGTGGTGCAGGATCTCCTGCGGCGTCCGGATGTCCGCCTGGATCACCGTCGCTGTGCCGTCCGCGGCAAGCAGTGCCCGGCCGTGCGTCAGGACGATCGGGTCGTTGTCGACGTAGACCACCTGGGCCTTCGGGTTCTGCTCGGTGGCGACCTCGTGCACGTTGCCCTGGGTGGGCAGCCCCGATCCGATGTCGAGGAACTGGTCGATGCCCGCCTCGGAGACCAGGAAGCGGATCACCCGACGCAGGAAGGCCCGGTTCGCCTGGCCGGCTGCCGGCCCGTCCGGGGTGATCCGCAGGGCGTGCTCGGCGACCTGCCGGTCCGACTCGAAGTTGTCCTTGCCGCCCAGGAAGAAGTCGTAGACCCGGGCCACGCTGGGAATGCGGGGGTCGATGCCCGGGGGTGCCGCCTTGTCGCGGGTCACAGGCGTCTCCATTCGAATCGAATCAGCGCAGGCTGAGGACTGTGGACGGTGCCGGCTTTGGGGCGAGTGTAGCGATCGGGCGGGCGGAATTCCGCCCCGCCTGGTATCGCTCCCAGTGAATCGTCTCCTCACCACTGCGCTCATCGGGTGACACGCCGGAAGAGAGGCGACCGAGTAATGAGATACGTTGGCGATCATCAATATGATGGCCGCATCGTCGACGTATGACAGGCGTCGCGTCGTCCCCGCTGTTCCGCCGTCTCGGTCCAGGTCTGCTGGTCGCCGCCATGCTCTCGACGACGGTGGTCGTGACCGTCGCGGGCATCGCGCCGGCGGCCGACGCCGGCACCGCCGCCCCCGCCGCGTACCCCGGGGTCGCCCCGGCGCCGCGCGTCGGCGCGATGCCCGCCGCCGAACCGACCGGGACCGCGCCACCGCCGCCCACCACCCCGCCCGGCACGCCGGGCACCTCGCCCTTCCCGCCGAGCCCGCCCACAAACCTGGCCGCCAGCGAGGTACGCACCGGATCGGTCACCCTCACCTGGACGGCCGCCAAGCCGGGCTGCTGCGCCATCGTCGGGTACGACATCACCTACTACCAGGCGTTCGACGACGTCATCTACAGCGCCAGCGTCGGCGCCGTCACCAGCACCACGATCACCTCGTACATCGGGCCGGGCAGGCAGTATTCGTTCCGGGTGGCCGCCCGGGACACCCTCGGGCACCGGTCGACCTCCACGGACACGCTGACCGTGGTCACGCCGGTGACGGACACCGGCGGGGACACCACCCCGCCGAGCGCGCCGCAGAACCTGACGGTCACCGGGGTGACCGCCTCGAACGGCACGCTGTCCTGGTCGCCGTCGACCGACAACGTGGGCGTGCTCGGGTACAACGTCTACCGCTTCGACGGCTGGTTCAGCTCGACGCTGATCGCCACCGTGCCGGGAACGACGTACACGACGCCGCTGCCCGCGTCCACGCCGCTGCGGAACCTCTACTACGTACGGGCCCGGGACGCGGCGGGCAACGTGTCGATCGCGTCCAACACGGTCACCCTGCCCACGACGTCCACGCCGTCGCCCCCGCCGCCCTCGACGTGCCGGGTGACCTACCGGAACCAGTCGGAGTGGCAGACCGGCTTCGTGGCGTCCGTGACCGTCCAGAATCTCGGTGCGGCACCGGTCGATGGCTGGATCGTCACCTTCTCCTTCAACGGGGACCAGCAGGTGACGTCGGCGTGGAACGCCACGGTCGGCCAGACCGGCTCCACCGTGACCGCCCGTAACGTCGACTGGAACCGCGTCCTGGCGCCGAACGGCTCGACGACCTTCGGCATCCAGGGGCGGTGGAGCGCCAGCGACGCGCCGCCGCTCGGCTTCACGCTGAACGGCGCCCCGTGCGCGGTGGGCTGAGCCCGCCCCCTTCCCAAGGAGTCCCGTGAGCACACCGCAGCGTCGCCGTAGGACCCTGGCCCGGGCTGTCCTGGCCGGCATCCTCGTCGTCTCCACCACGCTCGGCGGCCTGGGCGCGCCCGCCTCCGCCGCGAACACGCTCACCATGCGGGGCGCGGACGTCTCCTCGTTGCAGCGCAGCCTCGACCTGGGCGCGCGGTACTACGACGCCGGCGGTGTCGCCCGTGATCCACTGGACATCCTGAGGTCCATCGGCGTGAACTACGTCCGCCTGCGCGTCTGGAACAACCCGACCAGCGGCTACAACAACAAGAGCAAGGTGTTGGCCCAGGCCAGGGCGGCGAAGGCGAAGGGCCTCAAGGTGCTCATCGACTTCCACTACTCGGACACCTGGGCCGACCCCGGCAAGCAGTACAAGCCGGCCGCGTGGGCCGGCCACACCCTGAGCCAACTGGGCGCCGACGTGTACAACTTCACCTACGACGTCTGCGCCGGCCTGCGGGGGCAGGGCACCCTGCCGGACAGCGTGCAGATCGGCAACGAGATCAACGTCGGGATGCTGTGGAACGAGGGCAAGGTCGTCAACAACGACTTCGGCCCGCTGGCCGGCCTGCTGAAGCAGGGCTACAACGCGACCAAGGCGTGCGGCGGCGGCATCCCGGTGATGATCCACACCGCCAACGCCGACAGCAACGCCAACGCCCGCTGGTTCTACGACGGCATCCGTGCCCAGGGCGTGCAGTGGGACATCACGGCCCTGTCCTACTACTGCGTGTGGCACGGCAGCCTGGCGAACCTCTACAACAACATCGTCGACCTGCGCGGTCGCTACGGCAGGCCGGTGGTGATCGCGGAGACCGCGTACCCCTTCACGCGGAACAACGCGGACAGCGAGCCGAACGCCATCGGCGACGCGACGTGCGACGGCATCAGCGCGACCTGGTCGGGTCAGGCTCAGGAGTTCGACTGGGTGCAGAACACCGCCCGCAACGCCGGGGCCATCGGTGTCTTCTACTGGGAGCCCACCTGGTACGCCGTCAACGGCAACGGTTGGGACCCGGCCAACATCAACGGCACCGGAAACCAGTGGGACAACATGGCCGTCTTCGACTGGTCCGGGCGGGTGAACCCGAACGTACGCTGGACGCCCTGATCTTCGCGGGACGGACGACGCGCCCCCGCGCACCGTTACGACGATGAGCGGGGGCGCTGGCGTGCCGGTCGTCAGACGGCCGTGCGCGACCACTGCTGGTTGGTTCCGCTGTTGCAGGTGTACTGCTTGAGGACCACCCCGTCCGCGGTCGACGCGGCGGGCACGTCCACGCACTTGTTGCTGTGCCGGGCGCGGAGTTGGAAGTAGCCGCCGTTGGTGACCATCTGGAACTGCTGGTTGGTGCCGCTGCCGCAGGTGTACTGGATCAGCTCGGCGCCGTCGGCGGTCGAGGCGCTCGTCACGTCGAGGCACTTCCCGCTGTTGCGGCTGATGATCCGCCAGTAGCCGCTGCCGGCGTCCTGGAACTGCCACTGCTGCCAGGCGTTGCCGCCGTACGTGTACTGGCCGACGCGTGCGCCGTTGTTCGTGTTCGGTGACTGGACGTCCATGGCCTTGCCGCTGTGCCGCACGTCGATCCGGTAGAAGGTCCCCGTCGTCGGGGGAGGCGTCGTGGGGTCGCCGCCGCCGATGGTGTCGCCCCAGCCATAGCGGATCCGGTCCGCGCCGGAGGTGTTGCGAACGGTCAGGTTGAGGTCGGTGCCGCCGCCGCTGAACGCGTACATCGAGTACCAGTCGTAGCCGATGCTGCCGGGTTTGCCTCCGAGGGCGGGCCAGTAGGTGCCGCCCATCTGGTTGTCGCGCATGACCTGGGCCATGGCACGGATGTAGCGCACGAAGTTGTCGGTGCTGTTCGGGTCGGCGTAGTTGCGGCCGTCGTTCATGGGCGCGCCGAACTCGGTGGCGACCGCCCGGGAGGCGCAGTTGCCGAGGCGCGTCTGGATGTGGCCGCGGAAGGCGTCGTAGGTCATCGCGCCGTAGAAGAAGGCGTAGTAGTGGAAGGAGAGCAGCGTGGCGTTGAAGCGGCTGTCGTTGCAGATGTCGCGCAGGTCCTGGCTGAAGCCGGTGCCACCGATGAGCACCCGGCCGGGCGGGGCCGAGTAGTGGTAGGTGAGCCAGTTGGCCGCGACGGTGCGCCACTCCGCCGAGCTGTAGCCGTGTGGCTCGTTCATCGGCTCGAAGTAGACGTTGGTGTTCGAGCCGTACGTGTTGGTCACCGTGGACCACATCGCGTTCCACGCGGCGAGGTTCGTGATCCTGCCGCCGGAGGCGGCGCCGTCCTCCCAGTACGCGAGGATCACCTTGAACCCACGGGCGGTGGCGGCGTCGATGGCACCGCGATAGGCCTCCCACCAGGCGGTCCCGACGGTGTGGGTGTTGATGGGCAGCCGGACGGTGTTGACACCCAGCGTGGACGCCATGTCGTCGTAGAGGGCGTTGGCCTTGGCCCGCACGGTGGCGTTGCTGTCGGACATGCTCAGGCCCTGTACGACGAGAGGTCCGGTGCTGAAGTTGTCGCCCAGCACGGCCCAGTTCATGCCCCGGAACTGACTGGTGGCGGCAGCGGCCGGCCCAGGTCGGACCGCGATGCCGCCGACCATCGCCGTCAACACCGCCACCAGGGCGACGAGCGTCCGTCGTAACAGGCGAGGATCGCGCGTCGAATCAGGTGCGCGGTCAGCGGGTGGTGTGACCATGATGCCTCCGAGGCGGTCGGGGATGTGTTAGCGCTAACACGAACCGCGGACATGAATGGTCGAATCGCGGCGTGATTGGCGTGCCGCACAGGTGGACCCGGCACCTCACCCTGATGCGGACAGCGTGTGTTCTGTGTGTTAAGCGCGTGTTGCAGCCAAGTGTTAGCGATCGCATGTGGAGTGTCAAGGCATCGACGTTTCTCGCTGACGAGGTGGTCGCCCGCCTCGTCGCGGGGCAGCGGATGGCGATCGGTCGATGACAGGATCGCTCGATGCACGTTCTCTTCGACGGCCCGGCCCCGGTCGACTACGGGCAGATCTACGTGACGAGCCGAGATCTGCCCGACATGGAGCGGGCGTTCGCCGGGCAGGCCAATGGACTGTGCGGGGCCGGTCACCCGGGTGCGCTGTTCCTGATGACCGGCACCCACTCCGGACGGGTCCGGATCCGGATCGAGCTGCACGACGCCGAGCCGCCGACCGCAGCCGCCGAGTGGGAGGACGTGGTGGAGGTGTCGCTCCAGCCGAGGGCCCCGGTGGTCGACCTGGTCCCGTGGGGCGATGGGACGCTGGCTCACCTGCCGCTGACCTCGGAGGAAGGTGACGGCGGCCGACTGCCGGTCTACCGCGTGCGGTACTGCGCGGCGGGGATGGACGAGGGGAACGATCCGTTCGGCGGGCTCGACCCCGACGAGATCGACGAGGACGACCACACCTACCTGGACCGACGACCGGACCACTACCTGCTGTGCTTCTGGCCGGAGGCCAGCGCGGGCGGCGGCCCGGGTGACGGTGCTGTCCGCGCCGACGCGGTACTGCGCCAGAGCAGCGGCAACGCGGCGTACTGGCACGGTTGGGCTCGTGGACTGCCGGCCCCGCTCACGCCGTGGGAGCGGGTCGAGGCCGAGGTGCGCAGGCGGGCCGAGGAGGATCGCCGCAACGAGGAGTACCGGCGGCGCGAGGAGTTGCGGCGCTGGAACGGGCGTCTGCCGAGCGAGCGACTCCGGCAGGTACGCGGCAACATCCACGGCATGCTGTTGCTGGACCGGGACCTGGTCGACGGGGTGGCCGATGCCGATGCCGACACCCAACGCGAGATCGCGGTCTGGGCGGCGCGGCAGGCGTGCGCCCTCGCCGGCATCGCGGATCTCGACTGGATGGGGCCGGCGTGGACGGCGCTGGAACGGGGTGGACCGCTGCCCGCCGAATTCACCGACACGACGGCGCTCAGGACGCGCATCCAGGGCAGGCCGACCGTCATGATCGCCGTCGCCTCGCTGCGCCGCAGCGATGCTGCGCCGACCGACCTGCTGCGCGCGGCGCTCGACGGTCCGGTGGACCCGGTCGCGATGGCCCTGCCGGCCCTCGTGGCCGCCGGGGAGTCGGATCCGTTGCAAGCCGCGTTGGAGGCGCTGTGGGCGACGGTCAGCACCTACGCTTCCCGCCGCGACGAGTTCCTGGCGGCCGTACGGCGGGTGTTTCCGATCGTCGACCAGACGCAGGCGCGCTGACCCGCTCGTCCTCAGGTGACGGGATCTGGTTCGGCACGGTCGACGACGAGTGGGCCACACCGTCCCAGCGCCCACACGGTGAGCGCCAGACAGCCCAGGCCCGCTCCCGCGATCGCGACCGCTGTCCAGCCGCCCGCTGACCACAGCGTGCTCGCGGCGGCGGAACCGGCGGCGGCGCCGATGAAGTTGCTGGTCGCCAGAGCCGTGTTGAGCCGGCTGCGCGCCTCGTGCGCGAGGGCGAACAACCGTGCACGGTTGAGCAGGGCCTGCGTCTGGAAGGCGACGTCGACCACGACGGCCGCGATGATGAGAAGTACGAGGGACCGGCCGCCGAACGCCGCGACGACGAACGCCCCCAGGGCCAGGGCCCAGGCCGCCCCGGTGGCCGGAAGTGACCAGCCGCGGTCGTGCAGGCGACCACCGCGCAGGCCGGAGAGGACACCGGCGAGTCCGACCAGCCCGAACATCCCGATCACCGCTGGCGGATAGTAGAACGGTGGACCGCTGAGCAGGAACGTCAGCGCCGTCCAGAGGAGCGAGAACGCGGCGAAGCCGGTGGCGGCCAGGACCAGCGTCCATCGGACCGCCCGCTCCCGCCGGACCATCGCGGCGACCGAGAACAGCAGCCGTGGGTACGGGATGCGTGCTCGCGGTGGCAGCGGCGGCGTCGCGCGGTGGAGCAGGACCGCGAGCAGGGCGGCGACGATCGCGGCGAGGGCGTAGGTCGCACGCCAACCGGCGGCGCCGGCGACGATTCCGCTGACCGTGCGGGAGGCCAGGATGCCCGTGAGGGTCCCCGATCCGACGACACCGACGATCCGACCACGGTCGGCGTCACCGGCCAGGTCCCCGGCGAGCGGCGTGAGGATCTGCCCGGCGATCGTCGTGACGCCCAGCACGCCGAGCGCGACCAGGAGCATGCCGATCGACGGCGCCAGCGCGCACAGCAGTAGCGCGGCGGCGGAGGCCAGGAACATGAGCGGGACGAAGCGGCGGCGGTCCAGGACGTCGCCGAGCGGTACGAGCAGCAGGACGCCGACGGCGTACCCGATCTGCGTCGCGGTCACGAGCCAGCCGGCCGTGGACGTCGGCGCGTCCAGGTCGTCGGCGATGGCGCCGAGCAGCGGCTGCGCCCAGTACAGGTTGGCGACGGCCGCGCCGGCCGCCAGCGCGAACAGGAACGTCAGCGGGCGGCTCAGGTGCGGGGGCGGTGCCGGGCGGGGCGCGGCCACCCCGCCACGCTAAGGGCGGGTGTCAAAGCCCCTTGCCGGCCGAGGGCCCCTGGTCGATCAGCGGTCCGCGCCGTAGTTCGCGCAGCACGCCGTGCCGGCGCGCGGCCCACGCCAGTCGCCGCACGCTCGGGTGCCGTACGAACAGCGCCGCGGCCCGGCGGATCATGCCGAACCGGTGGTCGCTGAGCTGGTTCTCCATCGCCTGCCAGATCAGCTCGCGCACGTTGGCGCTGTCCAGCGCCGCCCGGACCGCACGCCGTACCCCGGGATCCTCGGCGGCCGAGGCGATGGCGGCGGCGAGGCCCGGTCGGTCGGCGAGCGGTTCCACCGCCGCCGCCACGAGCGGCCGGCGCACCTCGTCGCGTTCCAGCAGCAGCAACACGGCCTCCCGGATCTCGACCGTCTCCAGGCTGGACCGCAGCAGGTCCACCAGGCTGCGGTCGACCGCGCCGTCGTGATCCGGCACGGCCAGCGTGCCCAGCAGCACGGACACCTCGTCGAGGTCGATGAGGTGTCGCAGCCCGTCGCGGAACTCCGGCAGCCCCCAGGCCACCTGGACGGCCTTCAGGAGATCGCGGTTCATGCGCCATCCGCTACCCGAAAGCCACTGCGGCCGAAACGTCCGCGACCCCGCGTCCGCCGCCACCCGGGCCGACGCAGGCACTATCGTTCTGGGGTGCGCATCCGCTTCGACGTACCCGCCGATCCCGCCTACCCCGCTCGTGTGGCGGCCACCCTCGCCGGTATCCGGCTGCGTCGGTTCAGCTACATCGGCGCGGTGCTGGTGGCGGTCGGGGCGGTCGGCCTGGTGCTCTCGCGCGGGCTGGGCTGGGGTGAGCGCGCGTCCCCGCTGTGGCTGACGTTGGTGGTCGCCGGCGTGCTGTCGATGCTCTACCTGCCCTGGGTGAGGTCGCGGGCCCGCCGCCGCTCGGGTGACTACGCCGTCGAGGGCGCGTACGAGATCACCGACGACAACATCATGATGCGCAGCGGCTCGGAGTCCGGCGGTATCGCCTGGGACGGGGTCGCGCGGGTGCAGGACAATCCGGATTTCTGGATCGTGTTCGTCGGCCGGATGCCGGCGACCGTGATCCCCCGGTGGCTGATGTCCGCCGAGGACGCCGAGACGTTGCGGAACTTCCTGGCCGACCGGGGGCTGCTCCGAGCGCGCTGAGGCGTCACCCCTGCCGTGGCGCGTCGGCACCGAAGGCCGCCGCGAGTGCCTTCGCGATGAGGTCGGGTAGGTCGCTGCGCCCGTCGTCCTGCGCCCACCGCACCAGCGCGGTGTGCATGGCGGCCAGGCAGGCGCTGGCCGCAGCGGCGGCCTCGAAGGCCGTGTCGGGATCGGCGGCCTCGTCCCCGAGGGCGTCCACGATGGCCTGTTGAAGCACGTACTGGCTGTCCAGGTGTCGGGCACGCAGGGCGGGCGTCGAGATCATCAGCCGTAGCCGGGCCAGCAGGAGCCGGTCGTCGCCGTCGGTCAGCGTACGCGCGGCGTCGATGAGCGCGCCGCCGATGCGGGGTACGAAGGGCTGCCCGGCCGTTGTCGCGGCGATCTGCCGGGCGATCAGTGGGCCGTTCTGGTCGACCAGCACCAGGTCCTCCTTCGTCGGGAAGTGCCGGTACACCGTCATCGGCGACACGCCCGCAGCCTCTGCGACGTCGTTGACGGTCGTGCGGTCGTATCCGCGTTCAACGAACAGCCGCACCGCTACCGCCTGGACCAAGCGCTGCGTCTCGGCCCGTCGCTGCTCCCGCAGCGTTGAGTGTCGCTCGCCCATGTGTTAGACACTATCGCAGTGATAGTGACTACCAAGTTGGGAGCGTCTAACAAGTGAGCGATTTCAGCGGTAGAACAGCCCTGGTCACCGGCGCGTCACGGGGCATCGGACAGGCGATCGCACTCCGGCTGGCGTCGCGGGGAGCCGTTGTCGTCGCCCACTACGGCACCGATCGGCACGGCGCGACGGCCATCGTCGAGCAAATCACCCGAACCGGCGGACGGGCGTACGCGGTCGGCGCGGAGCTGGGCGCGGAGGGAGATGTCGAGACGCTGATCGACGGTGTCCGGGCCAGTCTGGCCGGACAGCCGCTGGACATCCTCGTCAACAACGCGGCGGCACCACCCGCCGGTCCGCTCGGCGCCACGACGCTGGCAGCCTTCGACCACCTGTTCGCGGTCAACGTACGAGCGCCGTACTTCCTCATCGAGCAGGCGCTACCCCTACTCAGCGACGGTGGCCGGATCATCACGATCTCGTCCGTGGCGACCCGGATGGCCAACACCACCCAGACGTCGTTCGCCATGACCAAGGGCGCGGTGGAGACGATGACCCGCACCCTGGCCAACCAGCTCGGTGCCCGGGGGATCACGGTGAACGCGGTCGCCCCCGGCGCTACCCGGACCGCCACGAATGCGCAGGTCTTCGAGACGCCGGGCCTGGCCGACCTGATCACCGGAATGACGGCGCTCGAACGGCTGGGCAACCCCGACGACGTTGCCGAGGTGGTCGCGTTCCTGGCCTCCGACGCCGCTCGCTGGGTCACCGGTCAGGTCATCGAGGCGAGCGGCGGTCTCTTCCTGGGGCCTCGTCCCTGACGGCGACGGGTCGGTTCTTCGGCTGGGCGAGGAAGCGCAGGTACTCCGCCCGGTCGAACGGGTTGCCGTCGGTGCGGGCCCGCCGCGGCGGCTCGCCGGACACCGGTCGGTCGCCGCCGGGCGTCGACTCGAAATCTCGCGTCCGGATGGGCGGGGTTTCGAGTCCTCGCATCGCCGTGCCTCTGTCTGCTGGTGATGCCGGGCCGTGCGGGCCCGGTCCTTCTCCGGCCACGCCTGCATGGCCGCTGGCGTCGGGCCACCGATTTACACGCGCTTGATTAGATAGTGGTCTGTCAATACATTGGGGGCGGGCGTCACCGCGTTACGGGCAGAGACCCGAAGCGGTGACTGACAGCTTCACCTCGAGCCGGGCACGTCGGTCGTACGCATCGACCACTCGCTGTGGCGCATCGCCGCGCCGTACCCGGCGTGTCGCCGCGTCCGCCCCGGACGCGCGCTGCCGCGCCGGTCTCCCGCTCGATGGCAGAAGGACTTCCCATGACCATTCTCCGCGCCCGCCCCGCCCCGACCCTCGCGGTCGTCGCCGCCTTGGCCGCCGCTGTGACCGCGACCGGCACCGCCCTGCTCGTCGCTCCGGCCTCGGCCGCCCAGGGCTGCCGGGTCGACTACACGCCCAACCAGTGGCCCGGCGGTTTCACCGCCAGCGTCAAGGTCAGCCCGGGCGACACCGCCGTCTCCACCTGGACCGTCACCTGGACGTACGCCGGGAACGAGCGCGTCACGAGCGGCTGGAACGCCACGGTCAGCCAGTCCGGGTCGACGGTGACCGCCCGCAACATGTCGTACAACGGAAGCATCCCGGCCGGTGGCGCCACCGAGTTCGGGGTGCAGGGCACGTACGGCACCAGCGGTGGAGCGCCGACCGGCTTCAGCCTGAACGGCGTACCGTGCAACGGCGTCGCGCCGACGACGCCCCCGCCGACCAGCGCGCCGCCGACGACGCCGCCACCCACGACGCCCCCGCCGACGACGCCGCCCCCCACCACGCCGCCCCCCACCACGCCGCCCCCCACCACGCCGCCGCCGGTCGGCTGTGCCGGAGCGGTGCTCTGCGACGGCTTCGAGAACCAGACCGGTTCGACACCGTCCGGCGACTGGGCCGTCGTGAGCCCGGACTGTTCTGGTGCCGGAACCGCCACCATCGACACGACCACCACGCACAGCGGCAGCCGAGCCGTGCGGATCAACGGGGCGGCCGGGTACTGCAACCACGTCTTCATCAGGTCGACGAAGAACCTCGGCAGCGTGGGCAGCGTCCGCTACGGCCGGATCTGGGTCCGGCACACCACCGCCCAGCCCACCGACCACACCACGATGATGGCGATGACCGACGCCGCCGACGGTAACCGGGACCTGCGGATGGGCGGCCAGAACGGCGCCCTGCAGTGGAACCGCGCCTCCGACGACGCGACCCTGCCGGAGCAGAGCCCGGCCGGGGTGGCACAGAGCGTGCCGCTGCCCACCAACCGGTGGACCTGCATCGAGTTCATGGTGGACGGCTCGTCCGGTCAGCTCCGTACCTGGCTGGACGGGGCCGCCGTCGCGGGGCTGACCGCGGACGGCGTACCCACGCACGACATCGACGGGCAGTGGTACAACCGCACCTGGCGACCGCAGCTCACCGACCTGAAGCTGGGCTGGGAGAGCTACGGCAACGGGTCCGACACCCTCTGGTACGACGACGTCGCGGTCGGAGCCAGCCGGATCGGCTGCTGACGCCGGATGTGGGATCGGGGGTGTGGCACGGTCGACGTGCCGCACCCCCGGCCGTCCCCGCGCCCGCCGTCGGTCGGTGCCGGAACGGCCCACCTGGTGGAGGCTGGCCGGCCGGCGCGACGATAGCCTGCTGTCATGGCGAGCGCCGAACTCCAGGAATTGATCGTCGTGGACGCCGAGGCGCTGCGCGCGTGGTTGTCCGCCAACCACACCACGTCGCCGGGCGTCTGGCTGGCCCTGACCAGGAAGGGCGGCACGGTCACGACGCTGACCTGGCAGCAGGCGGTCGACGAGGCGCTCTGTTACGGCTGGATCGACGGGCAGGCCCGCAAGCGGGACGAGGAGTCCTCCTGGATCCGGTACACCCCCCGCCGTCCGCGCAGTATCTGGTCACAACGCAACGTCGCCCACGTGGCGCGGCTGGAGACGCAGGGGCGGATGACGTCCGCCGGCCGGGCCGCGGTGGAGGCCGCCAAGGCCGACGGGCGGTGGGCGGCCGCGTACGCTCCGCCGTCGGAAGCCGAGGTGCCAGCCGACCTGCTCGCCGCCATCGCCGCCGATCCCGCCGCCCAGGCCATGTTCGACGTGCTCACCAAGACCAACCGGTTCTCTCTCATCCACCGCGTCAACGCGGTCAAGCGGGCCGAGACCCGCGAGCGGAAGATCGCCGAGTTCGTCGCCATGCTGGCCCGCCACGAGACCCCCTACCCGCAGAAGGCCAGGCCGTCGAGCCCTCCGTCGTCGTGATCCGGGGCAACGTCAAGTAGCCGTCCACTGGATCCGGTCATCCTTGCCGGACCCCAGTCACCCCGAACGAAGGACAGAGGAACCCCGTGTCCAGCCTCGCCCTGGTCGTAGCGGTTGGTGTCGCGATCCTGATCGGTACGGGCGCGGCCCGTCGGCTCCGGATCGCCCCGCCGGTGCTGCTGCTGATCGCCGGTGTCCTCCTCGGCTTCGCCCCCGCCCTGCGGGGGGTGCACCTGCCGCCCGAGGCCGTCCTGTTGGTGTTCCTTCCGGTGCTGCTCTACTGGGAGGCGTTCTCCTCCTCGCTGCGCGAGATGCGCCGGAATCTGCGGGTCATCGTGCTGCTGAGCACCCTGCTCGTGGTGGCGACGGCGGCCGGCGTAGCGGTCGCCGCGCACGCGCTCGGGCTCGGCTGGGGAGCGGCCTGGGTGCTGGGCGCCGCGGTCGCGCCGACCGACGCGACGGCGGTCGGCGTCCTGGGCCGGATGCTGCCCCGCCGTATCGCGACCACGTTGCGCGCGGAGAGCCTGGTCAACGACGGTACGGCGCTGGTGATCTACACGCTCGCGGTCGGGATCACCCTGGGCGAGGAGCACCTGAGCATCGGTCGGGTCGCCGGGTTGTTCGCCTTCTCGTACCTCGGTGGCATCGCGTCCGGCGCGATCGTGACGTTCCTCGTCCTGCAGCTTCGTCGCCGGTTGACCGACCCGTTCCAGCACAATCTGCTCGCGCTGCTGACGCCCCTGACCGCCTATCTGATCGCCGAGGCGGCCGAGGTGTCCGGTGTCCTCGCGGCCGTGGTCAGCGGACTGTGGGTGGGCCGCGCCTCGCCACGCCTGTTCCCTGGTAACGCGCGCCGGCACGTCCACACCGTCATGGAGTTCGTGACCATGCTGGCGAACGCGGCGCTGTTCGTCCTGGTGGGGCTGGAGGCGCAGTCGGCGGTGCGCGGGCTGGACCACACCGGTCTGGCCCACGGCCTGCTGGTCGCGCTCGTGGTCTGCGCGGTCATCGTCGCCGTGCGGTTCGGCTGGCTCTTCACCAGCCCGTACCTGATCCGGGCGATCGACCGCCGACCGCAGCAGCGGGAACGACGGCTCAGTGGGCGACCCCGGGCGCTCATGTCGGCGGCCGGTTTCCGGGGGGCCGTGTCGATGGCGGCGGCGCTGGCCGTACCGCACACGCTTCCGTCCGGAGCGGAGTTCCCGGACCGCGACCTCATCGTCTTCGTCACGGCTGTCGTGATCGCCGTGACCCTGCTGGTGCAGGCGCCGCTGATGCCCCGGGTGACGCGCTGGGCCGGCCTGGGCGCCGACTCCGAGGCCGAGCGGGAACGCCGGCAGGCCGAGATCACGTCCATGGACCGGGCATTGGAGTCCCTGCCCACGATGGCCGCCGAGCTGGGTACGAGCGACGACGTGCACGAGCAACTGCGCACGGAGTACGACCGCCGACTGCGGGTGCTGCGCGACGGCGACGCCCCCGCCGGCCCGGACGAGGCCGCGGCCGACTACGAGAAGCAGTACGCCGACCTGCACCTCGCGGTCATCGACCACCGCCACGAGACCGTCGTGCGCATGCGCGACGCGGGCGAGATCGACGACGAGGTGCTTCGCCGGGTCCAGGACGGACTCGACCTCGAACAGGTCCACATGACCCAGCGCCGGGACAACGACAACCGCTAGGCCGTGTCTTCAAAGGTTCACAACCATCGCAGTAGCGCGGCGATGGTGACGCTGCCGCGATCAGCGCGGTCGGGGCTGCGGCGCTGAGCGGCGGCGGTAATGCTGATGAGCCTGATGCCGGTGAGTCATCTAGATGACTCAGCGGCATCAGGCTCATCAGGGTGTTGTCGCCGTCGGTCGCATGGCGTGGCGGTGACGCACGGTGTCGCACTGCTTGAGCCGGTTGAAGCAGAAGCGGGCGCAGTCGTTGAGACACGGCCTAAGGCCCGTCCACGCGGGCGGCGATGTCCCGCAGGGCGGCGATGTGGCCGCTCAGGGCCGCGCGCCCGGCCACGGAGAGGTTGATCCACGTGCGGGGTCGCTTGCCCACGTAGCCCTTGCGCACCTCGACGTAACCGCCGTCGCTCAGGTTCGAGATGCGCTTGGAAAGGGCCGAATCGCTCAGGTTCATGGCGTCGCGGACGAACGCGAACTCGGCCCACTCGGTCCCCGCCAGCAGCGCCAGGATGGCCAGCCGGGTGGGATCGAGCAGGACCGGGTCCAGCTTCGGGTCGGCCGCCACGGTCAGGCCGGGCGGGTGAGGACGCGGCGTTGCCACCACGGCCCGGCGGCGGCCAGCAGGACACCGCCCACCAGGCCGAACCACGCCCAGAGGTGCGGAACGTCCAGGGCGGTGGCGAAGGCCGCGCCCGCGATCAGGAGGGCCAGCACCAGGGCCGACCACAGCAGGCTCGACGTGTCGGGGGTGGCACGGGGACGCACCGGCCGCCGCAGCAGCGCCGCTCCCCATCGGGTGTTGGCCGCCATCGAGGCGAGCAGCAGCAGGATGACGATGGTGGTGCCGTAGGTGCGCACGAAGTCCGGATACCGGTCGGCCACGATCCCGTACGCCGCGACGAGGATCCCGGCCGCTAGCCAGGTCCACCGGGACCGGCTGGCGGCCGCAGCCGTCTGGTCCCGGCGCCGGTCGACGTCCTCGAGAGCCCGCCGTGCCTCTTCTGGGGTCGGGGTGGTGCTCATCGCGCAACTCCTTGAGCTAGGGAAAGTACTTGCTCGTACGGAAAGCTAACACCCACTTTCCGTACGAGCAAGTAGTTGCCTGATCGGCCAGCGCGCCATCGAGCGGACCGGTGCGCGACCCGCCCGACAGCGGCGTGGGACTCACTCCGGGAGCTGGTAGAGGCGGTAGCGGGTGACCGTTTCGAAGCCGATCTTTCGGTACATCGGCTCGCCCTCACTGCTCGCCTGGAGGGTGGCGATCCGCCGCCCGGACTCCCGGGTGATACGCAGCGCCTCGCGGGTGAGGGCGCTCGCGATGCCCTTGCGCTGGTGGTCGGGGTGGGTGGCGATGCAGTACAGGGCGCCGACGTCGGTGCCGAGCGACAGGGTGCACGTGCTCACGGTGCGGCCGTCCACGATGCCGGCGAGACGGATCACGTCCGGGTAGGCGAAGGACAGTTCCCGGTCGGCGACGAGGCCGGGGTCGCCGGGGACGCCGAGCGGCCCGACGTACGCCTCGACGTACTCGCACATCTCGGCCGGCGTGGCGGCGACCTGGATCCGCAGGTCGCCGGTGCCCTCGACCTCGGGCAGCGTGGTCACGTCCATTGCCATGACGGGCATGTCGGAGATCTGCGTCGCACCGCGCGCGAGCAGGCCCTCGGCGGTGCCCTCGTCGCTGTCCGCACCTACCCACCAGCCCCAGACCGAGCCGGTCAGGTGCTTCCTCGCCTCCGTGATCGCGTCGTCGAGCTGCCGCCCGCGCACGCGCATGACCCCGTTGAACAGCGGGTGGGGGATGTCGGCGCGATAGATCGGCAGGTCGGTGTCGGGCTGGGCGCCGGCCCAACCGCACCAGTACGTGCGGTTCGCGGCGAGCTGTGGTTCCAGGTCGTGGATGGAGTACGTCGTCATACCCTCAGGACAAGGTTCGGCGGGGGAAAGTTCGATTCCGCGGTGGATTCTCTAGAACCGGGGTGGCCGTGGGGTGTGCAGAAGGCGCACCTCGCGCACCAGGCCCTCTTTCTCCCTCAACAACCAGGTCCCCCCGGGCGGGCAGTGGTACGGATCCTCCGGCGGGTTGATGAAGGCGTTCTCCCAGATCGTGACGCCGGACCCGGCGAGCACTCCGGTGACCCTGGCAGCGACGCCGGACTCGTAGTCCTGCCGCATGACGGCGAAGACCGGTTCCCGACCGATCGTCCGGATGCCACTCGGCCACCAGAAGGTCATGTCCTCGGCCCAGCGGGCGGTCACCTTGTTCAGCCTGGCGCCGTCCGGCACCGCCGACAGGATGGTCGCCGCCTCCTGCTGTCGTTCGGCGCGCAGCGCCACGGTCCCGCCGTGCCGCTCGTCGTGCACACGGGGGAGGACCTCGGCCAACTGCCGGCGTGCCTCGCTCAGGCGACTACGGACAGTGCCGACCGGCGTACCGCAGAGGTCGGCGATCTGCTCGTACGAGTTGTTACTGGTGAAGTACCGCAGCAACGCCACCGTCTGCGCGGCCGGCGACAACTGCTGGATCGCGTGCCAGACCCAGTCCCGCACGGCGCTGCGTTCGATGCTCGCGACCGGGTCGTCCAGCTCCGAGGCGAGCAGATTCTCGCCGGCCACCCCGACCGGAACGGGGACGCGGGCGCGGAGCATCGTTCGGCAGTTGTTGCGCACGATGGCGTGTAGCCAGGACCGCGCGGCACCGGGGTCGCGCAGCTCACCGATGCGGCTGAACGCCGTGATCGCCGCATCCTGGCAGGCGTCCTCGGCGTCGGGCCGGGAGCCCAACAGGCGGTGCGCCACCGCGAGCATGCCGGGGTAGTGACGGTCGAGAAGCAGCGCGAAGCTGGCCGGATCGCCCTGCTGGGCGCTCCGGACCTGCTCGACCGTGTCGCCGGCCGACACGTGCGCCGAGGTCGAAAGAAGCATCCAGGAACGCTAGCTCGCCGATGGGAGAAATCCATCGAGAGGATCGAACTTTCGTCGTGCCGACGGCGTCTGCTGGACATGGGTTACGAGACAGGACCGCGCCTCGGCAGCGCCGAACCGGTCGATGCGTGCCGCCTTCGACCACGGTGTCGGCTTCCCCGCGCCCGGGATTGTCGGATCCTGCGGCGAACTGTCCGATCCAGTCGTCGTCAAGTAAACCTTCAGTCGGTGGACGCAGCGTGATCAACGTGACGGACGATGTCGGCTCCGGTCAAACAGAGGAATCGGCGTCGCAGGGGGGACCGCGCCTGCAGATCATGGGCCCGCTGCGGGTCTGGCGCGGTGCGGCCGAACTCGACGCGGGTCCGCGCCAGCAGCGCCGTCTCTTGGCGGTCCTGCTGGCCCGGCAGGGGCGTCCCACCACCACCAGCGATCTGATGGATCTCGTCTGGGGTCCAGATTCTCCGGCCAGCGCCGTGAACGTGATCCACAAGTACGTCGCGGCGCTGCGCCGCCTGCTCGAACCCGACCTGCCCGCGCGGGCCGTCGGCTCGTACCTGCTGCGGCACGGCAACGGGTACCTCTTCGTGGCCGGGCCGGAGACGCTCGACCTCGTCGCGTTCCGCCGCGACGTCTCGGCGGCGAGGTCCAGCCTGGCGCAGGACCGCCCGGAGGAGGCGTTGGAGCACTATCTCGACGCGCTGGGGCGCTGCCACGGTTCGTCCGGTGACGGACTTCTGGACAGCGCCGCCGCCGCGGCGGTCTGCGCGGGCATCGACGGCGAGTTCTTCGACGCCGCGACCGCCGCCGCCGCGGTGGCCGTACGGCTGCGTCAACCCGCCCGGGTCCTGACGCCGCTGCGGCTCGCGGCGACGATGGGTGAACTCAACGAGCCGGTCCACGCGAGCCTCGTGACGACCCTCGCCGCAGCGGGCCAGCAGGCGGAGGCGTTGGCCGTGTACGGCGTCATCCGGGCGCGCCTCGACGAGGAGTTGGGCATCGACCCCGGCTACCACCTGCAGGATGCCCATCGGCGGGCCCTCACCCAGACGGCGCTGACGCCCGCCGAGGACGCGGACCACGTGGTGGCCCGGCCGGCACCGCTGGTCCGCCCGGCGCAGCTCCCGCCGGACCCGCCCTTCTTCGTGGGCCGCGAATCCGAACTGCTGATCCTGGGCGACCTGACCACGGGGATGCGGACCGCCGGGCGGACCAGTCCACTGGTCATCGCGATGGACGGCATGGGTGGAGTGGGCACCTCGACGCTCGCCACGCATTTCGCGCACCGGGTGGCCGACGAGTTCGCCGACGGGCAGCTCTACCTCGACCTGCGGGGGCACCTCTGCGCGGACGAGCGCCTGTCGGCCGACGACGCCGTACGCTCGCTGCTGCACATGGTGGGCGTGCCCGCCTCCGACGTACCCGACACGTTCGACGCGCGGATCGGCACGTACCGGAGCATGACGGCCGGTAAGCAAATGCTCTTCCTGCTGGACAACGCCCACGACGCCGCCCAGGTGCGCCCGCTGCTGCCGAACTCGGCAGGGAGTCTCGTCATCGTCACCAGCCGGCGGGCCCTCGTCGGCCTCGCGGCCTTCGACGGCGCGCACCTGCTCCGGGTCGACCCGCCCGACCTGCCGACGGCCCGTCGACTGCTCGAACGTCGTCTCGCCGGCCTGCCAAGCCGGTCGACCGACGACGGGGAGTGGGCCGGCATGGCCGACGAGATCATCGAGCTGTGTGGCCGGCTTCCGCTGGCGCTGGCCATCCTGGCGGCCCGGATCGCCGCTCGTCCGGCGCTGTCGCTCGCCACCATCGCCGCCGAGTTGCGCGACAGCGCCCACCGCCTTGAGGCGTTCGCGGGCAGCCGCGGGCTGATCGATCCTCGGACGGCCTTCTCGTGGTCCTATCGGCAGCTCAGTCCGGAGGCCGCCCGGCTGTTCCGACTGCTGTCGGCCGCCCCGCTGCCCGGTGTCACGGCCGAGGCCTGCGTGAGCCTCGCCGACCGCGACCCGGACACCACGCGTGCCCTGCTCGCCGAGCTCATCGACGCGGCGCTGGTGAGCGAGCACGAGGACGGCAGGCTCACGTCGCACGTGCTGGTGAAGGCGTACGCCGAGGAGCTGTTGGAGGCCGAGGAGCCGGCGGCGGAACGGCAGGCGGCGCTCAGCCGCCTGCTGCAGCACTACCTGCACAGCAGCTACCAGGCGCAGCTCGCGCTGCACCCGAACCGTCCGCCGATCGAGCCGGCGCCGCCGCTGCCCGGTGTCGTCGTCGAGCGGCCGGGCACGCACGACGAGGCGATCGCCTGGTTCGACCGCCAGCGGGAGGTGCTCACGGAGGTGGTGCGCCTCGCCGCCGACGTCGGGTACGGCATCGTGCCGTGGCAGCTCGCCATCTCGATGCAGCAGTACCTGCAGTGGGCCGGACGCTTCCAGGACTGGGAGGACGTCATGCGCAGCGCGCTGCGTGCCGCGCGAGCACGCCACGACGTCGTGGGGGAGGCGCACGTCCTGCGCAGCCTGGCGGGCGCGCGGTACTTTCTCGGCGCCCACGAGGAGGCGCTCGGCCTGCTCGGCGAGGCCGGACCGACCTACCAGGACCGGGGCATGCGTCTGGAACAGGCGTTGGTGCACAACAACTGCCACCAGGTGCTCAGCGTGTTGGGCCGACACGACCTTGCGCTCACGCACAGCACGGAGGCGCTGGCGCTGTTCCGTCTGCTCGGCCACCGGCAGGGCGAGATCTGCAGCCTGCTGCGGATGGGACGGTCGTTGACCGCCCTGGGGCAGGTCGCTGAGTCGATCCAGGTGCTCCGGGAGGCGCTCGACCTCAACGAGCGGGCGGGGCGTGCGCACGAGGAGAGCGCGATTCGCGCCGCCGTCGCGGACAATCTGGTCGAGACCGGCCGTGTCGCCGAGGCGGTGACGGAGCTGGAACTCGCGGCGAGCACGGCGCGGCGCGTGGGGAACCGGCCGTCGCAGTTCGACGCGCTGCGGCAGATGGCCGACGTTCTCATCGCCGTCGGTGACCTGCCCGGTTCCCGGCGGGCGTTCGAACAGGCCCGCACGCTGCTGCGGGAGTTCCCCGACGGGGGTACCGACGGGATGCGAGCCTCGGTCACCCGACTGGCCCAGAAACTGGCGTGACCGGGCGGTTTGTCGTGGCCCGCCCGGGGAAGCCGGATCTCGTTCCGGGCACGAGGTGTCCCGTTGTCGAGGGCTGGCGCCACCGCGCGACCAGCGCGGATGGGAGTACGCGTGAAGGCCGTCGTTTTCCACGGTATCGGTGACATTCGGGTCGACGACGTGCCCGAGCCCCGCATCGAGCAACCCACGGACGCGATCGTCCGGGTCACCACGGCGGCGATCTGCGGCACCGACCTGCACTTCGTCCGTGGCACCATGCCCGGGATGAAGCCGGGCAAGGTGCTCGGCCACGAGGGCGTCGGGGTGGTCGAGGAGGTCGGCTCGCAGATCCACAACTTCCGGCCGGGTGACCGGGTGGTGATCTCGGCGGTGCTGGGCTGCGGGTCCTGCTGGTACTGCCGCCGGGGCCTCTTCGCGCAGTGCGACAACGCCAACCCGCTCGGACCCCGGACCGGTACGGCGTCGCCCGGCTCACCCGAGATGCAGGGTCCGTTCAACGGCTTGCAGGCGGAGTACGCGCGCGTACCCTTCGCCCACACCAACCTGATCTCCCTTGCCGAGAACGTCACCGAGTCACAGGCCATCACGCTGTCCGACATCTACCCGACCGGCTACTTCGGAGCGGTCCTGGCTGATGCCGACGACGGCAAGGTGGTGACGGTCTGGGGTTGCGGTCCGGTGGGTCAGTTCGCCATCCTCTCCGCGTACCAGCGTGGCGCGTCCCGGGTGATCGCGATCGACGGGCACGCCGACCGGCTGGAGCATGCCCGTAGCCGTGGCGCCGAGGTGATCAACTTCAACGAGGTCGACCCGGTCGACGCCATCATGGAGTTGACGAACGGTATCGGGGCCGACTGCGCGATCGACGCCGTCGGAGTGGACAGCGAGAGCGCCAAGTCGGGGCCCGCTGCGGGCAAGGACGCCGAGCGCAACGCCGAGGAGCAGCGCGCGCTCTCGCCGAACCTCGACAGTCAGGGCCAGGATGGGCACTGGAAGCCGGGTGACGCGCCGAGCCAGGCGCAGACCTGGGCGGTCGACAGTCTCGCCAAGGTCGGCACGCTTGGCATCGTGGGCGTCTATCCGCCCGGCGACCGGTACTTCCCGATCGGAATGGCCATGGGACGCAACCTGACCATCCGCGCCGGCAACGGCAACCATCCCCGGTACATCCCCAAGCTGGCGGCCATGGTCGCCTCCGGTCAGGTCCGTCCGGAGGATGTCGTGACCGAGCACGAACCGCTGACCGACGCGGTTGGCGCGTACCGGGAGTTCGACCTGCGCAGCCCCGGCTGGCTGAAGGTGGCCCTGCGCGCCAGCTGAGTTGCTCGGTGTCGACGGCGGCAACACCCGGCCCTGAACCGATTCCGGACCTGTTGCGTGTGAGGGGCGAACGGTTTCCGGACCTCCTGGAAGCCGGGTGACCGCTGGAGATTTCCGATGATGCGCAACCACGTGACACCCCTCATCGCCGCGCTGGCCGTCGGCGCGGTGACGCTCACGGCGTGCGGCCCGAGCCAGGTGCCACCCGGCCCGGCGCGGGCCGCCGACCTGAGCGGCAGCCCGGCGGCATCACCACAGGGCGTCGCCGACCTCGCCCTCACGTCCGGCACCGCGAAGTCCAACAACGCGGCGGAGGGCACCGGTGACTGGGCGGTACCCAACGGCGGGGTGGCGACCGGGGCCGCCCGCGAGTCGGCGCAGCGCTGGGTGCAGATGACCCTGGGCCGGGCGGGCAAGGTCGACCCCGTCGTCGTCAACGGCGCGGGGCTGACCCTGTACCGGTTCGACAAGGACACCAACAACCCGCCGAGGTCGAACTGCGACGGCGACTGCGCCGTCACCTGGCCGCCGGTCACGGTGACGCCGGGCGGCAAGATCTTCGTCGCGGGGGTCAAGGCGGAGGCCGTCGGTACGGTCCGACGCTCGGACGGCAGCCGACAGGTCACCATCGGCGGCTGGCCGGTCTACCGCTTCGCCAAGGACACCAAGCCCGGCGAGACCAAGGGTCAGGGTGTCGGGGGCACCTGGTTCGGCGTGACCCCGACCGGCGGCAAGGCCGGTGTGTCCGGTGGCGAGCAGCCCGGCGCGGACTCGCCGGCTCCGCCGGCCACCAGCGCCGTCTTCTTCGACGACACCAACTTCGGCGACGGCGCTGGCTCACAGGGGATCGCCGGCACCGGCTGCCGGAACCTGAGCCGTCCGGGTGTCTCCTCCTCGGTGGCGGCGCCCGGCTCGCTCAAGCTGTGGGCGGGCCCGGACTGCACCGGCCGTTCGAAGGTGATCAACGGGGACGTCGCGGATCTGGCGACCGTCGACTTCGACAACGCGGTCGTCTCGGTGCGCCTGGGCTGATCCCGGCGGTCCGGCTCGCGCCGGCCCGGCCACTGGCCGGGCCGGCGCGTTGCTGTCTGTCGCCGCTGGTGGTACGCCCTACAGCGGCGCGCTGACGTACACCGTGCCGTCGGTCGTCTCCACCCGGACACTGCCGATCTGGGCCTCGTCGATCAGGGCACTGCCGTCCAGGGTCACGCCCTCGGCGGCCCCGCGCTCCGACACCAGCCAGCTGCCCGCCAGTACCGTGCTGCCGTCCTTGCCGACGACCAGCAGGCGACAACGCTGGCCCTGCGGGATGCCGGACACCGTGGCGTTGAGGCGTACCCAGCCGGGGGCCGGCTGGACGGCGACGGCGAGACGAGCGCCGGTGCGCGGATCGGCGGCGCTGGCGGAGCGGACCGCCCGGTCGGACGGGACGCTCGGGCTCGGCGGCGGCGCGGTGGCGTCCGTCGTCGTGTCGCCCCGGGGAACGAGGAAGGCGCCGCCGAGGACGGCCGAGGCGACGACCGCCGCGGCGACCCCGGTCACGGCGTGACGGCGGTGGCGCTCGTCGGCGGCCTCGCCGCGGATCTGCCGCAGGGTGCGCTGCAACAGCAGGTCGCCGTCCTCCGGCGGGCCGTCGAGCAGCATCACATCGGGTACGTTCTCGAGCGCGTCCGCCCATGTCCGCAGCGATTCGACCTCGGCCCGGCACTGCGCACAACCCGCCAGGTGCTCGTCGGCCCGGCGGGCCGACTCCTCGTCGAGTGCGCCCAGCAGATAACCGCCGACGTCGAAGTGGTCGGAGTGGGGCGATGAGCTGTCGGATGTCATGAGGCAGGCCGTTCCACCCCGGCGCGACGCTCGGCGAGATCGCGGAGGGCTCGGAGTGCGTAGTAGGAGCGGGACTTCACGGTGCCCGGCGGGATCCCGAGGACCTGGGCGGCTTCCGCGACTGTACTCCCGCGCAGGTAGACCTGCTCGAGCACCTGTCGGTGTTCGGTGGAGAGGCGATTGAGGGCGTCCGTCACGACGATCGAGTCGACCACCTGGTCGGCGTGGTCACGCTCGACCGCGGCTTCCGTCGGACCCTCCGGCACCTCGGGTGGTCGCGCGTTCCGGGCGCGGACGGTGTCGGTCACGATGTTGCGGACGACCGTCAACAGCCAACCCCGTACCGAGCCCTTGCCGTTGACCAGACTGTCGGGGTGACGCCACGCGCGCACCAGCGCTTCCTGGACGACGTCCTCCGCGGCAGCGCGGTCGCGGGTCAACTGTGTCGCGTAAGCGAGCATCGCGCGTCCGTGCTCCTCGAATATGGACCGGACCAGTGCCTCGCCTGCCACTTCGCGCCGACGAACAGGTCCTGATCCCGCCATTGCTACCACCCTTTTGCCGACCCTCACGTCTCCGGCGTGCCCGCCGGTTGTCTACGGGTCATCAGGATGCACGTCCTGTTAGTACCGATAGTTGATCAATAGAAGATTTGTCTACTGACCCACGTCGAGACCGATTCGAGACGTCAGGGTCCGTCGATCCTCGTTTGGCGGGCCTGTCCCCGCTGGGCCCGGACGTGCCGTCCATGCCCAGCGGGGGAGTCGTCCGGCCGCTGGACTACGGGGCGAAGGGCCACGGCTCGTCGCTCTGCGGGACGTCCTCGGCGGCGAGGTCGCGTAACGCGTCCGCGAACAACCGCATGGCGCGTGGCCCGCCCGGATTCAGCAGTATGTCGACGCCGTCCGGCAGGAGCGTCAGCAACCCGTCCAGGTCGACCTGTCGCCAGTCGGCCGCGTCGATCCGGGCCTGGTCCACGGCCCCGGACGCGACGAGCACGCACGGAACGCCGTCCGGCGCCGGTGCCACGATGACGCCACCCTCGCCGTCCACCGCCACCTCGACCAAGCTGTCGCGCAGTGCCAGGAGCACCGCCTCGACGCCGGCGCGGCCGCTCGCGACCAGAGCCGCCGTGGCGTCCACCGGGCTGGTGGGTGCCGCCGGGCTCTTTGGTTCGTACAGGGGGTTGGCCGTGAAACGGGCGATGGTGCCGTCGCGTTCCACCAACCAGCCACCGACGATGGCCTCCGCCGGGGGCATGGCCGTCGCGTCCGCCGCTTCGCCGCCGGAGTCCGTCCACTCCTCGTCCAGCAGCAGCATCCAGTTCCGCTCGTTCTCCGCGTCGTCCACGCGCTCGGCCGTCACTTCGTCACGTCCCGCGTCACGCCGGGCTTCATTTCCTTGAAAACGCCCATATTCTCCACCGTCACATTGGCAATACTGTTTCCAGGGCTGGTGAACAGGCCGTCGACGTCGACGCCGCGGCTGGCCTGTACGACCTCCGTCGAGGCAAAGATCTTCCGATTGTTGCCAAGGTCCCGCATCACGTTGGCGAAATCCTGACCGGCGCTACCTGTGGGGTTGGCGAAGTTGCAGGAGAGCAGGGCGATGGAGCCCTTCGGGTTGCCTTCCGCGGCGGCCCGGAACACGTTGTCGAAGTGCACGACCCTGGCGAACTGGGTGCCCGGCACCGACAGCACCTTGCCGTTGTTGAGGGTGACCGCCGCGGAGTGTGGATCACCGTGGGCGATGACGAAGATGGGTGGGCTCTTCAGTCGGCCCCAAGGTGCCAGCTCGAACTGGTCGGTGCTCATCGGAGCCTGCGTGCCGGGGATCCTGCGGACCAGTTTGGCGCCGTCGACGTTCAGTGAACCGCCTTGGGTCCGGCCGAGCGGGACGTTCGCCTCCACCTTCGCCCAGTTGGTGAAGGTGCCGACGTCGTCCGGTTCACTGGGAAAGAGAACGCCAATCTGCTTGCCGTTGTTGTCCTTGAGCGGCACGGATCGGACGTCCGAGGCGTGGAACGTCGTGAGGCGCCCGTTGTCGGTCTGCCCGATGATCAATGTCGGGTCCTTGTCCTGCTTCTTCCTGGCGGCCTTGAGATCACGGTCGAACCGGATGTCCGAGATCTTCTGCCGGATCCCGCCGAATACACCCTTGATCGTCTTGCCGATGCCGATGCGGGTGACGTTCTCGTCGATTCCGCGCCCGACGGTGGTGGCGCTGCCGCCGGTGACCTCCCTGGTGCTGTTCTTGATGCCGTCGGCGACGCTACCGGGTTTGATCTTGCCGGCGAATTTGTTGGCGAACTTGATGACCCGGCTGACGATTCGTCCGCCGGGGACGAGGCCGAGGGCGAGTCCGCCGGCGGCGAGGGCGATCTCGGCGGGGTCGCCGCCGAGGGCTGCGGCGGCGAGGTCGATGGCGCCGGAGAGGAAGCCGATCGCCGAACCGAGGGGTGGGAAGATGAACGAGGCGACCACCGAGAGCACGTCCAGGATGGTGGTGATCCACTCGATGACGGTGCTCTGCAGGAAGTCGATGAACGCGTTGAACGCTTCGACGATCTTGTCCCAGAGGGACCGTTGCGGTGCGTCCTTGGCGAGTTGGTGCAGGGTGTCGGCGGCGGTGCGGGCGGCCTGGTCGCGCAGGGCGGTCGCCTGACCGAGCAGCGACTTCGCGCCGTCGAGTGCCTGCTGGGCGTCGGCGGCCCGGTTCTTGGCGGCGGTGGCGTCGTCGGTGGCCTGTTCCTTGGCGTCCGGAGTGGTCGTGGTGTCGGCGTTCATGACGAGGAGCGCGGCCGCCGCGCTGACGGCCGCCGCCTGGGCGGCGCTCTGGTCCCCGGCCGCCTGTCGGGCCTGGTCCAGGGCGCGCAGCGACATCGTCTGCGCCTCTTCCAGCGAGGGCAGGTATCGCAGGTACGCGTCGGCGGCGCTGGCGTAGGAGTTCGCCATCTGGTCCAGGCGTCCCGGCAGTTTGCCGATCAGGTCGCGGAAGGCGTCCATGGCCTTGCCCTGGCCGACGTCGATCTGGCTGCCGGACGCGAGCAGGTCGTGCGCCTCCTGGGTGGTTCTGGCCAGCTCCTGGTACGCCCTGGTGATCTCCTCGAAGGACTCCGGATCACCCGGCACGGGATCTGAATCGAGCTGCAACACGGACCACTCGGCGTCGCCCGGACGCGTCATGACGAACCTCCCCATCGCATCGTCAGGCCGGCGCCCGAGCCGTCCGCCGGGAGCCGAGTCGCACACGTAGCCGGGGGGAGATTGGTTCACCTGATGAACCGGGCCGGCCGCCGATCCGTGTACGCCGCAGTTGCCGAGACGGTCGGGAGGGTGCGGAGATGAGCGATGCGATGGGCAGGCCGGCGGGGGAGTGGGCGCGATGAGCGAGATCCTCGTTCCTGGCGCCGAGCTGGAACGCGTACACGAACTGCTGCGGCGCACGAAGGAGCTGATGGACAGCGCGTCGGTCCGGTCGATGGGCGCGGTGGTCGACACGCTCGGTCAGCGCGGCCTGGAGGACGCCGCCCGGCACTTCGAGAAGCGGTGGGGCGACGGTCGGCACGTCGTGGGCAAGGACCTGGGGGGCGTACGCGACGCCGCGAAGGCTGTCGCCGACGCGTTCCGGGAGACCGACACCCAGACGGTCAACGCGTTGACCGCGCCGGATCAGCAGGCGGCACAGTGAGCGCCCCGACCCAGGCCCATGCCGCGACGCCGATCCCGACCGGCTTCGAGCTGCGCACTCCGCAGGCGTGGGTCGACTTCCCGGTGGCCGACGAGGCGAGCGAGAACCGGCTGGGCGAGGAGGCGCGGGGCCACGCCCTGACCGGCGGATTCACCGCCGACCAGGCGGGCCGCTTCGCCGAGCAGGTACGCCGGTCGGTACGCCAGGCCCGGCGCGGCGGCGCGGTCCACGCGGCCGGTGTCTTCGAGATGTACGAGGACGGTCCGCTCATCGCCACCGTGGTGGTCGCGGTGGTCACGCCACCGGCCAACGGCGACATCCTCGGCGCGTTGACGGCGGTGGCGCACCCCAACCGGGCCGACGGGACCTGGCGGCGGGTGACCACCGCGGCGATTCCCCGCATCGGCACCGTCGGTCGGGTGTACGGCATCCAGAACGTCGTCCAGGACGGCGTCACGATGCGGTGCGCGGTGATGCACACCGTCGTACCGATGCCGGGATCGGCGGACGTCGTGGTGGTCACCGGGTCGAGCCCGAACCTCGCCGAGGCGGAGGACATCTTCGAGCTCTTCGGCGCGATCACCGAGTCCCTGGCGTTCACGTGGGACGACGACCAGCCGGTGCTGGCCGCGCGGCCGGAGTCGACGGGGGAGATGGCGCCCGACGCCTGAACCCGTACACGACAAGGGGGACACCGCGCGGCGGTGTCCCCCTTGGCCTTACCTCACCTCTCGGCCGCCGCCGCTCCCGGTGGCGTCACCAGTGACCGCAGCGCCACCGGATCGGTTCGGGGGATCTGCACCAGGCGGACGGTGCCGTCGCCCAGGTGCAGCAGCGCCCGACCCAGGCGTCCCCCGCCGAGCTGACCCCGGCTCAGCTTGGTGCCGATCAGTTCGCCGTCACCGAGGCCCTGTGGGCTGAGCAGCGCGCCCTGCCGGTTGCGCCGGGCGTCGACGTGCCAGCCGCCGAAGCCGCCGGACAGGCCGTCGATGGTGCCCGCCATGACCAACCCGAGCCCTCGTTCCGTGCCGCTTCGGGCGATCTCCCCGAGATCGCTGCCCGCGTCGCACTTGAGCAGCAACTCGGCGTCGTCCAGCACGACCACGGCCGGTCCGCTCCTGCGCTCCAGCGCGGCCGTCAGCACGGCGGAGGTGAGGTTCTCGCTCGCGACGAGGTCGAGCACGCCCGGGAGGTCGGCCAGCTCGCGCAGCGGCGATCTGCGGGGTGCCGCCACGACCACCTCGGTCCCCCTGCGCAGCAGGGTGGCGACCATCGTCAGCAGCGCGGTGCTCCGTCCCGAGCGAGGTGGGCCCGCCAGGACCAGGGTCGGGACGACCGTCAGGTCCGGCCCGATCGCGGTGAGCTCGTCGCCGCCCACACCCACCATCGTCCACAGCGGCCCGTCGGGTCGGTTGAGCGTCTCGGTGTCCGCGAGGGTCAGCTCGTCGGGCAGCACGTCGATCCGGAACGGGCGGTCGCCGGACGCGACGTCCGCGTCCCGCTGCCGGGCCGTCTCGGCGATGTCGGCGAGTACGCGCGCCTGCCCCTGACCCGAGGTGTCCCCGCCGAGCAGGGCGATCTGCGCCTCGGCGCCGTCGGACGCCCGGATCGCGCGACCCGCCTCGATCTCGTCCGGCAGTTGCCGGTGGTTGATGCCGACCATGCTGTAGTCGCCGCGTTCGGTCAGGCGCAGCACCAGCTTGTCGTCGGTGGTGGACGAGATCCGGCTGGAGAACATGGCCCGGTCGCCCGCGAGCACCACGTGGATGCCCGCCCCGGCGCCCTCGCGCAGCAGGGTCAGCAGAGCGGCCATGATCGTGCCGTTGTCGTAGTCGGCGAAGGTCTTGTCGAAGACCTCGAACCGGTCCAGGAGCACCAGGATGTGCGGCGGTCGTTCACCCGCGGCGGCGCCCGTCCGGTACTCCACCATGCTCGCCGAGCCGCGGGTGGCGAGCAGCTGCTGGCGCCGGCCCAGTTCCGCGACGAGACGGGCGAACAACCGGCCGAGCCGCTCCGCCTCGGTGCGCTGCACCACCGCCCCGCAGTGCGGCAGACCGTTGAGGGCCAGCAACGCCCCGTTGCCGCAGTCGACGCCGTAGAGGTGGACGTCCGCCGTGGACTGGGCACGGGCGACCGCCCCGGCGATCGTCCGGAGCGTCTGCGATCGGCCGCTGCGCGAGGAGCCGATGACGTGCAGGTGCCCGAGCGTGGCGAGGTCCAGCGCCAGCGGCACCTGGTCCTGCTGGGCGGGAAGGTCCACCAGCCCGTAGGCGACCGCCGGGAGGTGGTAGTCGGTGGCGCGCGCCGGGGGCAACGCGTCGACGGTCAGCGAGGTGGGCAGCGCCGGCAACCAGGGGCTGTGCTGCGGCGGGATGCCCAGTCCTTCGCTGGCGTCCCGGATCGCCGTCACGAGCACCGCGAGGTCGGTCAGTTCGGCCGACGGCGCCGCCTCGCCCGACCGGCGACGTGGCGCGGGGCGACCGAGGTCGGGAAAGGACAGCGGCGCCAACCAGGGGGCCGGGCGGTCGGTGCTGCGCGCGCCGGGGCGGAATCCGCCGACCCGACCCGCCTGGAACGGCACCAGCGACGACTGGGCGAGACGCACGAAGGCGCGACCCGGCGTCGACTTCGAGATGGCGGCCGCGTCCGGGGCGTTCAACACATCCTGGCTCTCGCTGCTGTCGGTGACCCGCAGGGCGATACGCAGGTTGGTGTTGGCCCGGATCTCGGGGGAGACCACGCCGCCCGGTCGCTGGGTCGCCAGCACCAGGTGGATGCCGAGCGACCGGCCGCGCTGGGCGATGTTGACCAGACCGGTCACGAAGTCGGGCAGGTCACGCACCATCGACGCGAACTCGTCGATCACGATGAGCAGGCGCGGCATCGGGACCCGGGACGGCTCGCGGCGCAGCAGCTCCACGTAGTCGTCGATGTCCTTCGCCCCGGCCTCGGCGAGGATGTGTTCGCGTCGGCGCAGCTCCGCCGAGAGCGACGTCAGCGCCCGGCCCACCAGGTGGGTGTCCAGGTCGGTCACCATGCCGACGGTGTGCGGCAGGAGGACGCAGTCCTTGAACGCGCTGCCGCCCTTGTAGTCGACGAGCACGAACGTCATCGCGTCCGGACGGTTGGCCACGGCGAGCGAGGCGACGAGGGTCTGCAGCAGCTCCGACTTGCCGGAGCCGGTGGTGCCGGCCACCAGGCCGTGCGGTCCGTCCCGCTTCAGGTCGAGGGCGAACGGCCCGTCGAGCGACACCCCGAGCACCGCCTCGGTGGTCCGACCACCCGAGGTCCACCGGGCCGTCACCGCGTCCGGCTCCGGCGGCTCCATCCCGAGTACGTCGAGCAGCCGACTCGACCCGGGCAGGGCGCTCTCCTCGTCGGCGCCACCGATGTCCCGCAGCGGCGCCAGCGCCCGCGCCGTCCGGTACAGCCACGCCGGCGACACGACGTCCGGGTGGACGTCGGCGATCGGGGCGGCGAGGGTCTGCGTCACCAGCAGCGAGCCGTCCTCCTGCTGGGCGATGACCGCCTGGCACTCCTCGGGCAGCAGCCGCTCCTCGGCGTCGAGGCAGATGGCGTACACCCCGACCGCCGGTCCTTCGCGCAGGATCTGGGTGACGCCGGGCAGGGACCGGAGTTTGCGGGCGCCGTCGAGCACCACGAGGATGTCCCGGAACGCTCCGTTGCCCCGTTCGCCGGAGCGGGACGAGATGACGCTCACCAGCTCGCCGACCCGGCGGGCCAACGTCTGGGTATCGGTGCCGACCGTCGCGAGGGTGTCCTGACCGTCGCGGGGCCGCAGGTGCGGCAGCCACCCCGCCCAGGCCCAGCCGGTCTCGTCGGCGGTGCCGCAGAGCAGGTAGATCTGCAGGTCCTCCGGGCTGTGCAGGGCACTGGCCTGGGCCATCATCCAGCGGGCCGTCGTCCGTGCGACGGCGTCGCCGGCCACCCCCACGACACCGTGCTTGCGTACCGGCACGGTCGCCGGCACGTCGAGGGCGCTCCACCGGACCTCACGCCGGTTCTCGTCCTGGCTCAGGTCGCGGAGCACCACGTCCGACGGCAGGTCCGCGCTGCCGACCCGCAGCTCCAGGAAGTCCGGATCGGTGCGGCGTCGCTCCCACAGCCGACGCTGCGGGCCGGTGGCGATCAGCCCCATCGACGCGGGGTCGGGAAAGTCGTCCCGGCGGACCGACCGTTCGGCGGCCAACGCCTCCTCGGCCTCCTCGCTGATGCGCGCCCGCTTCTTCTCGTACTCGGCGAGCCGGGAGCGGTAGGTGGCCCGGCCCTGGCGCCGCGCGCCGATCTGACCGGCGATCAGCACCAGCGGCGACAGGATGGCGAAGAGCAGTGTGAGCGGGTTGCGGGTGATGACGAACGCGGCGCCGGAGAGCACGACCGGCGCCAGCACGGTGATCAGCGTGAGCGGCCGTCGCTCCGGAGGCGCCGGCGGCCCGGGAAGCGTGAACTGGGTGGTCCGCGCCGCGGGCAGGAGGCGGGGCGGACGGTTGTAGTCGAGGCCCGTACGGTCCTCCGAGATCTGGAGCGCGGCCTCGTCCCGCAGGGGGCGGCAAAGCTCCAGCAGGGAGGAGCCCGCGGCGAGTTGCGCCCCGGGCGTCCAGATCCGCTCCTGCTCGTCGACCTCCACGCGGTCGAGCAACAAGCCGGACTCCGTCGGACGGAGCCAGCACTCCCCGTCCTCGGTCACCCGCAGTTGGGCGAGCACGGGAGCGAGCGGGTCGTCGTGTACGCGGACGTGGTTGTCGTCGGCGGCGCCGATGGCGTGCTCGCCGATGGCGAGCGGGTACAGGTTGCCGGCGCCGAGACCGCTGACCACCCGGATCTCCAGCGGGCCGGCCACCGGTAGCGGTGACACGGACGTCGGACGATCCAGCTCGACGACGCTGCCCTGCCAGAGCGGGGCGTCGGCGAGCGTCAGCCCTGGGTCCAGGGGAGCGCCGGCGACGAAGATCGTGGGTGCTCGGGTGCCGGGTTCCGGACGGCGCCCCGCCAGCGCCTCGGCGAGCTCCGCGACGGTGGAATCGAGGGCGGCCTCGACCTGGTAGTCGGTTGCGGGGGTGGACTGATCCGTGACGGTGAGCAGCAGGCGCACGGGTATCTCCTGGTCGGACGATCCGTCGGGAACACGGTCGGGGGGGGGGGGGGGGGGGGGGCCCCCCCCCCCCCCCCGCGGGGGGGGGGGGGGGGGGGAGGTGGGGGGGGGGGTGGGGGGGGTGGTGGCGGACGGGGGGGGGCTCGC